>NZ_JBCIVK010000003.1:0-637315 GCF_039409795.1 Kosakonia sp. PSU_27 | reverse complement strand
ATAATTATCCTTCAGTAATAAAAAGTTATCAGATTCAGGCATCTGCCTACGGTTTTCTCACCGCTAACCTGATTATCGACCGCCTCTGAGCAACCTTTAGAAAAAAAGATCATTTTTTTAAAGCCGCAAACTGCCCGCTATTCTTTATCTTTATTCCGCCATTGTTTTAAAAAAAACCCTCTAATCTTTTCGCAGTCGCTGCCGATAATCCCCACAGTGATTGTCTAAAACTGAAGGATAAAGAAATGGCAACTATTAGTTCTATCGGAGCAGGCACCAGCTTAAGTTCGTCGCTCAGTACGCTGTATAGCCAGCTGCAGACGGCCGAAGAGACCAGGCTGACGCCAATTACCACTCAGCAGACATCGTATAAAGCAAAACTCACTGCCTGGGGCATCGTTCAGACGTCGCTGACCAAGCTGCAAACAGCGGCCAATGCGCTGAAAGATACTTCCAAAATTGCATCGGCCAAAGTTTCCAGCACTAACACGGCGTTTACCGCCTCCCTGGCGACCAGTGCAACGGCGGGAGCATATTCTATTGAAGTGACGTCGCTGGCAGCAGCGCAGTCGCTGCTCAGCCCGAAAGCGGCAAGTAAAGATACGGATTTAGGTGATAGCAGCCTGAGCTCGCGTACCATTACGATCACCCAACCGGGTCAAAAAGATCCGCTGACCGTTACGCTGGCAAGCGATAAGACCAGCCTGGCGGATATCCGTGATGCGATCAACGCGAAAGCAGGAAGTGTGACCGCAAGTATCATTAAAGCCGATGACAGCAGCTACTATCTGGCGCTGACCTCGCGCGATAGCGGTACCACCAACCAGATGACGATCACCACTAATGATACCGAATTAGCCAAGTACGTTAGTTATGATTCAAGCAATGCCGGCAGCGCCAGCAATACCATGACGCAGCAGGTTGCCGCTGCTGACGCCAACCTGAAGATCAACGGCGTGGCGATCACGCGTAGCAGTAACACCATCACCGATGCGCCGGAAGGCGTAACGCTGACGCTGAACAAGACCAATATCGGCAGCCCGGAAACGCTGGCGGTAACCAAAGATAATGCGCCAATGACTGCGGCGGTGCAGGCGTTTGTCGATGCTTATAACTCCCTGCAAACGACCATTGCCAACCAGACAAAATACACGAAAGTGGATCAGGGCAGTACGTCTCAGGACAACTCTAACGGCGATCTGCTGGGTGACGGTACGCTGCGTAACATTCAGACGCGTCTGCGCTCGCTGCTCTCCTCTTCTCAGAGCAATACCGGCAGCTACAATATCCTGTCGCAGCTGGGTATTACCCAGGATGTCTCCGGCAAACTGACCGTTGACAGCACCAAGCTCGACAAAGCGCTGACGGAAAAATCAACTGACGTGATCTCCTTCCTGACCGGTGATGGCAAAACCACAGGTTTTGCGACGCAGGCCAGCAATCTGCTGGACGATTTCCTCGGTACTGACGGCACCGTGCAGAATGCAACCGATGGGATTAACAAGACGCTGAAAAAGCTGTCTGAGCAGTATGACCGGGTTAACGACCAGATCACCGCAACCATGGCTCGTTATAAAGCGCAATTTACAAGTTTAAGTACGCTGGTCTCGTCACTGGAATCAACCGGTAACTATTTGACCCAGCAATTTAACAAGACCAATTAATAAAGTATTCGTTGAGGTTTGAAATGTATACGAAATCGGGAACTCAGGCTTATGCTCAGGTCGGCGTGGAAAGCGCCGTCCTGAGCGCCAGCCCGCATCAACTTGTGGTACTGCTTTTTGATGGCGCGTTAAGCGCCATGAAAAGGGCTGCGATCCTGATTGAGCAGGGAGATATTCCCGGTAAAGGACAGGCGCTTTCAAAGGCTATTAATATCATTACCAACGGTTTGCGTGCCGGTCTCGACCACGAAGTCGGTGGCGAGATCGCCGCAAACCTGGACAGTCTTTATGACTATATGACACGACGTCTTTTACAGGCTAATCTCCACAATGACCTCTCCGCCATTGATGAAGTTTCAACGTTGCTCAACAACATTGCTGATGCCTGGAAAGAGATTGGCCCCAATAATCAAAACGCGCGGGACACTTACTAATGGAAGCAAATTTCGGGTTGCTCCACCACTATCAGCAGCTGTTGGTCACCAGCCGCACCATGCTTAACCTCGCGAAGGAAGGGCGTTGGGACGAACTCATTGAGCACGAGTTGAAATACATTACCGCTGTGGAGAAACTGACACAGTTCCAGGATATGAGTGAAGTCGCGCCTCAAATGCAGGCGCAAATTCGCCCGTTGCTACAGCAAATTCTGGAAAATGAAGTTTCACTCAAAGAACTGTTAAGCCAGCGAATGGACGAGCTGCGGACATTGGTTGGACAGACATCCCGACAACATAACCTACATTCGACATATGGACGTCTCTCTGGAAACATTTTATTCCCCAACGAGATCTAATCTCATGCCCGGCGGGTGATACAGGAACAGTCCATCACCCGCTACGGTTTTCGCCTTCCCCCCTCTTCCCGTTCTTATCTCGCAATACAAATTCCCACGCCACTATGTGCGTAGCGGTTCGTCGTTTCTGAAATCTCAGCCATACTTCCAGCGTCTCACTCTGGAGCATGGAAGATGAAAAACCCCACCCTGTTGCAAACGTTTCACTGGTACTCCCCTGATGGCGGCGCACTCTGGCCGGAACTTCGCGCGCGCGCAGGTGCGCTGAACGACATGGGGATCAATATGGTCTGGCTTCCACCGGCGTACAAAGGTGCCGCAGGCGACCAGTCGGTGGGTTATGACAGCTACGATTTATTCGATCTCGGTGAGTTTGATCAGAAAGGTAGCGTCGCCACCAAATACGGGGATAAAGCGCAACTGCTCGCCGCCATTGACGCGCTGCAGGCGAACGGTATCGCCGTGCTGCTGGATGTGGTGGTAAACCACAAAATGGGTGCCGATGAAAAAGAAGCGGTACGCGTGAACCGGGTCAATCAACAGGATCGCACGCAAATTGACGACGAGGTTGTTGCATGTGAAGCCTGGACGCGCTTCACCTTCCCTGCCCGCGCCGGGAAATATTCGCGATTTATCTGGGATTACAAATGTTTTAGCGGCGTCGATCATATTGAAAATCCTGACGAATACGGCGTATTTAAAATCGTTAACGACTATACCGGCGACGGCTGGAACGACCAGGTCGACGACGAGCTGGGCAACTTCGACTACCTGATGGGCGCCAATATCGATTTTCGTAACCATGCGGTGACGGAAGAGATCAAATACTGGGCGCGTTGGGTAATGGAACAGACTCACTGCGACGGTTTTCGTCTGGACGCGGTGAAACACATTCCGGCCTGGTTCTATAAAGAGTGGATCGAGCATGTGCAGGAAGTCGCGCCCGGGCCGCTGTTTATCGTCGCGGAATACTGGTCCCATGAAGTGGAAAAGCTGCAGCAGTATATCGGCCAGGTTGAGGGCAAAACGATGCTCTTTGACGCGCCGCTGCATATGAAATTTCACGAAGCCTCGCAACAGGGACGCGATTACGATATGCGCCAGATCTTCGACGGAACCCTGGTGGAAGCCGATCCGTTTCACGCCGTAACGCTGGTTGCCAACCACGACACGCAACCCCTGCAAGCCCTGGAAGCGCCGGTCGAAGCCTGGTTTAAACCGCTGGCCTATGCGCTGATCCTGCTGCGTGAAAATGGCGTGCCGTCAGTCTTTTACCCGGATTTGTTTGGCGCAAGCTACGACGATACCGGCGGCGATGGCGAAACCTACCACGTCGATATGCCAGTCATTGAAAATCTCGAACGGTTAATTCTCGCCCGCCAGCGTTTCGCCCACGGCGTGCAAACCCTGTGGTTTGATCATCCTAACTGCATTGCCTTTAGCCGCAGCGGCACCGAATGTGAGCCGGGTTGCGTGGTGGTGATGTCCAATGGCGACGAGGGAGAAAAACAGTTGATGCTGGGGGAGAACTACGCCAGTAAAGTGTGGCGGGATTTTCTTGGTAACCGCGAGGAGACGATCACCACCGATGAACATGGTGAAGGAACATTCACCTGCCATGGGGGTAGCGTCAGCGTGTGGGTCATTGAAGATGCGCTATAAAATTGCGCCGGGCAACGTAACATGCAGGCCCGGCGTGCCATTTAGTGCGTAATGTTCAGCCCGGATTTTGTTAAAGCGTCCTGGCATTCAACCGTGGGTTTATCGACGCGTTGCAATGTCAGACCATCAAACTCCAGCGTATTACCTTCGCGCTCAAGGCGGTAAATGTCGCGTTTTTGCGTCACGTTATACAGCTTGTCGCCATTACGCATCAGCTTGCCCGGAACGGCAATCACGCGCTGCCACTGGCGGCAATCGAGTGTATCACCCTCTTTTGTCACGATAAGGCTGGCGATGGCTTCCGGGCTCACCAGGCTGCTTTGCGGCCCGGAAGATTGCCAGTAACCCGCCAGCCCTGCCGGTGCGGGCTGTTTCACCACCGCATCGTAATTATCCACCTGAACGCAGCCGCTCAGCAGCATCGCCGCGCCAATAATCACTCGCTTTTTCATTATTTATCCTGCTCGCGAAGAAAAAAATATTGTGGCATTAAAGCATTATCATCGCCACCCTTTCCCCCACCGCCTGCAAGTTTGATCTGTACCAGGTTTTTCGCCTTTTTTACGTTAGCTTGCCATCCCGCCCGTGTATTATCCGGGGTTCTTTTGCATTACCCGTTCCTTCTGAGTTCAGAGGCTCATTTCTATGTCATGGCAACAGTTCAAAGACCGCTTTCTGATTAAGTTCTGGTCTCCCGTCCCGGCGGTTATCGCTGCGGGCATCCTCTCCACTTACTATTTTGGTATCACCGGCACGTTCTGGGCGGTTACCGGCGAGTTTACCCGCTGGGGCGGTCAGTTATTGCAACTGGCAGGTGTACATACCGAAGAGTGGGGCTACTTCAAATTGATCCACCTTGACGGCACGCCGCTCACCCGTATTGATGGCATGATGATCATCGGCATGTTCGGCGGCTGTTTCGCCGCCGCGCTGTGGGCGAACAACGTCAAGCTGCGTTTGCCGCACAGCCGTATCCGCATCATGCAGGCCATTATCGGCGGGATGATTGCCGGTTTCGGCGCACGTCTGGCGATGGGCTGTAACCTCGCCGCCTTCTTTACCGGTATTCCGCAGTTCTCGTTACACGCGTGGTTTTTTGCCGTCGCCACCGCCATTGGGTCATGGTTTGGCGCACGCTTCACGTTGCTGCCGCTGTTTCGCATCCCGGTTAAAATGCAAAAAGTCTCAGCCGCCTCACCGCTGACGCAAAAACCCGCGCAGGCAAAACGTCGTTTTCGTATCGGCATGCTGGTGTTCGCCGGCATGGTGGGTTGGGCGCTGCTGACGGCAATGAACCAGCCCAAATTAGGCCTGGCAATGCTGTTTGGTGTGGGTTTTGGTCTGCTTATCGAACGTGCGCAAATCTGTTTTACCTCGGCCTTCCGCGATATGTGGATCACCGGGCGCACGATGATGGCGAAAGCGATTATTTTCGGAATGGCTGCCAGCGCTATCGGTATCTTTAGCTATGTCCAGCTGGGCATGGAAGCCAAAATTATGTGGGCGGGTCCGAATGCGGTGATCGGCGGCTTGCTGTTCGGCTTTGGTATTGTACTGGCAGGCGGCTGTGAAACCGGCTGGATGTACCGCGCGGTTGAAGGCCAGGTACACTACTGGTGGGTTGGGCTGGGTAACGTGATTGGCTCAACGATCCTCGCCTATTACTGGGATGATTTATCCCCTGCGCTGGCCACCAGCTGGGACAAAATCAACCTGTTGAAAACCTTCGGTCCGCTGGGTGGCCTGCTGGTCACTTATCTTTTGTTGCTCGCCGCCTTCTTGTTTGTCGTCGGCTGGGAAAAACGCTTCTTCCGCCGCGCTAACACGGCGACTACCGTTAAGGAGACTGCATGAACATCGTGCCCGATTACCGTCTTGATATGAGCGGCGAGCCCTGCCCTTACCCGGCTGTTGCGACGCTTGAAGCGATGCCGCAGTTAAAAAAAGGCGAGATCCTGGAAGTGATAAGCGACTGCCCGCAATCCATTAACAATATTCCGCTGGATGCGCGTAATCACGGCTATACCGTGCTGGATATTCAGCAAGATGGGCCGACGATCCGGTATTTGATACAAAAATAGGGTTTTACCTGTACTCCGCCCCCAGGCTAACGATAAAATTAGCCGCTGTAATTACAACGGAATGCATTAGCCTGGGGGCGTTTATAAAATGAAATTAGCATTAATTGGTAATTGCCAACTTGAAGTTCTGGGAAATTTGATAATGAACGTCAGCGGGCTGCATGAAGGGAAGTTCGACGGTATTTTCAATATGCCTATTTATAAACTTAACGAAAATAATAAACTATTAACTTCTATCACGAATTAGAACAGTGTGATTTCATTTTTATGCAGCATCATGCAGAAAAATGGGGACCGTTTTCAACAGCGGCCTTAAGACAATTCTTCGATATCACCATGCTACCGACCATGGAATCCCGCGTTTCAACGCCGCAGCTCGGGTACTATACAGATAAAATCCCTGATTTTATGGTCTACGTCGATTACCGCATGCTGCATCTTTATCTCACCAATGTGAGTATTCAAAACGTGGTGGAAGCGTACCATTCCGTGAGTTTTTCCAGTGAAAAACAAACCAATATGCTTAAAGAAGATGCGTTGAAATACCGCACATTATTTCAACGGGGCAAGCTTTATTTCGATTATTCAGAAGAGTATTTCCGCACACTTTCCGCTAATCCGGATTGCTACTCAACGGTAAGCCACCCGGATAACTATAATCTAAGTTTGTTATTACAAGTGATTTATCATAAATCACTCGGCATTAACGAGAGTTTCGATCTGCAGGGCAATGATCTGCTTAAAAATTATGTTGCGCCGAAAATTGGCTCAGGTGATAACACGTATCATATGATGCGCCCGACGGGCCTGGCGCTGGCGGGTAAAATTAATTATGCCTTTTTTGACAGCCAGAATCGGCGTGCGCTTAAACAAGCGCTGGTTAACTCTTCTTACTATACCGGTCTGGAAGACTGCTACC
Organism: Kosakonia sp. PSU_27; assembly: GCF_039409795.1. Classification (NCBI taxonomy): domain Bacteria; kingdom Pseudomonadati; phylum Pseudomonadota; class Gammaproteobacteria; order Enterobacterales; family Enterobacteriaceae; genus Kosakonia; species Kosakonia sp. PSU_27. The sequence continues at coordinate 630,196 of NZ_JBCIVK010000003.1, read as the reverse complement.
AGAACCTGTAATTCGCCTGGTGTTTTCCTGCTCCAAAAAAGCCCTTTGCAGGGCTTTTTTATTATGATTGAAAATAGACTCAACCGCCGTTAATAACAGAACCCTTGCTGATAGTATTGAACGCGATATAAAACAAATCGCACCAGGGATAATGGAATATTAATGGGTAATAAGGTGAATCTCACCGCCTTCATCCATAAACATACAGCGGTTGCGCCCGGTCTGTTTTCCCCGATACATCGCCGCATCGGCTCTTTTCACGACGATGCCAATAGACTCGCCATCCCATGCCTGAGTCACACCGATGGTCACCGTAATGTTAAGCGCTTTATCGTCACAGTGAATGGCTGACGCTGCAACCGACTCACGCAGGCGCAGCGCCGCCATGCACGCCTCTCTGTCCGAAGGCGCATACAGAATAATAATGAACTCCTCACCGCCGTAGCGGTAGGCAGTGTCGCCCCCACGGATCCGATCGCGCAGTTGCTGCGCCAGCTCGCGTAAAACGCCATCACCGACCAGATGCCCGTAGGTGTCATTCACATCTTTAAAACGATCGATATCAAGCAGCAACATATACATCTTCCGGTCTGATACTTCTTTCAGTTGCTGTTCAAACCTTTCATCCAGCATCCTGCGACCTGGCAGCCCGGTTAATATATCAACGCCACCGCGCAGCTTTAATAAATACGTTTTATAGGCGGTCACCGCTGCGGAAAATAACGCAAGACGATGCTTAAACTCTGAAAATTTATCAGTATTTGTTTTTTTATCCCTAATCACACACATCAATTCACGGCCGCAGTTATGCATTTTCGTGTGTGTCGCATCAATTGCCTGCAGGCAGCTGGATTCCTCCTGATTCATGGGTTGGTGGCCATCCAGCCAGCGACCGAAATGGCACAGGTGGTGCGAGTGTGCGTTAATGCTTTCCGACTGATCAATATTATTATTGACCACGCAGGCGAACATATTGATTAACCAATCATAATGCGCATCAACTGCTTTATTAAGATCAATAAGGATATTATCAATCTGTTGCGTATTCCTGTACATCATATCCCTCACCGCAGTGTAATAAGCACTACAGTGTAAAAAAACAAAAGGTATTTTTATGTAAATATAATAAAATCAGCTAAAGAATCAGATATTTCAGCGCAAGAAATATTTGCAAAAAAGGAAATAAAACCCATTAATTCATGGTAATGGCAAAGCACCTGCGTGGAACCAGCGTAACTCAGACAGATACCCACGCCCTGTTTTGCAACACCACGCGGTAGCCGTCATTGTCCTGCCAGCTCTTGCCTGAAATATCCCAGTAAGGGTTAAACGAAACGACCTCTGTAAACCCGGCTTTGCGCATGGCTTCACAGCGCGCAGCCCATTCATCAGCGTCCGGGTAATAAAGCACCAGTAAATCCTCTGCCGTCGCAGCAGGTTTAACCGGATGGTGATGACAAAGTGTGAATTCGATGTGCCAGGGCGCAGAGCGGTGCCCTACCATCACGCCACTGAAGCCCTCATGATCGGTGAAATCCGCAATTTTGCGCAGTTCCAGCGCCTCGCAATACATACGACAGGTCAGTTCAAGGTCAGTTACGGGCCGGGCGATTCTCATATGGGCAAACATTCGTCATCTCTCCTTCGGGTAGCGTCAGTGGAAAACGGTAAGCATGACTGTACCCGCAACGGCTATGGTCGATGTGATCGTCTGTGCCCACGTAAAGTGGCAGGGAGGGTGCAAAAAGGATTAGGAGGGAAAGCGCGCGAAACACAAAACAAGGGAAGATAACCGCCAGCGAGGTGGTTATCTTCCCATTATTCGTGGTTATGCGTGAGTCAGACTCACTACACCTGCATGTTCATAATGTCCTGGTATGCAGAAACCAGTTTGTTACGTACCTGAATGCCCATCTGCAACGAAATCGATGATTTCTGCAAATCGGTCATCACGTCGTTCAGCGCTACGCCCGGCTCACCGAGTGTAAATTTTTCCGCCTGGGTACGCGCTGCGTTTTGCGTGTCGCTAATGCGATCCAGCGCAGCATGCAGTTGCCCGGCGAAGCTGATAGACGGTTCACTTTCCACGCTCTGATTACGCGCAATCCCGGCAGTTGCCTGCAGCTGACTGACGACGCTTTCAATGCCCTGTATAGCCATGGTAAATCCCCGGATGGTTTGATACCTGACAAGGTTAACAGCTTGTCAATGGGATAATGGCGGTAAATAGCGATAAAAAACCAGGTTATTTGAGGCATAGAAAATTCGGATTCATCAAATAATGACACTGCCAGTTAATGGACATTTGTCGAGTTTGCCGACCCGGGAGTCTGTTTTGTTTCTCAACTCAAATAACAACATCCACCCAGAGTTACGAGGTGCGCAATGAGTGCGACTGCAACAACTGCACCGCAGAATAAATCTCTTGAGTGGCTTAACCGCTTACGCGCGAACCCCAAAATTCCTCTTATGGTGGCCGCTGCAGCAGCGGTTGCCATTGTTGTTGCTATGGTACTGTGGGCGAAAAGCCCGGACTACCGCACGCTTTATAGCAACCTGTCCGATCAGGACGGCGGCGCTATCGTCACCCAATTGACGCAGATGAACGTCCCCTACCGCTTTGCTGACGGTAGCGGTGCTATTGAAGTTCCCGCCGATAAAGTCCAGGAGCTGCGCCTGAAACTGGCTCAACAGGGTCTGCCGAAAGGCGGCGCTGTCGGTTTTGAACTGTTGGATCAGGAAAAATTTGGTATCAGCCAGTTCAGCGAACAAGTGAACTACCAGCGTGCGCTGGAAGGCGAACTGGCACGCACCATCGAAGCACTCGGTCCGGTAAAAGGCGCCCGCGTTCACCTCGCGATGCCAAAACCGTCGCTGTTCGTGCGCGAGCAGAAAGCCCCTTCCGCATCCGTGACGGTGAATTTGCAACCGGGACGCGCGCTGGATGATGGCCAGATCAGCGCCGTCGTACACCTCGTTTCCAGCGCGGTGGCAGGTTTACCGCCGGGCAACGTGACCGTTGTCGATCAGGGCGGTCGTCTGCTGACCCAATCCGGCGTTGCCGGTCGTGACCTGAATGATGCACAACTGAAATACACCGCCGACGTTGAAGGCCGTATCCAGCGCCGTATCGAAGCGATCCTTGGCCCTATCGTGGGTAACGGCAACGTTCACGCGCAGGTAACGGCGAAACTCGATTTTGCGAATAAAGAGCAGACGGAAGAGCAATACACGCCAAACGGCGGCGATCCGTCACAGGCTGTGCTGCGTTCACGTCAGGTAAATAGCAGCGAGCAGATTGGCGGCCAGTATCCTGGCGGCGTTCCGGGTGCGCTGTCGAACCAGCCTGCTCCGGCGAATACCGCGCCGATTACCACACCGGCTAATCAGCAGAACGGTCAGCAGAATCAAAATGCGCAGGGCCAGCAAGGCACGAGCACGGCTAACACCACCACCACCGGGCCGCGTAACACCACGCATAACGAAACCAATAACTACGAAGTCGACCGTACGATCCGCCACACCAAAATGAATGTCGGCGATATCGAGCGCCTCTCTGTTGCGGTGGTGGTCAACTATCGTTCGCTGCCGGGTGGCAAAACCGCCGCGCTGACAGCCGACCAGATTAAACAGATTGAAGATTTGACTCGCGAAGCGATGGGTTACACCGAGAAACGCGGTGACACCCTGAACGTCGTCAACTCGCCGTTCAACGCAACGGATGATGTTGGTGGTCAGCTCCCGTTCTGGCAACAGCAGTCGTTTATCGATCAGCTGATGTCCGCAGGTCGCTGGTTGCTGGTGCTCATCGTGGCGTGGCTGCTGTGGCGTAAAGCCGTACGTCCGCAGCTGGTACGCCGCCAGGAAGAGGCGAAAGCCTTGCAGGAAGCGCAACAAGCCAAAGCGGAAATCGAAGAATCGGTGGAAGTTCGCCTCAGCAAAGACGAACAGAACCAGCAGCGTCGCTCTAACCAGCGCCTGAGCGCCGAGGTGATGAGCCAGCGTATTCGCGAAATGTCAGATAACGATCCGCGCGTCGTGGCGCTGGTCATTCGCCAGTGGATGAGTAACGAACATGAGCAATAATCTTTCCGGAACGGACAAAAGCGTCATCCTGCTGATGACCATTGGCGAAGATCGCGCGGCTGAGGTGTTCAAACACCTCTCCGCCCGCGAAGTCCAGCACTTGAGTACCGCGATGGCCAGCGTACGTCAGATCTCCAACAAACAGCTGATGGACGTATTGCAGGAGTTCGAGAACGAAGCGGAACAATTCGCGGCGCTGAACATCAACGCCAACGATTACCTGCGTTCGGTGCTGGTCAAAGCCCTCGGCGAAGAGCGTGCCTCCAGCCTGCTGGAAGATATCCTCGAAACGCGCGATACCACCAGCGGCATCGAAACGCTCAACTTTATGGAGCCGCAGAGCGCCGCCGACCTTATCCGCGACGAACACCCGCAGATCATCGCCACTATCCTTGTGCACCTCAAACGTTCTCAGGCGGCGGATATCCTTGCGCTGTTTGATGAGCGTATGCGCCACGATGTGATGCTGCGTATCGCCACTTTCGGCGGCGTACAGCCTGCCGCACTGGCGGAACTGACCGAAGTGCTGAACAACCTGCTCGACGGCCAGAACCTCAAGCGCAGCAAAATGGGCGGCGTGAGAACCGCGGCGGAAATTATCAACCTGATGAAAACGCAGCAGGAAGAAGCCGTTATTACCGCCGTTCGCGAGTTCGACGGCGAGCTGGCGCAGAAAATTATCGACGAGATGTTCCTGTTCGAAAACCTGGTGGATGTGGACGACCGCAGCATCCAGCGCCTGCTGCAGGAAGTGGATTCCGAATCCCTGCTGGTTGCCCTCAAAGGTGCCGAGCAACCGCTGCGCGAGAAGTTCCTGCGCAACATGTCGCAACGTGCGGCAGATATTCTGCGCGACGACCTGGCCAACCGTGGGCCGGTGCGTCTGTCTCAGGTGGAAAACGAACAGAAAGCTATCCTGCTCATCGTTCGCCGTCTGGCGGAGACCGGCGAGATGGTAATTGGCAGCGGCGAGGATACCTATGTCTAATGAATTGCCGTGGAAAGTCTGGAAGCCGGACGATCTGGCCCTCCCGCTGGCCGCCGAGTTCGCTCCCCTGCTGACGAAAGAGTCGTCGTCAGCCGCTGAAGCGGACGGCGAAGAAGATGAGATATCAGAAGAGCAAAAGCTGCAGCAGCAGTTAGCGCAGATCCAGATGCAGGCGCACGACGCCGGGTATAACGCCGGTCTGGCGGAAGGCCGCAAAGCGGGTCACGACGTCGGCTACCAGGAAGGTCTGGCGCAGGGGCGCGAAGATGGTCTCAACCAGGCGCGCCAGCAACAGGCGCCAATCCATGCGCGTATGCAGCAGCTGGTCAGCGAATTCCAGTACACGCTGGATGCGCTGGACAGCGTTATCGCCTCGCGTCTGATGCAGATGGCGCTGGAAGCCGCGCGCCAGGTGTTAGGCCAGGTGCCGGTTGTTGATAACAGCGCGCTGATCAAGCAGATCCAGCATTTAATCCAGCAGGAGCCGCTGTTCAGCGGGAAACCGCAATTGCGCGTGCATCCGGACGATTTGCAGCGCGTGGAAGAGATGCTTGGCGCAACCCTCAGCCTGCACGGCTGGCGTTTGCGTGGCGATCCGACCCTGCATCCGGGCGGGTGCAAAGTGTCCGCCGATGAAGGCGATCTCGACGCCAGCGTAGCAACACGCTGGCAGGAACTGTGCCGTCTGGCGGCGCCGGGAGTAGTTTAATGACCGCACGTTTGACCCGCTGGCTAACGACGCTGGATAACTTTGAAGTCAAAATGGCGCAGCTGCCCGCTGTGCGCCGTTATGGTCGGCTGACCCGCGCGACCGGGCTGGTGCTGGAAGCCACCGGCCTGCAATTGCCGCTGGGCGCGACCTGCATTATTGAGCGTCAGGACGGTGTCGAAACGCGCGAAGTCGAATGTGAAGTGGTTGGCTTCAACGGCCAGCGCCTGTTTTTAATGCCGCTGGAAGAAGTTGAAGGTATTTTGCCTGGCGCGCGCGTTTATGCCCGCAGCGTGTTAGGTGATGGTTTGCAAAGCGGTAAACAGCTGCCGCTCGGCCCTGCCCTGCTTGGCCGCGTGCTGGATGGCGGCGGCAAGCCGCTCGACGGTCTGCCTGCACCGGAAACCGGTGAGACCGGCGCACTGGTCACGCAGCCGTTTAACCCCTTACAACGTACGCCGATTGAGCATGTGCTGGATACCGGCGTACGCGCCATTAACGCCCTGCTGACCGTCGGTCGTGGTCAGCGTATGGGTCTGTTCGCCGGTTCCGGCGTCGGTAAAAGCGTGCTGTTAGGCATGATGGCCCGTTATACCCAGGCCGACGTTATTGTCGTCGGGCTGATTGGTGAACGTGGCCGCGAAGTAAAAGATTTTATCGAGAACATCCTTGGCGCAGAAGGCCGCGCACGTTCGGTGGTGATTGCCGCCCCGGCAGACGTTTCTCCTTTATTGCGTATGCAGGGCGCTGCGTACGCGACGCGCATTGCTGAAGATTTCCGCGACCGCGGTCAGCATGTGCTTCTGATCATGGACTCCCTGACGCGTTATGCCATGGCGCAGCGTGAAATCGCGCTGGCAATTGGCGAACCGCCAGCGACGAAAGGTTATCCCCCTTCTGTCTTCGCCAAATTACCGGCGCTGGTGGAACGCGCGGGGAACGGTATTCACGGCGGCGGTTCGATCACCGCGTTTTATACCGTTCTGACCGAAGGGGATGACCAGCAGGATCCGATCGCTGACTCCGCACGCGCCATTCTTGATGGGCACATTGTCTTGTCCCGCCGCCTGGCGGAAGCCGGTCACTACCCGGCCATTGACATTGAAGCCTCTATCAGCCGTGCGATGACAGCGTTAATTACGGAACAACATTACGCCAGAGTCCGGAACTTTAAGCAGTTGCTGTCGAGCTTCCAGCGTAACCGCGATCTGGTTAGCGTTGGCGCGTATGCGCGCGGTAGCGACCCAATGCTGGATAAAGCCATCGCATTGTGGCCACACCTGGAAGCCTTCCTGCAGCAGGGCATTTTTGAACGTGCCGGGTGGGAAGATTCAATGCAGGCATTAGAGCTGATCTTCCCGACAGTCTAAGGTAGTGGAGAGCTGACTTATGACGCAAAACAGCGCATTAACGACGCTAAAGGATTTGGCAGAGAAAGAAGTTGACGACGCCGCACTGAAACTGGGTGAGATGCGTCGCGGCTGCCAGCAAGCGGAAGAGCAATTAAAAATGCTGATTGAATATCAGCATGAGTATCGCAGCAGTCTGAATAACAACATGAGCCAGGGGATTGATAACCAACGCTGGCAGAATTATCAGCAATTTATTCAGACGCTGGAAAAAGCGATTGAGCAGCACCGTCAGCAGTTAGCGCAGTGGAATGAAAAAGTCGATAGTGCCCTGGGTAGCTGGCGTGAAAAGAAACAACGTTTACAAGCCTGGCAAACCTTGCAGGACCGACAAAGCGCCGCGGCGTTACTGGCGGAAAACCGTCTCGATCAGAAAAAAATGGATGAATTTGCACAGCGCGCGTCCCTGAGGAAAATAGAATGATCAACTTGTCAAAACTGTTAATGACAGAATCCGATGCCACCACCGGTGTACAAGCCGGCAAAAGCGGCGGCGATTCTGCACAAGACTTCCTCGCTCTGCTGACGGGTGCAATGACCGGCGGCCAGGGACAGGAGAGCGATGCGCCGATTACGCTTGCCGATCTGCAGGCCGCCGCCCTGAGCGGCAAGCTGGCGAAAGGCAACCTGGCGGCAACCGCAGCTACCGGCGAAGAGACGCAGGCACAAACACCGGCGCAAAAACTGGCGGAACTGCTGGCGCGCCAGAGCGCGAAAAGCGATGTGATTGCCTCAGCGGCAAGCGACGCTGACGTGCAAAAACTGTTTTCTGGCCTCACACCTGCGGCGAAAACCGATGTGCTGGCCGCGTTAAGCAAAACGGCTAAAGCCACTGACAGCGAAAACAAAACCGATTTAAATGATGAAGAGCTGGCTGGTTTAAGCGCGCTGATGGCGATGCTTCCGCATCAACAAGCTGCGCAGTTAAACAACGCCAGCGCCCAACCGGCTACCGCGACAAGCGGTATTGATGTGGCCAAAGCAGCAAACCGCGCACTGAATACCAGTTCACTGACGACAGATACCGATTTACCGCGCGGCAGCGCGAAAAATGACAGCCCTGCCAGCACCACGCCGTTCCATGTAGCGGATGATGCCCAGCAGACGGCGGTGCTCGCCTCCTCTTCTGCGGCGGTGAAGAAAGATAATGACAACGCGCTGCAAACCACCAATACCACGGCCAGCATCGCACCGGTGACGACTACCGCCAGTGCCGCCCAGGCCAGCACGCCTGTTGCCGCACCGGTGATCAGTGCCCCGCTGGGCAGCCATGAGTGGCAGCAGAATATCAGCCAGCATGTCACGCTCTTTACCCGCCAGGGCCAGCAGAGCGCGGAGCTGCGTCTGCACCCGGAAGATCTGGGTCAGGTTCAGATTTCTATTAAACTCGAAGATAACCAGGCGCAGTTGCAGATGGTTTCAGCGCACAGCCATGTTCGCCAGGCACTGGAAGCGGCGCTGCCGATGTTGCGTACCTCGCTTGCAGAAAACGGCATTCAGCTGGGTCAGAGCAATATCAGCAGCGAGTCTTTTGCCGGTCAGCAGCAGCAACAGCAGGCCTCTCAACAGCAGCAACAGGCTTCACGTTCGGGCGCAGGCGATCTGTTTGGCGCGGATGATGGCGACGCGTTAGTCGCCCCGGCAAGCCTGCAATCTGCGGCTCGCGGTAACGGCGCAGTCGACATCTTTGCCTAAACGCCAGAGGTAGCATGATTATCCCCGTCTTTTCCGCGCTTTGACGGGAGCAGGACACGGGATAATCAGCTCATAAGCAGTACTAACAGGAAGCCCGTAACAGATGACTGACTCCGCTATTAACAAAAAACGTAAGCGCTCTATCTGGATCCCGCTGCTGGTGTTAATCACACTCGCAGCTTGCGCCACCGCTGGCTATAGTTACTGGCGTATGCAACAGAAACCTGCGGCTAGCGCAAAAGTGGAAGCGCCTCCTCCGCCAGCGCCGGTTTTCTTCGCTCTCGACACCTTTACAGTGAATCTGGGCGATGCTGACCGTGTGTTGTATGTCGGTATCACACTGCGTCTGAAAGATGACGCTACGCGCGCCAGACTTAGCGAATATCTGCCGGAAGTACGCAGCCGCTTGTTGATGTTGTTCTCACGTCAGGACGCAGCACAGCTTGCAACCAACGAAGGCAAGCAGAACCTTGCTACCGCGATTAAAGAGACGATCGCAACGCCGTTAGTGCCAGGACAGCCGAAGCAGGAAGTCACTGACGTTCTTTATACAGCTTTCATTTTGCGGTAAAGACATGGGCGATAGCATTCTTTCTCAGGCCGAAATCGATGCGCTGCTCAACGGAGACAGCGATAAGAGCGATGATCCGCAACCGGGTATGGGTGGCGATAGCGATATTCGCCCCTATGACCCCAATACCCAGCGCCGCGTGGTGCGTGAGCGTCTGCAAGCGCTGGAGATCATCAACGAGCGTTTTGCGCGTCAGTTCCGTATGGGGTTGTTTAACTTGCTGCGTCGTAGCCCGGATATCACCGTTGGCGCGATCCGCATTCAGCCCTATCACGAGTTTGCGCGTAACTTACCCGTTCCGACCAACCTTAACTTGATCCACCTGAAACCCCTGCGCGGCACCGGCCTGTTTGTTTTCTCGCCAAGCCTGGTGTTTATCGCCGTGGATAACTTGTTCGGTGGCGACGGGCGTTTTCCAACGAAAGTGGAAGGCCGTGAATTTACGCACACTGAACAGCGCGTCATTAACCGCATGCTGAAGCTGGCGCTCGAAGCCTATAGCGATGCGTGGAAGGCGATTAACCCGCTGGACGTGGAGTATGTGCGTTCGGAAATGCAGGTCAAATTTACCAACATTACGACATCGCCGAACGATATCGTCGTCAATACGCCGTTCCATGTTGAGATCGGCAACCTGACGGGTGAGTTCAATATCTGTCTGCCTTTCAGCATGATAGAACCGCTGCGCGAAATGCTGGTCAACCCGCCGCTGGAAAACTCACGCAGTGAAGACCAGAACTGGCGTGACAACCTGGTGCGTCAGGTTCAGCACTCTGAACTGAATTTGATTGCCAATTTCGCGGATATTCCCCTGCGCCTGTCGCAGATACTTAAGCTCCAACCCGGCGATGTGCTGCCGATTGATAAACCCGATCGCATTATCGCTCATGTGGACGGCGTACCGGTGCTAACGAGCCAGTATGGTACGGTCAACGGACAATATGCGTTACGTGTAGAGCACTTGATAAACCCGATTTTGAATTCGCTGAATGAGGAACAGCCCAAATGAGTGATATGAACAATCCGTCCGATGAGAACAGCGGAGCACTGGACGATCTGTGGGCTGACGCGTTGAACGAACAAAAAACCACTCCCGCGACGAAAAGCGCGGCCGATGCCGTATTCCAGCAGCTCGGCGGTGGTGATGTTGGCGGCACTCTCCAGGATATCGACCTGATTATGGATATCCCGGTCAAACTGACCGTGGAACTGGGTCGTACGCGTATGACAATTAAAGAGCTGCTGCGTTTGACGCAGGGTTCCGTGGTGGCACTTGACGGGCTGGCGGGCGAACCGCTGGATATCCTGATCAACGGTTATCTGATTGCTCAGGGTGAAGTGGTGGTCGTTGCGGATAAATACGGCGTACGTATCACCGATATCATCACCCCTTCCGAGCGTATGCGTCGTTTGAGCCGCTGAGTCGAGCATGAAAACACAGGCCACGGTTTCCCAACCGTCTGCCCTTTCCGGTTCGCCACTGTTGCAGGTCAGTGGCGCGCTGTTTGGCATGATCGCGTTAATTCTGATTATCGCGTGGCTCGCCAAACGCCTTGGCCTCGGCGGCAAAACCGCCAGCGGCCGGGGTTTAAAAGTGACCGCCAGCACCACGGTTGGCCCGCGTGAACGCGTGGTGATCGTGGATGTTGAGGATGCACGCCTGGTGCTGGGCGTTACGCCCACCAACATCAATCTGTTGCACAAACTTCCTCCCGCACCCGCAGAAAGTGAAGACGTGAACGTGAAAAATGTGGATTTCCAGACCGTGATGAAGAATTTGCTTAAGCGTTCTGGGAGATCCTGATGCGCCGTTTGTTCTCTTTTGCGCTGGCCGGATTATGGCTGGTTGCCCCTGCGGCATTTGCACAACTTCCGGGTTTGATTAGCCAGCCGATAGCCGGTGGCGGCCAGAGCTGGTCGCTGCCAGTGCAGACGCTGGTATTTATTACCTCGCTCACCTTCCTGCCCGCCATTTTGCTGATGATGACCAGCTTTACCCGCATCATCATTGTGTTCGGCCTGCTGCGAAACGCGCTGGGAACACCGTCTGCGCCGCCAAACCAGGTGCTGCTTGGGCTGGCGCTGTTTTTGACCTTTTTTATTATGTCGCCGGTGATCGACAAGATTTATACCGACGCCTATCAGCCGTTTAGCGAGAATAAAATCTCCGTCGATGTGGCGCTGGAACGCGGCGCACAACCGCTGCGCGAATTTATGCTGCGCCAGACGCGCGAAGCCGATTTGGCGCTGTTTGCCCGTCTCTCTAATAGCCCGCCAATTCAGGGGCCGGAAGCCGTATCGATGCGCATTCTGTTGCCCGCTTATGTCACCAGCGAGCTGAAAACCGCATTCCAGATTGGTTTTACAATCTTTATTCCGTTCCTGATTATCGATCTGGTGATCGCCAGCGTTCTGATGGCGCTCGGGATGATGATGGTACCGCCCGCAACCATTGCCCTGCCGTTCAAACTGATGCTGTTCGTGCTCGTGGATGGCTGGCAGTTACTGGTCAGCTCGCTCGCCCAGAGCTTTTACAGTTAGGAGTAAGCCATGACACCAGAATCGGTCATGATGATGGGCACCGAGGCGATGAAAGTCGCACTCGCGCTCGCTGCCCCACTGCTGCTGGTTGCGCTGGTCACGGGCCTGATTATCAGTATTTTGCAGGCGGCGACACAGATCAACGAAATGACGCTCTCCTTTATCCCGAAAATCATCGCCGTGTTTGTCACGATTGTGGTTGCCGGGCCGTGGATGCTGAATTTACTGCTTGATTACATGCGCACCCTGTTCAACAACATTCCTTATATCATCGGGTAAGCCGACTTATGTTGAACGTCACCAGCGATCAGTGGCTGCATTGGATCAGTATGTATTTCTGGCCACTGCTGCGCGTGATGGCGTTAATTATGACCGCGCCGATCCTCAGCGAATCGCGTATTCCGCGCCGGATAAAAGTGGGGCTGGGGATTGTGATTACCATCGTTATCGCCCCCACCTTGCCGCCAACGCCGGATGTACCGGTATTCGCCCCGGCGGCGCTTTGGCTGGCGCTACAGCAGATCCTGATTGGCGTCGCGCTCGGTTTTACGATGCAGTTCGCCTTTGCGACCATTCGTACCGCCGGTGAGCTGATTGGCCTGCAAATGGGCCTCTCTTTCGCCACCTTTGTCGACCCCACCAGCCACTTAAACATGCCGGTGCTGGCGCGCATCCTCGATATGCTGGCGCTGCTGCTGTTCCTCACGTTTAACGGGCATTTGTGGTTAATCTCGATGCTGGTCGATACCTTCCACACCCTGCCGATTGGCGGTAATCCGGTAAACAGCAATGCGTACCTGGCGCTGACGCGTGCGGCAGGCATGATCTTCCTCAATGGGTTGATGCTGGCGTTACCGGTTATCACATTGCTGCTGACCATTAACCTTTCCCTTGGTTTACTGAACCGCATGGCACCGCAATTGTCGGTGTTCGTGATTGGTTTTCCCGTTACGTTAAGCGTTGGGATTTTACTGATGGCGGCAATGATGCCGTTAATCGCCCCTTATTGTGAGCGATTATTCAGTGAGATTTTCAATCTGTTAGCTGATATTGTTAGCGAACTTCCACAGAATAGTAATCCCTGACTTTAGTAATGCCTTTCTGAGGATATTCCTAAAGTTAAATTTGAAAAACATCCCCCACCATATATCTGGCGCGGCTTATTTGTTTTTAGCCTTCTCACATAACGCAACATTTACTTTACTTTAAGATGATTCCTGGCAAATTATACCTAACTTTACGGGATAGTGGGTTCGCCTGAAGTTTCGCGTCGTACTTCAGTAATATAAGTTTTTCCTGTATGGCTTCTGAAGCTTCTGGCGGGTGGTGAATTATCGTTACGCATTGAGTGAGGGTATGCCATGTCAACGATTATTATGGATTTATGCAGTTATACCCGGTTGGGATTAACAGGGTATCTGACAAGCCGGGGGGTTAAAAAGCGAGATATCAACGACATCCAGACAGTTGATGAACTCGAATCAGCTTGCGCCACACTCCAGCCAACCGTGGTGTTTATTAATGAGGACTGCTTTATTCATGACCCAAACAGCAGTCAACACATTAAGCAAGTCATTAATCAGCATCCCCGTACACTTTTTATTGTGTTTATGGCTATCGCCAATATCCACTTTGATGAATATCTTTTGGTTCGCAAAAACTTATTGATTAGTTCTAAATCAATCAAGCCTGAGTCGCTGGATAATATTCTGGGAGATTGTCTCAACAAAGAGAAAAAAAGCGTTGGGACCATTAACTTACCAACACTTTCACTAAGTCGTACCGAGTCAAGCATGTTGAGAATGTGGATGTCCGGGCAGGATACGATTCAAATCTCCGATCAGATGAATATTAAAGCGAAAACGGTATCATCACATAAGGGTAATATTAAAAGAAAAATTAAAACGCATAATAAACAGGTTATATATCATGTAGTGCGGCTAACAGATAATGTTACCACTGGTATATTTGTTAATATGCGTTGAGGATATTTTTTATTTATTCACCCTCCAGGCGGAGGGCGAAATATTAATCTGCACGTTCTACAAATACGCCGTCCGGGTGGTCTTTTTCGTTAAAGAACCAAATCCCGAGCGGGTAATCTTCCAGTGAGACCAGGTACATCGTACCTTCATTAAACGCTTCGACAGCCAATACCACCCCCGGACGGCGTGGACCCCCGTCCGTTTTGACCGTAACCCGATCGTTAACTTTCATAAGTACCCTCCTCTCGCATTTACGCCAGTGTAGAACAAAACCGCAGCCCTGACAGCGTGCCTGCGTTTAGCTGGCGATTTTTTCTACCGACTATACTTAACACTGCATTTATGAAGGAGGTGACGGCGTGAAAACAGTCAAAGAGTACAGCGAGACCGCAAAGCGGGACGTGCATATCGATGTTGATGCCCTGCTGGCTGCGATTAACGAAATCAGCGAAAGCGAAGTGCATCGTGTCGACGACGAAGATGGCCAGCGCGTGAGCGTGGATGGTCGGGAATATCATACCTGGCGGGAACTGGCGGAAGCATTTGAACTGGACGTGCATGACTTCAGTATTACGGAGGCGAATCGCTGAAGAAAACATCCCGGCCGCCGAAACGGCCGGGACAAACTTGCTCTCGCAAGAAGCACTTAAAATTCGTACACCAGGGAATCTGATGTGGGGACAACTTTATAGATAAAACGTCCACATGACAAGAAATAACTATAAATCAATGAATTAGCAGATACATCTGTATTCTACTGCATACAATGCGCGACAAAAGTCTCCCGACTCATACTGCCAAAGGAGCTCACTATGCCGAGCCTGGACGACCCGTTACTGATCTTTTCTGACATAGAAGGAACGCTGCTGGATAGCCACACCGGTGAATGGCAACCCGCTGCCGGGTGGCTTGCGCGCCTGCGCCAGCGCCAGATACCGGTGATCCTCTGTAGCAGCAAAACCGCGGCAGAAATGATCGCTGTGCAAAACATGCTGCAACTGCAAGGTCTGCCTTTTATTGCCGAAAACGGCGCGGTGATTCAGTTAGATGAACACTGGCAAGATCACGATGACTACCCACGGATTATTACGGGTTCCCCCCATGCGGAAATCGCCCGTGTGCTGACTCAATTACGCCTGAGCAATGGCTGGAAATTCACAACCTTTACAGAGCTGGATGAACATGTGCTGGCAGAGTTAACAGGCCTTACGCCTGCGCAGGCTACTCTCGCTAAGTTGCAGGAAGCCTCTGAAACCCTGATCTGGCGCGACAGCGATGAACACATGGCCGCCTTTGATGATGCGCTGGCGCAACTGGGCTTACGTGTTGTTCAGGGAGCCCGTTTCTGGCATGTGCTGGATGAGCGCTGTGGAAAAGATCAGGCCGTAAACTGGCTGACCCGGCAATATCGCCATTACCGGGGTAAACGCGCTGTCACGGTCGGGCTGGGTGATGGGCCAAACGATGCGCCGCTACTTGATAACGTTGACTACGCCGTGGTGGTAAAAGGCCTTAATCGTCAGGGAGTAACGCTGCGTCAGGATAGCCCGCCACGGGTTTATCACACGCAACAAGAGGGAGCAGCGGGCTGGCGTGAAGGTCTGGATCACCTCTTTGGCATCACATCCACTGAACAGACCTGATTGCGACCACTGTTTTTCGCCCGGTATAAGCGGCTATCGGCGACGGATTGCAGATATTCAAAATCGTAATTGCCGTTTTCCTGCGCATCGCAGACGCCGAGGGAAACCGTGATGCGCAAAGTCGTACGCTTGTGGATCAGGATCTCTTTACTTTCAATGCGCGAACGGATGTGCTCGGCAACCTGTACCGCCTGCTCAAGTGTGCTGTCCGGTAATAAAATACAGAACTCCTCGCCGCCGACGCGCCCGGCAACATCCTGCTCTCTGAGGGAACTGCTGATAAGCCCGGCGGCGTGGGATAGTACCAAATCACCAGCCTGATGGCCGAACTGGTCATTGACGCCCTTAAAATGGTCAATATCAAGCTGAATGATTGAGAACGGCCGTCGCTGAACCCGCGCTTCTTCAGATAACACTTTCGCCTGCTCAAAAAACGAGCCCCGATTATAAAGGCGCGTCAGCGGGTCGAACCACGCCTGCCATTGCAGCGTGTGTTGCATGCTATACAAGTTGGTCACCATTCTGCGGATGACCACCCAGGAAAAAAGCAGCATGCCGGTAAACAACACCCACAACAGCGAGAGCGCAATGCTGATACGCCCGAAATCCCCGGAGAGGCCTTCCTGCAAAGAGTGAATGCGCACCAGCACGCCACCAAAATGTTTAAGTTTTTGCCAGCTCACATAACGGGTGCCCAGATGCAGGCCACCGACGGTATCGCGTGTCATGTCTGCTTGTAGCTTAGCGATCTCATCCTGATTAAACTCGCCGCTGGCATTTTGTTGCGGTTGCGTACTGGTCAGCAGCCGGAAATGGTTATCGTAAAGCTGATACTCGCCGCCATCCTGCTGGAGTTGTACGCCAACCAGTAACGGCTTAATCGCACTCAACGGGAAACTCATGACCAGTACACCGTACCAATAGTATTCATAATCAAGCGGCACACTGGCGGCAACAAAGCTGTTGCTTTCTGAGTTGGTAAAAAACGTGAACCAGCGAACCCCACGCGCGCGGTTTTTCTGCAGCTGTTGGCTGCTAAACCAGGGGCGCGTTAATAAGCGGTAATAGGTAGAAATAATGTCCTGCTCATGCTCAACAGCGCGCGTGGAGAGGAAAAAGCCCGCACGTGAGAAATAATAAGCCTGACGCGGCAACATAGAGGCCTCAGAGGAGAGGCGAAACAGGTAGCCAAGTTCCATTGCCGCCGTGAGTTCGTTGTGCAACAGCTCCTCGTCGCGACGCAGCAGCTCGCTCTGTTCAACCAAAGCATCGGAAACACCGTAAATGGGCAGCGTCCGGCTGTTATCCAGCCCAATCTGCCAGTACGGTAAGGCACGTTTACGATCAAATTCGCCCTGCACGGAATTTAACGCTTCAAATCCCAACGGCGTTTGCAGGGCGGCCTGCATCCCATTTCGGAAAAAGAGCAACCGGTCCACACCGACCTGAAACTGCATATCCAGCGCATTACTGACGTTTTCCAGCGCGCTACGCTGGCTGGCGACATAAGCCCCCTGCAGCACAATGACTTCACGCCACGTCAGGATCGTCGAGCACACCATCACGATCACAAAGCAAAGGTTGACCACCTGAGCCGGAACAAAATAGCGCTGCAGTTGTTTAAACGACCTGGGCTGTTTTACGACACGGTTCTGCCGCACACGGGCTCCCTGAAATCTCTGTGAGTGCTCTTTCGCCCCGCTCGCATTTTATCCGGCAATAAAAACGCCCAGCAATGCCGGGCGTTTTAGTGGTTATGCTTCTTCGTGGATCCGCCGCCTGTCGCCAGGCATCAGCTCATCTTCACGAAAGGCTTCCCGTTTGACGCCGTAGCCGTCATACCAGCGGCACTCAACCATACCGCTGGCATAACCGGTAACAATCATGAGCGGACCACCCTTTTTACTCTGCACTTCATCGCTGACCAAAAAGACCATTCTTGCCTCCGGTATCAGGGCGAAACTTTTTCACCTTAGACGAAGTTACTTAAATTTGCATAATCCCTGCCGCGAGATTTTATTTTTCACCGCCACGTAAACGTTCCACACCTTTCAAAACCGCGACCACCACGGCACCAATCACAAAGCCCAGCACCAGGTTGGCCGCCATCGGTGTCAGCGCCTGTAGCAATGCGGGCTGGCTCGCGGCAAAATGTTCGATAGCGTGATGTAACGGCGCAATACCATGTACCACAATCCCGCCGCCGACCAGGAACATTGCCAGCGTACCGACGACAGACAGGATCTTCATGAGCCAGGGCGCGGTGAATAACAACCCTTTCCCCAGCCCTTGCGTCAGAACGCCCGGTTTCTCTACCAGCCAGTAGCCCATATCATCGAGCTTCACGATGATACCCACCAGCCCATAAACACCAATGGTAACCAGCACCGCGATGCCCGACAGGATCAGCACCTGATTCAGCAAAGGCGCGTCGGCAACGATGCCAAGCGTGATGGCAACAATCTCGGCAGAGAGAATAAAATCGGTGCGCACTGCGCCTTTGATTTTATCTTTCTCGAACTGCTGCGGATCCTGCGCTGCCAGCGCCTCCAGACGCTGCTGGCGCGCCTCCGGGCTCTCTTTATGTTTACGCGCTTCAAACGTGTGCAACACTTTTTCCACACCTTCAAAGCATAAAAATGCGCCGCCAAGCATCAACAAAGGTGTAATGGCCCAGGGGATGAAGGCGCTAATCAGTAACGCCAGCGGGACGAGAATCACCTTATTCAGCAATGACCCACGCGCGACGCTCCACACCACCGGCAATTCACGATTGGCGCGCACGCCGGTGACTTGCTGCGCGTTAAGCGAAAGATCGTCGCCCAGCACACCGGCGGTCTTTTTCGCCGCCAGTTTGCCCATCACTGAAATATCATCCAGCAACGTCGCAATATCATCGAGTAATGTTAATAAACTACTTCCTGCCAAAATGTCTTCCTTTTGAATTTATGATGTCACGCTTCTCAGTATGATGGAAAAAGTCCGGGACGAAAATCACCCCCTTGAGTCAACAAAAATTTAACACCTCTTTCGCAATTAACCACTCGCCAGGCCGATAGTTTTAACGTTTACTATAAGCCTCTTATCTTTTGCCGTGGTGGGTTATGCGTTTCAGGCAGGTTTTACCGCTTATTGGCGCGCTTTTCGCGCTCTATATTATTTGGGGTTCCACGTACTTTGTTATTCGCATTGGTGTTGAAAGCTGGCCGCCGTTTATGCTGGCCGGTACACGCTTTTTATCTGCGGGCGTCATTCTGACCAGCGTCTTATTACTGACCGGCCATAAATTGCCGCCGCTGCGCCCGATGCTTAATGCCGCACTGATTGGCGTGCTGCTGCTGGCGGTGGGCAACGGGTTTGTGACCGTCGCCGAACACCAAAATGTGCCATCGGGAATTGCCGCTGTTGTTGTGGCGACCGTTCCGTTATTTACCTTGTGTTTCAGTCATTTTTTCGGCATTAAGACGCGAAAACTTGAATGGTTTGGCATAGCCATTGGTCTGGCAGGCATTGTTTTACTTAATAGCGGCGGGAATTTAAGCGGTAATCCGTGGGGGGCCGTGTTGATTCTGGTCGGTTCGCTAAGTTGGGCATTTGGCTCGGTATACGGTTCGCGCATTGAACTGCCGGGCGGAATGATGGCGGGCGCAATCGAAATGCTGGCCGCAGGCATTGTGTTGTTAGCGGCTTCGGCATTAAGTGGCGAGCGCCTTAGCGCAGTACCGCCACTTTCCGGTTTCTTTGCCGTCGGTTATCTGGCGCTCTTTGGCTCCATTATCGCCATCAACGCCTATATGTATCTGATCCGCAACGTCTCGCCTGCCGTTGCCACCAGCTATGCGTATGTCAATCCGGTTGTCGCCGTGCTGCTCGGCACAAGTTTTGGCGGGGAACATCTCTCATCCGTGGAATGGCTGGCGTTGGGCATTATTATTATGGCGGTGGTACTGGTGACGCTGGGTAAATATCTTATTCCGGCGCGCCCGATCGTTACGCCTTGCGAGGCAGAGAAGTAACCGTCGTCGCATGGATCCCCTGAGTGTCGATCTGCGCGGCCTGTTGACCTTCGCAGATCCACTCCTCCAGCCGTTCACTTAGCGCCTCGTCGCTAAGTTTTAGCCGCCCCCGCAGCGCACACTCCCAGACCACCAGCACTCGCCAGCCCTGCTCCAGCAATAACGCCGTGTCGCGTGCATCGCGTTCAACGTTTTTACCAATCTTTTCCAGCCAGAAATCCGTGCGCGTGGCAGGCACTTTGAACAGATAACAGGTGTGGTGATGCCAGAAGCAACCGTGGGTAAAGATAACGCAGCGATAATCGTCGAGCACAAAATCAGGCCGCCCCGGCAAGGCGGCGTCCTGGACACGAAAATCGAGTTCCAGTGAAGCAAGACACGCGGCAAGCCGCTTTTCAATCGCCGTATCCTTTGTGCCGATGGCGCGCATATTTTTACTGCGCGTCGCTTTATCATGCACATCCGCCATCACGCGTCTCCGTCAGGCCAGATGAAAACCAAAGCGGCGTAGCACCTCTTCATCAACGCGCTGGTGATCGCCTTGCAGTTCGGCGCTGAGTTTCGCCATAAAGTGCACTAAAAAATCCGCGTTGTGTTCGGCGAGTTTACGCCCTTGTTCAGTCTGCATGGTGGCGGGTAGTTTCAGCAACTTGCAACGAAAATGATCGAGAGCGAAGGCTTTATCATCCAGTTCACGTTCGGCGGCAAACGGATCTTCGCCATCGAATAAGGCCGCTCCCATTGAGCCGGAAACGGCAAAAACGCGTGCAAGGCCAATCGCCCCCAGCGATTCCAGCCGATCGGCATCCTGAACAATTTTCGCTTCCAGCGTTTGCGGGGCGATGCCGGCGCTGAAGCTGTGCGCTTCAATGGCATGGCGCACGCCAGCCACGGCGTGTTGCGGGAAATCAGGAAACTCGCTTGCAAGAATAGCCGCCGTTTTTTCTGCGGCCATCACCGAGGACTGATGACGCTGGGGGTGATTTTTGGCAAAGCTCACAATGTCATGAAAATAACAGGCGGTCAGCACCACCAGCGCATCGACCTGCTGGCCCTGCATGAGCGTTTGTGCTGTTTTCCAGACCCGACGAAAGTGTGAGACATCATGCGCGGCGTCGCCGTGGTTGAAATGCTGAGAAATCCATTGGTCAAAACGGTACTGCCAGTCGATTACATTCATGCTTGTTCCCGTCAATGAAAGCCCTTACCCGCTATTTCAGGCATCCGGATCCTGCGGACGTGTGTACCAGGCAATAGCGCCAAGTATCGCACCCACGACGGCTAACACCAGCACGCCAAAAATCGAATTCAGCCAGCTCCCGGTCGCGGTACCCACAGTGCCAGTATTAAACCCGGCCGGCAAATTTGTCTGGCTGACTGGCCAGATATCATTAAGCACCGACCAGACAAAATAGACGCAGAAAATCCAGAACACCCAGAGTGCCAGTTTGCCACCGAGGCTGCGCACCGCTTTATCGTCCATAATGGTTTTTACCGCATGGGTTAAGGGATGAAAGGAAGGAAATGGTTCCGACATAAATGTGACAACTCTCTCATCATATCGCCAGTTGATGAATTTTAAAGATATATCAGCGAGACTGATGAATCCCCTCACCTGCAACGGCCGCAGACCGCCAAAGAGTGTGCAACACGTAAATGACAAACAGATGTAACGGGATAAAAATTAATAAGAAAAAGTGTAATTAACGCGCGTGCGGTGATATTTCCAGGCCGCGGGAAAACGCTACAAAAATTAATGGTAAAAGCGGCAATCATTTCTATCGATTATGTTAAGAAAAGGTTATAAAATGTGCAAATGCAAGAGTGGAAAAGCAACTGTGACGGGAGTAGTTGAAAGCGAAGCGCGTAACTGTTTGAATAATGGCGGAGAGAGGGGGATTTGAACCCCCGGTTGAGTTGCCCCAACTACGGTTTTCGAGACCGTCCCGTTCAGCCGCTCCGGCATCTCTCCGTTCAGATGGTTGCCATGATGCCAGGTAATTTGGCATTTTAACAGACCCTGTCCCGTTAATTTGGTTCAAGTGGCGAGTTTGCGAGCAAAACGATGATTAAGTGGCCCTGGAAGACAAGGGAATCTGCCGAAGGCGCAGAATACCCCTGGGAAGAAGCGTTAAATGCCCCTGTGTTAGCAAATTTGTCGCCGGAGGAACAGGAGAAACTTGTTCATCTGGCTGATCGCTTTTTGCAGCAAAAACGCCTGGTTCCGTTGCAAGGATTCGATCTGGATGCGCTGAAAAGCGCGCGCATCGGCTTACTGTTTTGCCTGCCGGTGCTGGAGCTTGGTCTTGAATGGCTCGATGGCTTCCACGAAGTGCTGATCTACCCGGCGCCGTTTGTTGTTGATGACGAGTGGGAAGACGACATTGGCCTGGTGCACAATCAGCGCGTGGTTCAGTCCGGGCAGAGCTGGCAACAAGGCCCTATCATCCTTAACTGGCTGGATATTCAGGACTCGTTCGACGCTTCCGGCTTCAATCTCATTATTCATGAAGTGGCGCATAAACTGGATACGCGCAACGGCGATCGCGCCAGCGGCATTCCGCTGATTCCGCTGCGTGAAGTGGCCGGCTGGGAACACGATCTGCGCGCAGCGATGGACAATATTCAGGATGAGATTGACCTGGTTGGCGAAAGCGCGGCCAGCATCGACGCCTACGCGGCAACCGATCCGGCAGAGTGTTTCGCCGTGCTTTCCGAGTATTTCTTTAGCGCGCCAGAGCTGTTTGCTCCCCGCTTCCCGGCGCTGTGGCAGCGCTTCTGTCATTTTTATGGCCAGGATCCGCTAAGCCGTCTGCGCGGG
Source organism: Kosakonia sp. PSU_27 (assembly GCF_039409795.1). Classification (NCBI taxonomy): domain Bacteria; kingdom Pseudomonadati; phylum Pseudomonadota; class Gammaproteobacteria; order Enterobacterales; family Enterobacteriaceae; genus Kosakonia; species Kosakonia sp. PSU_27. Next base: position 607,732 of record NZ_JBCIVK010000003.1, on the reverse strand, counting down.
CAGGCGGGCTGCGATAACGAAAGCGCAAGGCAGGTACATTAAAACGCCGCCTGTGTTTTAATTCGCCAATTGAATCAGTGTGTTAAATTTAGTGTTGACACTCAAGTACGGGGCCAGTAGTATGCGCCCCGTTCACACGATTCCTCTGTAGTTCAGTCGGTAGAACGGCGGACTGTTAATCCGTATGTCACTGGTTCGAGTCCAGTCAGAGGAGCCAGATTCAAAAAAGCCTGCTTTTAAGCAGGCTTTTTGCTTTTCAGGCCTGGCAACGTGTTGCCCCCTTCCCTTCAGCCGTTACTTCTCTTTTTCCGCATAGCGAGCGGCCTGATTTACACACATTCCAGCTCGCGCGAGAGAATAAACAGCCGCCGGCACATGGAGGTCACGCGCAATCGTCGTCGCGATTACGCGGTGGGTACTGTGCCGCCATCGATAACGTACTCCGTACCCGTGATTGCCGCCGCGCAGGATGAAGCGAGGAACACAATGAGATTTGCCACTTCCACCGGTTTTGATGGACGCCCCAACGGAATGCCACCGAGCGAATCCATGATGATTTTCTTGCCGCCTTCGTAATCCGTTCCTGCCTGATGCGCGAGCCGTTCAGCCAGCGCGACAGAGGCTTCCGTTTCAATCCAGCCGGGTGCGACACGCAGCACGCGGATCCCTTTTGGCGAGACCTCTTTCGACAGGCTTTTACTGTAGGTCGAGAGTGCAGCCTTTGCCGCGGCATACGCTGTTGTCGATTCCGGCAACGGCAGTTCGCGCTGGATGGAGGTGACATGAATAATGACCCCCGCTCCCTGCGCGAGCATACCGGGTAAAAGTGCTCTGTCGAGGCGGACCGCAGGCAGCAGATTGAGATTCAGTTCCTGCTGCCATTCCTCTTCGCCTAACGCCGCAAAACCACCCGCGGGCGCTGTCGAGCCGCCAACAACATGAACAATAATATCAACGCCGCCAAAGCGGCTCTGCACCGCCTGCGCGACGCGCTGACAACCCTCAACCGTTGTCAGATCGGCCGCCACAAAGTGATCCGCTAACGATTCATCAGGCTGGATCCGCGCGGTGGTTAACACTTTTGCCCCCTGTTCATGAAACAGACCAACAACCGCCTTTCCGACACCTTTAGTGCCCGCCGTGACCAGAACGCGTTTTCCTTGTATGTTCAGATTCATGCTCATCAGACGATCTCCAGTGCGGCAATCTTCCCGTCCAGCAAAGTGAACGCATGGCTAAGCTGCACCGGGCTGCCGGGAAAATTGCCCGCCACATGCGAGGTCACCGTTAACCGTGTTCCCTCATCAGCAACCCGGATCGGTTCAACGGTGTACTCAAACGCACTCTGCACGTCGCGTTGCCAGGCCTGGATAGCGTCAAGGCCACGATGGGTCTTATGTTCATCGATAACCACGGCATCAGGCGTAAAACAGTGGTTAACGTTGGCGATATCTGCGCCATTGCTGATGGCGAAGTAGGTAGCAACAGCGTCGGGTAGTGACAAAGACATGATGAGAGGCTCCTGTGGTTTGCGGTGCTCTCATTTTCACCATATAGTGTCAAATCATCAAGAACGCACAAAAAAGTTAGTAACAGGCTTATGAGTAAGATTTATACCCCCGATACCGCCGCGCTTGGCGTCGAACAGGTGCTGCGATTACTGGAAGGCCGCTGGAAGCTGGTCATCCTGTTTCATTTATTTGATGGAAAAGTGCAGCGCTACTCCGATTTCAGCAGGCTTATTCCGGGCATTTCGCAAAAGATGTTAAGCCAGCAACTAAGGCAACTTGAAGCGGATGGCATCGTGTCGCGCAAGGTCTATCCGCAGATCCCGCCGAAGGTGGAATACCGGCTGACGGAGTGGGGCCAGGCCCTGTGCCCGGCGCTGGATGCCATGCTGAAATGGGCAGAAAAACGCGACACCTTCCCACCGAACGAGCCTTAAATCCGGCAATCACCTTTTCCTTCGTTCTGCCCCAGCCTGCTGCGCGCTGAACCGTTCTGTCGCGCAGCGGGCATTTCTTCTTTTTTTTGGCCGCACTCTCCAGCACATACCGCGGCCTTCATGTGCCATGCTAAAGAGGTTATTACTCAAATAATGGCGCGCAAAAAAGCGGCCATTCGCTGCAAAACCCTTTAGCACTGACGTATCCGCAACAAAGAGGACGATAATGATCACCTTATGCAACGCGTGCGGCACATCGTATGAAATAACTGACACTCCCCCACACCGGTGCACTATCTGCGAAGATGAGCGCCAGTTCGTGCCGGTAACCGGGCAGAAGTGGGTTGATTTCCCCACCCTTCTGGCCTCGCATGTCAATAAATGGCAACAACACGAAAGCGATCTCTTCAGCATTAAAACCGTGCCTGATTTCGCGATTGCGCAGCGCGCTTTTCTGCTGCGAACAGCGCAGGGCAATATCCTGTGGGACTGCATTTCCACCCTCGACGACGCCACAAAAACGCTGATCGCCTCTCTGGGCGGGCTCAGGGCTATTGCTATTTCGCATCCTCATTTCTATACCACCATGCAAGACTGGGCTGCCGCATTTGACGCCCCGATTTATCTGCATGAACGCGATCGCGAATGGATCATGCGCGACAGCCCGCACATTACCCTCTGGGATGGCGATACACTTCAACTGACATCAGACGTAAGTATCATGCGCCTTGGCGGTCATTTTGCCGGCGGCTGCGTCCTTCACTGGGCGCGGGATGATGGTGTGCTGCTATCCGGCGATATCGTTCAGGTCACGCCAGGCGCTAATGCCGTCTCCTTCATGTGGAGCTATCCGAATATGCTGCCGCTGCCAGCAGAGACGGTTCGTGAAATAATGCGCCGGCTGGATGCGGTGAAATTCGCGAAACTCTACGGTGCGTTTGAAGGGCGGGAGATCGCGCACGATGCTGCGGAAATGGTGCGCCGTTCAGGTGAGAAATATATCGCTTGCCTGCGCTAAGCGATTGTTTATCTATCCGTCCGTGCGCGCTTGCACATAACGCACTGCGACCCTTGATTTCAATACACTAATTGCATGGCAACCCGGCGTTTCGGATCCAGCCCAGCGAGGATTTCCTCTGTTAGCACAGCTTTCAGCCGGGGTGAAATGGCGTTGCCTTCAACGATGTCAAAACCCAGCGAAGCGTAAAAAGGTGCGTTGAAGGGCGCATTACGATCGGTCGTCAACGAAGCACCGTTTAAACCGCGCGCTTTGCCTTCCGACAAAAGCGCGTGCATCAGGCGCCGGCCAATGCCCTGCCGCTGCCAGTCCGGGTGAACATCCGCTTCGGCAATGTGCAGCCAGTCTTCCCTAATCACGGCACCGGCGAACCCGACGGGGATATCGTCCGGAGCAAACGCGACGAGCAATACCCCTTCCCTGCACAGCTGGTGCAACGCTTCCAGGCTGTTAGCGACAGGCGTTCCGCTCACTGCACCCGCCTCGCGCAGGGTTTCAAACGATGCAAGTTCGATGGCTCTTAACGCCGCAAAATACTCGCTTCGCGCTGGTCTGATTGCGATATCTGTCATCTGAATGTTCCCAAAGGTAACAAGCGTTAAGCCTGAGCGACACGAGAGCGTCAGGCGTTCCCGCGCCGTTTCGTGCCTGGTATTGTACATCCCGCATGCGCCAGCACAATTTTCACGCTGCGCCCTCACTCTTTGTCGCTTATTTACATCGTTTCATTTACTTACATAAAACGCTCACCAGGAAATAATTCATTCACGTAACTAATAGAATATGAATCGTGTTAGTGATTTTAGCCGTGATGGTCGATTCGCCGTTCTTCCCCGAGAACGGCTTTTTTTTGGGTTTTGACAGGAGGGTAAGTTGATGTTCCAGTCTGCGGTTGTTTTCCTTTCGTCACTGTTCATGTGCGGCAATGTGTTTGCAGGCTCCGTCGCCTCGGTGTCGCTCAGCACACTTTCATCAGCACTCAATGAACGCATGCTGATCATGAAAGATGTCGCCAGTTACAAGGCACAGCACCACTCCCCCGTGGAAGATGTCGGGCGGGAACAAAAAGTACTGGCAGAAGCAGTGAAAAATGCCCAGGACGCGGGTCTGGATCCCGGTTCCGTGGAGCCTTTTTTCCGCGCATTAATGAACGCCAGCAAGGCCGTTCAGTATCGCTATCTGGCCGACTGGTTAGCCACACCGGATACCAGCCACTCGGTCAGAAGCCTGGACGCGACCCGGCAACAGATAAATCAACTCGATAGCCAGTTGCTCACCGCCATCAGCCAGCGGCTGCTCACCGGTGCCTTTACTGAAGCAGACACCACATGGCTGTCGGCACAAATTATGGCGCCCAATCTCAGCGAGGCGGATAAAAACAACCTGCTTGCCGCTTTACGCCGTATTCATCGCGTACGTTAGCCATCAATGCCGTAGGCAATGAATAACATGGATACCCGGCCTGCCAGGCGCATGACAGGTCGGGCATCCGATAAGAAGATTAACGGCTTATGGTCGGCGCCTGCGGTGTAACATCAATCGCCCGAATACCACACATGCGAATCATTCGACAACCGAATAATCTTCTGCGCATTAACGCCCCCTGAGTTAAATTCCCCCTTTCATGCCGCCCGCTCTGCAAAAGAGTTTTCACCTGTCCGCTGTCGCTGTAGTCTCAATAGCGACTTGTTTAGCTGCGTACGATGTGAGTAACCTTTTCTCCTATTAAAACTAGAAAATTTTGCAATTTTGAGGAACGGACAGAACAACTATGGACTCCACGCTCATCACTACCCGCCCCGATGAAGAGGTACCGCCACTAAATCGCGCCCGCCGTGCGGCCTGGGGCAGCTTCGCTGGCGCAGTGGTCGACTGGTTCGATTTTTTACTGTATGGCATCACCGCCGCGCTGGTGTTTAACAGCGAATTTTTCCCGCAGATAGATCCGGCGATGGGCACGCTTGCCGCTTTCGCCACGTTTGGCGTCGGATTTTTATTCCGCCCGCTCGGCGGCATTGTCTTTGGTCATTTCGGCGATCGTCTCGGTCGCAAGCGAATGCTGATGATGACGGTCTGGATGATGGGGATCGCCACCGCCTGTATTGGTATTCTGCCCTCTTTTGCCACCATCGGCTGGTGGGCACCGGCGTTATTGGTCATCCTGCGCGCCATTCAGGGTTTCGCCGTTGGTGGCGAATGGGGCGGCGCGGCGCTGCTGGCAGTCGAAAGTGCGCCCTCCGGCAAAAAAGCCTTCTATAGCAGCGGCGTTCAGGTCGGATATGGCGTCGGGTTATTGCTCTCCACGGGGCTTGTGTCGCTCATCAGCAGCCTGACCACCAACGAACAGTTTCTGAGCTGGGGCTGGCGTCTGCCATTCTTGTTCAGCATTGTACTGGTGCTCGGTGCGCTGTGGGTGCGTAACGGCATGGCGGAATCGGCCGAGTTTGAACGAGCGCAGACGCAACAACCGACGCAAATAAAAAAACGCCCGCCCGTATTTGAAGCGCTGTTTCGCCATCCGGGGGCGTTTTTGAAAATTATCGCCCTGCGCCTGTGCGAACTGCTGACCATGTATATCGTCACCGCTTTTGCGCTGAACTACTCGACGCAAAATCTGGGTTTACCGCGTGAGCTGTTCCTTAATATCGGCTTGCTGGTCGGCGGGATAAGTTGCCTGACCATTCCGTTATTCGCCTGGCTGGCGGATCGTTTTGGACGGCGGCGCATCTATATCACCGGCGCATTGATCGGCGCACTGAGCGCCTTCCCGTTCTTTATGGCGCTGGAAATGCGCTCCATTTTCGGCGTGGTGCTCTTCTCGTTACTGCTTGCCAATATCGCTCACGATATGGTGGTTTGCGTACAGCAGCCGATGTTCACCGAAATGTTCGGCGCGGGTTATCGCTACAGCGGCGCGGGTGTTGGTTACCAGGTCGCCAGCGTGGTTGGCGGCGGGTTTACGCCCTTTATTGCCGCCGCGCTGCTGAACTTTTCCGGCGGTGAGTGGCATTCCGTCGCCATTTATCTGCTGGCAGGCTGTCTGCTCTCCGCTCTGACAGCGATGCTGATGAAAACACCGCCGCACGCGCATCAGTAAAAAAAGCCTCCGCATGCGGAGGCTCTGTTTCTTGTGACCCTTGTTAAATCTGGTAATCGATCGCCGCTTCGTCCGGCTCCATCACCTGGCGTTTGATATCCTCGACCGACAGCCCGGCGTTACACAGTTCAATAAAGCGCCAGACATAATTTCGTTGTAACTGGCCGCGTTTTAACCCTAACCAGACAGTATTGGCATCAAACAGGTGTTGCGTATCCAGCCGCACCAGTTTGCCCTCTTCGTTTTCGCCGCTCGATTGCTCCGCCACCAGCCCGACGCCCAGCCCCAGCTCAACATAGGTTTTGATAACATCGGAATCCTGCGCGCTCAGCACCACATCCGGGATTAACCCCTTGCGACCAAACGCTTCATCAATACGCGAACGTCCGGTTATCCCCTGGCGATAAGTGATAAGCGGCCAGCGGCTGATATCTTCGAGCGTTAACGGTGAGGATTGCGCCAACGGGTGATCCGCCGGTACCAGCAAACTGTGGTGCCAGCGAAACCAGGGGAACGCCACGAGTGAGCTGTCATTGCTTAAGCGTTCGCTGGCAATGCCGATGTCTGCGCCACCGTTATGCAGCAGAGATTCAATCTCTTGTGGGGTGCCCTGAATCAACTCCAGCCGCACTTCCGGGAACAGCGCGCGAAAAGCTTTAATCACCGAGGGCAAGCTGTAACGCGCCTGAGTATGCGTCGTCGCAATGGTCAGTACGCCAGAGGTGTCATTGGTAAACAGATCGGCGAGCCTGCGCACATTGCTCGCTTCGTTAAGAATGCGCTCGGCAATCACCAGTAGCGCTTTACCGGGTTCCGTCATGCCCAACAAACGTTTGCCGCGACGGATAAAAATCTCAATCCCCAGCTCTTCTTCAAGCTCACGAATATGGCGGCTCACGCCGGATTGTGATGTGTAAAGCATGTTGGCGACTTCGGTCAGGTTGTAATCCCGCCGCGCCGCCTCGCGGATAATTTTGAGTTGCTGGAAATTCACCCTTCGCTGCTCCTGGCCTGTCAGACATGACGATATTGTTAAAGTCTGCGGCCAGGCAGAACAAATAATAAAAACCAGCATCTTATTCCATTAAGGAATAATGCTTAGCTCACCAGCTGCAACTCGTGGCTTTCCATTGCCGGGCGGCTGACTAATGACATTAAAATATCTTTCACCGCTTGCGCCTGCGGCGAGAGCGTGCCGCGCGCGGAAACGTTTAACGACAACGGCAGGTTCATCGACGGCGTGGTGATACGCGCCATCCAGCCGTTGGTCGCGGCGCACAGCGAACGCGCGGCAGATTCCGGCAGTACCGTCACGCCCATTCCGCTGGCAATCGCCGCCGTCAGCGTGGCGATCGACTCAATTTCGCCAATGATCTTGGCGGTCAGTCGACGCAGCGAAAAGGCTTCATCAACACGCAAACGGACAGCGCTGTAATCGCGCGGCAGGAAAAGATTCATATCGGCAACCGCCGTCAGATCGACGCTCTGGCCTGGGCAGTCACGCGTGCCCACCAGATAGAGATCCTCTTTCAGCAGCGGCAGGCTGTTGATCCCCGCGCCAGGCGCGCGTTCATACAGCACCGCCATATCCAGTTGCCCGCTGAGCAATTTATCGTTCAGCGTTGAGCCGCTATTTTCATGCAGATAAACCATAACTTCCGGCAACTCGGTCCGCACCGCCTGCAACAACGGCATGGTGACGGAAGACGCAGCAGTGCCCGGTGCCAGGCCGATGGAGACTTGTCCCCGCAGGCACTGACCGACATTGTTTACCGCCAGTTGCGCCTGTTCGCACTGGCGCAAAATCGTCCGTGCATGGGTGTAGAGGATTTTGCCCGCTTCGGTCGGCGTCACACCGCGTTTGGTGCGAATAAGTAATTGCTGATCCAGCTCGCCTTCCAGAGTGGCAACCTGCTGGCTCAGCGCGGGCTGCGCAATGTGTAATACTTCGGCTGCCTGAGTCAGGCTTCCAATATCGACGATTTTTACGAAGTATTTCAGTCGTCTTAAGTTCATTTTGCCTCCTGTACGGGTACCAGTGCCAACGCCGGATGTGATGTAGCCAGAGGAGTTGCAATATGCTTGCCAGTTTTAGTTAGGCAAAATGAAAGGCGCTAACAGGCTGGATAATAAGAGATTCTAATTACGAGCGGGGGAATTATTACTGAAACAGTGGTTTGTATGATGCCCCATGGAAGATGCATTGCACAATTTTGGTGCAAATACGCGCTTAAGTGCTTATCCCGGCAGCAGATTGCTGAAATAGTCAGCAAACGATCGCGACGGCACGATCCATCCTTTGACAAGGCTCTGGGGCATCGCTAATATTCGCCCCGTTCACACGATTCCTCTGTAGTTCAGTCGGTAGAACGGCGGACTGTTAATCCGTATGTCACTGGTTCGAGTCCAGTCAGAGGAGCCAGATTTAAAAAAGCCTGCTTTTAAGCAGGCTTTTTGCTTTTTTGCCAAGCGCACGCGATAAACCACTCACCTTTCATCCAGGCAAAACGTTGCTTTGCGAGCCGAGCGCGTGCGCCCCTTGCACTAGTCGCGGTTTTCAACCTCGCGTTTTTTCAGGTATTCCTGACCAGCAGCATTGTTTTGCTCAGGGCTTACGCTTGCCGATTGAGCAATAAAGGCTGTCCACTGTAAAAGTGAAGATGAAGCCCCGTGATTGCAAGTGCTGCTTTGCCTGTCATGGCGAGGCTGGCAGGGATAAGCCTTAACGGGCCTGCCTTCGCAGGCCCAGGAACGTGATGTCGCGGTGATTATCTGCCGGTATTAAAAAAGGCTACCGTCTGCGTCAGTCGACGGGTCTGCTCTTCCAGCGCACTGGCCGCCGATACCGCATGCTGAACCAGAGCGGTGTTCTGCTGCGTGACCGCATCAATTTGCACAATCGCTTCGTTAACATGGCTGATGCCTTTACTCTGCTCCTCGGTCGCGACGGAGATCTCCGACATGATGTCCGAGACGCGCCGTACCGCCACAATCATGTCGTCGATACTGCTGCCGGCAATTTTGATTTGTGACGAGCCGTTATTGACGCGCGTGACAGACTCTTCCACCAGCCCTTTAATCTCCTGCGCTGCCTGCGAACTGCGCAATGACAAACTGCGCACTTCACCGGCGACCACCGCGAAGCCTCTGCCCTGTTCACCCGCTCTGGCTGCTTCAACCGCCGCGTTCAGCGCCAGAATATTGGTCTGAAACGCGATGCCATTGACCACCTCAATAATGCTCGCTATTTTCCCGGCGCTCTCGGAGATACCGTTCATGGTTTCATTCATGCTCTGCATTACCACACCGCCGCGCGAAGCAATATCCACAGCTTCACTCGCCAGATGACGCGCCTGCCCGGCGTTCTCCGCGTTTTGTTTCACGGCGGCGGTGATCTGTTCCATGCTGGACGAGGTGCGCTCCAGCGACATCGCCTGTTGCTCGGAATGTGAGGCAATTTGTTGATTTCCGGCAACAATATCATGGGTGCTGGTGTTAATGATCTCCGCCCCTTCACGGATATCATTGATCACCGCGGTCAGTTGCTCACGCATCACGCCCATTTCGTGGATCAGGCTTGAGTTGTCCCCGGATTTTTTATCCACCGTCTGCGAAAGATCCCCGGCGGCAATCCGCGCGGCGACATCAACGGCATAACGAGGTTCGCCCCCAAGTGCCAGCAACGTTCCCCGGTTGATGAGATAGACGATCACCGACAACAAAATGCTGATAGCCACAAATTCAATCAGGTTCTGATACAGCGAAACCCGAAACGCCGCGTCGATATCATCCACATACAGACCGGTGGTGATGATCCAGCCCCAGGGCGCCCACGGAATGCTGTAAGCGATTTTCGGCTGAGCTTCCGTCTCGCCGGGGCGCGGAAAAACATAAGCGGTAAACCCGGCCTGATTATCACGGGTAACCGCAACCATATCTCTGAAGATGTAGGCACCATTGGCATCCGCAACCTGTGGCCCCTGACCAATCAGCTTGGCGTTGATCGGATGCATAATCACTTCAGCCTGGGTATTGAGAATCGTGAAGTATCCCGTTTCTCCATAGCGTAAATCCTTAATTAACTGGGTTGCACGCTGCTGCGCTTCCTGTTGCGTGATCGCCCCTTTATCAACCAGCGCGGCCTGTGTTTTGACGATACTCAGCGCCAGTTGCGAAACATGCTGCAACTCGTTTTTGCGCAGTGACAGTTGGTCTTCTTTGACCGTAAAAGAGCTGTAGAGCAGTGTCCCGGCAAGGCACACCAGCGCCACGATGAGAGGGAGCCAAAGTTTTTGCGCGAGGGATAGTTTCATGGCATGAGTACCTATTGTTGTTTTATATGGCGGGTACAGCATCGGCTTCGGGCATTCGAACCGCGCCTTATCTCTATATCGGAAATAAAAAAAAACGAGTTAATCGATAGAAGTTGTATATCTTTAACAACTTAACCGTTTTGAGGTTATAAAAAAGTAACCAATTAATAAATAGAGTGTTATTTTTGGCGGGTTAATGCAGCCAGCGAAAGTCTTATTAATAAATAAGAACGCCGTCACATTCATGCGCGAAGGCATCACCGGGAGGTAACAGCACTCCCGCCGCATTCGCTAACGAGTCATCGCCGTTTTGTGCGTACTGCGCAACGTCTGGCCTACGGACAGGCTGTTTACGTGTTGCGCGTAGTTTGCGGGTGCAACAGTTCTTTCAACATTTTCTGCAACCACTGCGCCGCCCCGCGCTTGCCGCTGCGTTTATGGGAATAAATCTTCACCTCGAACGGCGGAACCGAAAAAGGCAGCGCAAAAATGTTAATCCTTGCCGCCTGTTTTAACTTTTCCGCTGCCGAACGCGGAAGCGCCATCAGCAGATCGCTGTCGGCGATAATAAAAGGCGCGCTGAGCATCGAAGGGGTTTTTATCGCCACCTGTCGCGTATAACCCAGACGTTCGAGTTCACAATCCAGCACGCCTTTGCTTTCATTCCACGGCGTCACCACCAGGTGGCGCGCGGCAAGGTAATCGTCCAGCGTTAACTGTTGCCTGTGTTGATTGCTGATAACGACATATTCATCTGCAAACAAGCTGATCTCATCCAGCTCTGCGTAATGAATATCCTGCGGCGCGCTAAACCCCAGCGCGAAATCCACTTCTCCTGCCAGCAGCTCATTAAGCGCCGGGCTATGAGGCAAATAGCGAAACTCAAAACGCAGCCCGGGCGCCGTATGCTGTAATGCGGCCATCAGCGCGGGGAAAATGCTAAACACGGTGAAATCAGTGATCGCGACCTGCAAACAGTCTGTGGTCGTCGCGGGATCAAACTCCGCTTGCGGGGTGAGTTCATGGTTGAGATGCGCTAATGCCGACGCAATGGCGGGCGCAAGCTGGCTGGCATAAACGCTTGGGCACATTACGTGCCCTTCCCGGTAAAATAACGGGTCGTTGAGCGTCACACGTAGTCTTGAGAGCGCGTGGCTGAGTGCCGATGTGCTCATCGCCAGTTCTTCTGCCGCCTGGCGCACAGAACGGTGGCGGTAGACCGCGTCGAAAACGGGTAACAGGTTGAGATCAAGACGCCGTAACGTGGGATGCATAATATTCATCGAGTAGTGATTTCATTGCACTTAATTCTTTGCACAATACCGCTTATGCTGGCGACCATCAATTTTGAACTCCCGGTAAAAACAACAGGAAACGCAATGAGCATTACCATCCGCCCCGCCCGCCCGACTGACGCAAACGCCATTTTTGCGATGATTTATGAACTGGCGGTGTATGAAAAAGCGCCTGAAGAAGTGATCACCACAGCAGATGAGATCCGCGAAACCCTGTTTGGCACGGAGAGCAAAACGGAAGCCTTAATCTGTGAAATCGAAGGCAAAGCCGTGGGTTATGCGGTTTTCTTCACCAGTTATTCGACATGGCTTGGCCGCAACGGCATTTACATGGAAGATCTCTACGTTTCGCCCGATTTTCGCGGTAACGGTGCCGGAAAAGCGATGCTACAAAAGATTGCGCAGTATGCCGTTGAGCGCCGCTGCGGTCGTCTGGAGTGGAGCGTGCTCGACTGGAACCAGCCAGCCATTGATTTTTACCAGAGCATTGGCGCGCGGGCGCAAAGTGAATGGGTGCGTTACCGGCTGGATGGCGATGCCCTGCTGAAATTCGCCGAAAGCCCCGGCGCTTAATCTTTCTCCATTAACCCGCCACGGCGGGTTTTCGCTTATTCATCATCGGGTTCGTCTTACGCCTCGCTTAAAGATCCCGCGCTTACTGCCGATAAAAATTGTGCAGCTATACTCATAGCTGTTCTCTGGTTGTTTTTTCTACAATAAAGGATTTACAGCATGGATCCGATACAAATTGCATCATTAGCCAGCAGCCTTGACTCTTATCAGCTTGATAACCAAGTCAACACGCTGGTGCTGAAAAAAGCGCTCGATACCCAGAAAACGATCGCCAGCGACTTGATTCAGCAGATCCCGCAGTTACCTTCCAACCCGGCAATCGGTCGTAATATCAATACCACCGCCTAACCCGGTTTGCCCGCTGGCGTTTGCGGTAGCAGCGTCAACCGGCAAGTTTGCAAGCCCGCCTCGTGCGGGCTTTTTTGTTTCTTCGCTTGCCTGGAATGGTAAATCGGCGTAGCCTCTGCCGAATTAAAACCGATCGGTCTAAATTATGAATGGCGAAACAGCAGCACGGCAAAAACCCCGCCGCGGACGGCCGCCAAAAGTCGAGCGCGACTTTACCGATACCCGACAGGAGCTGATTCGCTCCGGCCTGGAAGTGCTAACCGAAACCGGCTATCTGTCGGCGGGCATTGATGCGGTGATCAAAAATATCGCGGTTCCTAAAGGCTCGTTTTATCACTGCTTTAAAAGCAAGCAGGAATTTGGCATGGCAGTGCTGGCCGCTTACGGCGACTTTTTCGCACATAAACTGGATAAATTTTTAACCGATACCCAGCGCTCCCCGCTGCAACGCATGGCAGCCTTTGTGCACCACGCGGGCCAGGGAATGGCGAAATACGATTTCCGCCGGGGTTGCCTGGTGGGCAACCTGTTGCAGGAAACGCCACTGTTACCGGAAGCCTTCCCGGCGCGCCTGAAAGCCATCCTCGCCGACTGGGAAACGCGCGTCGCAACGTGTCTCGATGAAGCAAAAGTCTGCGGCGAACTGCCGCCAGATGCCGCGAGCCGCGAACTGGCCAGGGTGTTCTGGTCCGGCTGGGAAGGCGCAGTAATGCGCGCCAAACTGTTCCGCTCCGTCGAGCCGCTGGATCAGTACTGGAAATTTTTCCACCACAGCATAACAACCGCCCCTGCTGTGTGAAGCATGACGGGGGATGGAGCATCTGCACAGGACGGCGAAAACGCCGAAAATACACCTCATCCGACGAGGAAAACGCAGTCATGAAAGCATTAGTTCTGGAACAGAATGAGAATAAAACCCTGGCGGAAGTGAAAGAGGTAGACCTGCCCGCATTGGGCGAAGGCGACGTTCGGGTCGATATTGACTGGTCCAGCCTTAACTACAAAGACGCGCTGGCTATCACCGGTAAAGGCAAAATCATTCGCCAGTTCCCGATGGTGCCAGGCATTGATTTTTGCGGTCGCGTGAGCGAAAGCCGCGATGCGCGCTTTACTCCCGGCCAGGCCGTGATCCTCACCGGCTGGGGCGTGGGCGAAAACCACTGGGGTGGACTTGCCGAGCAGGCCTGCGTAAAAGGGGACTGGCTGGTGGCGCTGCCGGAAAGTTTACGTGCGCGCAATGCGATGATCATTGGCACCGCTGGTTTTACCGCCATGCTGTGCGTCATGGCGCTGCAGGATGCCGGGATTAAACCGCAGGATGGTACCGTGCTGGTCACCGGTGCCAGTGGCGGCGTTGGCAGCACCGCTGTCGTGCTGCTGAAAGCGCTGGGCTACACCGTTGCCGCCGTAACCGGTCGCGAATCTACCCATGATTTTCTGCGTAAGCTGGGCGCCGATGAGATCCTGCCGCGCAGCGATTTTGAACAGACCCGTCCGCTGGAAAAACAGCTGTGGGCCGGTGCAATTGATACGGTTGGCAACCACGTGTTAGCAAAAGTGCTGGCGCAGACGAACTACGGCGGATGCGTTGCCGCATGCGGTCTGGCAGGCGGTTTCGAACTGCCGACCACCGTGATGCCGTTTATTCTGCGAAACGTGCGTTTGCAGGGCGTGGATTCCGTGATGGTGCCAACCGCACAGCGCGGCGCCGTGTGGGAAAATCTCGCACGTACGTTGCCAGAAAGTTACTACCAGCAGGCCGCAACGGAAATTACGCTGGAACAGGCTCCGGCAACCGCTGCCGATTTCCTCAATAATAAAATCCAGGGCCGTACACTGGTGAAAATCAGCGGCTAATCCGCCTTCCGGCGCGCGCTGTCGCGCCGGATTGTTCCCTCATCCGTTTCCTCTGAATCCCGTTGCGCGCTGCTTTCGTTTCACATTCCTGTGACATACTATCGGCTACAGCCGTAGAGCAGATAAGGAGATAAAGATGAATAATAAGGGTGCAACTCTGACCCCGGAACAAGCGCTGGATCAACTTGAAGCGCTGTATGACCGTTCCGTCGAGGCCCTTCGTCAGGCGATCGCTCGCTATATTGACGACGGTCAGCTTCCCGATACCGAAGCCCGCGCACAAGGGTTATTCGTCTATCCGCAGTTATCCGTAAGCTGGAATGGCAGCGCGACGAACCCACCGAAAACCCGCGCCTACGCCCGCTTCACCCATTCGGGCTGTTACACCACCACCATCACCCGCCCTTCGCTGTTTCGTCCCTATTTACTCGAACAATTAACCCTGCTGTGTCAGGACTATGGCGCTCATATCGAGGTGGGGTTATCCGCGCATGAAATCCCGTACCCTTACGTGATTGACGGCTCGGAGCTGACGCTGGACAGGTCAATGAGCGCGGGCTTAACGCGCCATTTTCCCACTACCGAACTGGCGCAGATTGGCGACGAGACCGCCGATGGACTATTCCACCCGACCGAGCTTTACCCGCTTTCCCATTTTGATGCGCGCCGCGTGGATTTCTCGCTGGCGCGACTGCGCCACTACACCGGCACGCCGGTTGAACATTTCCAGCCGTTTGTGTTGTTCACCAACTACACGCGTTATGTCGATGAGTTCGTGCGCTGGGGCTGTAACGAGATCCTCAATCCCGATAGCCCTTACGTCGCCCTCTCCTGCGCGGGCGGTAACTGGATCACTGCCGATACGGAAGCGCCGGAGCAGGCCATTTCTGATCTGGCGTGGAAAAAACACCAGATGCCGGCCTGGCACCTCGTCACCGCTGACGGTCAGGGCATTACGCTGATAAATATTGGCGTTGGCCCGTCGAACGCGAAAACCATTTGCGATCATCTGGCCGTGCTGCGCCCGGATGTCTGGCTGATGATTGGCCACTGCGGCGGGCTGCGTGAAAGCCAGTCGATTGGCGATTACGTACTGGCGCATGCCTACCTGCGCGATGACCACGTGCTCGATGCCGTGCTGCCGCCGGATATTCCGATCCCGAGCATCGCTGAAGTGCAACGTGCGCTATACGACGCGACCAAAGAGGTCAGCGACATGCCGGGTGAGGAGGTTAAACAGCGGCTGCGTACCGGCACGGTGGTCACCACCGACGATCGCAACTGGGAGCTGCGTTATTCCGCTTCCTCCCTACGCTTTAACCTGAGCCGCGCGGTGGCGATAGATATGGAAAGTGCCACCATTGCCGCGCAAGGTTATCGCTTCCGCGTGCCGTATGGCACCCTGCTCTGCGTTTCTGACAAACCGCTGCACGGCGAGATCAAACTTCCCGGCCAGGCCAACCGTTTTTACGAAGGGGCGATTTCCGAGCATTTGCAAATTGGCATCCGCGCCATCGACCTGCTCCGCGCAGAGGGCGATCGCCTGCACTCGCGTAAATTGCGCACCTTTAACGAACCGCCATTCCGATAACAATTAAAAAGGATTAACCATGCAAACCCCGACACCGTTACAAGCGTTACGCGATCGGCTGGTCGCCCTGGAGCTTGACGGCATGATTGTTCCGCGTGCCGATGCGCACCAGAGCGAAGACTGCGCGCCACATGACAATAAACTCCAGTGGCTCACCGGCTTTACCGGTTCTGCCGGGCTGTCGCTGGTGCTGCGCGACAAAGCGCTGCTGTTTGTGGATGGTCGCTACCAGGTACAGGTGCGTAGCGAAGTCGATCTCCATGATTTTGCGATCCACCATTTGCACAACGAACCGCTGGATCAGTGGTTAAACGCTTCATTGCCTGCGGGTAGCCGCATCGGCTTTGAGCCGCTGCTGATGGTCAACAGCCAGTTCCAGGCGCTGAACGCCACGCACTGTGAACTGGTGGCACTGGACAGCGATCCGTTCGACGTCATCTGGACCGATCGCCCGGCGGCACCGTGTGGCGCGATCCGTGAAATGCCGCTGGCGATAAGCGGTGAAAGCAGTGCCGATAAACGCGCGCGCATCGCGCGGGTGCTGGCGGAAAAAGGGGCGGATTACCTGGCGATTACACTGCCGGATAATATCGCCTGGCTGCTGAATATTCGCGGTTCGGACATTGCGATGAACCCGGTGGCGCACTCCTTCGCCCTGCTCAGCCGCGAAGGTGCCGTCGAATGGTTTGTCAATCCGCAGAAAACCGCCGGTTTATCTGCGCAGCTCACCTCCACGCTGACGCTGCATGATGTCGGGGATTTCCTGCCGCGTTGCCAACAGATCGCTGCCGGAAAACGCATCCTGCTCGACGGTGATTTCGCGCCGGTGGCGCTGCGTTTCGCTATTGAACAGCAGGGGGGCGAAGTGCTGTGGAGCGCCGATCCTATTACCTTTATCAAAGCGCATAAAAATGCGACCGAACTGGCAGGCTACCGCGAAAGCCACCAGCAGGATGGCGTGGCGTGGGTCAATTTCCTCGCCTGGCTGGCGCGCGAAGTGCCCGCCCGGGAAGCGGCGGGTAACCCGGTAACCGAACTGGAAGCGCAGCAAAAACAGCTGGCATTCCGCCAGCGGCAACCCGGCTTTATTGAACAGAGTTTCAGCACCATTTCAGCCTCTGCCAGCAATGCGGCGATGTGCCATTACCACAGCAGCGAAAAAACAAATAAAGCCATCACCAGCGCCAATTTCTATTTGAATGATTCCGGCGGCCAGTACCAAAACGGCACCACTGACGCGACGCGTACCCTGTCGTTTGGCGCACTCAATGCTCAGCAACGGCTGCACTACACCGCCGTGCTGAAAGGCTTTTTATCGATGTTCACCCTGCAATTTCCTGCAGGTACGCACGGCCACCAACTGGATGCGTTTGCCCGCCGCGCGCTGTGGGATTTAGGGCTGGATTTCGATCACGGCACCGGTCATGGCGTTGGTCATCAGTTGCTGATCCATGAGCAGCCGCAACGCATTGCGAAAAAGGTCAACCCCTGGCCGCTGTCGGCGGGCAACATTATGACTATTGAGCCGGGTTACTATTTAGCGGACAACTACGGCATTCGTATCGAAAACCAGGTGGAAGTGGTGGAAAGCCAGCCGGGATTCTGCCGCTTTGCTTCGCTGACGCTTATTCCCATCGATTTAAGCCAGGTGGAATGGAGCCTGTTGAGCGAACAGGAGCAGCAGTGGCTGGATGATTATCACCAGCAGGTGCGCGACACCCTGTCGCCACTGGTTGATGACGATGCCCGCGCGTGGCTTGATGCAGCCACTGCACCACTGCGGGTGCAGGCAAGCTAAGCGCTCGTATCATTCACAAACCCGCTGCGGCGGGTTTTATTTTACTCCGTGCAGGCATAATGGCTTTTCAGCGCTTCTTTACCAGCGTATCGACGCCCGAACTGACCATGTCGATAGCCTTTGTCATCGCGATGCATTGCTGCTTCAACGAGAAATTCCCGCAGGGAAAAACGCTAAGTTGCGGGATGTGAGAACGCAGAAAAGCAAAAAGCCTGCTTAAAAGCAGGCTTTTTTTAAATCTGGCTCCTCTGACTGGACTCGAACCAGTGACATACGGATTAACAGTCCGCCGTTCTACCGACTGAACTACAGAGGAATCGTGTGAACGGGGCGAATATTAGCGATGCCCCATGCCCTTGTCAAAGCCTGATTTTCACATTTTGGCGCGTTTGCCGAATTATTCTCCATTCTGTGCAGAAATGGCGCTTTTTTGCGGCTTCGGGTACTTCCATAGCCAGCATCCGCTGACCATACGCCAGTAAAACAGCGCGCCGCGCACCGCCCAGTCAAGGAACATGCCGAGCCAGACCCCAACCACGCCCATACCGAGCATAATCCCGAGGGTATAACCGGCGACGACGCGACAACCCCACATTCCAAGCATGGACACCCACATGGCGAAACGGGCGTCGCGCGCGCCTTTCAGCCCGGCGGGTAGCACCCAGGATGCCGCCCAGATGGGCATAAACGCCGCGTTAAGCCAGAGAAGCACTTTAACCACCTCTTTTACATCCTCTTCCTGGGTGTAAAACGAGGCGAAAAGGCCGGCAAACGGCGCGGTTCCCCAGGCAAGCACCGTCAGTAACAGCGTCGAGAGCCAGAATACATGCCGCAACTGGCGCTCAGCCTGGCTTATCTGTCCTTTGCCCAGTCGTTTACCGGTAATAATTGTGGAGGCGGAACCCAGCGCGTTGCCCGGCAAGTTAATTAGCGCCGCAACGGAGAAAGCAATAAAGTTACCGGCGATAACGTTGGTGCCCATACCGGCAACGAACATTTGCGTCAGCAGCTTGCCGCCGTTAAACAGCACCGATTCGATACTGGCGGGGATGCCGATACCCATCACTTCCCAGATAATGCTGAAGTTGAGCTTTTCGAAGTAACTTTTTAGCGGAATACGCAGCGCCGGGTTAAAGCCAATCATCAGTACCCAGATAATCGCCACCGCGCCAATATAGCGGGAAATGGTCAGCCCCAGCCCTGCCCCGGCGAATCCCATCCCTTTCCAGCCGAAGAGACCGTAGATCAGCACGCTGCTGATAAGAATATTGAGGATATTCATGCCGCCGTTAATCAGCAGCGGGATTTTGGTATTGCCCGCGCCGCGCAGCGCACCGCTGCCAATCAGCGCAATGGCCGCAGCCGGGTAGCTGAGAACCGTCAGTTCAAGGTAGGTCAGCGCCAGCGCCTTGACCTCCGCCGTTGCCGCCCCGGCGATAAAATCGATAATTTCCGTACCGTAGTAGTGGATCACCGCCGCCAGCACAATCGAAAACAGCGTCATGATCACCAGCGACTGGCGCGTCGCCGCCCTCGCCCGCTCGCCATCCAGCTTACCGAGGCTGAAGGCCACCACCACCGTGGTTCCCAGGTCGATTGCCGCGAAAAATGACATCACCACCATGTTAAAACTATCGGCAAGACCTACCCCCGCCATCGCCTCTTTGCCCAGCCAGCTTACGAGGAAGGTGCTGAGCACGCCCATCATCAGGACGCAGGTGTTTTCGAGGAAGATAGGTACGGCAAGGGGGGTGATTTCTCGCCAGAATAAAACACGGTAGCTTTTACGCTTTCTGTACCACGGCGTGCGCATGACAGCCTGGCGAAGAGGAGTAACGACGTTCAAATTGGTCCTTAGCCGCAAAAGGTGAAATCACATTTCAAATGATGGGGGAGAAACCGTGATCCTGCAAAGCATTTCCACAGAAATCGATGATAATGAACTCAAATTGTCGATGGATTCGGCAGTCAGCGCACCCTGCGAGAAATGAGGTTTGACAAAAGATTTTTCGCCGCTAAGATAAGCCTCCACAACGATTCCTCTGTAGTTCAGTCGGTAGAACGGCGGACTGTTAATCCGTATGTCACTGGTTCGAGTCCAGTCAGAGGAGCCAGATTCAAAAAAAGCCTGCTTTCAAGCAGGCTTTTTGCTTTTTATCGCTCCGATAAACATAGCGATAAGTTTTTCCCCTTCAGAAACCGCCCTTTCCGCTTCTTGAGCATCAAGCTGAACCTGTAACGTAATCCATTGAAAATGTTTGCTTACCTTAATGCTATGCTCACGGCTTGCAGAAAGTACCGACATGCGTGATCAATACCGCGCGACAGGAAATAGAAAAACAAGTGACCAGCTCTCCAGTCACGCCGCGCCTTTTAAGGCCAAACATTTCAGGGTTAACCACCATGCGCAACCGTTTTACGACTCGTCCGGCAAAACGCCTTTTCGCCACCGCCCTCCTTCTTTTTACTGTTGCAGGCCATGCAGATGTTGTAGGGCAAGTCCCGGAATACCAACAGATTGACGGGTTGATAAGAGAGCCGCTTTTGCTGGCGGTCACCTTAGATAATGGTCAGCCAGCCGTGCTGGATTCCTTTGTGACACGCATGGACAGCCAAACGCCTTTGCCCGTGGTGTTAATCACTAATGGAACCGTTGGCACTGCTGAATTTGATCGCTGGATAATCAACCCGAACCGTTATGCCTCAGCGGCTATCGCTTTTGCGCGCCACGGTTATGCGGCGGTGGTGGTCCTGCGCCAGGGTTACGGGCAATCAAGCGGTGCGGCGGAGTATGCCGATGGTTCCTGCGCGCAACCTTTACATCTGCGGGCCGGGGAGCAGGATACCCGTAACCTGCTCGCGGCCCTCGATGCCGTGCGCCACCAGCCGTGGGCCGCAGCCGATAACGCGATCCTGGCCGGGATGTCCGCAGGCGGTTTTGCGGTGCTTGCTACTGGCGCGGCTAATCCACCTGGCGTTAAGGCAGTGATCAATTTCGACGGCGGAAGGGGCGCGATTGACGGGAAATCACTCTGCGATAAAGCCGGTCTGCTGCAAGCCTATGCACGTTACGGGAAGACAGCGCAAATCCCGTCCCTGTGGCTGTATGCGAAAAATGATAAATCCTTCCCGCCGTCGATGGGCAAAGAGATGTTCGATGCCTATCAGCAGGGAAGCCACACTGCGCAATTCATCACGATGCCTGCCTTCGGTAATAACGGCCATGTCTTTATGGATTCAGCGCCGGAAAGTTTCTGGTGGCAGACGGTGGCCACATTTCTAAAACAGCAGCATTTACCGACCAGCGAAGCTGTGCCTCTGCCCGAAACGCACCTGCCTGCACCGCCCGCGCTCAATGCCGCCGGGAAAAAGGCGTTCTCAGAATATGCAGCAACACAACGCTATGAAAAAGCCTTTGCCACGGACGAGGACGGCGACTGGGGCGCGGCGTACTGGAGCAGAAACAGCCATGAAGCCGCTGAAACGGCGCTAAGCATCTGTCAACAGGAGCAGCGTCCGGGCGCGGGCAACTGTACGGTGTACGCCATTAATAACCGTCTCGTAACCGCAAACACGCCTTAGCCCCCGCAGAAACCAGTCACAGAGAAAACACACTCAGCATGGTTGCCAGAATGGCAACCATGCAAAGTCTGGTCATAACGTCAAAGCGCTTCTATTGGATATCATTCATGTATCCTGTTTACGTTGCCGAGGTTTATAAAATGCGGCCGGATAGGTTTTTTCGTAATACCCTTTCATTTCAACTTCATCAAGTGAAAGTGCCCGACGCAAATGAAACGAACATAAAATAACGGGAGCAATTAGCACCACAACGGCACCGGAAATAACGGTAAACGGAACCACGCCTAATAAACTGATATACCAGCCAGCAATGGCCACACCAAAAGGGTTGGCCAGGCTGGATAAAAATCCTGCCATGGCGCTCATTCTCGTTCGGTAATTACGGGGAGTTGCCGTTGAGCGCAGCGTACTGAGGTTGACGTTAATAAAAATAAACGCCATACCGCAAAAGAACGCCAGCAAAATAGACATATAGATATTTCCCATCAGGACAATTGCCATGACGCTGCTGCCCAACAGGACAAAGCCAAATAAAACATTCTTGAGCCGTCCCGCCCACGCTCTTACAAAAGCGTTTATATAAAGACTACTGGCAATGAGCCCCAGAGCAAATGAGAATTCAAACGCGCCAAGATAGGTGGCGGGAAGCTTTAATTCAGTGCTGATCCAGTAGGGTATCGTCACAGAAAAGAAAGGGAACATCGTTAAGTTAATAACAGAGGAGATCAGTGCAATATGAAGCTCAGATTTAACATGGTAAATCGCTTTAAATGCTCCCTTAGTTTTATAAAACCAGCTCTCCTTTTCGCCAGTTGAAACAGTGTCCACATCATATTTAAACCATAAAATAATGAATGCGATGCAAGATGATGCATAAACCAGCGCAGAAATATACAACGCAACACCAGCGGAAAAAAGTGAAATAAGCGAGGCCGCAATCACCGGCCCTATCAACATAATAAGGGAATTAATGGTCGAGCGGTGCGATATAGCTTGCGTCACTTCCCCTTCTGCAACGAGATCGGGAATAAACCCCATAATCGTCGGTTCACGCACAGATGAGATAGCGCTCATCACGACCAGCCCTGAGGTAATAGCCACCAAATTGAAATACCCCAGATAACTTGCCAGGCAGAATAATGTGATGATCCCTGAAACAGCGAACTGACAGACGATGATAAATTTAATGCGATTGAAGCGATCGCCAAATGACGCCAGAAACGGTTTAAGGTAAATTTCTGCCGCCACGGATATCGCAACGAGTGAAGAAAAAGTGGCCGCCGAGTGCGTAACTTGCAGGCACCACCAGGCGATGGCCAGGCGGAAAATATGCCCCGACACCGTGCCCAGCGATGCGCCGGTTTGCAATAAGAAAAAACGGGGTTCGGAAGGCATAAACGCATCAACTTTCATAGTGCTCATCCCATTCGCGCCAATTTTGCTTTTCGCTTTGTATCAGCCCCATCATCCCCGCCGGTAAGATTAACAACGTGGGTAAAACCACGATCCCTGAGATACAGGATAGTGCGTTTGCCGGGGCTTTCGGATTTGCAGTAACAACTATCAGTTGATCCTGAAGGAGTTCTGCGATGCATGCAGGCAACGCCCGCAGTGGTATGTGCATACTGCCGATGGAAATACCATTCCGCTCAACCGGTTCCATGGCATCTTATTAAAACAGGCCATCATGTCGTATTTTCAGCGAAACCACTGATTGAAATTGATGCTTTCAGTCTCGCCTGACTCATCACCGGCAGGTTTGATAACTGCCCGACCGCATGTTTTGAGCCGCAATAATGAAGACCGGTTGCTCAGTGAATCATAAATCATGGAGTTATCAGTAAGTACATTCTCAATGCCGGTAATAACCCTGAGCACATCCCCGGGATGTTACAACCACTTACCCGATTCCAGCCAGTTGCGAACTACAGTGCTTAAACGTATGTTGGTGATCATTCTGCTGGTTATTCATTGCGTTAGATAATGAGGAAAAATGGAATCACTGTTTGTTTACGGGACGCTTCGCCCCGGTCATTCGAATGCACATATTCTGGAAAATATCGGTGGAGAGTGGCTGCCTGGTTACGTTACGGGAACATTTTATGAATTTGGCTGGGGGGCCGCCGCCGAATTCCCCGGCATTGTGCTGGATAAAGACGGTTCCCGGGTTGATGGTTACCTGTTTGTATCCGCTCATCTCGCGGCGCACTGGACGATGCTGGACGAATTCGAAGAGGGCTACGATCGTGTTCGGGTGGATGTGACCACGCTCGACGGCAAGCATGTGACGGCATGGATTTATCAACTGCAACCGCAGGAAAAAGCATAGTATCGCTGTGATTAACAGCCTTCATCGCAAAATGCCTCATGTCAGAGGCAAGTCTGCGAAACCTTTCTGTTGAACCAGGCTCCTCTTTTGCGGGGCTTGTGCCTCGCTAACCGTTAAGCCACAAAACGCTGGCGGTTTGCAAAATACCGGAACCTGTTCGAAGCAAATCCAACACCGGCCATACCGCTTCTCGCAGGCCACCCCACGTCAGTAGCCCCATCGTTATTAACCATGTTGAGTTGAACTCACAGCAGACCGCACAATTATTCGTTTTTCAAACCGCACACTATCAATGATACTCATCGCGTAAGCCTGGCAGCGCGCTGCTATTTAAATATGAAACAGGATCTGCGTGACGTTTTAAAAACGTTCATTTAACGCATCTGTCATATACTGGCAGGCCATGCGTTATTTTCGACACGGGATTTATTAACCGTGATACAAAGCTGCCAGCACTATTTTCAGTATCGCCAGTTAATCCCGCACAATGAAATTCATAAGGCACATTAAATGACTTTAGAAATTTTAAATTATTTAATTGAAATTGCATCAAATAGCACCCAACCTTCTTCTGAAGCCCAGCGGAAGACGCATTATGATCACAGCCCGCCTGATGAGCTATCCACCTTTATTGTGGCACTCTCGTCAGAAAAAATGAATAGCGATATTTTGTCAAGAATGAAATATCGCTTACAGCTACTTTCAACTGCACAAAGAGATCATAAAAAAGCAGAAGAATTGTTATTAGCTAACATATCATCTGATAAAGAAGCATTCCCGTTAATTGATTTTACAGACTGGCCAATTGTCCGTTACGCCGTTTCAGGAGAATTACAAACTGCGGAATCAGAAGAGTATTTCAACACTGTTTCTACGGCGGCGGCGACAATACGTTCCGCGATTGTTGATGGCGAACGCGCTAAAGGGGCTCCAACATTTTCTACTCTTGAAAAAGTCCTGGCGCTGAACAGCGCGTTACCCGAACGGTACAAAGCGATGGCAAATATCCTCTACTGATGTTTTGCACGTTCGGGGATGTTTGCGATGTCCGCTTCCGGCGGCGAGCGGACATAAAAAATGCACTTTCGCGCTTTTGAAAATCACGGCAACAGAACTACTCGTTGCCCCACTGATTCAGAAACGTCGCAATCTCGTCAATACGCAGCGCGTCAATACCCGCTTCATTGGCCATTTCCTGCTGCGCCTCTTCACTGATTTCTTCGTTATTCATCAAACGGGTGATCAGTAGCTGGAAATAGTGCGCCAGCGCATCGCGTTCTGATTCTTTTACCGTTTTTTCGGTTTCCGTCGAATACTCATCAACGATGTCATAAAATTTAAGCGGTATTTCGTTACTCATACATTCCCCCGGAGGTTGAAATTGTTTGCAATGGTTATTACCACATCAAATCATCGGGCACTTTAAAATCAGCGTACGGATCATCTTCATCTTGATCTTCCTGGCTAAGCGCGCTGTTTAACACAATACTGTTCGCATCCCGCTGAGCGATTTTATCGGCTACGATTGCGGGAATAATCGCATATTCACTCTCATCCTTGCCATCAACAACCAGACGAGCAATGGCGAGACGACCGCTAATCAATTGTGCCTGCGTATTTTTATCCACCACTATTTTTTTAATTAACTTATTATCTGTGAAATTAAAATCAATATTGCCTTTGGCAATAGTGATCCTGTTCATTTCAATAAGTTGCTTAACCTGCGCTTTATATTCTTTGGATAACGCCGCTTGTTTTTGTTGCTCGCTTAATTGCTTATCGCGCTCAAGCTGTGCTTTTTTATTCTCTTCCACGGCTTCTCTTGCCTCACGCGCCTGAACGCGTGATTTTTTGGCAGTGCGCTGGACTTTAGCCATTTTCTTGCTGGTTACTAATCCCGCTTTGAGCATCTGCTCTTGTAAAGTGAGTTTTGTCATTTTCGTCTGTAAACCGGTTGAACATTGGGTCGGATTATAGCTGTAATTGCTGCGAAGAGACCAGATTGAGGAATCGGCTTATTACCCGCGAAGCGCAAACATTGCGCTCGCCATTCCACACTCGCACGGGGCGAAAGCATTGCTCTGGCGGGACGGATTGAACAGAAAAACGGGAACCACAGCGAACAGTAAATGATGCCGAAACGCGGTTTAGAAAAACGCCGGTTTCGGCAGCAAACCAATCTGGATGTTTTTAGACGTTAAGCAGCTTAACCGTCGCATCCACGTCTATCTCGTCTTCGGAGAAAATCAGGGTCGTTCCCTGAAAAGTGGTGATTGCCAGTTTTTTTAGCGAACGCATTTCGCCAGGCTTAGTCGCGGATTTCGGCCGGATACTTCCCATCAGCGCGCCAACGGAGAGCACGGCATTGTCTTTATCGATGCGGGTATCGACAGGAACTTCTTCGCTGTATACCAGATAAGATTTGATCGACGTGAGCTTAATTCGTTCACCTGCGATATAGATGTATTTGCTTTCCGGGACAACTTTCACCGCATAAGCAGACAACCCTTTGTTGTTTGTCGTGGGTTCGAACGTTACCGCCGCATCTTTTTTAATCAACTCTGGGTTGGCGACCTTAATCACATGAAAGTAACGGTTTTCGCCGTTTTCATCTTTGATAAATCCAAAACCTTTATCTTTAAACCAGGTTGTGATCTTTCCGTTCATCGCCTTACCACCTACTTAATCGTTCATTTGCTCTGTTTTTTGCAGCGCGCAGTGTAAAGCACAATGCCTGCGCCGACTACGTCTTTGGCTCAAGTGTCGGTGATAAATTTCTGTACTGCAAAACGAAATGCGGCGCTTTACAAAGCGCCGCACGAAGAGAAAGTTATGCTTTCAACTGCAGTTTCACATCAATCACGCCAGCCCATCCCCGGCGCGACATGCTTGAGAATCGACTCAATCACGTGCGCATTATAATCCACGCCTAATTGATTCGGCACGGTCAGCAGTAGCGTATCTGCTTCGGCAATGGCCTCATCTTTTTTCAGCTGCTCGATCAATTTATCCGGTTCTGCGGCGTAGCTGCGGCCAAAAACAGCGCGGGTTTTCTCATCAAGAAAGCCGATTTTATCGCTGTCATCACGGCTGCCACCAAAGTAAGCCCGATCACGATCGTCCATGAGCGCGAAGATACTGCGACTAACGGAGACGCGCGGCGTGCGTGAGTGCCCTGCTGCTTTCCAGGCTTCACGGTAGGCCCGAATCTGCTGCGCCTGCTGGATATGGAACGGTTCGCCGGTTTCATCATCTTTCAGCGTGGAGCTTTGCAGGTTCATCCCCAGTTTTGCCGCCCAAACCGCTGTCGCGTTTGAGCCTGCGCCCCACCAGATACGTTCGCGCAAACCTTCAGACCAGGGTTCCGGGCGCAGCAAGCCTGGTGGGTTCGGGAACATCGGCTGCGGGTTCGGTTTGGCAAACCCTTCGCCGCGCAGCACATCCAGAAACGTTTCCGTATGATGGCGCGCCATATCCGCATCGGTTTCGCCTTCCGCCGGCTGATAGCCAAAATAGCGCCAGCCATCAATAACCTGTTCCGGTGAGCCCCGGCTGATACCCAACTGCAAACGACCGCCGGAAATCAAATCCGCCGCGCCGGCATCTTCCGCCATATACAACGGGTTTTCATAGCGCATATCAATAACGCCGGTGCCAATCTCTATTTTGTGGGTTTTGGCGCCAATAGCGGCCAGTAACGGGAAAGGTGAGCTGAGCTGACGGGCAAAGTGATGCACACGGAAATACGCGCCGTCCGCACCAAGTTCTTCAGCGGCAACCGCCAGATCGATGGATTGCAGCAGCGTATCAGCCGCCGAACGCGTCGCAGATTGCGGCGAAAGTGTCCAGTGACCAAATGACAAAAATCCGATCTTCTTCATGGCGTCGTTGTCCTTCTGTTCAGAGAGGTAATCAGCAGACGGGGGAATTTCCCGTCCAGGATTGCCCTTACTCTACGCACTCCATAAGAAGAATAAATACCGATTGTTTAACCTTAAGATTCAAATTTATTGATAAACCATTCTATAGCGGTTGTTTATCTATCGGATGATTCACCGCAGGCGCACTAATATTTACCGGCATACCGGAACGGCGCTCCAGTTCCTGGCTTGCGCGGTTCGCATCGATGCCTTCGTCTTTCATTAGCGCATGTAGCACCGGAGTGGCAGGCAGCGGCACTTTATTGCTGGACTCAAACTCAGCGCGATTGCGAGATAGCGGTTCGTGAACTTCCACCCAACTGCTGCCATCCGGCTCGGTGGTGATTTTGACCGGCTGGTCGATAATCTGTACCCGTGTTCCCACAGGCACATTGTCGAAGAGGTATTTAATGTCATTGCTGCGTAAACGGATACAGCCCTGACTGACGCGCAACCCAATGCCAAAATTAGCGTTCGTGCCGTGAATAGCGTACAGCTTTCCAATATAAATAGCATAAAGCCCCATCGGGTTATCCGGCCCGGCAGGCACAAACGCAGGTAAGGTTTTTCCCTCTTTCTCGTACGCTTTCCGCGTATTCGCCGTAGGTGTCCAGGTCGGCCCTTCCTGCTTGCGTTCCACCGCAGTCACCCAGTTGCGCGGCGTTTCGCGTCCGGCCTGGCCGATGCCAATCGGTAAGATCTCGACCGTATTCGACTCTTTGGGGTAATAGTAGAGGCGCATTTCCGCAACGTTAATCACAATGCCTTCGCGAACGGTCGCAGGCAGGATCACCTGCTGCGGAATAACCAGCTGTGAACCGGCTTTCGGTAAAAAGGGATCGGCATCCGGGTTGGCTTCGAGCATATTACTCAGCCCCTGTCCGTATTTCGCGGCAAACGCTTCCAGCGGGAAGGTGTTGTCATGAGGAATGGTGATGGTTAACGGGCTGCCCACCAGACGGCTGCCTTCCGGCGGTAGCGGATAGCTCACAGCCTGGGCAGGAGCTACCGCCAGCAATAACAACGAAGAGAAAAGCAGAGTGACGCGACGCAACATAACCTTTCCTCAGACGAAACGGATATCTGCTAATCATAGTTTGCTTCTGTGGTTCTGCCTGTCACAACCGGGCAGTCTGTTTAGTAAAAAATCATCTCCCGCTCGCGCTTCGTTTAAGACTATTCCGACATAACGAAATATTCATATCTTTGAAAATTACAACCGCGTTTACAAAAACTTGCATTTGGGAAAGGGAATTATGTGGGATAAAAATGCCGCAGTTGAGTATGCGCGCAAACACGCGCACGCGGGGAGTCTTCATAAATGCGCTTTCGCCGTCAGGAAAGCGATTGAAGCGGGAGGTATTATCGGTGTTCGCGCAAATTATGCCAAAGATCTAGGTGCCAGCCTGCTTCATGCCGGCTTTTATGAAATCACTGGCCAACCGCAAACTGGCGATGTAGCTGTCATTCAGGGTATCCCGGAGAGCGTTCCCGGTCATACCTGTATTTTTGATGGTAAGGTGTGGATCAGCGATTTTGTTCAACATTCGGGTATGTATCCCGGTGCCGCTTACAGAAAGCATAACCCGGCATTCAAAATTTACAGGCATGATTAATATGAAAAAACTTTCGCTATTATTGCTGTTGATATCAACA
Source organism: Kosakonia sp. PSU_27 (assembly GCF_039409795.1). Classification (NCBI taxonomy): domain Bacteria; kingdom Pseudomonadati; phylum Pseudomonadota; class Gammaproteobacteria; order Enterobacterales; family Enterobacteriaceae; genus Kosakonia; species Kosakonia sp. PSU_27. The sequence continues at coordinate 578,410 of NZ_JBCIVK010000003.1, read as the reverse complement.
GCGACTTGGGCCGAACACTCCCCAATTGATATTGCACAGCAGCAGGCCCTTACATTTAACAAATGGTATATCGCGCAGGTTGTTGAGGATAAATCTCCACCGCTGGACGGGCATGAAATCGATAAATATGTCACCGCAAGCACGCTGAAAAAGCTACGTCACACGGCAAAAACAGATGAAGCCGCGTATGGAGGGGATTTTTTCATCGGCACGCAGGATTTTGATGACGACTGGCCAGGCAATGTGAATGTATTGCAGACCCTTGTTGACCCTGTCTGTACTAACGTGTTTGTTGCCTTCGGTAAAGACAAAAAACATGTTGTCGTGGATTGCATGGTTAAAGAAGCGGGTACCTGGAAAATCCAGTCCGTCACAGGGACAGATATTATTGCTGCTCAGTAAACAACGCTTTCCGGGTTCTTTGTTGCTGAAATAGCGGATGACAAAGAAAACACGCTCCAGCAAGCGTATTGAAAGCCCTAATCATCTTTTTTGCCTGCTTTGAAGGATTAACGTCCCGAAAGAATAAGGCTGAGTCACACCTGCCACCGACTATCTTCAGAGGTGATGAGCTGGCGCTCAGTTTGCAAGAAAAAACCCCGCCGAGGCGGGGTTTTTGTTTTAACACTTTCAGGTTAGCCTTTGCTACGGCTGGCGATGATATCGTCCGCCACGTTGCGCGGCGCTTCCGCATAGTGGTGAAACTCCATGCTGTAGGTCGCGCGGCCTTGCGACATGGATCGCAGCGTGGTGGAGTAGCCGAACATTTCGGCCAGCGGCACATCGGCGCGGATAATCTGGCTACCGAAACGCTCTTCCATGCCCTGCACCATCCCGCGACGGGAAGAGAGATCGCCCATGATGTTTCCTGCGTACTCTTCCGGTGTTTCCACTTCCACATGCATAATCGGCTCAAGGATTGCCGGATCGGCTTTGCGCGCGCCCTCTTTAAAGCCAAAGATCGCCGCCATGCGGAAGGCCATTTCCGAGGAGTCGACATCGTGATAGGAACCGAATGTCAGGGTTGCCTTCACATCGACCACCGGGTAACCCGCCAGCACGCCGTTGTTCATGGCTTCGCGCAGGCCTTTTTCCACGGAAGGAATATACTCGCGCGGCACCACGCCGCCTTTGGTGGCGTCTTCAAATACAAAGCCGCTACCCGGCTCCAGCGGTTCAAGCGTCAGAACCACATGACCATACTGACCTTTACCGCCGGACTGGCGCACAAATTTACCTTCGATATCCCTCACGGTTTTACGCAAGGTTTCGCGGTATGTGACCTGCGGGCGACCGATATTCGCCTCCACGCCAAACTCACGTTTCATGCGGTCAACAATAATTTCCAGATGCAACTCGCCCATCCCGGAAATAATCGTCTGTCCGGATTCCTCGTCAGTATGCAGGCGGAATGACGGATCTTCCGACGCCAGCCGTTGCAAGGCGATGCCCATTTTCTCCTGATCCGCTTTGGTTTTCGGCTCAATAGCGAGCGAAATCACCGGCTCAGGAAACTCCATGCGCTCCAGCGTGATCACTTTATCCGGGTCGCTTAACGTGTCACCGGTGGTGACATCTTTCAGGCCGACGCAGGCGGCAATATCACCGGCGCGCAGCTCATCCACTTCGTGGCGATCATTGGCATGCATCTGCACGATACGTCCGATACGCTCTTTCTTGCCTTTCACCGGGTTGTAAACTGCATCCCCTTTTTTCAGCACGCCGGAATAGACGCGGATAAAGGTAAGCTGGCCAACATACGGGTCGGTCATCAGTTTAAACGCCAGCGCCGAGAACGGTTCGTCGTCATTCGCATGGCGCTCTGCCGGTTGGCCTTTTTCATCCACGCCCTGAATAGCAGGGATATCCAGCGGCGACGGCATCAGTTCCACCACCGCGTCGAGCATGCGCTGGACGCCTTTATTTTTAAAGGCGCTGCCGCACAGCATCGGCTGAATTTCCCCGGAAACCGTGCGTTTGCGCAGGCCGGCAATAATTTCCGCTTCGTCGAGCGAGCCGGTTTCCAGATATTTATCCATCAGCTCGTCACTGGCTTCCGCCGCCGCGGAGATCATCTTCTCACGCCACTCCAGCGCGGTTGCCATGAGATCATCCGGCACCGGGCCATAGCTGAAAGTCATGCCCTGCGTCGCGTCATCCCAGATGATTTCGCGCATTTTGATCAAATCCACCACGCCGGTGAAATGCTCTTCTGCGCCGATAGGGATCACAATCGGCACCGGGTTGGCTTTCAGGCGGTCGATCATCATCTGCACCACGCGGAAAAAATCCGCGCCGGGTCTGTCCATCTTGTTGACGAACGCGAGACGCGGCACGTGGTATTTATTAGCCTGACGCCACACGGTTTCCGACTGCGGCTGCACGCCACCCACGGAGTCATACACCATTACCGCGCCGTCGAGCACACGCATGGAACGTTCCACTTCAATGGTGAAATCCACGTGCCCGGGGGTGTCGATAATATTAATGCGGTGCGGCTCAAAACCTCTGTCCATACCAGGCCAGAAGCAGCTTACCGCCGCAGACGTAATGGTAATGCCGCGCTCTTGCTCCTGCGCCATCCAGTCGGTTGTTGCCGCGCCATCGTGTACTTCACCCAGTTTGTGGCTCATCCCGGTGTAAAACAGAATGCGCTCAGTAGTGGTTGTTTTACCGGCATCGATATGCGCGGAGATACCGATGTTACGATAACGTTCGAGGGGGATGGGTCGGGGCATGATGCGTCCTTAGTCATTTGACTGTTAGTTCGCGACCGGAATTGGCCGCTATTCATTCACGGCATCTATAATAGTACAACTGTACGAGTATATTCGAACTATTTTTGCTATTCTTACGATTGGTTGAGCCGCGATTGACCTCGTGGCTTTCGCAAAGCAGTTTGCGTATAGTACCGGCCCAGCCGCCGATACGGGCTGCTGCTTTTCCAGCACAGCCACCGCCGACACAGGAAGATTATGATCGCTAACCACCCCGAACGTGAGCAATTTCGCCTTGAAAATGTGCTCTTTGCCCTTGGCAATCCCCTGCGCCTGGCGATGATCAAGCGGCTTGCCGACGGCAGCGAATTAAGTTGTAACGCTCTGCGACCGGAAGATGTGGCGAAATCCACGATGACGCACCACTGGCGCGTCCTGCGCGATAGCGGCGTGGTCTGGCAGCGTCCGCAGGGTCGGGAAAATATGATCTCCCTGCGCCGCGAAGATCTCGACGCCTGCTATCCGGGTTTGCTGGATACGCTGTTGCAGGCAATGCAAAAAGAGGGGTAATGCCGGGCAAGTCAAAACTCCCCCGGCAACGGACATCGTTATTTCGTCTCCGGCAGCACGATATTGCTCGCTGCCAGCGTACCCATATGGTTGTAGATCGCGCAGGCCGCATCAACCAGTTGCATCGCCAGCGCCGCCCCGCTCCCTTCGCCTAAACGCATGCCCATATTGAGATACGGTTCCAGCCCTAAATGTTCCAGCGCCAGGCGCGCCCCTTTTTCCGCCGACAGATGAGAAGGGATCAGATACGGTTTTACCTGTGGCGCCATGCGGCACGCCGCCAGCGCCGACGCGTAAGAAAGGAAACCGTCCAGCACCACCGGCAGACCACAAGACGCCGCGCCAAGCATCACGCCGGTCATTCCCAGCAGATCGTATCCCCCCACTTTTGCCAGCACCTCAAGGCCATCGGCGGGGTTGGGCTGGTTGACGGCAATTGCTTTACGCACCACCTGCGCTTTATGCCCGAGCAGGTTTTCCGGCAAATTTGCGCCAATGCCAACCACATGTTCAGGTTCTTCGCCGGTCAGCACGCTGACAATCGCCGCCGCTGGTGTGGTGTTGGCCATGCCGAGTTCACCGACGCCAAAGAGCTTCACGCCTTGCGCCGCCAGCTCTCGGGTGTAGCGCATCGTTTCCAGCAGCAATGCTTCAGCTTGCTGCGGGCTCATTGCCGGGCCGGTGGCGATATTGCCGCTGCCGCGCGCGACTTTCATATTCACCAGGCCGGGGATCGGATCGGCATCAATGCCAACATCCAGCACATGTACTTTTGCACCGGCCTGCGCGGCCAGTACGCAAACGCCCGTCGTCGCCTGCGTCATGTTCGCCGCCTGAATCGCAGTGACAACCTGCGGTGATACCGCCACGCCCTCATGCCAGACACCATGATCGGCGCACAGCACCACAATGGCTTTCTCACCGCTACGTGGCGTGCCGTTTAACCCCGGCATTCCCGCAAGTTGTACCGCTAATGCTTCCAGTCGCCCGAGGCTGCCAACCGGCTTCAGTAAACCATCCAGGTGGCGCTGTGCCTGCGCCATTGCTACGTCATTGGGGGTCGGGATACTTGCCAGTAGTGTCGTCAATGTCTGCATGTTGTTTCTCGTTATGTTGCGGGCTGTTCAGAGCAGCGCCAGAAGAAATACCACTTCGCCAAGTTCAATCGCGGCGCCCAGCGTGTCGCCGGTTTGCCCACCCAGCGTGCGTTTAAGCATCTGCCCCAGCAGGAAGATCGCCGCCAGCGTCACCAGCAGCGCAATAATCCCTTTCAAGTCCAATATGGCAATTACCAGCAACGCAGTGATGGTCAGCGTAACCAGCGTGTCTCTGCCGGAAACTTTACCGATAAACAGGTTGCCCAGCCCCTCTTCGCGCGCATAGCGATGGCCGAACATCAGTAACACCGAGCAACCACGCCCGGCGGCGCAGGCCATCGCCAGTGCGGCAATGATGCTGACACCGCGCAGTTGCAGCTCGCTGATAACCAGGATTTTGGCGACCAGCACAAACACCAGCGCCAGGCCACCGTGGGTGCCAAGTCGGCTGTCACGCATGATTTCCAGCATCCGTTCGCGTCGACGCGCGGAAAAGATACCGTCGCAGGTGTCCGCCAGACCATCCAGATGAAAGCCACCGGTTAGCAAGGCCAGCGCCAGCACGCCAAAAAGCGCCGCCAGCGGCACGCCGCACCAGGGTTGTAACGCCAGTACGACAACACCGCTGAGCGCCCCGAGCAGCAGCCCGACCAATGGAAAGGTCACAATACCCCGCACATATTCCGCGACATCCAGCCCCTGCACACAACGGCCAGGCACCGGCAAACGGCTGATAAAAGAGAGCGTGGCGAAAAACAATTTGATCATTTGATTTTGACTCCAATCCCTGACACCACCAGCCAGACGTGATCTGCCGCCTGCGCCAGTCGCTGGTTGACGCGCCCGGCGATATCGCGAAAATGCCGCGCCAGCCGGTTTTCCGGCACAATGCCCATGCCCACTTCATTGGTCACCAGCACCACCGGCGACGGGCACGCCGCACAGGCGGTAATCAGGTGTTCAATCTCGTGCTGAACCTGCGCTTCCAGCGCGGCGTAATCCCAGTTATCCGGGTCGTCGCCCGCGCCAGAAGCAAACAGCAGATTGGTGACAAGCGTCGTAATGCATTCCAGCAATACCGCTTCGTCAGGATCGTTATGCGGGGTAATGACGGCTGACAACTGTTGCCAGCGCTCTTCGGTGCGCCAGTGTCGGGGGCGTTCCTGCCGGTGGTGCTCAATCCGCGTCGCCATTTCGTCATCAACGATTTGCGAAGTGGCGATATAGAGCACCGTTTTTGCATCCGCGACCAGCGATTCAGCATGACGGCTTTTGCCGCTGCGCGCGCCGCCGGTAACAAGGGTTAACATGCTTGCTCCTGATGTTGCTGCATAATTTGATAAATACGATCAATGTCCACATGCTGACGCATGGCGTCGGCGAGGATATCAAACTGCTGCGCTTTGTACTGCGCGTAATCAACGCGCGCATCCAGCGGCGGCAGCCCTTTGCGCTGACGCAGCCCGTTAAGCAGTGTGCGGGTGAACGTGTCGCTATCGAACAAGCCATGCAGATAAGTGCCAAACACCAGACCGTCCCGGCTGACCGCGCCATCTGCCACGCGCTGCCCCGCTTTTTGTAGCCACAACGCCGGCTGGCAACCATTGCTGCGCGTGGTTTCACCCAGATGAATTTCATATCCGTGCAGCGTTAGCCCGGCGCACGGCGCCAGCCAGCCGGGGAGCGTCTCCTGCAAACTCGCTTCCACTCGGGTGGTGGTTTTGTCGCGGGCAAACCGCGTCACCGTCTCCAGCAGCCCCAGCCCTGGCTGTTGCCCCAGCCCGGACTCCACCTCATCAATAATGGTTTCGCCAAGCATTTGATACCCGCCACAGACGCCAATAATCGGCACACCTGCACGATGACGTTCCAGCACTGCTTTCGCCAGCCCGCTTTCGCGCAGCCAGTTGAGATCGCCAAGGGTGTTTTTACTACCAGGGAGGATTAGCAGATCGGCGCTATGCAGCTCCTCCGGCGTGCGCACGTAGTGAACGCGTACGTCGGGCTGAGCAGCGAGCGCATTGAAATCGGTGAAATTAGAGATATGCGGGAGTTGCACCACGGCGATATCCAGCGCCCGCTCGCCGGTGCGCAAGTATTTCCCGCGCTGTAACGCCACGCCGTCTTCATCTTCAAGGTCGACCTCCAGCCACGGCATTACGCCAATCACCGGTACGCCGGTCAACTCTTCAATCTGCTTAATTCCCGGGGTAAGCAGCGCGACATCGCCGCGAAATTTATTGATGATCACCCCTTTCACCCGCCAGCGTTCATGCTCCTGTAATAGCGCCAGCGTGCCGTAAATCGCGGCAAAAACGCCGCCTCTGTCGATATCCGCCACCAGAATGACCGGGCAAGCGGCCATCTCTGCCATGCCCATATTGACGATATCCCGGTCGCGCAGGTTGATCTCCGCCGGGCTGCCCGCGCCCTCCAGCACCAGCGCGTCATACTCCTGCGCCAGGCTCTGGTAAACCTGGATAATCTGCTCGCGCAGCCGCGGTTTATAGTCGTGATAACTCACGGCGTCCATATCAGTGGCGACTTTGCCCATCAGCACCACTTGCGCTTTGCGATCGCTGGTCGGTTTGAGCAGCACCGGGTTCATGCGCACATCCGGCTGGATACCCGCCGCTTCGGCCTGAAATATCTGCGCGCGCCCCATCTCCTGGCCGTTCGCAGTGATACCCGAGTTGAGCGCCATATTCTGCGATTTAAACGGCGCGGTTTTTAACCCGTCCTGATGAAAAATACGGCACAGCCCCGCCACCAGCACGCTTTTGCCCACGTCCGATGCGGTGCCCTGCAGCATAATGGCCTGCGTCATGACGCCTCCTTAACCTGCGTCGCCCGCATGCGGGCATGTTTGCACAGCGGCACTGCTGCCCGCCGTGCCGTTTTACTTCTCACAAGCCATGTAGAATAAAGCAATGTCATGGCTGACGATAATATGATGGTTACTCCATTATCGGCATGCTCCGCTTAACCTCGCGGATGAACACCGGTAGCCCTCGCACATCAGGGCGCTGTTATGCCTTCTCCCACTGTTTATTCACCAGAATGGTCGAAAAATAGGGCAGCGGCTGATCGTCGCTCACCTCGCCCAGCCGCTGCCAGCATTGTTCTCCCGGCAGCGTGGCTTCTGCCATCATCAGCGCATGGTCGAGCAGCCCCGCTTGCGCAAGCAGCGCTTTGATCCGCGCGAAACGGCCATAGACTTTCATCAACACCAGGCTGTCGTGCTGCGCCAGTGCCTGGCGGATGTCGCCTTCCGGCGCGGTGCAGGAGACCACCGCCAGCGACTGTTGTTCCATCGCCAGCGGTGTTTGCGCCCGCGCGGCAATGGCGGCAAACGAGGTGACGCCGGGAACAATCTCCAGATTTTGCGGGTGTTGCAGGCGCTGCAGCAAAAACACCCAGGTACTGAACAGCATGGCGTCGCCAAGCGTAATAAAACCGACCTGCTTTCCGGCCTGCACTTCAGCCTCCAGCGCAGCGGCAACCTCATCCCACACCGCCTCTTTTTCCGCGCTGTCGGCGCTCATCGGGAAGTGACAACAGCGCACGTCGGTCTGCTCACCGAGATACTCGCATACAATCGACAATGCCAGGCTGTCGCCGCCTTTGCGCCCGGCCGGCGCATACAGCACATCCAGCTTTCCGAGAATGCGCGCACCGCGCACAGTGATAAGATCCGCCGCGCCCGGACCGGTGCTGAGGGCGTAGAGTTTTCCGCTCATGCCGCCACCTCCAGTGCGTGTTCGAGTGCCTGATGTAAATGCTGAACAAACATGGCGCGGATATCGGCGTTTTCGCCCAACCCTTGCAGCCACGGCGTGGCAGCGATACCGACGCGTTCGAACTGCGTTTTCCACGAATCGTCATCATCGGAAGCCATATCATTAATCGCATGATCGCCTGCCACCAACATCAGCGGCATCAGATGAACGGCTTTGACATCTTCCCGGCGCAGGCTGTCGATGATGACATCGATTTCCGGGTAGCTTTCCACCGCGCCGACACGCGCCGGGAAGCGATGCGCCGCCATCATATGGTCAAGGCAGGCATACGCGGCAAAAGCATGGTGGCTGGCTCCGTGGCCCATAAACACCACGCGTTCGTCCGCGGCGACCATCGGCATTTGACGCGAGAGCGCCTGCATCAGATGCAGGTAATCTTCATGGCTGCTGAGCAGCGGCGCACCAATCACCAGCCGTTTAAACAGCGGGCGCATCGTTTGCACTTCACGGGCAATTTTTTCGTATTCATCGCCGTTGATAATGTGCAAAGACTGGATTGCCACATCCTGATAACCCTGTTCCGCCAGTTTTTGCAGCGCTTCGAGCGGGGTATCAATGTGCAGGTTGTCGCGCTGTCTGAGCTTGCGAATGATCATGCCGGAGGTGAACGCGCGAAACAGGGTGCGATCCGGGCAACTGGCCGCCAGCTCGCGCTCGCAGGCAACAATGTTTTTCTCACAGGTGTCGTGATAGCTGGTGCCGAAGCTCACCACCAGAAGGGCTTTTTTCATGCTGTTCTCCTCACTGTGCCGCCAGCCAGCGCCGCAACCGCCCGGCGAAGGCATCCTGACTGTTGAGTAACTCTTCCCCGCTCACCGCAGGTTGCGGGCGGGCAATGACGATGCACGGGATGCTGGCATCCAGCGCGGGCTGTACTTTTTCCAGATAACCGCCTTCCGCCCCGGAGGCTTTGGTGATCAGCACTTCCACACGATACTGGCGATAAAACGCGGCGTTAAATCCGGCGCTGAACGGGCCACAGAGGGCGAAAATATCACCAACGCCAAAACCCAGCTCCGCGCACTGCGCCACCACTTCCGGCACGGGAAGTACCCGTGCCAGTAAGGTTTTATCCGGCAAGCCTTCGCGCCAGCGCGCCAGATCTTTACTGCCGGTGGTCAGCAAAATACGCTCGCCCAGTTCGCGGGCTTTGGCGCAGGCCTCTTCCAGCGTGGCGACATAAAACAGCAATGGATGGGTTAAATCCGCTAACTGCTCCGGGCGCTGATAACGGCTGAGCAGCACCTGTGCCTGCTCGCAGGCCGCGGCAATATTGCGGCTCACCGCATCGGCATACGGGTGCGAAGCATCAATGACCCAGCGCGTACCGTGGTGTTGCAGCCATGCGACCATATCGCACATCTCCAGCCGCCCGCAGCGCACCTGGCCGCGAATATTCCCCGCCAGCTGCTGCCCGGTCGGTGTCGCCACCGACAGCGTGTAGCACACATTGGCTGCGTCCAGTTGCTGGCAAATTTGCCGTGCATCGCTGGTGCCGCCGATAACCAACACCTCCCCGGCGGTCACAGGGTGTAGCCCCGGGGCGTGATCATCAGGCCGTTTTGCACATAAGTGGCGCGGTTGCCGACGATCACCAGGCTGGTCATATCGACGGGTTCAAAATCCATCTCGCCAAGCGTGGTCAGCCATTTCTCTTCTTTTTTGCGCCCGGCAGATTTCACCACGCCCACCGGCGTGTCGGCGCTTTTGCTGCCCGTAAGCAGTTCAAACGCGCGCGCCAGGTGGCCTTCGCGGCCCCGACTGCGTGGGTTGTAGAAGCAAATAACGAAATCCGCTTCACCCGCCGCGACAATGCGTTTTTCAATCACCGGCCACGGCGTCATCAGATCGCTTAAGCTGATATGGCAAAAGTCATGCATCAGTGGCGCACCGAGCAGCGCGGCGGCGGCAATGCTGGCGGTCATGCCCGGCACCAGACGGACTTCCACATCGAGTTGCTGCTTGTTCACCAGCTCAAGTACCAGCCCGGCCATGCCGTAGATCCCGGCGTCACCGCTGCTGATCAGCGCCACGTTATGTCCTGCCTGCGCCAGCTCAATCGCCGCCTGGCAGCGCTCAATCTCTTTGCACATGCCGGTTTTGATCACCTGTTTATCGCCGGTAAAGGCTTTCACCAGATGGGTATAGGTTTTGTAACCGACCACAATTTCTGCCGCCTGTAGCGCTTCAACGGCTTCCATGGTCATCATTGCCTGTGAGCCGGGGCCAATCCCGATTACCGTTAACATCAGTGTGAAACTCCCAAAGTAATAGTCACACCCTGCTCGCGCAGGGTTTCGCCAGTCAGTTGCCCGTTGCTCATCAGCCATGCCACCGGGCCGGAGACGCTTCCGACTCCGGCGGTGTGACGGACAAATTCCGAAGCGGGAAAATGGTGTTCGTGCTGCCGCAATGCCTCAGCCGTGAAAACGTCAAACGGCACGCCCAGGCTTTTCGCCAGTTGGATCAGCCCTTTTTCATTCTGCTTTAAGGTGATGCTGCCAATCGCACGCAGCGCCAGCGGGTCAATGGCGTTCGTCTGCAACTGGCGTTGCAACAGCGCCGAAAGCAGCGTAAACGGCGTATCGCGCCGACAGCCCATCCCCGCCACAATGCGTTTCGGCACCAGTTTGAAAACAGGCACAGGGAGAACCGGCAGCGCCGCTTGTGTGGTCACGCACACGAGGCCATCCAGTTGCGGTAACGCATCGAGGCGATCCACTGCGATAAAACCACGCGTATCGCAGCGCGCCACGTCCTCACGCATCGCCGCGTCACACCACAGGCCAACGCGTTTACCGCTGACCAGCATCTGATTGATGGTCTTTACCGCTGCGCGAAAATCCTGCATTCGCGCATCAAGCTGGATGGCCAGCGTGTCGAGCGCCGCCACATCGTTCACGTCTGTCGCGGTGGTGATCACCGGATCGGCGTCCAGCACAGCCGCGAGGTAACGCGCCAGCGCATTCGCACCGCCGCAATGCCCGGAGAGCAGGCTGATAACATGCTGTCCGCGTTCATCAATGACGATCACCGCCGGATCGTTAAACTTGTCATTCACCAGCGGGGCGATAACGCGCACGGCAATGCCGGTTGCACCGATAAAAATCACCGCTGAAAAGTGGCAAAACGCCTCGCGCAACGCCTGCGCAAAACTGCCGTCAAAAGGCTGAAACCCCGCCGCGAGAAGTTTCTCACTGGTAAAACAGGTCATCGGCAGCGCAGATTGCAGACGTGCCGCCAGCGCCACACCGCCCGGCGTCAGGCAAAACAGCGCTATCGATTCAGGCTTTGCGGTATTCATGGCTAAAATCCGCCGCGTAAAGCCGCGAGTAGTGGAACTCTTCGCCCAGGAATGCCCCCACGAGGATCAGCGCGGTTTTGCGGATCCCAGCATCGCGTACTTTGTCAGCAATATCCGCCAGCGTGCCGCGCACCGTCTGGCTTTCCGGCCAGGTCGCTTTATAAATAACCGCCACTGGCGTGGCCTGCGGGTAACCACCTTCGATTAAACGTTCCGCCACGCGGTGTATGCGTTGTACCGAGAGGTAGATCGCCATCGAGGTCTGATGACTGGCAAATGCCTCCAGTTGTTCGCGCTCCGGCACCGGCGTGCGTCCTTCGAGGCGGGTGATGATCAGGCTTTGCGACACCTCCGGCACGGTGTACTCCACGCCCAGCTCCGCCGCCGCGCCGAGAAACGCGCTGACGCCGGGTACAACCTGCCAGCGAATACCACGGCGGGTTAACACTTCTCCCTGTTCACGCACCGAGCCATACAGAGAAACATCGCCGGTTTGCAGGCGTACCACCACTTTCCCGGCCTTCACCCCGGCTTCCATCAGGTCAATGATTTGCTCAAGGTGCAGTTCTGCGCTGTCGTGGCACTCTGCGTCTGGCGGGCAGTATTCCAGCAGTTCGGTATTAATCAGCGAACCGGCGTAAATCACCACCTGCGCCTGCTGCAACAGGCGATACCCTTTCAGCGTGATGAGCTCCTTATCGCCTGGTCCTGCGCCCACAAACCAGACAGTTTGTGCATCCGCGTGCTCAGCCATGGTGTTGCTCCTTTTCACAGGAAATTAAAAAAACGGGATTATGCGCTTTGAAATAGTGGCCGCTGCCAAGCGAGGTCAGTTGGGAAACCTGAAGTTGCTGGCAATCCAGCGCAGTGACGGGGCAATCGGCCAGGTGCGCCAGGGCGGTACTGAGGTTTTCCTGCAGAATAAAAGTCATCACCAGCCGCCCGCCGGGCCTAAGCTGCGCCAGCGACCAGTCGATAAGTTGCGTCAGATTGCCGCCACTGCCGCCCATAAACACCGCGTCCGCGGGCTGCTCAATGAATAGCGGTGCAACGCCGGGGATCAGGGTGATGTTGCGACAAGCAAAGCGCTGACAATTCTCCTCCAGCAGCCCGAGCGCTGCCGGGTTGCGTTCAATCGCCGTGACCTGCAACTGCGGGTGCGCCAGCGCCGCTTCGATGCTCACACTGCCGGTGCCCGCGCCGATATCGATCAGGTGGCGGGCATCGTGCAGCGCCAGCTTTGACAGCGCTACTGCGCGCACGGCCTCTTTGGTCATCGGCACCTTTTCACCGCGAATAAACCGCTCATCTTTCATCGAGGATCACCACCACATTCATTTCGTAATGCGCCTGCACATCCGCAGGGCGCAGCCTGTGGATACGTTCATTGTCCATACCGAGGTTTTCGCCAATCACCAGCCAGCGCTTTTCTGCCCCGCGCGAAATCAGCGCATCGGCAATGGCTTTTGGCCCGCAGCGGGCATCGGTCACCATCGCGACCTTGCTGGCACGCGCCAGGGCATCGAAATCGACATCGCGCCCGTGGCTGCTGGTCAGCCAGATATCGTTCATATCAATACCGGTGCGCGAGCAGAGGTACTGCGCGGCGCTGATGCCGGGAATAATGCGCAACTGTTCGATACCAAAATGCGCCACCAGCCGCGTGCCGATGCCGTAAAACAACGGGTCGCCGGAGGCCAGAACCACGACATTGCGCGCGGCGTGTTTTTCCAGCCACGCCAGCAAAGCCGGGATATCGGCATCCAGCGCCCGCCGTTGCCCGGCAAAATCGGGGAACTGCGCCAGGTGGCGGTTACCGCCAACCAGCACTTCAGCCTGCGCCACCGCCTCCTGCGCCTGCGGCGTCATCAGCGCCAGATTGCCCGGCCCCATTCCGGCAACGGTCAACATCTGAGATCCCTCGCAATTTCTTCAACCGGACGGTTCGCGCCCAGCACGTTGTTATCAAAGGAGAACATCACGGCATCGCACTGCGGCGGATTGTTCGTAAAGCGCAGCATCTGGTCGATACGCTGACAGATTCGGGTTGCCAGGTGATCGTAAAGGTGGCTGAACCCGGCGGCGTCGATGTGTTCCATTGCCGCTTCGGTGGTATCGCACTCGCTCACCGCCAGCAGCAGCGCGTGCGGCGCACCGAGCAGCGCCAGATGTGCGACCAGCGTTTCCATGCGCGCATCCGCGATATGGCTGTGGGTGTGAAAGATCCCGGCGGCGATTTTCACCAGCTTGCCAGGGTGACCGACCAGCACGATATGCCGGAAACCGAGGCGCACCGCCTCTTCCAGCATGTAGCCGACAAAGTTACTCATGGTGACCACAAGTTCGCCCGATACGCCCAGATGTTCGCGCACAAAACGCTCGCCGTGGTTGCCGGGCACCAGGATCACCCGATCCATCCCGGCGGCGCGTTTTAACTCCAGCTCCAGCGCCAGCGCGCGTTTCCAGCTCTCTTCTGACATCGGCGTGACAATGCCGGTGGTGCCAATAATTGAAATGCCGCCAAGAATACCGAGCCTGCCGTTGTAGGTTTTCTTCGCCCGCGCTTCCCCTTCCGGGGCAAAAATTTCCACCTCGGCGCCGCGCGTCGGACCAATCACTTCGCGTACGGCGGCTTCGATAGTCTGGCGTGGCGTGCGGTTGATGGCCGCCTCTCCGACCGCCAGGCCAATGCCTTTGCGGGTCACCGTGCCGATGCCTTCGCCGCCGCGCAGGATGATCTCCCCCTCATCATTGAGCGTGACGCGGGCAAAAATCAGCATGCCGTGCGTGGCATCGACGTCATCGCCGCCGTCTTTGCGAATCGCGGCGACAGCCTGAAGCCCCTCCACATGCGGGCATTCGACGTTCAGGCGCAGCGTGACACCCGATGGCGTGACAATCGACACCTGGTGAATAAGGTGCTGGCGCAGCACCATCAGCGCTGCCACTTTCGCCGCCGCCGTCGCGCAGGAGCCGGTGGTATAGCCTTTGCGCAGCGCTTTTCCGTTGTGCCACACCGGATCGTCGAACGCCTGTTCGCTCATTGCGCCTCCCGCAGGCTGTAAAGCAATGCGTTAACGATCGCCGCCGCCACGTTGCTACCGCCTTTGCGCCCGCGAGCGGCAATGCCCGGTAAACCGCTCGCCACCAGCGCCTCTTTCGATTCTGCCGCGCCGACAAACCCGACCGGCACGCCGACCACGCCGCTTACCGGCGCGTTATGTTCCAGCAGGCGAAACAGCGCAGTGGGCGCATTACCGAAGACAAACACTTTGCCGCCCTCTTCGCCCAGCGCCAGATCAACCGCCGCCATCGAACGGGTGATACCGTCGGCTTTGGCGCGGCGCACCACGCGCGGATCGGAGATATAGCACCGCACTTCGCCGCCGAATTGCGCCAGCAGCGTTTTGTTAATACCGGAAAGCGCCATGGTGGTATCGGTGTAGAGCGTGCAACCCTGTCTAATCGCGGAACACAGGCTTTCCAGCGCGTCAGAGGAGAACCATAAGATATCGAGCCAGTCGAAATCTGCTGTGGTGTGAATGACCCGTTTGATCACCGCTTCATGCAGCGGGCTGGCAAAGCGGTAATCGGGACGCGTCTCGTTGATGATGTCGTCGATAATGACAAAACTTTTGGCTTCAATAGCCTGCGGTTGCTGCAAATAATCCATCTTTTCCATCCTCAGGCTCCCATCCACACAAAACGCACCAGTGCAAACAGCACCAGCGCCAGCGTCGAGGCCAGCCACATCATCCGGATGGCTCGCCCGATGTCATCCACGTCGATGGCGCGGGTGTCATCGCCAATCCAGGGTTTGTCGACACGTTGGCCGAAGTAGTCATTTGGCCCGCCAAGGCGCACGCCGAGCGCCCCCGCCACGGTGCCTTCTGGCCAGGCGCAGTTCGGGCTGCTGTGATTGTTCCGATCACGAAAACCAATACGCAACGCGGCGCGGGCATTCTGGCGGCAGCAGCAGGCGGCGACGCTCAGCAGCAGCCAGCTCAGGCGTGCCGGGATAAAATTGGCGACATCATCCAGCCGGGCGCTGACCATGCCGATGGCGCGGTACTTTTCATGTTTGTAGCCGACCATCGAATCCAGCGTATTGACCGCTTTATAGGCTATCGCCAGCGGCGCGCCGCCGAGCAGTAAAAAGAACAGCGGGGCAATCACTCCATCGACGGTGTTCTCGGCGACCGTTTCCACCACCGCGCGGGTGATTTGCGGCGGCTGCAACTGGCGGGTATCCCGCCCGACGATCCATGAGAGTTTTTCGCGGCTTTGCGCCAGAAGCCCTTCGCGCAGCGGTTTTTCCACTTCCCGCGCCATGTCTGCCAGACAGCGGGTGGCGAGCGTGGTGTAAATCATCCACACCTCAATGCACCAGCCGAACCACGGGTGAATGGCGTTCGCCAGCGCCAGCACGCCCCAGGCCAGACTCCAGCTCACGCCGACCACCACCAGCCACATCACACCGCCGCCCACGCGCAGCGCGTTATCGCTATGGCAGCAGCGCCGCACGATGCTTTGCAGCAGGTTGATCAGCGCGCCAATCCAGCGTACCGGATGCGGCCAGTGGGGCGGGTCGCCCAGCAACCGATCGAGTAAAAAGGCCACAGCCCAGGCAAGCAGCGTCATTGCGCGCTCCTTGCGGCGGCAAACCAGTGGTTGAGCATTTGCGGGCGTTGGGCGAAGTGCAGATGCAGGTAGCTGGCGAACGTGTTGCCAACCTGCCAGCCGCCCTGCCAGCGTTTGAGTACTTCGCCGTCGCGGGTTTTATGGCAGTCAAGCACCGACGGCGTTTGCGCGGTGAAATCCGAGTAATGAAATTCATGACCGCGCAGGGTTTCACCCGCCGCCGCCAGTAAGGTCTGCTGCGTGGCGCGGGCTTCGCAGTAGCCAAAGCGGGTCAGTTTGCTGCCCATCACGCTAAGACCGGGGATCACATTCGCCATCGGCCATTCTTCGCCGTCCGCGTCACGCAGCGCGGTGCCGAGATACATCAGCCCGCCGCACTCGGCGTAGATCGCCACACCACGCCGATGCGCCGCGCGGATAGCCTCCAGCATCGGGGTATTTTCTGATAACGCCCGCGCATGCAGCTCCGGGTAACCCCCGCCCAGCCACAGCATCTGGCATTCCGGCAACTGGCGATCCCGTAGCGGGCTAAAGCGCACAATGCGCACACCTGCACGCTCCAGTAAATCGAGGTTATCGGGGTAGTAAAAATTGAAGGCTTCATCAAAGGCTAATGCCAGCGTCAGCCCTGCAACGACATCCGGCAACGGCGGCATTTGCCCTGCGGGAAGGGTCGTGACCTGGCTGAGCGTCAGCAGTTGGTCGATATCAAGGGCTTGCTCCAGACGCCCGGCAAAATCGTGCCACACCCGTGCTTCCACCACTGATTCACGGGCGGTCACCAGCCCGAGATGGCGCTCCGGCAGCGCAACGCCGGGCGTGGTCGGGACATAGCCCAGCACCGGGAGCGCGCAATAGCGTTCAATGGCGTGTTTCAGTAGCTGAAAATGGCTGTCGCTGTTGACCCGGTTCACGATAACGCCGGCAATCGGCAGTTGCGGATCAAAGTGCTGAAACCCCATCACCGTGGCGGCAATGGAGGTCGACACCGCTTTGCCATCAACGAGTAAAATCACCGCAACACCGAGCTGTTTTGCCAGCGCGGCGCTGCTGCAATAATCCGGGTCGGTGCCGTAGCCGTCGTACAATCCCATCACCCCTTCAATAACCGCGACATCGCATGCGGCAGCATGATCGCTAAAGAGCGCGTTTAGCGTGGGTTCCGGCAGCATAAAGCTGTCGAGATTGTGGGAGGCAACGCCAGAAACGGCGCTGTGCCAGGCGGTATCGAGATAATCCGGACCAACTTTGAACGGCTGAACACGTAAGCCACGGCGCTTAAAAACAGTGAGCAGCCCCAGCGTGACGGTGGTTTTTCCACAGCCGCTGCTGGTTCCGGCAAGGAGAAAAGCGCTGCGCCGGTTTGACATTCCTGACACCCCATTACGGGCGGAAAGCTGAAGTCAGGCGCGCGTTTGCCCGGTCTTGCGACCGTTCGCTTCTGAGCAACCCACTTCCCACCGAAGTTGTTGATAATGGCCCGTCAGGTCGGTCTTCTGGCTTAGCGTCATCCTCACCCGTCCTTCCCGATCTGGCGATCAGTGGTGTTTTCGGGGTTGTCAGCATCACAGCAGCGGGGGCTGCGGGGGATTTTCACCCCCTTCCCAGCCGCGCAAAAAGCGGCGGCAAAACCTGTTGGCTTATTGCGTCACGGCGCGAAAACAGAGTTCGCGTTCTCATGACATTTCCCCAAAGCGCACTGGATTGCCGCAGGGAAACAAAACTGAAGCAGTTTATCGTCGCGTAAACGCGAGTTTGTTGCGCTATGACAATGTATTGCGTGCCCGTTTTTATCAACACCTGATTTATTCAGCTTTCGCCAACCGATCTTTAGCGCTGAAAAGTTCATGCGTAATTCAACACCGTCTCAGACGGTAAAAAATACCGGCGCAGTCAGGTGATAGCGCTGACGGAAAAGGCTGTGCACTATCGATCCTGCGAAAATCCTTACCTGCCGAAGGTAAAAGCCATCTGCGAGTGCAATAACAGGGTATGCTTCGTGCCCTGATGGACATATACCGGCAGTGGTTAACGCTGGCATTCGCGCGGATGAAGTGACACTATCCGGTTTTATTTTTAAGGGGGAGCACCGTGGCGCAGGCAGCATGTCCCGCATCCTGCGGCGAAATTATCCAGGGCTGGATCCTCGGCGGCGAAAAGCTGGTCTCCTGCCCGGTGGCGTGGTACAGCCACGTCGAAGTCACCACCGGTACGCCGCTTGCCAATGAACGCCCGCTCACCCGCGCGATGCTCAGGCAACTGCTGGCGCACTGGCAACTCCCCGCATCCCTCTCATCGACCCTGCGTATCGACTGCCACTCGACAATTCCGGTGGCGAAAGGCATGGCCAGCAGCACCGCCGATATTGCGGCGACAGCCGTGGCGGCGGCCCGGCACCTCAATCAATCATTGGATGAAGAGACGCTGGCGCAACTTTGCGTGGTGCTGGAGCCGACCGACAGCACCCTGTTTTCAGGCCTGACGCTGTTTGACCACAACACGGCGGCAACGCGCATTCCCTGTGGCGCGCTGCCGCCCACCGAGATCCTGCTACTGGAAAGCCCGCTGACGCTAACGACCGCAGATTATCACCGGATGGCGCGCCAGCAGGCGCTGCTGGACAATGCGGAAATACTGGACAGCGCGTGGCAAATGCTACAGCGCGCGTGCGCGCAAAAAGATGCCGCACTGCTCGGCGAAGCCGCAACGCTCAGCGCGATAGCCAGCCAGGCGCTATTGCCGAAACCTGCGTTCACTACCCTGCTCAACCTGGTGGAGCAGTTCGGTTTATACGGTCTGAACGTGGCGCACAGCGGGAGCGTGGTGGGGTTGTTTCTGGATTCGGCACGTCACGATGTGGGGGCGGTTTGCCGGTTTTTAGCGAAGAGAGAACTGGCGGCGCACTGGCCGAAAAATTATTTATTGAAGATGGTGGCGGGCGGCGTGAAAGAAGGGTGAGAGGCGAACCCCTCACCGCGAGGCATTATTCGGTTTTCGTTTCAGCCGGCTTCAGTTCGCCCATGGTTTTCAGCTTTTTGGAGATGTCGCGACGCTCTTTCGACAGCTCGGCGTTTTTGATGATGTAATCATCTACGCGATCTTCGTAGTCGGTTTTCATGCTGGCGATAATGCCCTGAATGGCTTCAACGCTCATGCCCGGTTTGATGTAATCGCTGAGGTTATCCAGCAGCAGTACGCGCTTCTGGTTATCACGGATCTTCTTCTCAACGTCCTGAATTTCACGCTGCAACTTGTTTTTGCGGCGGAACAGACGCACAAACTCCAGAACGTCCTGGAACGAAGGCTTGGTTGTTTCCATTTTTACACCCCTGATAATGTGAGATTCGGATTCGTTAACGCAACAAGCTTAGAGGCAAACCTACCCAAAGCGGTTGCATATGACAATAATTTTTCCTTTTCCCTATCATAACCACAAATCCAGCTGAATCGAAACAACCAGACTGTGTACAGCGGCTATCTGCCGCTTATTTGCGCAATGCCCGGCAGATCAAATGCGATAACAATTCCAGCTGGCGCGCCAGCTCCAGGCTTAACCAGACATAACCATGAATCGAGGTTTCGGCAAGTGCATCCCCCTGATGCGCACGGCTTAACTGGCGTAACTCGGTGACAATCTCATTGAGCTTTTCCGTGTTTGCCAGAATCGGCTGCGGGTTGCCTTCATACAACGCGTGGGCAATGGTCAGCAACGTCTGCTGCGTCATCTGCTGCGTTTCACGCAAAGTATTCGCATTGATCATGACAAAATGGCTGGCGCGCGAGCTCCAGTGGGCGTTGATCTGCAACTCCAGCATGCACACCAAATTACGGCTGACGGTCTGGATAGCTTCAAAAATCGCTTTCTGGATATGGGTTTCTTTACTGGCTGGCGTGATTAAGCCGCGCATTTTTACCACGTCATTGAGAATTTTTTGCAGGTGCTTTTCCAGACGCGGCCGCTCCACCAGGTTGCGGGACAAACCTGCCTGATAGACCCGGTTAAACGCCGTGACGTAATTCGCCATCTGAATGCGCCAGTGCAAAAACGCCCGCTGCGGCCAGATGCCGGTGAACAACATGGCCAGCAGCGAGCCAATGATCACATCGCCACTGCGCCACAGCGCCGTATGCATATCCCCGGTCGGCGCGCCAACTACCACCGAGAGCGTCACGCCGATAATCAGCGCCTGATAAGGTTTTTTACCGAGTGCCAGCCAGCCGCATATAAACATCGCAACGGCACACCACACCAGCATCAGCGACAAAGAAATCAGCTCCAGCCTTAACGCTACCAGCCCCAGTGCGGCCCCGAAGATAGTGCCGCCGATACGTTCGAAAGCGCGCGGTACCACATTCCCCCAAAAGGAAATTGGCCCCATCAGCACCACCAGCGTTATTAATGGCCAGGTGCCTTCCGGCACATCCAGCAGGCGGATCAGCAGGAAAGTCAGCACAAAGGCCAGAGCAATGCGCACGCCGTGAACGACGCGATAATGGCGGTAAAGACGAATTTCAAAAGGGCTGAGTGATTTGTCGCGGCGCACGGCCGTTCTCCGGGCTAGAAGTAAAAAGAGGCGCAATTGTAGGATTTTTCAGTGGCAGAGATCACCTTTTAAAACAAAAAAGAGACGCCAGTTTGATCCTGACGTCCCTTTGCGTGCGTTTACAGCTTACAGCGCTTTCGATTCCACCGGAATATACATCTCAATCTCCCAGTAACCGTCGCGCTGCCCGTCGTTGCGATAGATTTCGAAACAGGGTCCGGCCGAAATTTGTAACGCCTGATCGGCGAGCAACTCATCGAAAAAGAGATCCCAGCTTGCTGCAAACTCTTCGTTGTAAACCCGCGCCTGCGCCACCGCGTACTGGCCGCCCGGAACCTCAGTGGTCATCACCCCTTCGCTGTTGGCTGGCACTTGAAACGCAGCGTCAACGGTGATTGCCACATCCGCCCGCAATTTTTCTGCAGGTACTTCATCCGGGTTGTCGTAATAAACGCAAATCCACTCCAGCGGCTGGATCTGCTTGTTATCAACCCACATCGACAGCTGTGCAAATCCCTGTTTAACTTTCTCGTCCCACGGCCCGACCAGATGAAACCCGGCGATACGGCGTTTTTCACACTGCTTGACTGTGTAGCTCATACTAACTCCCTTAGCGTTACTGTTCGAACATACAGTATAACGGGCAGGCCTGCGCCTGCCATCTGCAACCGCTCAATTATGCGAGCGACTTCGCATGCCTTCCAGCCAACGCCTGACGGTGTCAGCCTTTGTGGTGGAGGTAATCACTAAGACGCGAGAACAAGCCGCCTTTGCCGACGCTATCCAGCGTGACCAGCGGCCAGTGCGCTATCACTTTATCGCGGTCATAAAGCTGGATTTCCCCCACGCGCTGATGTGCTGCCAGCGGCGCATCCAGCTCCTTGCTGTCCAGTACATATTTGGCTTTTACGTTTTGCAGTTCCGCTTTCGGCAGCACCAGCCAGTAATCCCGATCGGTGCCAACATCAACCTGCTCTTTATCGCCGTACCACACGCGCTCACTTCCGACTTTTTTACCGTTACGCAAAATTTCCACGGTATTAAAGTTCTGCTGGCCCCAGTGCAGCAGCTTACGAGCCTGCTCTTCACGCCCTTTCGGGCTGTCGGCGCCCATTACCACCGCAATCAGGCGACGTTCTCCGTCCACGCTTGAGGCAATCAGGTTAAAACCTGCGCCAGACGTATGGCCGGTTTTCAGCCCGTCAACATTCAGCGTCTTATCCCAGAGTAAACCGTTGCGGTTTTGCTGGGTAATGCCGTTCCACGTCAGGCTTTTTTCACTGTACATATGGTAGAAATCCGGCTCGCCATGAATGATGGCGCGCGAGAGCACCGCCAGGTCATACGCCGAGCTGTGCTGACCCGGCGCATCCAGCCCGTGTACGGTTTCAAAATGGGTATCGCGCAGATTCAGCTTCTGGACGTAATCATTCATCATGGCGACAAACTGCGGCTGCCCGCCCGCCACGTGATCCGCCAGCGCCACGCAGGCATCGTTACCGGAATCAACAATCAAACCGCGGCTCAAATCACGCACCGTCAGGCGATCGCCCGGTTTGAGGAACATCAGTGAAGAACCATCGAACACCGGGTTTCCTTTTGCCCAGGCGTCTTTTCCAACGGTGACGACATCATCAGCGCTGATGCGGTGGCTATCGATGGCGCGGTCAACCACATAGCCGGTCATCAGTTTGGTCAGGCTCGCCGGGTTACGTTGCTGATGTTCATTGCCCGCCGTTAAGATTTGCCCGGTGGTGTAGTCCATCAATACCCAGGAGCCCGCCTGAATTGCCGGGGGCTGAGGGGCAAAAGGTAAGTCGTCGGCGTAAGCGTGGTTAACGCAAACCGCCAGCAAAGAAGCAACAAACAAACGGCGTTTCAATGAAATATCCTCAATGGCATCTAAAATCGTCGTTCTTTGTACGGAACTTCGTGTGTCGTTACCTGGTTAAATTGCAAAAAAGTGTGACATGGATCGATTTTAAACGTCTGTTTTTGCGAAGGTCTGCGGAAGAATGACCGGTTTTCCTTCGGCACACGCGCCGGGATGGTTTACCATAGAGGGCATATTTACTGACAGGATGAGCATCTGGTGTCTGATTCCGCCGCAACGCCCACTTTTCTCTTTCACGATTACGAAACTTTCGGTACCAGCCCGGCGCTGGATCGCCCGGCGCAGTTCGCCGCGATTCGCACCGACGCGGATTTCAACATTATTGGCGAGCCGGAAGTCTTCTATTGCAAACCGGCGGACGACTATCTGCCGCAGCCGGAAGCGGTACTGATAACCGGTATCACCCCGCAAATTGCCCGCGCTAAAGGCGAGAACGAAGCGGCTTTCGCCAAACGTATTCACGATCTGTTCACCGTGCCGAACACTTGTGTGCTCGGTTACAACAATGTGCGTTTTGACGACGAAGTGACGCGCAATATTTTCTACCGCAACTTCTACGATCCTTACGCCTGGAGCTGGCAAAACCATAATTCACGCTGGGATTTGCTGGACGTTATGCGCGCCTGCTACGCCCTGCGCCCGGACGGGATTAACTGGCCGGAAAATGAAGACGGTCTGCCCAGTTTCCGCCTTGAGCACCTGACAAAAGCCAACGGCATTGAACACGCCAACGCCCACGATGCAATGGCGGATGTTTACGCCACTATCGCCATGGCGCAACTGGTGAAAGCGAAGCAGCCGAAGCTGTTCGACTACCTGTTCAGCCATCGCCATAAGCAGAAGCTGGCGACGCTGATCGATGTGCCGCAAATGAAACCGCTGGTGCATGTCTCCGGGATGTTTGGTGCCTGGCGCGGTAACACCAGTTGGGTGGCGCCTCTGGCCTGGCACCCGGAAAACCGCAACGCGGTGATTATGGTGGATCTGGCGGGAGACATGTCGCCGCTGCTGGAACTGGATACCGATGCGCTGCGCGAAAGGCTGTATACACCGAAAGCGGAACTCGGCGATAGCGCGGCGGTGCCCGTGAAACTGGTGCATCTGAATAAGTGCCCGATCCTGGCGCAGGCCAATACGCTGCGCCCGCAGGACGCCGGGCGGCTGGGCATTAACCGCCAGCAGTGCCTGGATAATCTGCAAATTCTGCGCGATAACCCGCAGGTGCGCGAGAAAGTGCTGGCGATTTTCGCCGAGGCGGAACCGTTTGTCCCTTCTGAGAACGTGGACGCACAAATCTACAACGGCTTTTTCAGCGATGCCGACCGCGCCGCGATGAAAATTTTGCTGGAAACCGAGCCGCGTAACCTGCCCGCGCTGGACATCACCTTTGCCGATGCGCGCATTGAAAAACTGCTGTTTAACTACCGGGCGCGTAACTTCCCTGGCACGCTGGATGAGCACGAACAGCAGCGCTGGCTTACACATCGCCGCAATGTCTTCACTCCCGAGTTTTTGCAGCAATACGCCGAAACGCTGCAGGCGCTGTTCCAGCAATATGAAGGCGATAGTGAAAAGCAGGCGCTGTTGAAAGCGCTGTGGCAGTACGCCGAAGAGATTGTCTGAGAGTGCCCTCCCGCTAACGGGAGGGCATCGGCTTACGCCTTCTGCACGGTAATACTCCAGGCGGCGTCGCCAACCTGTTGGTAATCCGTAATGGTGTGGCCCTCTTCCGCCGCCCATTGTGGGATAGCTTCCGTCGCCTGGGTGCAGTCGAACTCAATAATCAATTCATCGCCGCGGGCCATCTCCGCCAGCGCCGCTTTTGCTTCTATCAGAGGAAACGGGCAAACCTGCGTTACCACGTCCAGTTTTTTTACAGCCATAACAGCTCCTGTAAGTTAAGCCGCAGCCGCCGCCAGTTTCGCTTTGCGCTGCGGACGGACATATAAAAACCATGACGCCGTCCATACGCCAAGGATCATAAATACCAGCCCGACCCAGCCCTGCCAGGTCATCATCGCGGTCATTACCAGACCATTACCAATCGAACAACCGCCAGCCATACTGGCTCCCACGCCCATCAGCAGGCCACCAAACCCGCTGCGCAGCGTGGTTTGCGCATCCGCCGCCCGTACGCGAAACTCGCGGCTGGCTTTCGCGGCAATAAACGACCCCAGGAAAATCCCCAGCACCAGGAAGACGCCCCAGTTGAGGAACTTACTCTGCCCCGCCACCAGGAACTGCAAAATGTTGGCGGTGGGTGAGGTAATGCCGAGGCCAAACATGCGACCAGTCGCTTCACTGAGCGGCCAGGCCAGCAGTGCGATTAGACCGATAAGTACCGCAGTGACAAAAGGATGCCAGCGCTTTTCAAACAGCAGGTGCGCAAGCCCGGTGCGACGTGGCGGTAATGACGCAATCTTCAGCTTCGGCTTACGCAGCTCTCTGGCGACCGCCCACAGCGTGACGGCAAGCAGCAGGGCGATAAAGGGCCAGACAGAGACACCGAAAGTTTCGGCAATCGAGTTATGTTCGGTGCTGTAGGTTTTCAGCAACCCATTGATGCCGTCAGCATGTGGGGATCGCATAACCGCGCTCATCACCATATAGGTAAACAGCGCAATCCAGCTCCCGATCAGCCCTTCCCCTGCACGGTACCAGGTGCCTGTCGCGCAACCGCCAGCATAGACAATCCCCAGTCCGAAAATGTACCCGCCAACAACAGTGCCAAGCCACGGGAACGTCCCGGCATTGTATTGCAGCACTCCGCTCTGGATTAAGGCAAAGACACCCACGCTTTGAATGGCGATAGCAATCAACAGGGCATAAAACATCCGGTTATTTTTGGCGATATACATATCGCGAAATCCGCCGGTCAGGCAGAAGCGCCCGCGCTGCATCACAAACCCCAGCAGTGCGCCGCAAATCAATCCACTCAATATCATTGAAAACATAACGGTAGCTACGTCAGAAAAACCAGATCGTGAATTTTCCACGCGCAGTATGGACGAAACCAATAACGAAATTATCTAACTTAGTTCGCCGGGTTATTAATAGGGAGGTAACAGATATAAAAAAGCCGGAGACAAGGCTCCGGCTGAGTAGATATGCAGAAGAAAATTTACTGCGCGATATCTTCGTACTGCGGGACTGGATTGCGGAAGCTGCGCGTCACACATGCCAGGTAAACCAGGCCGATACCGCCCCAGATAAGCCCCAGGATCATCGAGCTTTGCTCAAGGTTGATCCACAGAGCGCCAACCGTCAGCGCACCGCACACTGGCAGCAGCAGATAGTTGAAATGGTCTTTCAGCGTCTTGTTGCGTTTTTCGCGGATCCAGAACTGGGAGATCACCGACAAGTTAACGAAGGTGAACGCCACCAGCGCACCAAAGTTAATCAGCGCCGTAGCTGTTACCAAGTCAAAACGGATCGCCAGCAGCGCAATTGCGCCAACCAGCAGCACGTTCCACGCCGGAGTGCGCCATTTCGGATGGATATAACCGAAGAAACGGGTCGGGAATACGCCATCGCGTCCCATCACGTACATCAGACGGGAAACGCCCGCATGCGCGGCCATACCGGACGCCAGCACGGTCACGCTGGAGAAAATCAGCACGCCCCACTGGAATGTTTTACCCGCAACGTACAGCATGATTTCCGGCTGAGAAGCATCCGGCTCTTTAAAGCGGGAAATGTCCGGGAAGTAAAGTTGCAGGAAGTAAGAGGCCCCGATAAATACCATGCCGCCGATCAGCGCAGTCAGGAAGATGGCGCGCGGGATCACACGCTCAGCATCTTTGGTCTCTTCGGAAAGAGAAGAGATACCGTCAAAGCCGAGGAACGAGAAGCACAGGATAGTTGCGCCAGTGATCATCGGCACGACATGGGCACCTTCAGACCAGAACGGGCGGGAACTTACCAGCGTGCCAGCACCTTCGCCGTGGGAAACACCGTAGATGATCAAACCAACGATAACGGCGACAATCCCCATTTGCAGGATAACGATCAGAGTGTTGAAGTTCGCCACGGTTTTGATGCTGCGCAGGTTGGAGACCGTCATAAAGGCCACCAGCGCCACCACGAAAATCCACGACGGCACCGAAGGCACCAGCGCTTCAAAGTAAATTTTCGCCAGCAGAATGTTGATCATCGGCATGAACAGATAGTCCAGCAGCGATGACCAGCCCACCATAAAGCCGACGGCCGGGGAGATGGATTTCTGAGCGTAGGTATACGCAGAGCCAGCAGACGGGAAGCGGCGTACCAGCTTACCGTAGCTCAGCGCAGTAAAGAGGATAGCGACCAACGCAAAGGCATACGCGGTTGCCACATGGCCATCGGTCAGGCCAGAGACGATACCAAACGTATCGAACAGCGTCATTGGCTGCATATAGGCCAGGCCCATCATTACAACCGGAATCAACGTAAGCGTCTTACGTAATTCCACGCGAGAGGTTTTTGGAGTAACGTTATGCGTCATGGCGATTCTCCTCTACGGCGAGTGCCGGCGCAAAAGCAAAAAATTGCCCCATTTGTGTTATTTCCTCAGCGACAACGACTGTCGGTTTTTAAATGTGTATCTATCCGGTACGAAGCCCGGCCTCTTTTATTGAATGACGTTTGTGCCTGCAAAAAAAATAACCGACGGATTAACGTCGGCTAGTCTCTTCATTTTTTTGCAGCGGCGTATTTTGCACCATCCTGAAGCAGGATGACAATACGGTAAGGTCTACCCTGCACTGTTTATGCAACTAAATGCTTGAATTTTAGGCTATCGCTGAATTATTAAACATTTTAATAGCACTAATTGCTAAAAAAATTACGCCAGCGGCATCTGAGCCGGATCCGGATAAAGATAGTCAAAGCCCAGTTCATTGCAAATACGGCTACCGTCTATGATTTTTCCCTTCTCATCATCGCTGCGCGACGCGGTGAAGGTGGGCGGCGTAAGGCCAAGCTGTCGCGCCATTGCCGTGTAGAAACTTTCGCGCGACGGATGTCCCGGTGCGCAAAGATTATAGATGTGTCCGCCTTTCGGTGCCTGCAGCAACAAAGTAATTGCAGCGATAACATCTTCGAGATGCACCAGATTAACGCCGTGCTGGCCGTTAGGCGCGGTTTTTCCGGCCAGAAAGCGCCCCGGATGGCGCGCAGGTCCCACCAGCCCTGCCAGGCGTAAAATATCCACCGATGTGCCAGGCAAATTATGCAGCCAGTCTTCCAGCTCTTTCAGCACCCGTCCGCTTGCGGTGACAGGCTGGCGCGGCGTGGTTTCTTTGATGACACCGGGCGCATCGCCATAAACAGAGGTGGAACTGGTAAAAATAATACGCGGTATACGATAAGCCAGCGCGCTGTCGACAATCTCCTGCATCGCTTGCAGATAGAACTCTTCGCCGGGGCCGCTGCGGCGCGCCGGGAGGGTGATAACTAACGCATCGACCTGCATCAGCGCATCCAGATCCGCCGATTCGCAGACTAATTCTGGTTCAAGGTTGAGCACATAACTTTCGATGCCGCACATACGCGCCGCCTCGACGCCATCCTGGCTGGTTTTACTGCCGGTAACTTGCCAGCCTCGCGCTGTTAATGACAGTGCCAGCGGCATTCCCAGCCATCCTAATCCGATAATCGCGACCTTTTTCATGCCTCTCCCCTGCACTCTCGCTTCCACCTGTTTAAGGCTACGCCAGCCAGTGATAACTGACAATTCATACAACGAATATGAAATGATTTAATGATAAAAAAAAGCCCTTGCCTTCGGCGACCAAAGTGGTTTACGTTAACTGACAACTTATGAATAAACATTCATCGAGAATTTTATGACCCGCGTTCAATTTAAACACCACCATCATCACCATCATCCTGACTAGTCTTTCAGGCGATGTGTGCTGGAAGACGTTTGGATCTTCCAGTGGTGCATGAACGCAGAGAAAGCCCCCGGAAGATCTTCTTCCGGGGGCTTTTTTTTGAACCAAATTCAGCAGGATAAAAGAGGACAACAGAATGTTAGACAATTCGCGTTTACGCATAGCTATTCAGAAATCCGGCCGCCTGAGCGATGATTCACGCGAACTACTGGCCCGCTGCGGGATTAAAATTAACCTGCACACCCAGCGCCTGATCGCCCTGGCGGAAAATATGCCGATTGATATTCTGCGCGTACGCGATGATGACATTCCGGGCCTTGTGATGGACGGTGTCGTTGATTTGGGCATCATCGGCGAAAACGTGCTGGAAGAAGAGCTGCTGACCCGCCGCGCGCAGGGTGAAGACCCGCGCTATTTCACCCTGCGTCGCCTCGATTTCGGCGGCTGCCGCCTGTCGCTGGCAACGCCGGTGGATGAAAGCTGGAGCGGGCCGCAAGCGCTGGATGGTAAACGTATCGCCACCTCTTATCCGCACCTGTTAAAACGCTATCTCGATCAGAAAGGCGTCTCTTTTAAATCTTGTCTGTTAAATGGTTCTGTTGAAGTCGCCCCGCGTGCAGGTCTGGCGGATGCGATTTGCGATCTGGTTTCGACCGGCGCGACACTCGAAGCTAATGGCCTGCGCGAAGTGGAAGTGATTTACCGCTCCAAAGCCTGCCTGATCCAGCGCGACGGTGAAATGACCGATGCAAAACAGCAACTTATCGACAAACTGCTGACCCGTATTCAGGGTGTTATCCAGGCGCGCGAATCGAAATACATCATGATGCACGCGCCAAGCGAGCGTCTGGAAGAGGTCGTTGCCCTGCTGCCTGGCGCTGAACGCCCCACCATTCTGCCGCTGGCGGGCGATCAACAGCGTGTGGCAATGCACATGGTCAGCAGCGAAACCCTGTTCTGGGAAACCATGGAAAAACTGAAGGCGCTGGGAGCAAGTTCCATTCTGGTGCTGCCGATTGAGAAGATGATGGAGTAATGCCATGAGCTTCAATACCGTAATCGACTGGAATAGCTGTAGTGAAGCGCAGCAACGCGACTTGCTGATGCGCCCGGCGATCTCTGCTTCTGATAGCATCACGCGTACCGTGGTTGAGATTCTGGATAACGTGAAAGCGCGCGGGGATGACGCCCTGCGTGAATACAGCGCCAGGTTCGACAAGACTCAGGTCGACGCGCTGAAAGTCACCGAACAGGAAATCGCTGATGCCAGCGCGCGCCTGGGTGACGATATCAAGCAAGCGATGGCCGTGGCGGTGAAAAATATCGATACCTTCCACACCGCGCAGAAGTTGCAAACGGTGGATGTTGAAACCCTGCCAGGCGTGCGCTGCCAGCAGGTTACCCGCCCTATCGCCTCGGTTGGCCTGTATATTCCCGGTGGCTCTGCGCCGCTATTTTCAACCGTATTAATGCTGGCCACACCGGCGCGTATTGCCGGTTGCCAGAAAGTGGTGCTCTGCTCACCGCCGCCGATTGCCGATGAAATTCTCTATGCCGCTAAGCTGTGCGGCGTGCAGGCGATCTTTAAAGTGGGTGGCGCGCAGGCGATTGCCGCGCTGGCCTTTGGCACCGAATCGATCGCGAAGGTCGATAAAATTTTTGGCCCAGGAAATGCCTTTGTGACCGAAGCCAAACGCCAGGTCAGCCAGCGTCTGGACGGTGCGGCAATTGACATGCCCGCCGGTCCTTCTGAAGTGCTGGTGATTGCCGACAGCGGCGCAACGCCAGATTTTGTCGCCTCCGATCTGCTTTCGCAGGCGGAACACGGCCCGGACTCGCAGGTGATCCTGCTGACGCCGGACAGCGAAATGGCCACCCGTGTAGCCGAGGCGGTTGAACGCCAGCTTGCGGAGCTGCCTCGCGCCGAAACCGCTCGCCAGGCACTCTCTGCCAGCCGCCTGATTGTGGCGCGCGACTTAGCGCAGTGCGTGGCGATTTCAAACCAATACGGGCCGGAGCACCTGATCATCCAGACTCGCGACGCCCGTTCGCTGGTGGAGAGCATCACCAGCGCGGGCTCGGTGTTTCTCGGTGACTGGTCGCCGGAATCCGCAGGCGATTACGCCTCCGGCACCAACCACGTGCTGCCAACTTACGGGTATACCGCCACCTGTTCCAGCCTGGGTCTGGCCGATTTCCAGAAACGTATGACGGTGCAGGAACTCTCCCGGGAAGGTTTTGCGCAGCTTGCCAGCACCATTGAAACGCTGGCGGCGGCAGAACGCCTGACCGCTCACAAAAACGCCGTCACGTTGCGCGTTAACGCACTAAAGGAGCAAGCATGAGCATTGAAGAACTGGCGCGTAAAAACGTGCGCGAACTGACGCCCTATCAGTCGGCTCGCCGTCTTGGCGGTAAAGGTGACGTCTGGCTGAATGCCAATGAGTTCCCGACGGCGGTTCCTTTTGAACTGACACAGCAAACATTAAATCGTTACCCGGAGTGCCAGCCGAAAGCGGTTATCGAAAGTTATGCGCAATATGCGGGCGTAAAACCGGAGCAAGTGCTGGTCAGCCGTGGCGCAGATGAAGGGATTGAACTGCTAATCCGCGCGTTTTGTGAACCGGGTAAAGACGCGGTACTGTTCTGCCCGCCGACCTACGGCATGTACAGCGTCAGCGCCGAAACGCTGGGCGTGGAATACCGTACCGTTCCGGCTCTTGCCGACTGGCAACTGGATCTGCAAGGCATCGCCGACAAACTGGATGGCGTCAAAATTATTTATGTTTGCAGCCCGAATAACCCCACCGGGCAGATTATCAATCCGCAAGATTTCCGCGTCTTGCTCGAAATGACGCGCGGCAAAGCCATTGTTGTGGCGGATGAAGCGTATATTGAGTTTTGCCCGCAGGCCACGCTGGCGGGCTGGCTCAGTGAATACCCGAATCTGGTGGTACTGCGTACGCTTTCTAAAGCGTTTGCGCTGGCTGGCCTGCGTTGCGGTTTTACCCTTGCTAATGAAGACGTTATCGCGCTGCTGTTAAAAGTGATTGCCCCCTACCCGCTCTCCACGCCGGTGGCGGATATTGCCGCGCAAGCGCTCAGCCCGCAGGGGATTGTCGCGATGCGCGAGCGGGTGGCGCAGATTCTGGTTGAACGCCAGTATCTGGTTACCGCGCTACAGGATATTCCCTGTGTGGAACAGGTGTTTGACTCAGAGACCAACTATATTCTTGTGCGCCTGACCGCTTCCAGCGCAGTGTTTAAATCTTTGTGGGATCAAGGCATTATCCTGAGAGACCAGAACAAACAACCTTCTTTAAGCGGCTGCCTGCGTATCACCATTGGCACCCGTGCAGAGAATCAGCGCGTCATTGACGCCTTACGTGCGGAGCCAGTATGAGCCAGAAGTACCTGTTTATTGACCGTGACGGAACCCTGATTACCGAGCCGCCTACCGATTATCAGGTGGATAAATTCGACAAGCTGGCCTTTGAGCCAAATGTGATCCCGGTACTGCTGAAACTGCAAAAAGCGGGCTACAAACTGGTGATGATCACCAACCAGGACGGTCTGGGCACCAACAGTTTCCCGCAGGCGGATTTTGATGGCCCGCACAACCTGATGATGCAGATCTTTACTTCGCAGGGTATTGCGTTTGAAGAGGTGCTGATTTGCCCGCATTTTGCAGATGATGAGTGCGACTGCCGTAAGCCGAAAGTGAAACTGGTGGAACGCTGGCTGGCGGAGGACGCGCTCGATCGCATCAACAGCTATGTGATTGGCGATCGCGCTACTGATATTGAGCTGGCGAACAACATGTCGATTGGCGGTTTGCGATACAACCCTGAAACGCTGAACTGGGCGATGATTGGTGAGCAACTGACGCGCCGCGACCGTTATGCGCACGTTGAACGCAACACCCGTGAGACACAGATTGATGTCAAAGTGTGGCTGGATCGCGAAGGCGGTAGCAAGATCCACACCGGCGTCGGTTTCTTCGACCATATGCTTGATCAGATTGCGACGCATGGCGGTTTTCGGATGGAAATTGTGGTGAAAGGCGATCTCTATATTGACGATCACCACACGGTCGAAGATACCGGGCTGGCGCTGGGTGAAGCGCTAAAACTGGCGCTCGGCGACAAACGTGGTATTAACCGTTTTGGCTTTGTGTTGCCGATGGACGAATGTCTGGCTCGCTGTGCGCTGGACATCTCCGGCCGTCCGCACCTCGAATATAAAGCTGAATTTGCCTACCAGCGCGTGGGCGATTTGAGCACCGAAATGGTCGAGCACTTCTTCCGCTCGCTCTCTTACACCATGGCGGTGACGCTGCATCTCAAAACCAAAGGCAAAAACGACCATCACCGCGTGGAAAGTTTATTTAAAGCATTTGGCCGCACGCTGCGCCAGGCGATCCGCGTGGAAGGCGATACGCTCCCCTCATCAAAAGGAGTGCTGTGATGAATGTGGTGATCCTCGATACCGGCTGCGCCAATCTGAACTCGGTGAAATCCGCCGTCTCACGCCACGGTTACGAGCCGCAAGTCAGCCGCGACCCGGATGTGGTGCTGCGCGCAGACAAACTGTTTTTACCCGGTGTCGGAACCGCGCAGGCGGCGATGGATCAGCTGCGGGAGCGAGACCTGATCGAACTGGTGAAAGCCTGTACGCAGCCGGTGCTCGGCATCTGCCTGGGAATGCAACTGCTTGGGCGTTTTAGCGAAGAGACCCACGGCGTCAATTTGTTGGGCATCATTGAACAGGATGTGCCGAAGATGAAAGACGCTGGTCTGCCGCTGCCGCATATGGGCTGGAACCAGGTTTACGCAAAAGCCGGCAACCGTCTGTTCCAGGGCATCGAGGATGGCGCTTATTTCTACTTTGTGCACAGCTACGCCATGCCGGTGAATGCGTACACCATTGCCCGCTGCGATTACGGCGAGCCGTTTACCGCTGCCGTGCAGAAAGACAATTTTTACGGTGTGCAGTTTCACCCGGAACGTTCCGGCCGCGCAGGTGCGCAACTGCTGAAAAACTTCCTGGAGATGTGATGATTATTCCGGCTTTAGATTTAATTGACGGCACCGTCGTACGTCTTCATCAGGGCGACTACGCGCAGCAGCGCGATTATGGCAACGACCCGCTGCCACGCTTGCAGGATTACGCCGCTCAGGGCGCGCAGGTGCTGCACCTCGTCGATTTAACCGGTGCGAAAGATCCGGCGAAACGCCAGATCCCGTTGCTGAAAACGCTGGTTGCCGGGGTGAACGTTCCGGTACAGGTGGGCGGCGGTGTACGCACGGAAGAGGACGTCGCCGCCCTGCTCTCGGCCGGTGTTGCCCGCGTGGTCATCGGCTCGACGGCGGTAAAATCGCCTGAGGTAGTGAAAGGCTGGTTTGCACGTTTTGGCGCAGACAAGCTGGTGCTGGCGCTGGATGTGCGCATCGATGAACAGGGCACTAAGCAGGTCGCGGTGAGCGGCTGGCAGGAGAACTCCGGTGTGACGCTGGAAGCGCTGGTGGAAACCTATCTTGCTGTTGGCCTGAAGCATGTATTGTGCACCGACATCTCGCGAGACGGCACGCTCGCGGGCTCGAACGTTGCGTTATATGAAGAGATTTGCGCTCGCTGGCCGCAGGTAGCGTTTCAGTCTTCCGGCGGCATCGGCGGTTTAAATGATATTGCCGCCCTGTGCGGTACTGGCGTGCGCGGCGTGATTGTCGGACGGGCGCTGCTGGAAGGTAAATTCACGGTGAAGGAGGCCATTCAATGCTGGCAAAACGGATAATCCCTTGTCTTGACGTGCGTGATGGCCAGGTGGTGAAAGGCGTACAGTTTCGTAATCACGAAATTATTGGCGACATTGTGCCGCTGGCAAAACGCTACGCCGAAGAAGGCGCGGACGAGCTGGTGTTCTACGATATCACCGCCTCAAGCGATGGTCGCGTAGTGGATAAGAGCTGGGTATCACGCGTGGCGGAAGTGATTGATATTCCTTTCTGTGTGGCAGGTGGGATTAAGTCTGCTGACGATGCGGCGAAAATTCTCTCGTTCGGCGCAGATAAAATTTCGATTAACTCCCCTGCACTGGCCGATCCGGAATTAATCACACGGCTGGCCGATCGCTTTGGCGTACAGTGCATTGTGGTCGGTATCGACACCTGGTTTGACGCCGAAACGGGCAAATATCACGTTAATCAGTACACCGGTGATGAGAGGCGGACCCGGGTCACGCAATGGGAAACGCTGGACTGGGTGCAGGAAGTGCAAAAGCGCGGCGCCGGGGAGATCGTGCTGAACATGATGAACCAGGATGGCGTGCGCAATGGCTATGACCTTGAACAACTGAAGAAAGTGCGCGCGGTGTGCCACGTACCGCTGATTGCTTCTGGTGGCGCGGGCACCATGGAACATTTTCTGGAAGCCTTCCGCGATGCGAACGTTGACGGCGCGCTGGCAGCTTCCGTGTTTCACAAGCAGATTATTAATATTGGTGAATTAAAAACGTACCTGGCAGACCAGGGCGTGGAGATCAGGGTATGTTAACAGAGCTACAACTGGCCCAACTGGACTGGGAAAAAACCGACGGACTGCTGCCCGCCGTGGTGCAACATGCGGTTTCCGGCGAAGTGCTGATGCTGGGTTACATGAACAAAGCGGCGCTGACTAAAACGCAGGAAAGCGGCAAAGTGACTTTTTTCTCCCGCACTAAAGGGCGTTTATGGACCAAAGGTGAAACCTCGGGCCATTTCCTTAACGTAGTGAAGATAGCGCCTGATTGCGACAACGACACATTGCTGGTCCTTGTTAACCCAATCGGCCCAACCTGCCACACGGGAACATCCAGCTGCTTTGGCGATACCAGCCACCAGTGGTTGTTCCTCTACCAGTTAGAAGAGTTGCTCGCCGCGCGTAAGACGGCCGACCCGGCAAGTTCTTATACTGCCAAACTCTACGCCAGCGGTACTAAACGTATCGCGCAGAAAGTGGGCGAAGAAGGAGTAGAAACGGCACTGGCGGCAACCGTGAACGACCGCGAAGAGCTGACTAACGAAGCCTCTGACCTGATGTATCACCTGCTGGTACTGTTACAGGATCAGCAGCTTGATTTAACGACCGTGATTGAGAATTTACGCAAGCGGCATAAATAAGCTATACATGGGGAGCTATCACGCTCCCTCTTATTTATCGCTGATAAAGCAGTTACCATTATTTCCCACAGCAGGTATCATCCCACCACAGTTTTTCGCATCACAAGTTGTGCATATCAAACATTGAGGTTGAAGATGAAATTTCTGGTCACCGGCGCTGCCGGGTTTATCGGCTATCACGTCAGTGAACGTTTGCTGAAAGCGGGCCACCAGGTTGTGGGTAATGATAACCTGAATGATTATTACGATGTCAGTCTGAAGCAAGCGCGCCTGGACTTACTGGCCTCTCCCGATTTCCACTTTCATAAAATCGATCTCGCTGACCGCGAAGCGATGGCGCAGCTGTTTGCGCGTGAGAAATTCGACCGCGTTATTCATCTCGCTGCACAAGCAGGTGTCCGTTACTCGCTGGAAAACCCGCACGTTTACGCAGAATCTAATCTGATTGGACATCTGAACGTACTTGAAGGCTGCCGTCATCATAAAGTGCAGCATCTGCTGTATGCGT
Source organism: Kosakonia sp. PSU_27 (assembly GCF_039409795.1). Classification (NCBI taxonomy): domain Bacteria; kingdom Pseudomonadati; phylum Pseudomonadota; class Gammaproteobacteria; order Enterobacterales; family Enterobacteriaceae; genus Kosakonia; species Kosakonia sp. PSU_27. The sequence continues at coordinate 542,305 of NZ_JBCIVK010000003.1, read as the reverse complement.
CCTCCAGCTCCGTTTACGGGTTAAACCGTAAGATGCCCTTCTCCACTGATGATTCAGTTGACCACCCGGTATCACTCTACGCGGCAACGAAAAAAGCCAATGAACTGATGTCGCACACCTATTCGCATCTGTATGGTCTGCCAACGACCGGCCTGCGTTTCTTTACGGTTTATGGCCCCTGGGGACGCCCGGACATGGCGCTCTTTAAGTTCACGAAAGCGATGCTGGAAGGCAAGAGCATTGACGTTTACAACTATGGCAAGATGAAGCGCGACTTCACCTACATTGACGATATTGTGGAAGCGATTATCCGTATGCAGGATGTGATCCCGCAGCCGGATGCAACCTGGACAGTTGAAAGCGGGTCACCGGCAACCAGCTCTGCGCCTTACCATGTTTATAACATTGGCAACAGCTCTCCGGTCGAGCTGATGGATTACATCACGGCACTGGAAGAAGCATTGGGTATTGAAGCGCAGAAAAACATGATGCCGATTCAGCCAGGGGATGTACTGGAAACGAGCGCAGACACCCAGCCGCTGTATGAGGTGACAGGCTTTAAGCCCCAGACTTCAGTCAAAGACGGTGTGAAGCGCTTTGTTGACTGGTATAGAGCGTTTTATAACGTGTAAAAAAACGGCCCTGACGGGCCGTTTTACTTTAAGCAATAACAATTAGTCGTTACCGAATAAATCGCGGGTATAGACTTTGTCTTGTACATCGGCCAGTTCTTGCGCCATACGGTTGGAGATAATGACATCCGCTTCCTGTTTGAACGCGTCCAGATCGCGTACCACGCGGGAGTGGAAGAATTCATCTTCCTGCATTACTGGTTCATAAATGATGACCTGCACGCCCTTCGCTTTAATACGCTTCATGATGCCCTGAATTGAAGAGGCGCGGAAGTTATCGGAACCGCTCTTCATGATCAGACGATAAACGCCCACCACCTTCGGTTTACGCGCCAGGATGGAATCCGCAATAAAGTCTTTACGTGTACGGTTAGCATCAACGATAGCCGAAATAATATTATTCGGTACTGACTGGTAGTTCGCCAGCAGCTGTTTGGTGTCTTTCGGCAGGCAGTAACCGCCGTAGCCAAACGACGGGTTGTTGTAGTGATTGCCGATACGCGGATCCAGACATACGCCTTCGATAATCTGGCGGCTGTTCAGCCCCAGGCTTTCTGCATAGCTATCCAGTTCGTTGAAGTACGCCACGCGCATCGCCAGATAGGTGTTGGCGAAGAGTTTAATCGCTTCGGCTTCAGTTGAGTCTGTAAACAGCACGCGAATATCTTTTTTGATAGCGCCTTCCTGTAGCAACGCAGCAAAACGCTCGGCACGTTCGGAGCGTTCGCCGATAACGATACGCGATGGGTGCAGGTTATCGTACAGCGCCTTACCTTCACGCAAGAATTCCGGTGAAAAGATAACGTTATCAATGCCATATTTTTCACGGATGGACTGGGTGAAGCCAACGGGAATAGTGGATTTAATGATCATCACCGCTTGCGGGTTGATCTCATGAACGTCACGAATCACAGACTCCACGCTGCTGGTGTTGAAGTAGTTCGTTTTCGGATCGTAATCCGTCGGCGTGGCAATGATGACGAAATCCGCGCCGCGATAGGCGTCGAGTTTGTCCGTCGTCGCACGGAAGTTCAGCGGCTTATTCTGCAAATACTCCTGGATCTCCTTATCCACGATGGGAGAGATCTTCTGATTAAGCATATCTACTTTGGACTGAACGATATCCAGCGCCACCACTTCATGGTTCTGCGCAATCAGAATCCCGTTCGATAGCCCAACGTAACCTGTTCCGGAGATTGTTATTTTCATTCGATAAGCAACTTTTGTGAGTGTATGAAACCGGAGATGACGATCCCGTCGCCACCCGCTTAATATCAATAACTGTTGGGGTTTTTACCTCTTCCGTTGAGGGACTGTCAAGGCGACAATCGGCCGTCAACAGCAGCGTTTATGTATGGTTTAGCGGAAAATAATCGACAAAATGTATATGACTGCCCGAAAAAACGGCGGTTGAGACGAAAAAAAGGCCCGGTTTTAACAACCGGGCCTGGGTAAACCAGATGGGTGATTATCAGATTAATCCAGCCATTCGGTATGGAACACGCCATCTTTATCTGTGCGCTTGTATGTGTGCGCACCGAAATAATCACGCTGAGCCTGGATCAGGTTCGCCGGCAGTACCGCAGAACGATAACTGTCGTAGTATGCCACCGCCGCAGAGAAGGTCGGTACCGGAATACCATTCTGCACGGCATAGGCCACTACATCACGCAGCGCCTGTTGGTAACCGTCGGCAATTTTCTTAAAGTACGGTGCCAGCAGCAGGTTTGCGATAGCCGGGGTCTCGGCATAAGCATCGGTGATTTTCTGCAGGAACTGCGCACGGATGATACAGCCTGCGCGGAAGATCTTCGCTATTTCGCCGTAATTCAGGTTCCAGTTGTGCTCGTCAGAAGCAGCACGCAGCTGAGAGAAGCCCTGTGCATAGGAAACAATTTTACCGAGGTACAGCGCACGGCGTACTTTCTCGATAAATTCAGCTTTATCACCCGCCGGTTTCGCCTGCGGGCCGGAAAGTACTTTAGACGCGGCAACACGCTGCTCTTTCAGAGAAGAGATATAGCGCGCAAACACGGATTCGGTAATCAGCGACAGCGGCTCGCCAAGGTCCAGAGAGCTCTGGCTGGTCCATTTGCCGGTGCCTTTATTCGCCGCTTCGTCGAGGATCACATCTACGAGATATTTACCCTCTTCATCTTTCTTGGTGAAGATATCTTTGGTGATGTCGATAAGATAGCTGCTCAGCTCACCTGCGTTCCACTCGCTGAAGGTTTTCGCCAGCTCTTCGTTAGAGAGATTCAGGCCGCCTTTTAACAACGCGTAAGCTTCGGCAATCAGCTGCATATCGCCATATTCGATACCGTTATGCACCATTTTAACGTAGTGACCCGCACCGTCCGGACCAATATACGTCACGCAAGGTTCGCCATCTTCCGCCACTGCAGCAATTTTGGTCAGGATTGGAGCAACCAGATCGTAGGCTTCTTTCTGACCACCAGGCATGATTGATGGACCTTTCAGCGCGCCTTCTTCGCCACCGGAAACGCCAGTGCCGATAAAGTTGAAACCTTCTTCCGAAAGTTCGCGATTACGACGAATGGTGTCCTGGAAGAATGTGTTGCCGCCATCAATAATGATGTCGCCTTTATCGAGATATGGCTTGAGGGAGTCAATAGCGGCATCAGTGCCTGCACCAGCTTTCACCATCAGCAGGATGCGGCGCGGAGTTTCCAGTGATTCGACAAATTCTTGTACGGTGTAGTAAGGAACCAGCTTTTTGCCCGGGTTTTCGGCAATGACTTCTTCGGTTTTTTCGCGCGAACGGTTGAAAACTGAAACGGTGTAGCCACGGCTCTCAATGTTGAGCGCCAGGTTGCGCCCCATTACCGCCATACCAACAACGCCGATTTGTTGCTTGGACATTACATACTCCTGTCAGGTGTAGATACTGCCACAAGGACAGCTATAATTTATGGAATTATATCTTAAAGAAACATTAAATGGTATGTCGAATCAGAAGCACACCAAAAAAGCTGTTCTATAAAAATTAGTAATTGAATTTTAAGGAGAGCCGTTTATAGTTGAGATTGTTTATATTAAACTCTCGTATATTTTTACGGTCTTTTGAATCACGAGCTCAGAAGAATATCCATTTTCAATTCTATTCCTTGCATTCCGTCCCATGGTTTCGCGTAAGTTAGGATTTTTAATTAGCAAAGATAATTTTTCAGCAAATTGTTCAATATTATCTTTCTGAACTAAATAACCGTTATAACCATCTATTACCAAACTTCCACACCCACCAGCATCAAAACTAATCACTGGACGCCCTATTGCGCCTGATTCAAGCAAAATGCGAGGTATGCCTTCCGAATAAACAGATGGCAAGGCAACAATATTAACAGATGCAATGACATCATTAATATCCGCTCGTTTTCCTAACCACTGAATGTCCCCTGAATCGTGCCATGTTTTAATTTGTGAGAAACTGATTGCATCACGATCATTCTCAACAAGAATACCAGCAACTAACAAATCAAAATCAACATCCATATGCTGGAGTATTTTTTTTACTTTAATTAAAGTATCCAATCCCTTACTCCATAACATGCGACTGGCAAAAAGCACTTTAGTTTTTTTATTATTTAGCTCATGCTTATAAGAGAAGAAATTTATATCAACCCCAGCGCCATCAATAACCTCAGTGATTGCGTCAGGGATTTGCAGAAGACTAATAATTTTGTCCTGATCTTTTTTATGTTCAAAAAGCACCTTACATTTAATTCTCGAAAACAAATGTCGATACAGTCTCGTTACAAAAAAACCCAGGATACGGTAAACAATTGACTTCCCTTCAAAAACACGACCGAGCCCAACAAAACTATAAACAAGTCTCTTCTTTTTTATACTTGCCCAAATACAACTCATTACACCCGGTTTTATTGTTATGCTGTGGACAATATCGGGTTCAATTTCATCTAATAGTTTAAAGCAATAAAACATGCTCGACAAAAAAGAAAGAGGGTTAAGACTATATTCATTAGTGAAGTTATTAACACATTTGAAGCCTTTTTTGGTTAAGCGCTCAAATATGTTGTCATCTTCAAACCTTGCTAAAATATAGACGTCATAACCTGCCTCAATTACAGCAAGAGCACGTTCTTGCCAATGTAGTTCAAAATACCATGCAGAGTTAACAAAATAACAGATTTTCATCTTCATACTTTAATATATGACGTACCTATCAATAATAGCTTTAATGAAAAGGATTAGTAAACACATGTAATGCATCGAAATATTCGTTAAATTACAGAGTATCACGACAAAGGTCATCCCTGACCACAAATACATGTCAAGTTCACCAACAGACTAAGACATATTCATAAATCAAATCACGTTCCGGTTGCAGATGCACAAATTTAAATTTGTATCCCATTTCTAAGTCTTCTACAAATTTCTTGCACTCAAATATTTGTTCAGGTTGAAGCCAAAGATGATATACCGAAATCAGAAGAACAGGCTTATCTTTTCTTATTAACGATTCAGCCCCTTTAAGGGCCATTAATTCATACCCTTCGATGTCTAATTTTATTAAACCAACACGCCCATCTATATGTAGACTATCAAGGGTAACTGAATTAACTTTGATGTCAGTTAAATCACCTTCAACTACACAGGAGCCAACGCCATCTTCTCCTATCTTTATCATAGAAAGATTCCCAGTCGTATTACCAGCGGCAACCTTCATGGGTTCAATTACATCGCCAAGATATTGTTTATTACGTTCAATATTACGGAGCATGCAATTATAGTTATCTGATATAGGTTCTAATGCTAAAACACGCTTAAAACCATAGCTTGCAAACATGATTGCTGTATCGCCAACCCACGCGCCACAGTCAATAGCAATAGTACCTTTAAAATGCTCCGTTAATCTATCGGGTAAATATTTTAACCCCGCTTTGAAATAATTGGTAGCAAGAGTAATTGGTAGCTCAGTGGTATCAAGGTGGTGATAACTTTCATTCTCTTTCTGAACAATAGTTTCAATATTAGTTAAAATAACTCTATCTTCATCCGTGAAAAGACTTAGTGATAATGGAATATGCAACTCCATCCCTTTATGTTCAAAGAAAGGCAAACACTCATAGAAGCCGAAAAGTTTCCTTTCGTTCAATAGACTAAAATCATCCAGCCCAATTTTGAAATCTCGACGCAATTTACAAATACGATCTTCATTAGCGCGCATGTAATAATAGAACTGATTGCTTGGCGCAACCTTTACCTTTACACAGCCTGGACTTAAAAGTAAAGAATCGATTTTCCCTGAAGTATCTTTGACAAAAGAAGCATAATCAGATTCAAATTTTAAGGAGATAGAATCTAAATTGTCAGAAAGCTTTTTATCTAACATGGATGATTGTAGAGACGCTTGCGAATCAATTTTCGCAGAGATTGTATTGATAATTGGCTCTACAATTAATTTACCCATAAGGTAACGCAACTTCGTAACAATAGCTTTTCTAATTTTATTTTTTGTATGCAAAGTTTTAATAACTTCCTTATTCATTAATTCATTATAAATAGGTAATACGTGCTTATGATAATAGTCATTAGTATCTGCAGAAAAATAAATATCTCTTTTATCAGGATCAAACCCTTCATATCTACCTTGTTCAAAAGCAACAATTGCAGCATTCTGGTAAGCTTCTAGACCTTCACCAGTTAATCTGGAAGAATGGAATACCAAATCAAACATTAAGTGGAAGTAGAAATGGTAAAGATAAGTATTAAATAATCCTTGCTTTTGCAAATAAGTTTTAATGATTTCATAATTTTTGAATGAAATCAGCGCATTATCTGAGCTTGCGCTGGAAGATCCAGCATTCATGACCCTATAATTATAAACAGGAGTATTGACAAGAGTAATCGCTTCAGATGCTGCATAAGTAATAAATTTAAAAGGCATATCCTGATAAGCGGCACCAGGGCTTTCATAAAATCTAATAGCATTTACTTCAAGAAAATCTCGCTTATATAATGCAGTCCATATTGATGACTCTAACAGGAACAATTCAATTGATGACTCAGGAGTTATTTCTGCAAGATTATCGGAATCAAAAGGACAAAGATGTTTTAAAGATTGTGTATTTAGTATTACTTCGTTGCCGAGACGGTTAAAACTAGCTTTTACAACCGGATTGGGTTTTTTATGGTAAGCATTTACTAAACATTCAAACATATCGGGTTGAACCCAATCATCAGTTTCAACTATAGCAACAAAATCACCAGTCGCAACATCAAGACCCGAATTTATCGCAGCACCATAACCTGCGTTTTTTTTATGGATAGGAATAATTCTTTTATCCATAGAAGCATAGCGGTCAATAATAGAGGGGCAGGAATCAGGACTACCGTCGTTAATAACGATAATTTCAAGATTTTTATATGTCTGACAAATTACACTATCCAAGCATTGTTCAAGGTATTGTTCACCACCATAAACAGGCAATATTACTGAGATTTTAAATTGTTCATTTTTCATTTAAATGCAGAACCTGTTTCATTGTTGATTTAAAATTATAGCGCTGATTAAAAGCAACAAAAATGCTTCTACTTTTAAGCGCCATCTCAGGAAGTCTATCCTTTTTCAGACTTGCAATGAATTCAGCACACTGCTCGGCAGAATCTAGCAGATGATATTCCGCATCCGATTCAATACCCTCCATCGCTGCTTTAGTCGATACCAAAGGAACACCATATGAAAGTGCTTCAAGGCACTTGACTTTGATACCAGATAATAATTCATCGGGATTAACAATCACATCACAAGAGGTATAAAAATCCTCAAGACTGTCACAATAGCCTAATATATTAACAAATCTCGGAAAATTGTTATTCATAAGTGAACCACAAATAGTTCCAGTTATATCAAGGCGTATATGATTTTTGAACCTGTTAAGATTTTCAATAAAATTATTAATAGCGATAACGTTCGGATAATGCCCGGATGCCATAAATCCAACAATCAATCTTTTATCAGGCTTAGGCATATAATCTATAAAGCATGAATCGAAGATAGGTGGCTGCACAATAACTTTTGAAGGCACCTGCTCCACAAAATATCTCCCCTCTGATTCCTGAATAGCAAATATATAATCAGCGCGTGAGAGCCCCTTTATTTCTTCTTCTTTCGTGGTGGAAAAATAAAACTTATCAGGATTAATTCCAACCCTGGACATTCTGGTATTACGTTTAGCAAAAACGTCATGAGTATCGATTACAGTAACAGTGTTACTGCCAAGATACAGACACAACTTTGATAGAAAAACATAGTTAACAATAGCTATTTGGAAGTTATTCATTGCTGAAAGAGCGGCAATGAATTGGCAAATTTCATCATCGATCCAATCATCTATTTTATTGCCATCAAAAATTACTTGATTATTGACATCATAACGCAACTTACCAAAACATCCGTTCGTATTTTTGATATTATAGACATAATCCCACTTAGGGTTATAAGAATCCCATGGGGAATTATTATAAACAACAACATGCACGGCAAAACCCAGCGCCTTTAAAGTAGAAATTTTAGTATCAATGTTTTTACCCGTAGCATCATTCCCATAAAAAGGCATTATTATTAAAACATTTTTTTCTTTAGTAGATTTTTTTATTTTAGGAAATACGGTTGTGTTGGTAGAGACTGGTTGAGTATCAACATGAAGCGCTTTAATTAAAAGCCTCCTTGGATAATAGGCATTAACAACTTGAGAAAATAGTCGCCAAAGTACTTGAGCAATCTTCGTATACCTAAACTTTATTATATATTTCTTAATTGAATTCTTAACTTTATTTTTCATAATGGTATCGATAATAGATCCGGATATACTCTATAATTTCTATAGTCTGTTGTTGAAAGCTTATGTCCTGTCTCAACCAAATAAGCTCGCGACAACCCGAAATTTAAGCCTGCTTCTACATCGCTACTTTTATCCCCAACGATAAAAGAAAGATCTAAATCTATTTGATACTTTCTACCCGCTTGTTCTAACATACCTGGCTTTGGTTTTCTACAGTCACAATCAACGCTGAATTCAGGAATAACCCCCTCGGGATGATGAGGACAAAAATGAATATCCAATATATCGATTCCTAAAGATGAAAGTTTTCCCATATACCAATTCGTTAGTTCATAATAATCCTCAATGGAGAAGAAACCTTTCGCAATCCCAGCTTGATTCGTTACAATAATAATTTTATATCCATGGCTTATTATTCGTCTGAGTCCGGAAATAGCGTTAGGTGTAAATTTAAAATTATCTTTTTTATGTAGATAGTTTACTTCTTCGTTGATTACACCGTCTCTATCCAGAAATGCCACCTTCATTTAAATTTCTCGCATGCTTTATAGTAATCTTGGGGTATTCCGATATCAATAAAATATGCAGAACTAACAAATGCGCTAAAGGTGCCGTTAAAGTTCGTTAAAAAATCAGACTCAAATGAAAATTTAGCACTCGGATAGTTATTTATTGATTGCCTGGAAATTACATATATTCCGCTATTGATGATGCCAACGCCAGTTCGCCCTTTTTCAGCTATAGCATAAACATTAGAGTTTTCATCTATATCTAAACAGCCATATCTTGAGACATCATTTACTTCGACCCCCGATATGAGTAAATCAGTTTTTAAAGAAGCCTTGACAAATTCTTTATAATCAAGCTCACAATAAGTATCACCATTTAAAACGATGAACTTCTCAGTATTAACTTTTTGGCATGCGTATTTTATGGCCCCGCCAGTCCCTAGAGGTTCGCTTTCAACAACAAAGTCGACAACACAGCTTACAGGGTTGTCCTTGACAACCCTTTCGATGATATAGTCTGCTTTGTAGGATAAAGATAGAATAATTCTTTTTACATCTTGAGTTTCAAGATACTCCATTAAGCGATATAAAAAAGGCTTACCAGATACATCTACCATCGGTTTTGGAATCTCGCCACTGACACTTTTCAACCGAGTTCCTAACCCTCCTGCCAAAATAACCACATCATACATAATTAATTATCTTCTGCTCCGAATATGACTTTTTCAACAATGGCACAGATCATGTGCCCGATGCAAATATGACATTCTTGAATATATGGTGTAATTTTTGAAGGCACATTAATTGAATAATCAACTATGTCCTTTAATGCGCCAGACGCACCGCAAAGTGCAACGCTAACCACACCTAAACCCTTGGAAATTTCCATTGCTTTGATAATATTAGTCGAGTTTCCAGAAGTGCTGATACCTATAAAGATGTCACCAGCCTTACTCTGTGCTTGGAGTTGTCTTGCAAAAAGCTTATCGAAACCATAGTCATTTCCAATAGCCGTCAGCATAGATGTATCCGTTGTCAAAGCTATAGCTGGTAAGCCTGGTCGGTCAAAGAAAAAACGGCTAACAAATTCCGCTGCGATATGTTGAGAATCCGCTGCACTACCGCCATTTCCAGCAAGAATGACTTTATTACCATTTCTATAGGCTTTAGTAATCAAATCAGCCACAACAGCAATTTGATTTAAAATAGCATCAGACTCTTTGAGCAGTTTTTTAACAGATATACTTTCATCTAAATAATCTTTAATATACTTCACATTGTCCATGAATATGCACCATCTTCAACAAATTGGAATTTATAAACTTCACCGCCAAGCTCTTTAAGCCTGTTCTCGATAATATGTTTTTTTTCTGGCTCAACAAAAAGCATCATAAAACCGCCACCGCCAGCACCAGAAACCTTTACTGATTTGACACCTATCTTGAAAACTTCGTTTTCAATTCTTTCAATCATTGGATTAGTAATTGAAATAGAAGTTTTTTTCTTACTTTCCCAAGCATCTTTAAAAGTTAAAGCCATAGCATCAATATCAGATTTTAGCAGATGCTCCTTGATTCTAAATGCCGACTCTTTAACTTTATGCATTGCCGCGAGTTCAGATTTTTTATCACTTTCAAGCGATTTGATTTGATCATCTATAATTTTTGCAGAATCACGAGAAGCACCGGTAAAATACAAAATAATAGACGCTTCGAGTTCATTGATAATATACTGACGAATTCGAAGTGGGTTAACTACTACCCGATTACCTTCATAAAACTCCATAAAGTTAAAACCACCGAATGTCGCTGCATACTGATCCTGCTTGCCACCTGATAAACCACAATCAACACGTTCAATTTTATATGATAACTGTGCTAAATCATACTCTCCTAACGGTAGAGAATACATCTGACGCAGCCCCTCAAGCATCGAAACAACCACGGTTGATGATGAGCCGAGACCGCTACCAGCGGGTGCATCAGAATGCGTAATAATTCTGACTGGTTTCAATTCTCCATTAAAAAAATCTTGCATAACACGAAGATAAACTGCACGATGAAGCTTGAGTTTCCCTTCAACCGTGACTCCTTTCTGTATATTAACTTCTTCTTTGATGCCAAGATCCGTTGCCTCAAAGATTACTTTGTCACCATCAAACTCATCATCTATATAGGCATACGCATACATATTTATAGTTGCATTAAGCACACATCCGCCAAAAGTATCACTATACGGTGAAACATCAGTTCCACCGCCAGCGATTCCTAATCGAAGTGGTGCCTTACTTCTAATTTTCATAATTTCAAAATCCTATTAGCGATTTATGGGGGATGTACTTAGAAATATCATACCAACACTTTTGCATCTCACAAAATATAAAAACTTCAATATGTTACGCAGTAAGTTAATTACTTAATCATCAAGTACCAAATAGATTATCTATTTACATTTCAGGCTGATTTTTATGTTCATCTAACGATAAATACAAAGTGAATTTTGGATATGCATTATGTAATCCGAGTCTTCCCATATAGGAAACACATATATACTTTTAACGTATTAAGTGTAAATGCCATAATTTATTATTTATTTGACATCTACCTGCCCACTAAAATAGGATGCTGTATAAAATCCCCATTTTATGCTGAACTTTTCATACCTGATAATAGTTTGTGCATTAGTGTCACCTCCCATTAATACTCTACATAAATTCACATTATATGATTATTTCAGGAGAGAATTATGTTTCGCTTCAATAAATAATTAGTTCTAACTATAGAGCAGAAAATGTATCATAGTAAAAGGGGCATATTAAAAAAGTAAATTTCAAAAACCAATATTTAAACTTACAAAGCTTTTCGAACCATTCAGCATTTTAAATATAATTTCATAATCTTCATGATGGTGAAGACGAAGCCAAAACGCATCATTATTAATGGATACAATTTCGTATTGATTTGCGCATGACTTAATTCTAAACTCTACTCCTATGATGTTTTCATCTTGTATATTAAAATTCACATCGGAATATTTTGCATCCGGGTTTATATCTCCAACTTTAAAGAATACAGCATCGCTGTTTTTATAATCTAACAATCGCAACCTGTAACTTGTCAACTTCATGATTAAATTATATTTTATATAAACACTATCACTTGGGCCTTCGTCTAATACAATACCATTTTCAATACAGACGAGTCTATCAGAAAGCATTTTTAATTGACTTTCATCATGCGACACTATAACGACAGTGGCATCTGATTTAATTTTCTCTTTTATGCTTTTTTGGGCCTTTTCAGCAAAAGTTACATCCCCTACACCCAGCACTTCATCGATTAGTAGAACCTCTGGAGTTGTATACATTGCAATAGAAAAGCCCAAGCGCGCCATCATTCCTGATGAGTAATTTTTAATTGGTTTTTCAAAAAAATCGTTTAACTCTGAATAATCTTTTATCTCTTCAATTATTTTTTTAATATACGATAATCGATGACCAAGAACCATTCCACTAAATATTGTATTCTGCCTGCCAGATAGGTTAGGGTCAAAACCTGCCTGAAGAGCCATTAGGGAAATACTTTTAGAACGGATGGTTACGGTACCAGAATCGGGTTTGATAATTCCAGCCAATACACGTAAGAGCGTAGATTTTCCAGCCCCATTACGCCCGATAATACCAAGCGTCTCACCACGATAAACATCGAATGTAATATCTTTTAAAGCAGTATATTCATCATATTCAAAAAATGTTTTCTTCTCTCGGTAAGTAACTTCGACATTTTTTAACTCAATTACTTTTTCATTCTTCATTTCTGAACAACTCTTGGAAATATGAATTCTAATTTTTTAAACGCATATAATGCAACAGAAATCATCATCAAGGAAAGAACGACAACACAACTTAATAATTTTATATTAGGTACATTATTGTACATTAAGATTTCACGATATGAACTGAGGATAATAGCCATTGGGTTTATAAAAAATATTTTAGTTTCCATCGCAGGAATGCTCTTATAATTAAAGAATATCCCTGAACAAAACATCATTATCTGTAATCCCGTTTCTATTACAAATGAAAAATCTCGTACAAAAGGTACAATAACTGATACAGTTAGTGCAAATGCTAAAATCAATAAAAACTGCACCAGAATAACAGGGATAACCCAAAGCAAGCCAAAACTAAACTCGTATCCGTACAGGACTAAAAATATAAGTAAAAGAATGAATACAATTATCTGCTTGATAGCATCTTGCAATATAAAAGTTAAAGGAAAAAAAATTTTAGGAATATGAACCTGATTCATTAAATACTTGCCCTGGATAATACTCCCTTGAGCATGACTAACACTACGTCCAAACCAAATCCAAGGTATCAAACCTGTCAGAAGGAAAGGTACATAATCATGCCCACCTTGCTTCAAAAGGTAGGCAAACACTAAATAATAAATAGCCATTTGAAGCACAGGCTCAATTATCCACCAGGCATAGCTTAAGTAGTTTATTGATGCTTCTGACCGCAGGTTAAGTCTTGCCTTAACCCATACCAATTCGAGTGTTCTAAGGGAAAGGATACTCATTCTATTTCTTTCTCATCAACGCCTTAATGAAAACCATAAAAGTTAACTTTCTAAAGCAATTTAAAAAATGATAGCTGTGGATTAAAAATGAATAAATAAATAATCTATCACCCACCTCTTTGCTAAATTTTCTGCTATTAGTGAGCAGATAAGACAATCTAAAAGAATCATATTCCCTAGTGCCATTAGCCATATCATGTATAACTAACAAATCACTTATATAAATACCGGGCATACCTGAATGCTTGGAAAGTCGATAAGTATAGGTTAAATCATCATAATAGATAAAATAATCGACTGGAATTAAAGCTGACTTTTTGAAATCATTGTTATTAACAATAGTTAATCCAATAAAACTTGCAGCTTCTACTGATTCATTATTGTCGCCAAAGGTTCTTCTTTTCCTTAGGTAACTGAACATTTTTCTTATTCCGTTAGGAATGATGGTCATCGGTCGATTCATATTCAACCTCATGCCATTTTTATTAACTACTTTTGGTGTAATAAAAGAAAAAAAACCGCCATTTAGCCCAATATTTTTCTTCAACACATCCAGAAAATTCTGTGTAAAATATGCATCATCATCCAGAAATATTGTCACTGAATTCGGATGCTTATTTTCAATATAATTAAGCCCGGTAAAGAAACCAAATGACGCACCTCTATTTTCTTCCAGCTGAATTAATTTCACTCTTTTGTCATTCTGACTCACCTCAAAGAGTACGTCGCGGGTCTGCTGTTTTGAATTGTTATCAACGATGACCAAAAAATCTAGTGAAGTAGCTAAAAGCTGTCTGACTGACTCCCTTAGTTTAATGTCTCTATTATACGAAACCATTACAACTGTATAAATCATCAGGTGTTATTCTTAATATATTGTTGAGCACAGTCAATAGCTTCCTTAATGCAAACATCCATATCCAAATACCGGTAAGTTGCTAGCCTTCCGATAAAAGTGATGTTTTTTTCTTGCCTTGCTTTAGCTTCGTATTTATTCCACATTTTATCTCCATCAACATGTCTGACTGGATAATAAGGAATATCATCTTTGGTGCATTTACTACTAAATTCTTTATACAAAACGCTCTCAGTATGTTCTTCCCAAGGGGTAAAATATTTATGCTCTGTGATTCTTGTATAAGGAATCTCCTCATCACAATATGACATCACCACACAACCTTGATAATCTTCAGGGCTATAAAATTTCTCAAATTTTAATGTACGGTACTCAAGCATTCCATACTCATAATTATAAAAATTATCTATAGCACCAGAAAAGAAAATATGATCATACTGCTCTTTATCAATTAATGTCCCCACATCATGCCTATCTACTTTAATACCCAATTCATACTCGATATTCTGATGATTTAATAGATTTTCAAAAAGATGAGTGTAACCATCTCGAGGTATTCCTTGGTATTTATGAAAGAAATAATTATCATCGTAATTGAATCTTACAGGTAATCGTTTCAGTACTGAGGCAGGGATTTTTTTAGGATCGAGTCCCCACTGTTTTTTAGGATAACCGTAAAAAAAAGTTTTATATAAGTCTTCTCCAACGAACTTTATAGCCTGTTCTTCAAATGACTTAGGTTCAATAATACTTTGATCCCCTTTGCTAGCTATGAGTTTTTTTGCTTCAGAAGGAGATAACGCAGTATTATAGTATTGATTAATGGTATGCAAGTTTACTGGCAAGGAATAAATACACCCCTTAGCATTCGCCTTTAACCTTGTAATGTAAGGTTCAAACCGACCATACTTATTTACAAAGTTCCAGACTTCTTCATTATCCGTATGGAATATATGCGGCCCGTAAACATGAACATTTATGCCGGTTTTAGAGTCTCGTGCATCATAACTGTTCCCACCAATATGGTCTCGTTCATCTATTACTTTTACATGCATATCACTTTCAGCTAATAATCTAGCTATCGTTGCACCTGTAAAACCACTACCTACAATAAGTATTTTTTTCATAATTTTTTGCACCCCGACAACTCTATTAACCTTTCAAGACCATCGTTTAAAGTTACTTTAGGACACCATTTAAGCTCTCTTTTAGCTCGTTCAATATTTAAAGTTATTCCTTTTGAATCAACTTTTACAGACTCATTTATTCCAATTATAGCTTTCTTGTTCAATTTTTCCTGAATCGTATGCAGAAGCTCATTCAAGGTTGTTGAAACTCCAGAGCCAATATTAAATACATTCTCCATGCCTTTATATTCTAAAGCTCGCTCAAAAGCACTTACAAGATCACTTATATATATATAGTCCCTTTTGCTTTCTAATGACCCGATAATATCAATAGGTATTCCTTTTGATATTTTATTTATAAAAATAGGAATTACACCTTGTTTGCCTTCTAAACGCTGCCCTTCTCCATAAGGATTTGAAATTCGCAATGATATAGATTTACGCCCATATTCTTTCGCCAGAAATCTCAAATATGTTTCTGTTACAGACTTACTTAAACCATAGCTAATATCTGGTGAAAATGCATTATCCTCTGAGAAGGGATGATCCGCTTTCCCATAGACCGTACCACCAGATGAAGAAAATATTATTTGCTCACAACCATTCTCATATAAACTTTTAAAAAAAACTACATTTGAATAAACGTTTTCGAAACAATCCTTTTCAATATGTTTCTTCGATTCCATGGGAAACATTGTTGTTGCCAAGTGAATAACTGTCTTTATCCTATGAGCCAGGATAATATCTTGCAGTTCTTCTCTCTTGGTTGATGAGTCTAAATAACTGAATTTATACCAGTTAAAATTTTCATTAAGGTCTGGAAGAGAACTTGGTTTTTCTGAGATATCAAATGAAATGACAGGAATTTTTTTTTCTAGCAGTGCTGCTATAAGGGCTTTGCCAATAAAACCCGCACCGCCAGTGATCAAAACCCCGCTCTGTTTAGAACCCATTATTCACCTTTAGCAAACGCGATTATGTAGCGTCCATAGTCATTCTTTTCCATAGGTAGGGCATTTTTCAAAACTTGCTCTTTGGTCAGCCAACCGTTCCTTAACGCGATTTCTTCAAGGCATGCTACTTTCAACCCTTGAACATGTTGTATCGTCTGAACAAAAGATGATGCCTCATGCAAACTTTCATGTGTTCCAGTATCTAACCATGCAAAGCCTCGGCCCAACAACTCAACATGCAAAGTACCTTCTCGTAAATACATTTCATTTAAGTCAGTGATTTCGAGCTCCCCTCGTTTCGAGGGTTTAACTTTTTTGGCAAACTCGACAACTCTATTGTCATAAAAATAAAGCCCTGTCACTGCATAATTAGATTTAGGATCAGTTGGCTTCTCTACAATTGATATTGCACGCATTTGCTTATCAAACTCTACAACACCAAAGCGTTCAGGATCTTTAACTTGATATCCGAATATTGTTGCTCCTTCTTCTCTCGCCACAGCACTCTGAAGTATTTTTATGAATGATTGTCCATAAAAAATATTATCTCCTAAAACTAAGCAAACTCTATCACCTGCTATAAACTGTTCACCGATAATAAACGCTTGAGCTAATCCGTCTGGGCTTGGTTGTACAGCATATTTTAGATTGATTCCATAATCTCTCCCATCGCCTAACAGCCGTTGAAAACTATCATGATCTTCAGGCGTTGTAATAATTAAAATATCACGTATACCTGCAAGCATAAGAGCTGATAATGGATAATAGATCATAGGCTTGTCATAAATCGGCAATAATTGTTTCGATACACCGCGAGTAATCGGATAAAGGCGGGTTCCGGAACCGCCAGCCAGCACAATACCTTTCATAACTTATTCCTTAATTAATCCGCCAGTCCCAGGCGCTCACACGCGTAGGAGCCATCCATAACGCGCTGCCACCATTGTTGGTTATTCAAATACCAGTGAACGGTTTTGCGGATGCCGGATTCGAAAGTCTCAAGGGGAACCCAACCCAATTCGGCTTTGATTTTGCTGGCGTCAATAGCATAGCGCAGGTCATGCCCCGGACGATCTGGAACATAGGTGATAAGATCAGAGAAATGCTGAATGCCTGCCGGTTTCTCGGAAAGGACCTCATCAAGAATAGTGCAAATGGTTTTCACTACTTCAATGTTTTTGCGTTCGTTGTGGCCCCCAATATTGTACGTCTCGCCGACAGCACCTTCTGTCACAACTTTGTACAACGCGCGGGCATGGTCTTCAACGTATAACCAGTCGCGGATTTGTTCGCCATTGCCGTATACAGGTAGCGGTTTACCTGCGAGGGCACTAAGAATAATCAGCGGGACCAATTTTTCAGGAAAATGGTATGGACCATAGTTGTTTGAACAGTTGGTGACCAAGGTCGGCAATCCATAAGTCCGACGCCATGCGCGAACTAAATGATCACTTGATGCTTTTGATGAAGAGTACGGGCTACTTGGCGAATAGGGCGTTTTTTCCGTGAACATCGGTAATACAGAACCTGCAGGAACGTCCTCAGGATGCGGCAAATCGCCATACACTTCATCAGTAGAAATATGATGAAAACGAAATTCAGATTTTCGAGCCTCTTCCAACTGCGCCCAATATTTCCGCGCAGTTTCCAGAAGTACATAGGTTCCAATGATATTTGTTTCGATAAATGCAGCTGGGCCTGTGATGGAGCGGTCAACATGACTCTCAGCAGCCAAATGCATGACAGCATCCGGCTGATGCTCAGCAAAAATGCGCGTCATCGCTTCGCTATCACAAATATCCGCACGCTCAAATGAGTAACGGGCATCATTTTCAATTTCTGCCAGTGATTCGAGATTACCTGCGTAGGTTAATTTATCAACATTAACCACAGAGTCTTGCGTGTTTTTAATGATATGCCGAACAACCGCTGAACCAATAAAACCTGCACCGCCAGTGACCAGTATTTTCACGAGAATTATCCGCTCTTGCTTTTCAATGTTTTAACTTAAAAACCTGGAAGCCAGGCCTGAGCTCGCAACCAAATTTCGGATACGCTACCGCCCCAGGCTCTACAGCTACCAGTGTACTGTGGGTGCATTCCGACAATCTAATGTTGCATCAACGCCCATCGGCGACTTAATTTAAAGCACCGCCCGGCACAAAATGCTAAACGCATATTCTCCGCTTAAACAGCGCCGGAAACAAGGAAAAATCACAGTAACATCAACGTGTTTAAGCTAGCTTGTAGCCCTTTTAACTATTGATTTTTATTAATAAAGTAAAAGAGCAGTGAGAATATGCGAAAGACGTAACCATCTTACCGCCACTCTTCACTGCCCCTAAATTAGCGAATCTATATATCAGTTTTACGTCTGGTTATTGTGCAAGCAATTTCTTAATACTTTCGCGGAATTTCTGACCTTCTTTCAGGTTACGCAGACCGTAGTTCACAAAGGCCTGCATGTACCCCATTTTCTTACCGCAGTCATAGCTGTCGCCGGTCATCAACATCGCATCAACAGACTGTTTTTCCGCAAGCTGAGCAATCGCATCGGTCAGTTGGATACGCCCCCATGCGCCTGGCTCGGTTTTTTCGAGTTCTGGCCAGATATCAGCAGAAAGGACATAGCGCCCCACTGCCATCAGGTCGGAATCCAGTGTCTGCGGCTGATCCGGTTTTTCAATAAACTGCACAATGCGGCTGACTTTGCCTTCTGTATCAAGCGGCTCTTTAGTCTGGATCACGGAGTATTCAGAGAGATCGCCTTTCATACGTTTTGCCAGCACCTGGCTACGACCAGTCTCAGCAAAGCGTGCCACCATCGCCGCGAGGTTGTAACGCAGCGGATCGGCAGTCGCCGTATCCAGCACGATATCCGGCAGCACCACGACAAACGGGTTGTCGCCAACGATCGGGCGCGCACAGAGGATAGAGTGGCCTAACCCCAGCGGCTGCGCCTGACGCACGTTCATAATTGTCACGCCTGGCGGACAAATAGACTGCACTTCCGCCAGCAGCTGACGTTTAACTCGCTGTTCAAGCAGCGCTTCAAGTTCGTAGGAGGTGTCGAAGTGGTTTTCCACCGCGTTTTTTGACGAGTGAGTCACCAGAACGATTTCTTTGATCCCTGCAGCAACAACTTCGTCGACGATGTACTGAATCATCGGCTTGTCGACGATCGGTAGCATCTCTTTTGGAATCGCTTTCGTGGCCGGGAGCATATGCATCCCCAGACCGGCTACCGGAATAACTGCTTTCAAATTAACCATTATTTCTTCCACCTATAATAATTGGATGAATTATAAACCTTTAACCTGTTTTCGCCAGTGCGTTTGCAGCGAGGAAAGTGAAAGATGTTACGCCTAATGTCCCTGCAAGGCAGTAGATGTAATCCTAACCCCGGTGTTAAAGCACCAGGATTTATCGTAAAAGGCCATTTCCCGCGCTTAGAGCCGCTTCGCTGGCAAACGGAAGTTCAAATTATCGACATTCACCACATGCTGATCGACTCTGTCGATATCGACTGAACTTTGCCCGTTTTCATTGACTGCGTGAATATTCGCCAATGACAGCAAGGTGTCCTGTTTCGCCATAAAACGCCCGCGCACATCTTTGCGTAAATCGAAGTTCAGCTTCAGTGCCGGGCCGTTGGCCGCCTGTTGCGTCACGTTGATATTACGCAGGAAAAGATGTTGCGGTTTATTGTGCAACTCCAGCGTCGCGCTCTGCATTTTCACGTTAGTGATCGCCACAAACGACGTGGCATTACCGGACGAGATCTGGATACCGCGCAGCTTATATTTGCTGCTGCTGTTGTCCTGCTGGATATCGTTGAGTTTGAAATTCTGCGGGATCGACAAATAATCGCCTTTGATAACACCATAGCCAATCAACATACCGGCGCTATTGACCATTGAAACATTATCAATGACGAAATTATCACAGCCGTAAATCGCCACTGTCGCATTATCAATCCCGGCTTTCTTACTGAAATCCGGGGTGATGTTTTTCGCTTTCACGTTGCGAATAATAAAATGTTTACCGTTTTCCACATGCACTAACTGACGGCAGTTGCTACCGGTAATATTCGCCACGACAAAGTTTTTAACCGCTTGATCCTCGGGGTAGTTATTGTCATAGGTGCTGCCCGCCAGGCCAATACCAATGCCCCAGTTAATCTTGCCGTTGGTGCAGTTAATATTATCAATCACATGGTCGGAGATCAGAATGTTGCGGTCATTGATGGCCACATTCCATTCGATAGCATCACCTTGTAAGTCGCTGAAATGACCATTGGTTATCCGCACACCGTCCAGTTGATTGTGGAAACCCTGGCGTAAAATGCCATAGTTCGCTTTGCTCACCGTGATGTTATCGATGACCAAATTGCGCATCGTGCGCGCCTCTTTCCCGCCAATGTAAATCTGCATCACCGGGCCAAAGCCACTCATGTTCACGCCCTTGATCACGCAGTCTGAACCGCGCACATCCAGCGTGATGTTATAGAAATTACCGCCCTTCTCCCCCACCACCCGGCTACCGTCCTGTAACACAAAGCGTCCGCGCCCGTTACCTTTCAGTGCGCCGCGCACCAGCAGCGTTTTACCGGCAGGAATGAAAATACCGGTGTTGATATTGTCGCAGACCACACCTGCGGGAACTTCCACCGTTTGCCCGTCAGCAAAAGCTTGTTTAAACGCCGCGGGCCAGTCATTGCGGTTGTAATCACTGATGCTAACCGTGTCGTTACGTCCCAACGCGCGGGCAGCGGGAATGTGAAGCAAAGGAAGTGCCGCCAGCGCGGAACCGGCGGCCAGGAAAGTGCGTCGCGATAGCGCAGTTGCTGTTTTCTTCACGGTCATAAAACCTCTGTTAAAGCGTCTGCAACAGACTGGCAAGTTGCTGGTTGATGATTTTCTGGTTGAAGTCGTTCTCGACTTTTTCACGCGCCCGCGTCACCACCGGTGTTAAATCCCGGCTCTCCATATCACGGAAAGCAGCCAGACGCTGCGCCAGCGCCTCGGCATCATTTTCCGGTACCAGCCAGCCGGACTGTCCGGCCTCGATCAACTCCGGAATGCCGCTATGAACGGTTGAAACCACCGGGATCCCCACCGCCATCGCCTCCATCAGCGCAACCGGGATCCCTTCCATATCCCCGTCCGCGCCGGTAACTGACGGCAGCAAAAAGACGTCGGCTTCATCAAGCAGCGCTTTCACTTCATGGCTGGGTTTAAAGCCCGGCATTTCAATCACATCTTCCAGCTGGAATTGTTCGATAAGTGTGCGTAAGCGGCGTTCCCATGGGCCAATACCGAGGATGCGATATTTGAAATCCACGCCGCGTTCTTTCAACAGACGGCACGCTTCAATAGCGACATGCAGCCCTTTTTTCTCGGTCAGGCGCGCCACAGAGATAATGTGCAATGGACTACCGGGGTTTTTCACTGAGCGCAGGCTAAAGCGGGCCATATCAACCCCCATGCGCGACACAGCAATTTTGGTCTCCGGGCAGCCCATATTTTTCAGTCTGCCGGCCCATAACTCACTGATCGGCAACATCAGATCGCCGCGCTGGAAAAGCTGCTGATACTCCGGCGTATAGTGGTTCAGCACGTCGCGATGCGAGATATCGATGCCGTGGAATACGGTGGCGATTTTGCCTTTAAGAACGCCAAGTTCCCGCAGTTTGGCGGCGGTAACGCCTGCCGGGCCAAAGTGGGCGATAAAGACATCGGCGCTGAATGTGCGCGGCGCGAGGCCGCAAATGGCTGGCAGGATCAGGTTGCGGGCTTCGTCACCATAGCGCGACATATTCAACGCTTTCCAGGTGGAGGATTTCCAGATACCCCGCGCTATCGCCTGCCCGCGATAGCTCAATTTTGCCATCTTCCCTTCCGGCTCGGCCAGCAGCCAGTGCGTTTTTTCCGCCAGCCGGTACTCGGTATACGCCGCGTGTGTATTGTTCATATCGCCCTTATGCAGGGCGACAATCTCAACCTCAAAACCCATATTGATAAAGGCAACGATCTGGTTGAGCACAAAAGTTTCGGAAGATAAGGGGAACTTCAGCAAAAAGAAGCTGACTTTCATTTCACCCCCTGTACGCGATCGAGCACCGATTTGACCATTTTCATGCCATGCTCGCGCTCAGCCGCCACCGCCGTTGCCAGACGCTGGTTAATCGCAGGCAGTTGCCCCAGCGTGTCGGCCGCCATCGCCGCCAGCGAACCATCCAGCAGGTGGCGAATGTCGACCGCCATTTCCGGCATCCCGAGTTGCTGCATGATGCCTGCCGACTTGTGTTCATAGTTGATAGCAATCGCCGGTGTTCCAAAGTTCATCGAGATAATCGCGGAGTGCAGGCGTGTACCCACCGTTAAATCACACGCGCCAAGGATCTTGCCCATCTCCAGATCGTTCAGCTCATCCATCACCACGTGGTAGCGCGACGGGTCGCTGACATACTGGCGCAGATTGAGCGCCACCATGCGGTCATCTTTGTTGTAGCTGTCGATACCGGTGCAGGTGGAGAGCGCAATAACCTGATAACCCGCATCAATGATCCGGTTTACCACCTCGGCAAAAGCCTGTTCATAGGCCTGCTGGGTAGTGTTGAGTCGTTTATCAAACGGCGCCAGTTCACGCAGCGTAATCGCCACGGTTTTCTCTTTCGCCGCCAGATCCAGCCAGTGCTGCACCGCATAGCTGGCCACAAAATCATGCTGATGGTGATCCACCAGCCAGGCGGTATCGACGCCCTGCTCGACTTTATCCGTGGTGATATTGCTCTGCTTCATCAGGTTCAGGCTGACTGTTTCACGCAGGATCAGCGCATCGCAATGGCCAAAAACATAATTCGCCAGCTGGTTAAACGCCTCGTTCTGGAACGGCCCCACGCTGTGACCAATCATGTAGATCGGTTTTTTCGCCATAAACGTACACAGCGCGTGTTCAAACTGCGGCACACCATACAGATCGACAAAGAAAGAGCCGCCGACCTGAATAATCGCGTCATAGTCCGCCAGACGGCGGACAAAATCGGTAAACCCTTGCGCAATGGCGATATTGCGCAACTTCCCGGTATCCGTCACCCTGGAGAGCAGCACCTGGTGCTGGTAACGGCGGCGCAGCACCTTCTTCACGCGCCCCATCAATCCGGCGGCGTTGTTCTGCTCTTTCATCTGGCTATAGAGCGGGTCGCCCATCACCGGGCGGTTGAGTAACCAGGATGAGCTCACCGGATAGCGGCTCATCACATCCACCTCTGCATCCGGCTCAATCAGGGCAATCGCATCCAGCAATCCACGTAAAATAGCGCTGTCACCACGGTTGCCGCATGTGTGATTGCCAAGGATCAATAATTTCATAACGACCTCATAAAGGGGTTCAATCAGGTTTCTTATCCTGCGCGAAGCAGCGTTTTAAGTTTCTCGTTGCGGCAAAACTGGCGTTTCATCTCTACTACCAGCGCATTACGCGACACAATCAGCATCCCGGCGAATGCCACCACGCCCGCCGCGACCTGAATCGCCAGCATCGCCGCCAGCGGCAGATGTCCGCTCAGCGCCAGACCCAGGCCATAGCTCACCACCAGCGTCGGCAGCGACAGGTAAAAGGGCAGCCACAGGCTCAGGATGTACTGACGGTAGCTGGAACCGAGCACCGGTTTGATCATCACGAAGTAGCTCAGAACGGTGTTGATGATTTGCACCAGCAGGAAGCCGAGCGTCACGCCGAGCGCCCCCGCCAGGTGTCCACCGACAATAATGGCGGGGATAAAGAGAAACGTTTTAAAGACGTTGAATTTAAAGCTGATATCCACCCGCGCTTTCGCCATCAGCAGCGAGCCGATCGGGTTACCCACCGCGCGCAACAGCCCGACGATACAGAGCAATTGCAGGATGGGAATGATGCTGTTCCATTTGTCGCCAAACACCAGCGGCACAAAGTTGTTCGACACCACCATCAGCCCCAGCAGGATCGGGAAGTTAATGATCCCGACCACCGACAGCAGTTTGTAGAAGTTCACGCGCAACTTCTCGGTGTCGTCCTGAATTTTGGCAAACGCCGGGAACAGCACGCGGGTGATGATAGGGTTGAGCTTCATCGGCGGCACTACCGCCACGTTGTACGCCAGGTTGTAGCCCCCGGCGACACTGGCACCGAGAATACGCGCCAGCACCAGCGTGGAGAGGTTGGTGTTCACATAGTTGATGATGCTGTCTGCCGTCAGCCAGGCGCCAAAACGCAGGTTGGAGCTGACCGACGCCAGCGAGAAATGCAGCCCGGGGCTGTAAATTTTGCGCCCGAAATAGCCAAACAGCAGCGTGCGCACGGCGCTGTTGACCAGATAACCGAGGATCGCGGTCATCGCCAGCGGCCAGAAGAACGCGCTGATAACCGTAAAGCTGAAGCCCGCCAGCACCGACAGCGTTTCAATGGCGCCTATCTTGTTGAACTCCAGCTCTTTTTGCATCAAGGCGCGAAATTGCTGGCCGTGTGGGATCACCACGAAGGCCAGTGACAGCGTTTTAATCAGCGGTGCCAGATCCGGGTTATTCAGCACATCGGCGATCACCCCGCTCAGCGAGAAAACGGCGATGCAGACCACGATGCCCAGCCCAACATTGAGCCAGTACAACGTGGTCAGTTCGAGATGGCTTATCTCTTTACGCTGAATAATCGAGTTTGCGATGCCGAAATCCGACAGCGTATCCGCCAGCGCGATAATCACCAGCGAGACGGTCAGCAGACCGAACTGGTGGTTATCGATAATGCGCGCCAGCACGGTCATCTGCACCAGCCCCAGACCAATAATGGTCAGGGTCGCCATGGCGGACCACTTCGCGCCGCTGATGGTTTTTTCTCTCAGGCTCATGACCTTTCCTTAATACGCCGCTTTGTTAACAAAGCCTTTAAAGATGGTCAGAAAAACGATTTTGATATCGAACCACAGGCTCCATTCACGGATGTACTCGAGATCGAACTCAATACGTTTTTCCATTTTCTCCAGCGTGTCGGTTTCACCGCGCCAGCCGTTGATTTGCGCCCAACCGGTAATACCGGGTTTCACTTTATGGCGCAGCATGTAGCCCTCAATCAGTGAGCGGTACTGCTCGTTATGCGCCACCGCGTGCGGGCGCGGGCCAACAATCGACATCCCGCCGGTCAGCACATTGATAAACTGCGGCAGTTCATCAAGCGACGTGCGGCGCAGGAAGCTGCCGACTTTCGTCACGCGCGGATCGTTCTGCGTTGCCTGGGTCACCACTTTGTCGTTTTCCATCACCTTCATGGAGCGGAATTTCCACACCTTGATTGGCTTACCGTCCATGCCATAGCGCGTCTGGCGGAAGATAACCGGCCCCGGCGAGCTGAGTTTCACCGCCACGGAAATCGCCAGCAGCACCGGGGAGATGAGCAGCAAAATCAGCGAGGAGAGGACAATATCTTCCAGACGTTTCAGGATGCGGTTAACACCAGAAAGCGGCGTGTCGTACAGCGGCACCACCGGCACGCCGTTCACCTCTTCCACACGCGAGTGCAGGATATTAAAGGTGAAAACGTCAGGGATAAGGATCACCGAACAGGTGGTATCGGCGAGCTGGCGCACCAGCTTTTTAATGCAGGCCGCATCGTTCATCGACATGGCGATGTAGACGTTGTGAATTTTTCCGCTTTTCGCATCTTCCACCAGTTGGTCGAGATTTCCCGCCCAGCCGGTTGTAATGCCGCCCGGTTGTGGATCGTGGTAAACCCCGACCACATCAAACCCGAGCCAGGGCTCATTGCGAAAACCTTCCAGCAGTTCCTGGCCCATCGGCATATCACCGGCCACCGCCACGCGGCGCGTGTTGTAGCCAAGGTTACGCAACCAGCCTGCGCCAAAGCGGATCACCGCCCGGCTCATCATCAGCCCCATTGAGGTCAACAAATACCAGGCGAGATAAATGTTGAAGGTATTGTCAAAATCATTGTTGAACGCCAGCAAACCGGCGCTGAAAATCAGGCTCAGCGTCCAGTTCTGCAACAGCAGCGTCAGTTCAGTCATGATTTTTACGCCCCGCCAGGAGCGGTAAAAATCGGTCATTCCGCCGATCATCTGGAAAACAACCAGCGTAATCAGAGCCATCAGCAGATGCATGTAGAAGAACGGCAGCGCATTGACCTTACACACCAACCACAGGCCACCGAACATAATGGTGATGTCGGAGAAGCGCTGCACGATAGAGATTAACGATGCATTCGTTTTGGCCCGGTCGCGTTTTTTGAGATGAGTCATTGTTGTACCTGCCTGTAATGTTCACCCTCCCCGGCATCGGGGAGAGGAACGCCTTATCGTTATTGATTTAACAGTGCCAGAATTTCCTGCGTTCGCGCTTTCATCAGTTCCTCGTCGTGCCGCGATTCAACGTTCAGACGTACAACGGGTTCTGTGTTGGAAGAGCGCAAGTTAAAGCGCCAGTCGGCAAATGCGATGCTGATGCCGTCCGTACGGTCGATCTCCAGCGCACCCGGCGTGAAGTGTTGTTCAACGCGGTTGATCGCCGTCACCGGGTCCGCCAGCTTGCTGTTGATCTCGCCGCTCGCCGGGAACGCCACCATGCGGTCGCGCACCAGTTGCGCCAGCGTCTTGCCTTTCAGGCACAGCAGCTCGGTGACCAGCAGCCACGGGATCATGCCGCTGTCGCAGTAGGCAAAGTCACGGAAGTAGTGGTGCGCGCTCATTTCGCCACCGTAAATGGCGTCTTCTTCGCGCATCCGCTCTTTGATAAAGGCATGGCCGGTCTTCGACATCACCGGCGTACCGCCCGCGCGGCCAACCACATCGACCGTGTTCCACGACAAGCGCGGGTCATGAATAATTTTCGCGCCAGGATGTTTTTCGAGGAACGCTTCGGCCAGCAGGCCAACAATGTAGTAGCCCTCGATAAACTGCCCTTCCCCGTCGAACAGGAAGCAACGGTCAAAATCGCCATCGAAAGCAATGCCCATATCGGCGTTATGCTCAATCACCGCATTGCGGGTATCGTCGCGGCACTCCGGCAGCAGCGGGTTAGGAATACCGTGCGGGAAGGTGCCGTCCGGTTCGTTATGCACTTTGACGAAAGTCACCGGCACATTCAGTGCCTTAAAGCGGGCTTCAATGGCGTCCACCACCGGACCTGCCGCGCCGTTACCGGAGTTAATCACCAGTTTCAGCGGCTTGAGATTGTTGGTGTCGATATAGCCCATCAGGTGATCGATATAGGCGTCGCGCAGATTAATTTGCTCGTAGCTGCCGCGTTTTGCCGGGTTCACCGGCGGGAAGTCATTGGCTTCCGCCAGGCGCTGGACATCGCGCAGGCCGGTATCGCCGCTGATCGGACGCGCGCCCTTACGCACCAGTTTCATGCCGTTATAATCCATCGGGTTGTGGCTGGCGGTCACTTCGATACCGCCGTCAACGCCCAGATGGAAAGTGGCAAAATAGATCTCTTCGGTGCCGGAAAGACCAATATCCAGCACATTCACACCGGCGTCCTGCAACCCTTTCGCCAGCGCCAGTTTCAGCGCTTCGCTGGTCTGGCGCACATCGCCGCCCAGCACGATGGTCTGCGGCTTCAGGTATTCCCCATAGGCGCGGCCAATACGCCATGCAATATCTTCATTCAGTTCTTCGCCCAGCTTGCCGCGAATATCGTAAGCTTTAAAACAGGTTAATTTTTCCATCATTACCTCTTCTTCAGGCAACAGTCAGCCGTGACCGTAAAATGGCCATATCTTGTTGATTAATTTAAATTTATAAACCGGATAACGTTCGCGTTATCCGGCACGGGAATTAAATACGGCCGTAACGATCGGCAAACCGCACAATGTCATCCTCTTCAAGGTACGAACCGGAGCGCACCTCGATCAGATCGAGCGGAATTTTCCCGGGGTTTTCCAGACAGTGGCGCGCGCCGAGCGGAATATAGATAGATTCGTTTTCGCCCAGCAGTTTCACCTCACCGTCAATCGTCACTTTTGCCGTACCGGCAACCACCACCCAGTGTTCAGCGCGGTGGTGATGCATCTGTACGGAAAGTCCTTCGCCCGGCTTCACGGTAATGCGTTTTACCTGGTAGCGATCGCCGGAATCGATGGAGTCATATTTACCCCACGGACGGTAGACTTCGCGGTGGATATGGTGTTCGTGGCGCCCGTCGGCTTTGATTTTCTCGACCACTTTTTTCACATCCTGCACGGCGTTACGGTCGGCAATCAGCACCGCATCTTTGGTCTGCACCACCACCAGATCTTTCACTCCGACGGTCGTCACCAGCCCCGATTCGGCGTAAACGTAGCTGTTTTCGGTTTTATGGGTGATGACGTCGCCGTGATGGACGTTTCCCTCCGGCGTGTGCTGGCTGATTTCCCACAGCGACGACCAGGAACCAACATCGCTCCAGCCCGCATCCATTGGCACCACAACCGCATCGGCGGTGCGTTCCATAACCGCGTAGTCAATCGACTCTTCCGGGCAGGCGAGGAAAGACGCCTCATCGACGCGGATAAAGTCCATATCCGGGTCTGTGGCGTCCATCGCTTTTTCGCAGGCTTCGAGAATATCCGGGCGGTATTTTTTCAGCTCTTCGAGGTAGCGACCGGCACGGAACAGGAACATGCCGCTGTTCCAGTAATACTCGCCGCTTGCCACATAACCCTGCGCCGTTTCGAGGTTGGGTTTTTCAACAAACTGCGCCACTTCAAACGCCACCGCATCGACTTCACCGGCAGAAACCGCGCCACGACGGATGTAGCCATACCCGGTTTCCGGCAGATCCGGCACGATACCAAAGGTCACCAGTTTGCCCGCTTCGGCGTAAGGGATCGCATTGCGTACCGATGTGCGAAACGCCTCTTCATCCTGGATCACATGGTCAGCGGCCAGCACCAGCATCAGCGGATCGCTATCCGGGTTGTGGCGTTTTACCGCCAGCGCTGCCAGCGCGATAGCCGGAGCCGTGTTGCGACCTGCCGGTTCGAGGATGATGTTTTCGGTCAACTTGTGCAGCTGACGCAGTTGCTCCGCGACGATAAAGCGGTGCTGTTCGTTACAAATCACCACCGGGCTTTCGCACTCCACGCCGTTCAGGCGGCAGATGGTGGTTTGCAACATGGTGAGTTCGCCTTTCAGGCAGAGAAACTGTTTAGGGTAAAGCACACGGGACAGCGGCCACAAACGACTGCCAGAGCCGCCGGCCATCACGACCGGATAGAGTTGTGTTTGACTCATGATTTATCCCCATTGCCATCGAAGTTCAGTTCGCCGTCATGCACGCTTTCGCGGGCTGGTGCGGGCTGAGTGGAATTCTCCGGGCTGATATCTGCAATAAACTGGCTTAACACGTTCTCTTTTTCGAGCGTGCGTTCGGCATATTCACGTGCCACCGTGTTGTTTTTGGGCATCGCCAGTGCGCGTTCAATGCCCCAGGTCAGCGCGTCCACCGATTCCGGTTCAACGCAGACCGCAATGCCAGGCTGGGTCAGGCACAGCTGGCCAAGTTCGGTACTCTCTTCGGCGGTAATGACGGCATTGCCGCCGACCGCCAGAATGTTGGTCAATTTGGACGGCAGCACCGCGTCAGCCGCGCCGCGTTTTTGGATCACCAGATGGCAATCACCCATTTTTAATAAGGCAGGCAACGTGTCGTACGGCTGCAACGGGAAGAATTTCACGTTGTGAAGCCCGCGCTCGCTGACCATTTTTTCCAGCCTCGCCTTGCCACCGCCCTGGCCGACAATCACAAACAGCCACGGCTGATGGTGCAGTTTGGCCGCCGCTTCAATGACGTTTTCCAGCCCCTGCTTCTCACCGATATTGCCGGAGTAAAGAATGATTTTTTTGTCATCCGGCAGGCCGAGTGTGCGGCGCAGTTGCGCGACGGCTCCGTCGTCGATATCGCGAAAACGCGCCACTTCGGACCAGTTCGGGAAGAAAATAATGTTGTCCGCAGCCACACCTTTTTCCCGCGCTTTGTTCATCATCGAACGGGAGATAGTCGACACGTTGTCAACGTTATGCAGGTTGCTACGCTCAAAGGCGGTCGCCAGCTTCGCCACGCGACCGTTTTTACCTTTGCCCGCCATGCCTAAACCCAGCATGGCATCGACTTCATAATCCTGAATGTGCAGCACGGTTTTCGCACCGCTCAGTTTTGCCAGCAGGCGCATGCCCGGCGTACAAAACAGGGTCGGCACGATGCCGATAATGCGATCCGGCTTCCAGCGACGCTGCGCCATCAACGGGAAGAAGCTGCTCAGGGCAAAGCTGCCCAGATGCAGCAGCCGTTTTAAGGTCGATGGCTGCGCGGGCACATACAGCGGGCAGCGCCACACGGTGGCAATGCCCTGCTCTTTGCGCCAGCGCCAGGCGCTGTAATGCGCGCCCACTTTCCACTCCGGGTAGTACGGCGGTGCGGTAATGACGCGCACGTCATGGCCCTGACGGGCCATCCATTCCACCATTTCGCCGGTGTATTTACCGATCCCGGTCAGCTCCGGCGAATAGTTGATGCCATAGACCAGGATTTTCATAAGCCCGGTACTCCCTGCGCGTCGAGGAAATAGGCGCGGCTGTTGTCATGCACCAGCGGGTCGGCAATCAGCGACTCCGGCGTTCCCCAGCGGTAATCATTGTGCTGCTCCGTCGGCAGCGCGAGGGTGTCCTCATCCACACGCAGGCGGAAGCCCAGCACAATGTAATGCGTGGTGAAATCCGGGCCGGAAAAGTTGTCGTCATAGAAGTGCTGCCAGACGCCGTAAAACTCGCCTGCCGACATCGGCAGGCGCAGTCCCAGTTCCGCCTGAGTCAGTCGCTCGAAAGCGGCCGCCAGCGGCTCGTCCTTTTGCACGCGTCCGCCCGGCACAAACCAGTATCCCTGGGCCGGACGGTTAGTGCGCTTGCCGAGTAAAAACTCGCCGCGTGAGTTCTCCACGATCAAATCGATGGAAATCAGCGGGGTTGAACGCACCACCGTGGCAAAATCTTCCTGACTCAAAAACATACTTACCCCCGGAACCGGTGCTGGTTTTCAAGGAACCACTGGTAGGTGCTGGCAAGCCCCGCTTCCAGTGAGATCTCGTGATACCAGCCAAGCTGATGCAGGCGGGTAACATCCAGCAGTTTGCGCGGCGTGCCGTCCGGTTTGGTGGCGTCAAACACCACGCGACCTTTGTAACCGACCACGCTTGCCACGGTTTGCGCCAGTTCACGAATGGTGCAGTCCACGCCGGTGCCGACGTTGATATGCGACAGCATCGGTTCGGTATTCTCCTGCCACACTTCACGCGCCAGCTCCTGAACATGAATGCTGGCCGCGGCCATATCATCCACATGCAGGAATTCACGCATCGGCGTGCCGCTGCCCCACACCACCACATCCGGCGCATTTTCCTGCGTCGCTTCGTGGAAACGGCGCAGCAGCGCAGGAATAACGTGCGAGTTGCTCGGGTGGAAGTTGTCGTGCGGCCCGTACAGGTTGGTCGGCATCACCGAGCGGTAATCACGGTCATACTGACGGTTGTAGGATTCGCACAACTTAATACCGGCGATTTTGGCAATCGCGTACGGCTCGTTGGTCGGCTCCAGCGTCCCCTGCAACAGCTCACTTTCCGCAATCGGCTGGTGAGCCAGTTTCGGGTAGATGCAGGACGAACCGAGGAACAACAGTTTGTTCACGTCGTTCTGGTGCGCGGCGTGAATGATGTTGCTCTCAATCATCATATTTTCGTAGATGAAGTCCGCCGGGTAGGTATTGTTCGCCACAATACCGCCCACTTTCGCGGCCGCCAGGTAAACCTGGTCGATACGCTCACTGGCGAAAAACGCATTCACAGCCGCGCTATCTAACAGGTTCAGCTCCTCGCGGGAACGCAGCACCAGTTCGATATCCGCCCGCTGTTCGAGCTGCCGTACGATGGCTGACCCCACCATCCCGCGATGGCCAGCCACAAAAACACGTTGTTTGGTCATGCTCAGGACTCCAGCGCGATGGCAACCTCGTAACCGTGGGCCTTAAGCAGTGAGTGTTTTTTCGCTGCTTCCAGATCTTTTGCCACCATTTCAGAGACCATCTCCTGCAGGGTGATTTCCGGTTTCCAGCCCAGTTTTTCGTGCGCTTTGCTCGGGTCGCCCAGCAGGGTTTCCACTTCAGCAGGACGGAAGTAACGCGGGTCAACGGCGACAATCACATCGCCCGGTTTCACGCCCGGTGCGTCATGGCCGGTCACGGAAACAACAATGCCTTTCTCTTCCACGCCGGTGCCTTCAAAGCGCAGTTTGATACCCAGCTGTGCCGCCGCCATTTCGACGAACTGACGCACGGAGTACTGCACGCCGGTAGCGATAACGAAGTCTTCCGGTTTTTCCTGTTGCAGCATCATCCACTGCATTTTCACGTAATCTTTGGCATGGCCCCAGTCACGCAGGGAGTCCATGTTGCCGAGGTACAGGCAGGATTCCAGACCCTGAGCGATGTTGGCGATAGCGCGGGTAATTTTGCGGGTCACGAAGGTTTCGCCGCGGCGCGGAGACTCGTGGTTGAACAGAATGCCGTTGCAGGCGTACATACCGTAGGATTCACGGTAGTTCACGGTGATCCAGTACGCGTACAGTTTGGCAACCGCGTATGGAGAGCGCGGATAGAACGGCGTGGTCTCTTTCTGCGGGATTTCCTGCACCAGGCCGTACAGCTCAGAAGTGGACGCCTGGTAGAAACGGGTTTTCTTCTCCAGACCCAGGAAGCGAATGGCTTCCAGCAGACGCAGCGTACCCATGGCATCAACGTCGGCGGTATATTCCGGGGATTCGAACGACACAGCCACGTGGCTCATCGCACCCAGGTTGTAGACTTCATCCGGCTGCACTTCCTGCAGGATACGCGTCAGGTTGGAGGTATCGGTCAGGTCACCGTAGTGCAGATGGAATTTCGGGTTGCTGGTGTGCGGATCCTGATAGATGTGATCCACACGCTCGGTATTGAATGAGGAAGCGCGGCGTTTAATGCCGTGAACTTCGTAACCCTTCTCCAGAAGCAGTTCAGCCAGATAAGAGCCATCTTGCCCGGTTACGCCGGTGATGAGAGCGACTTTAGACATAATTTATTTTCCTCAATAGTCCCAGTTCAGGGAGTTACCTTTTCAACTTCAACGCGTTCGCGCGTCACCACTGCGGGATTGCCACGGCAAATCACATTTGCCGGAAGCGATTTAAAAACACTGCTGCGCGCACCGACTACCGTCCCGTCGCCGATGGAGACGCCCGGCGCGACAAACACATCTGTCGCCAGCCAGCACTTCTCACCAATCACGATTGGCGTCGCGTTAATATCAAAATGCGCGCTCATATAATCGTGACTGCCGGTGCACAAATAACATTTCTGAGAAACCACTGAATTCGCACCGATAGAAATATCACCCAGCGTGTATAACACTGCGTCATCTCCTACCCAGCTGTAATCGCCTAATGTTAATTTCCACGGATAAGTAATTTTTACCGATGGACGAATAACCACGCCTTTTCCAACCTTTGCGCCAAATAAGCGCAACAGGAATGCGCGCCAGCGATACAGCACCTGCGGGGACCAGGCAAATAATGTCGCCTGAACCGCCCACCACAGTTGAACCTTAATAGCGTTGCCGCCCCGAAAACCTTTCGGCACGGAGAATCCTTTTAAATCCTGCATCATTTTTCCTTATATCTGAGCGTTATGCTTTGTTATATAAGGCTTTCGTTTTGCCGGTCGTCCGTAAACGCAACATATAAGACAACTGTGCCCAGAAGCCCGGCATGCGTAATATTTTACGCTGCACATTGCGAGCATCCTGACATAATTCAAGGTTATTAGACGTTGATACGCCGCCCATCGAAAATTCAGACACAAGGCCTTTCAAACGCTTAAACGGGAAACCCGCTTTAAACATTCTGGCGGCTAATGCGTAATCGGAAGAGACTTTATATTGCAGATCGTAGGGGTAAGTTTTCAGACCATTTACCGGGAAAAATATAGCCTGATGGCTGGCCGGTAAGCTGTGGTAAATATACCAGCCATGTTTTGCGCCACGACGTATTTTTGTGCCATCACCGAAATCCAGCAGCGCATCGCCAATATACATTGCGTTTTCTTGCTCATCATTCAGCTGACGAACAACATCCACAATTTCTTCATGGAAAATATCGCCGGAATTAAGAAACAGCGCAAAGCGTCCTGCGGCCATATCGATCCCTTTATTCATAGCATCATAGATGCCTTTATCGCGTTCGCTGATATAGCGTAAATTGTACTGACCGTTGAGGTTTTTCAGAAATTCCTCAGTACCATCCTGAGAACCGCCGTCAACCACAATCCATTCGAATTCAATATTTTGCGCTTTCGCCAGGTGAGCCAGCGACTGCCAGGTTTTCATCACACCTTCATAATTACGAAACGCGACAGTAATAACACTTAGCAGCATTTGACCCACCTCTTTATGTAGCCGCGATATTCAACGCTTTGCGCAGAATAAACGGACAAACAATTAAAAACGCATATTCCGGGCTAAAGATAGACCCCGTAAAAAACAACGATATCGGAGTGAACAGATAAAGTTGAACGCGAAAATTCTGATTGTTGCCAAAGGCATTTATCGTCATTTTCCCAACTTTAAACAGATACCATCCGGTCAGTAATACCGCAAACCATGAAAAATAAATGATCAGCAGATACAACCCATTGTCTATTGTTTTCCCGACGTCCGCACCGTTAAAGATTCCGAATGATGCGACATATTCGTAAAGTGAGCCAAATCTTACTACACCATCAATATTGGTCAGTGAATATCCCACCATCACCAGCGGACCGATAATACGATAATACGAGGAAGAGCCTTCCGTACCTAAATCGCCGATTCGTTCTGCGATATATGGAAAAGCAAATACAACGCCAACAATAAAGACTGCCAGTGAAATAATTGCCAATGGTAACTTTTTACGGATCGCCTCTTTGTTCAGATACTGGAAAGCCCATTCCAGCAGATAAAACAGGATAAATGTCATTACCCCTGAGAACGATCCCGAAAGAACTATCCCTGCCAAAATCATAGCATCGGTCTTCGGCGTTTTGATACCAAACTGTTTGATGCTGAGCCAAATTGAGATTAACGCCAGAGCGAAGAATGCCGGTTCGAAATATAACGCCGTAGTACGTTTACCGCCGAACTTGATAAAATTCAGCACGTAACTGTTGCTATAGATGAGATATTTCGAAATCGTCTCCATTAAACTGCTGCCGCCAGTGAGGATAATCTGCGCCATTTCCATCGCCGCCAGCAGCACCACGAATGCCACTACCGCATAGAAAAATCTCAAGATCTTACGGTAATTATGCGGTGAAATGGTTTTGAAGCGGATGCTCCACACCATGCCGATGATGATCACGATATAAACGAACAGCATCGTCGAGGTGACATATTTACTGGCGTCCAGCGACTTACCAAAAATGAAGTTAAACAGCGTCAGCCCTGCCCCGGCCCCCAGCGCTATCATCAGTTTTTTTACACTGATGCGCTCAACATAGAGCAACAGCAGCACTGGCAAAAACGTCACGATAGTGATCGGAAAACTCTCTCCTAACTGGAGGAGTTTGACGTTAACCAGCAGGTAAATGAGCGGCAGCAGGAGGTAGCTACAGACCTTGATAGAATGAGACATACTCCTCCAGCATCTGTTGGCCACTGTACGCCTGGCGGCTGCGCGCGCGGAACGCGTCGAGGCTTTCGCCAAATACCGCCTGGGCAATGTCGGCTTTATGGCACTGCACCAGCGGCAACACCTCCTGCTCGCTGAACGTTTTCCCGCCCGACTTCTGCAACACTTCGCGTGCCGCATCGCTGTGGGTGGCAATCACCGGCACACCGATAGATAACGCTTCGCACAGAATCAGCGGATAGTTATCCACGCGAGAGCTAAAAACCAGCGCATCCATCTCGTTGAGTTCACTCATCAATTTGCGCTTATCGGTCAGAAAACCGTGGTTGATGACATTGCTGCCCTCAAACGGGGAAAACTTACCGAAGGTATGCAGCTCCACACGGTCATCCATCGCCATGATGTCGCGTACCAGTTGTTGGTTGGTTTTCCCGTCATAGCGTAGATCGTGCGCCACCACCGCAATCTTCGGTTTACCTTGCGTCACTTTCACCGGAGCCAGCTCGGCCAGAATCGCTTCTGTCGCCACATCAATGCCGTTATTGATAATGCTGCAGCGCCCGGCGCCATACAGGCTATTAAAGGCGTCCGCCACGTGCTGGCTGGGAGAGATAAACTGACAACCGAGCGCCAGCATGTCGTTAAATAACTGACGCTTGCTGTCGACCAGCTTATGCGCGCGGTCAACCTTCACCGGCGGGTAGTTCGACAGCGTCGGGCATTTGCGGCAATTCTCTTTCCAGCCTTCACAGCCATCGGTAAAGGCACAGCGCCCGGTCACGCTCCAGTGGTCATGCAGCGTCCAGACAAAAGTGACATCCGGTTTGTGCGCTTTCACCTTCTGGCAAAACGTCACCAGTTCATGCAAGTTCAGCCAGTAGCTGTGCATCACATGGAAATGCAATACCACCGGGCCATCCGTGCGGGTCACGGTGCGATAGAGATTATTCAGGTTGCCGAAAACATCGCGGTTAAACAGGCGAAACAGCGCCAGATTAGCGATGGAAGTCAGACGTGGCGTCTGTTTATAGACCTGCGGATAGTTGTCGTGGCTGACGCTTTTTTTGCCGCCTTTGCCATAGCCGTAAATAAAACGTGATGAAATGCCCTGTTGCAGCGCGCGCTGATGTAAATCGAGCGCAACCCCTGCGGCACCGCCTTCTGCAAGGCGCACGTTAAATTGCAAAATATTCATTTAATCACCTTCACGCGCGCTTTCTCGCCGACCACCAGCGCGTTGTCCGGCACGCTGTCGAGCACCACGCTTCCCGCGCCAATGGTGACGTTGTTACCAATGGTGATATCGCCAATCATCACCACGTTGGCACCCAGTTCAACATTGTTGCCAATCACCGGGCAGGCCATGCTATCGGTCCCGCGGTTGCCGATAGTGACACCATGACGAATGGTGAAATCATCCCCGGCGACGGTATTTTTATTGATCACCACCGCATAGCCATGATGGATGGTAAAGCGGCGACCAATCGTCGCGGCGGCCTGAATTTCATAGCCAAACAGGCATTCCGTGACAAAGCGGTACAACAAAATGACGGGCGCGGCCCAGAGATTGTTGATGACATGCTTTTTGCGCCACACGGAGCAAAAATGGGCAATGCGGTACGCCGCAACCATGCAGCACGGGCGCAAATTCCAGTGATTAGCGCGAAAATCTTCCAGACGCATTATTTCCCCCGCAGCCCATCAGCCAGACGCTTACCGTTACGCAGAGAAAATAGCGTCAACAAGGTGCGCCAGTTCATCCGCTTATTGCGAATTTGGTAGAGGGTAAACAGCTGATATTTCTTGCTGGCGCGATCGAATTTGTCTTTGTGCTTACGATAAAAGTGGAAGTAGCCGGAAAACTTCTTCGGTGAAGAAGTGATCTGCATTTCACCGTGGTTAATGTGCAGGATCTGCGTGGCTTCTTCGATTTTCCACGGCTCGCCGTACTCCTCGACCATTCGCAGGAAAATGTCGTAATCCTGGGCCGCCTTCAGTTGGGTATCAAACAAGCTCTCTTTAAAACGCCAGCCCCAGGTGAAAACCTGATTGCCAACGATGTTGCGCTTGTAGAACAGCTTGCGCGAGAACGGCGATTTCGGGTACAGCGGCAAGCTCGCCGGTTGCGAATAGACTTCGCCCTGACAGACATAATCGTTGGCGTACAAAAAGGCGCGGGTATTAAGCAGATGTTTGTGCGCCAGAAAAACGGACAGGCGGTTTGGCGTCCATTCATCGTCATCGTCAATACCGGTAATGTACTGGCCTTTCGCCTGCAAAATCGCCTGGTTGCGCACCGCGCAGGCTCCGGAGTTAAAGGCGTTGCGCGTGTAACTGACACGCGGGTCGCCCAGCTCATCAACAAACTGTTGCAACTGCTCGAAGCTTGCTGAGCAGTCATCAACAATGATCATTTCCCAGTGCGGGTAATCCTGGCGCAGCACCGATTTAATCGCGCGGATCGCCAGCTGTTGCCGGTTCCAGGTTGGCATATAAATTGAAATTAATGGGTTTGCTGTTGTACTCATGATGCGTTCCCTAATGCGTTCAACATGCCGCTTTCGCCCTTACTGCCGCCTTTTCCCGTCAGGGAAAAGGCGCAGCGCGTTGAGGGATAGAGGTAAGGTCTGGTTATTTTGAATCGGACTTGTATTCGTACTCGTAGTAGCCGTAATCCTGGTAGCCGGTCGCGCGGCGGAAAATCGAGTTCAGGATCACCCCTTTCACCTGAATACCGTTTTGCTCGAAGCGGCTCAGGCTGGTCTGGATCTCTTTGAGCGTATTCACCGCGTAGCGCGCCACCATCAGCGTGGTTCCTGCATGGCGACCCACGACTGCCGCATCCGTTACCGCCAGGATCGGCGGGGTATCGATCAGCACCAGGTCATAGTGGCTGCTGGCCCATTTCACCAGCTGACTGAAGCGTTCGCTCATCAGCAGTTCAGATGGGTTTGGCGGCACCTGACCGCGCGGAACAAGGTCGAAGTTGCTGATAGAGGTCGGCTTCGCGCAATTTTCGATAGCGCCCTTCCCGGCCAGCACTTCGGACAGGCCATTCACATTGTCAGTGCCCAGCAGTTCGTGGGTGTAGCCTTTACGCATGTCACAGTCGATCAGCAGCACGCGTTTATTGGTCTGGCTAATCACCGCGGCTAGGTTGGCGCAGACAAAGGTTTTACCGATTGACGGGCTGACCCCGGTCATCATCAACACGTTGTTATTAGCCTGCATCATGGCGAAGTGCAGGCTGGTACGCAGGCTGCGCACCGCTTCGATGGCCAGATCCGTCGGATTCCCCACCGCCAGCAGTTGGCTCTGCTTATAGCGTTTAACCCCTTTGATGGTTTTGACGCTATCGCGCGCTTTTTGCCATTCCGACAGCGGAATGCTGGCGTAAACGCTGATGCCCTGTTCTTCGAGCACTTGCGGGCTTTCGATGCCGCGGTTAAACAGCGAGCGCAGCAGCACACCGACCACCGAAACAATCAGGCCCAGGATAATGCTGCCAAGAATGATCAGCGCTTTCTTCGGCTTCAGTACGCCCGGTTGTGCAATGGCCGGGTCGACGATACGCACATCGCCAACGGTGCTCGCCTGGGTGATACGCAGCTCCTGCTGTTTGTTCAGCAACTGCATATAAACCTGCTGGCCTGATTCGACATCGCGCGTCAGCCGCACAATCTCCTGCTGCGTTTCCGGCATCGCGGTGATGCGATCGTTCAGCTTCGCTTTCTCATCTTCCAGCGCTTTACGTTTTTCCAGCAGGGTGCGGTACGCCGGGTGCGCTTTGGTATAGAGCTTGGAGATTTCGGCTTCGCGGAAAGTCAGTTCGTTCAACTGCGCGTCGATGTTGACCATCGAATCGAGCACCGATTTCGCTTCCAGCGGCAAGTCGACGGAGTCTTTGCGCTGACGGTAGGTGTTCAGTTTTTCCTCGGCCTCATCGAGGTTTTTGCGCACTTCCGGCAGTTGCTTATCGAGGAAGACCAGACTTTTGGCCGCTTCTTCGGATTTACGCTCAATGTTTTGCTCAAGGTAGTTGCGCGTGATGCTGTCCAGAATAGCGCGGATCTGATCACGGTCTTCACCGGTATAAGTGAGGCTCAGCACGCCGGTGTCTTTGCCGTTTTCGGTTACCGTCAGGTTGTTTTGCAGGTTGTTAATCATGCCAAGCGTAGAAAACTTGGTCACGGTGAACTCGCTGTCATTCGAGGCCTGAATGGCGCTCACCATCATGGTGACGCCTTGCTTGCTGAGTTGCTGCCCCACTTCGCCGCGCGCTTCAAAACCACCGTCGCTGCTTAGCAGATACTGTTTCGGGCTGAGTACTTTTAATGTGAAAGTCTGATCGTTCATGCCTTTTGGCAGCGTGAACGTGGTGACTTTCACCGTCTCGTTCTGCCGTCCCATCAGGCGATCCCACCCTGCGCCAAACAGCGGGAAGGTGTTTTTGACCACGGAGATATCCAGATCGAGATCGTCAACGGTTTTACCCAGTACCAGGCGTGACTGGATAAGCTGGATTTCCGCGTCCGACGCCGGTGGCTTATTCGACAGCGCACTGTTCAGATCCTGTACCAGCGAACTTCCGGTGTTCTGTTCGATTTGCACCAGCGCGTCAGCGCTGTAAATGGGGGTGGCGAACAGGCAGTAGACAACAGCAATCAGTGCGAAGACCGAGGTGATGCCCAGCACCCACCAGCGAGCTTCAATGATTGTGCCGAGCAAACGGCCAATATCGATTTCGTCGTTGCCCACCGCCGGGGCAGCAGAATGCGAATGGTGTGTTTTCTCTGTCATTATTATCCCTGCTGAGCTTGCAATGCCTGCGCCCAATGGCGGGCAGACTGGTCAAGTAAGGTGTAAATAGCTTCAAAAGCTTCACGACTTTTGCGATACGGGTCGGGGATCTCCCGCTCGTTATCCCAGTGGCCAAATAACATGACCTTTCCACGCATTTCCGGGGCAATCTCGCACAGGCGGGCAATATGACGTTTTTCCATCACCAGAATCAGGTCGTATTCGCGGCACATTTTCCCGGTAATTTGTCGCGCGCAATGCCCTTCCAGAGAGAGTTGATGATCCGCCGCCACACTCACGGCGTTGGCGTCCGCGCTACGTCCAACCAGCGCGCCCAGCCCGGCTGACGCCACCGTTAAAGCGGGCTGGTATTTTTTCAGCAGCCGTTCTGCCGTCGGGGAACGGCAAATGTTCCCCACGCATACCACCAGAATTTTGTTGAACATAGTCATTGCAGATTTTGGATGTCGTTGGCCGTGTTGGTCATGTAGCGAACGCCACTGATTGTCGGCAGCAACTGGTTGATAAGACGGTTCCAACGCGCAACCGGTGCGGTCGTGACATACACCACGTCATACGGCTGGAGACGGAAGTTCGTTGCCATAACCAGCGATGTGGCATCCGACATATCGAGCTGGTAGATGTTGGCGATCTTGTTGCCACGGCCACTTTCGTTGCCTTTGAGCGGACGAATAACAAAAATGCCGCTGGCGTTGGAGGTGGTCAGATCGATACCTTCGGCCTGGCCGAGCGCTTCGGTCAGCGTCATGCCGCTGAAGTCCATTTTGAGCGTGCTCTGTTTTTTCACTTCGCCCATCACGAACACTTTCAGATCGTCATTACGCGGAACAAACAGAATGTCGCCGGGGTAGAGCAAACGGTTCTGGCTGAGATCGCCGTTTTGCATCAGCGCCTGCAGTGAAATGCGCTGCTCCTGGCCCTGGTGTGTCAGCACGACATTGCGCCAGTCTGCGCTGTCGGTCAGACCACCTGCGGCATTGATCGCGTCAAGAACGGTAAGCGGTACGTTGGTGATCGCCTGCTGACCAGATTTTGCCACCTGGCCCGAGATATAGGCTTTTTGCGAGCGGAACGCGGCGATATTAACGTCCACCTGCGGGTCAGCAATATAGGTCGCTAAACGGCTGGTAATATCACTACGGATCTCATTCAGCGTCTTACCGGCAACGTGGATCTTGCCGACATACGGATAGAACATGGTGCCATCGGGTTGTACCCAGTTACCGGCATCGCTCGAACTACGATACTGACCGGCTGGCGTGGTGAGTTCAGGGTGATCCCACACGGTTACGTTCAGCACATCCCCTGGGCCAACGCGGTACTGGTAGGCGGAAATCTCCTGATCCAGTGACATATTCGGTTGAGCAACATTGTTGCGCGGGCGCAATTGTTCAATCAGACGTGGGGTTAATGGATAGACATTCACCATACGGTCTATATCAAAATCAGCATCCTGCTGTTTAATCACATCCTTTCCCATCGTAGACATATTGCTCCCGGGGAAGACGGTGCAGCCACTCATCAAGCTAATGGACACCAATAATGGCATCAATTTCGTTTTAGATTTCATCATTGATTAATTATCACTTTGGCAGAGTAATTATCCTGTGCGATTTAAATAAGCGCTCAAGCTGTACACAGATTCAGAATGCAGTTAATTCTTGAGAAATATAACTGGCATCAGTCCTAAAAAGCGTTTATTCAACCACATGCGATTACAGAATAATCCAGGCTGATTGACATACCCGCAGGCACGCTACCGCCCCTGGCTTTCAGTTACCAATTCACTGATTGACGCTAAGTCATTGATAGTCATCCATTACATCCTCTTTCTGGTGGCGCTATTTGCCAACCAGATAAAATACGGCAGGTACCGGCTTTCGCACTGATTAACAATGCTGAAAATAAAGACGCTGGTATATTTGAACGATACTGGAGGAATTGTTGCAGCTAAGCGAATAGCAGGCAAGGCGACATTCAGAGATAAACATCTTTTTAAGAATAATATTAAGACCAAATTTTTAGCTTTTTAGGATTTACCGCATATTGACAAAAAACTGACATGGTATTACCCATGCGACTTTTCTTATTTTCCATATTTAAATAGTGATAGTTAATCCCAGAAACAATAAGGAAATAACATTTAAAGCGTTTTAAATAACCACCTAAAATAAGATAAATCGCAGGCTGACATTGCAATTTATCTCAGCTTTATACATGATCGCATTGTGACAATTGTCATATCACATAAGGTGTTACGTTAACGATGGAATGGATTGCCGATCCGTCAATCTGGGCTGGTCTGGTCACATTGGTAGTGATTGAACTGGTTCTCGGTATTGATAACCTGGTTTTTATTGCAATTCTCGCCGAGAA
Organism: Kosakonia sp. PSU_27; assembly: GCF_039409795.1. Taxonomy (NCBI): domain Bacteria; kingdom Pseudomonadati; phylum Pseudomonadota; class Gammaproteobacteria; order Enterobacterales; family Enterobacteriaceae; genus Kosakonia; species Kosakonia sp. PSU_27. The sequence continues at coordinate 498,908 of NZ_JBCIVK010000003.1, read as the reverse complement.
ATTGCCGCCAGCACAGCGTGACCGCGCGCGCGTCACCGGTCTGATACTCGCCATGCTGATGCGTCTGCTGCTGCTGGCCTCAATTTCCTGGCTGGTCACGCTGACCCAACCTTTATTTACCGTACGCGGCCTCAGTTTCAGCGCCCGCGATTTAATCATGTTAGTGGGCGGGCTATTCCTGTTGTTTAAAGCAACGGTTGAACTCAACGAGCGCCTCGAAGGGAAAGACAGCGACAACCCCACGCAGCGGCGCGGCGCGAAATTCTGGGCCGTGGTGACGCAGATTGTTGTGCTGGACGCGGTTTTTTCACTGGATTCCGTGATCACCGCCGTGGGGATGGTTGATCACCTGGCCGTGATGATGGCGGCGGTGGTTATCGCCATTTCGCTGATGCTGCTGGCGAGTAAAACCCTCACCCGCTTCGTCAATAACCATCCTACGATTGTTATTCTGTGTCTCAGCTTCCTGCTGATGATTGGTTTCAGCCTGGTGGCCGACGGCTTTGGTTTCCATATTCCAAAAGGTTACCTGTACGCCGCCATTGGCTTCTCGGTCATGATTGAAGCGCTGAACCAGTTGGCAATCTTCAACCGCCGCCGTTTTCTGTTCGCCAACCGAACGCTGCGCCAGCGCACCACCGAAACGGTCATGCGCTTGCTGAGCGGGCGTAAAGAAGATGCAGAGCTGGATGCCGATGCCGCCTCGATGTTGCGCGACGGCGACGATGACCAGATTTTCAACCCGCAGGAGCGGCGGATGATTGAACGCGTGCTGAATCTTAATCAGCGCACGGTGAGCAGCATCATGACGTCGCGTCACGATATTGAACATATCGATCTGAGCGCGCCGGAAGCTGAAGTCCGTGCCCTGCTGGATAAAAACCAGCATACGCGCGTGGTGGTTACCGGTGGCGAAGAGGATGATACCCTGCTGGGCGTGGTGCATATCCTCGATCTGCTCCAGCAATCGTTACACGGCGAACCGCTCGATCTGCGTGTGCTGGTGCGACAACCGCTGGTGTTCCCGGAAGGATTGCCGTTGTTGCAGGCGCTGGAACAGTTCCGTAATGCCCGTACCCACTTTGCGTTTGTGGTGGATGAGTTTGGCTCCGTTGAAGGGGTGGTGACTCTAAGCGATGTGATGGAAACCATCGCCGGCAATTTGCCCAACGAAGTCGAAGAGATTGACGCGCGCCACGATATTCAGAAAAACAGTGACGGTAGCTGGACGGCGAACGGCCATATGCCGCTGGAAGATCTGGTGCAGTATGTACCGCTGCCGCTCGACGATAAACGCGAGTATCACACCATTGCCGGGCTGCTGATGGAGTATCTGCAACGCATTCCGCAGCCAGGAGAAGAGGTTCAGGTGGGTGATTACCTGCTAAAAACGCTGGATGTCGAAAGCCACCGGGTGCAAAAAGTGCAGCTTATTCCGCTTGGCAGCGACAATAATCTCGATTACGAAGTGTAAAACATGCCGGGGTTCGCCCCGGCCATTCCCGCCTGCTTTCCTACGCTTTGACAATCGCAATACCACGCCGGGCAAACGGCTCCAGCGTGCGCCTATCGGTTTGCGCATCGACCACCAGCGTATTGATAAGTCCGATATCGCCGATCACCCACGGTGAAGCGGTGTTTAATTTTTCCGGCGAGGCCAGCACCACCGTCTCCGCCGCCCTTTGCGCCATGGCATGCTTGATACGCGACTCTTCGAAATCACCGGTGCTTAAACCCGCTTCAACATGCACGCCGGTCACCCCCATAAAAAAGAGATCGGCGCGCACGCGAGCAATCCCCTCCAGCGCCGCCGCGCCGACATTAACGATAGAGTGTTTATAAAGCTGGCCGCCAATCATCACCACGTTAATCAACGGATGTTGTGCCAGCCCGACAGCGATACTCGGGCTGTGGGTGACAACCGTAATGCGCAAATCTTCCGGGAAAAAACGGATTAACTCACTGGTAGTGGTGCCGCCATCGATCATCACCACCTGCCCGGGGGATACCAGCTCTGCCCCTTTCTGCGCGATCCGCCGCTTGGCATCCGATTGCAATGTTTGTCGCTCGGAAAAGGTGACCACCGCCGCCGATGCCGGTAACGCTCCGCCGTGCACCCGCTGCAAGCGCCCTTCCGCCGCCAGTTCGCGTAAATCGCGGCGCACCGTATCTTCTGATATGCCGAACTGCTCACTGAGATTTTTTGACAGCACCTGTCCCTCTTCAGCGAGGCGGGCAAGGATCAGTTGTTTGCGTTGTGAGGTCAGCATGAGGTGCTCCTGATTGCACGAAATATCTTGTTAATGCACGAAAGTGCACGTTATGATGCGATCTTACGTCCTGAGGAGCGAATATGCCATCTGAAAATGCACAAGTACGCATTATTGCGACCAAACCCTTATCCGAAGACTGGGGCAAACTGACGAAGTACACCTTTGACTTTCGTCGCAGAGACGGCGAATGGCAACGCCAGAGCCGCGAAGTTTACGATCGCGGCAATGGCGCGGTGATCCTGCTGTATAACCTGAGCAAACGCAGCGTGATCCTCACCCGGCAGTTTCGCTTGCCGTTATTCGTTAACCAGCACAGCGGCTTTTTACTGGAAGCGGCAGCCGGCTTACTGGATGAGCTTGCCGCAGAAGAGCGCATAAAACAGGAAGCAGAAGAGGAGACCGGTTACCGCCTTGAGCAGGTGCAAAAGGTGTTTGAAGCGTGGATGAGCCCCGGTTCAGTCAGCGAAAAATTGCACTTTTTTATCGCCGAATATGATGACAGCCGGCGCATCAGCAATGGCGGCGGTTTAGCAGATGAAGGCGAGGATATCGAAGTGGTGGAGATGGATTTCGCCACCGCGCTGGCGGCTATCCGCAGCGGAGAGATTGCCGACGGCAAAACCATTATGTTGTTACAGCACCTGGCGCTGGAAGGCATTTTGTAAATTGCTTTGCCGGGTGGCGCAGTGTCCACCCGGCACGCTGGCTCGCTTACATCTTCTCGAGCAGTTTTTTCACATCTTTGCCGCTCTGGCGCTCTTTATTGCGATCCGCCCAGTCATTTAACCGGCGTTTCGCTTCATCCTGCAGATGTTTACGCAGCAGTTGATCCACTTGCAGGCTGTAGTTGAGCGTCTGCCATTTACCGTATACGCGCAGTGGAACTGGGGTATTTTTCAGGAAATCGATAAGCTCGCTCTCCCCTTTCCAGCCTTCCATCACGCGCACTTCAAAGCGCGTATCCGCCTGCTCTTTCACCAGATCCATCTCGCCTTCGCCGGTCAAAGAAAGCAGCGCTGAACTACCCTGCATGTCACTGAATTTCATCTGACCTTTATCCAGCGACACATCGCTGGTGAAGCTATCAAGGCGCGTGGCGTTATCGTAGTTTTCCTGCGACTGCACATCGCTGCTGCGCGCCACGGCCTGTTGCACCAGTTGCTGGAAGTTGAGCCCTTCCATACGGCTGTTTTTCAAATCGATATGCGCCTCGCCCTGCCAGTGGCGGCGGAAATCCTCGGCGTCGATACGCGGCCCGGAAAAATCGCCCGCCATGCTCAGGCTGCCGGTCAGGGCAATCGGGTAATTAAAGGCTTTCAGGATGGTGCCGATTTCCACGTTATCCAGTTTTGGCTGGAAGGTCGCAAGCGATCCCTCACCGCGCACATCCAGCTCGCCAGGTAACGAGATCTGCCCGTTGCCCATTTTGCCTTGCAGGGTAGGAATCGACAGCAAACCGGCATTATTGTTGAATTGTCCGACCACATCCGCAAACTGCATACCGCGCCAGCGCACGCTTTTCGCGCTAATGCCAATCTGTGCGGTAAAACTGCGTAACCCTTCGTACTGCGGTATATCCAGGCTGGTGGAGATAACCGGGCGCGGCAGGCGGTTTTGCGCCTGCCCTTGCTGCTGCGGCGAGCCGCTGTTATCGGCGGTCTGCTCCGGCGGTAACAAATTATCAAGATTGAGGGAGTCAAACTGCAAATCGAGCGCCCATACAGGCAGGTTGCCAAACGTCACGCTGCCGTTACCGGTGAGCGAGGTGTCGTTCGCGCGCAGGCTCAGATCGTTGAGCGTCAGGCGCTGCTGCGCACGTTGCCACTGCGCCTGTAAGCGTCCTTCCCCTTCGATGCCCTGCGTCGGGACATCGCCGCCCTGCAATTGCCATTTCACGTTATCGATGGCTGCGGTGAGGTTATGCGGATAGTCGCGGGCATCCACTTGCGCGCTGAAAGAGAGGGTTAAATCACGTTGATTGCGGTTAATCCGCCCGGCGAAATCAAGCTTTGCCTGGTGCAACGAATCCTGCTCCATTTGCAGGCGAATATCGCGCACCGTCAGTTGTTCATCATCATCGTGCTGGAACACCAGCACGCTATCAGCCACTTGCAGACTGGCGATGTCCCATGACCAGCCGCGATCCTCTTCCACCTGCGGCAGATTGTTTTCACGTGGTGCCACGGGGGCGCCTTGTTGCGGCGCAGCGGCGCTTTGCGGCGTTAACTGGATAACCGCGCCTTTCAGCATCACCCGTTTGACATGCAGCTGGTGCGACAGCAACGGCCACAGGTTAACGTCAAGGCGCATATTGTCGGCGGCGACCACCGGCGTCTGCGCACCGGGAGCGGTTAAGGTCATCCGCCCTGAGAGAATGCTAAGCTGCGGCCAGACATGCCAGCGCAACGGGCCATCAAGCTGCAATTGGTAACCGCTACGGGCTTCAACCTGACGCACCATATAAGCGCGAAAATCGTTGGGATTGACCAGTAGCACCAGCGCCGAAAGGCCGGCTACCAGCACGACCAACAGGATCATCAGCGTGGTTAACACTCTTCTCATGGCTTCCTCAGTAGGTCTGCTTCACTCAGTCTTTATCAATACGGCTGGCGACCGCGCCTTGCTGATCGCGATATTTCGCATCTTCACGGCGGTTATAAGGGCGTTCTGCCGGGCCGGAGAGCGGCTCGAAACTCAACGCACCAATCAGCATACCCGGGCGCAGCGCCAGCGGCAGTTTGCCTGAATTATAGAACTCCAGCACGATACAGCCTGACCAGCCGGGATCGATACGGTGCGCGGTAACATGCACCATCAAACCCAGACGCGCCAGCGAAGAGCGGCCGTCCAGCCAGCCGACCAAATCCGCGGGCAGCGTGACGGATTCATACGTCACCGCCAGCGCCAGTTCTCCAGGGTGCAGGTAAAAAGCGTCGCCTTCTGCCAGCACAATTTCATCGCTCATCACCCGATCAAGCGCCGCGCTGACTTCGTGTTTCGGGCCACTGAGATCGATAAACGCCGCCGTGTGCCCACTGAATGTGCGGAATTTGTTGCCCAGGCGGACATCAACCGTCGCACCGTTAATACGCTCAACCGGCGGGCGCGGATTAATCGCGAGCCGACCGTCGTTCAACCAGGCTTCAATATCTCGGTCACAAAGACGCATGGCACATTCTCCTTTTGATGCGACATACCCCTGAGCGCGCCTCAGGGGCCGGGCAAATTAATACGAACGGTGACAGCCTAACATTATTACTCAAAGAATTGGCTGATTTTGGCTTTCAGAATATCAATGGCGATGCGGTTTTTACCGCCGCGCGGCACGATAATATCGGCGTACTGTTTGGAGGGTTCAATAAACTGCAGGAACATTGGACGCACGGTTTTCTGGTATTGCGCCATTACCGAATCCATTGAACGACCACGCTCGTTAACGTCACGTTTGATACGGCGCATCAGGCAGATATCCAGCGGCGTATCGACGAAAATCGAGAAGTTCATCGCATCGCGCAGGCGTGAATCGGTCAGCAGCAGGATCCCTTCCAGGATGATGACTTTTTTGGCTTCAATGCGAATGGTTTCTTGCGTACGGGTATGTTCAACGTAGCTATAAACCGGTAATTCAATGGCTTCGCCGCGTTTAAGCGATTCTAAATGCTGGAATAACAGGCTGTGATCCATCGCGCTCGGATGGTCATAGTTGGTTTTTACACGTTCTTCCATCGACAGATGGCTTTGATCTTTGTAGTAACTGTCTTCCGGGATAACGCCAATATGTTCATCACCTACCTGTTCGCGCAGTTCGCGGTAAAGTGTGCTGGCAATAAGGCTTTTACCTGAAGCGGATGCGCCGGCGATACCGATAATGACGCACTGATGAGACTGATCAGTCATAAATTTAGCGACCTGATAACCTGGATGTAAAGGAAGGGCGACGCCAGAGCGTCAAACGCCGCAATTATAGGGATTTCACCGTCACGATACCAGTCGAATAGACACGGGATTCAGGTGTGATAAAAAGTCGCCAATTTTTACCCGCGAAACGCATTATTCGCAAAGCAAACTGCTCAAAAATGGAGCGCGATACGCGTTTTATTCATCCACTAAGTAATTAATAACACTATGATGTCAAATTATGAGCGCCCGCCATAGGAATTGTAAATTGTTTGTACTAGCATAATCCAAATTTCAAATTTCATTCGTCGGACTCTGTTCCGGACGGCACAGGGCTTGCGGATTAAGCGGTAATGAAGAAACAACACCAGCGCGTTTTGGTTACCACACCCTATCCTGGACTGCGGCTCCTCAGTTTAGGGTTACTCTCTTTTATTTTTACCCTGTTCTCGCTGGAACTGATCCGCTTTGGTACCATCATTGCCCCACTCTGGTTTCCCACCGCGATCATGACTGTGGCGTTTTACCGCCACGCGGGGAAGATGTGGCCCGGCATCGCGTTCGCCTGCGCGCTGGGGAATGTTGCCGCCACCGTGCTGCTTTTTTCCGCCTCTTTTGTCGACCTGCGCTATACCGCCGTGAATGTTGTCGAAGCGGCCATCGGCGCGGTAATGCTGCGTAAATTGCTGCCCTGGTATAACCCGCTGCAAAATCTGGGCGACTGGATCCGCCTTGCTATCGGCAGCGCGGTGGTTCCGCCGCTGGTTGGCGGGGCGCTGATCTGTTTGCTGGTACCGCCAGAAAACGTTTTGCGGACCTTTATTGTCTGGGTGTTGTCAGAATCCATCGGCGCGCTGGCGCTGGTGCCGCTTGGGCTGTTATTCAAACCGCATTATTTGCTGCGCCATCGTAAACCACAATTGCTGCTGGAAACGCTGGCGACGCTTGCCGTTACGCTGACGCTCAGCTGGCTGGCGCTGCACTATTTACCGTGGCCTTTCACCGCCGTCATTGTGCTGTTGATGTGGAGCGCGGTTCGTCTGCCGCGCATGGAAGCGTTTCTGGTCTTTTTGATCACCGTCATGATGGTGTCGTTGATCATCGCGCGGGAGCCGAACCTGATTATCGCGCCGAAAAGCAGCGTGATGACCAACGCGCCCTGGCTACCGTTTTTGATGATCCTGCTGCCGGTTAACGTGATGACCATGGTGATGTACGCCTTTCGCGCCGAGCGTAAGCACATTACCGAAAGCGAAGAGCGTTTTCGTAACGCCATGGAATATTCCGCCATTGGTATGGCGTTAGTCGGCACCGATGGGCAGTGGCTGCAGGCCAACAAAGCGCTGTGCCAGTTTCTGGGTTACAGCCAGGATGAACTGCGTTTAATGAACTTTCAGCAGCTCACCTGGCCGGAAGATTTACACAAAGACCTCGAGCTACTTGACCAACTGGTGCGCGGCGACATTCCCACCTACTCGCTGGAAAAGCGCTATTACACGCGTAATGGCGATCTGGTCTGGGGGCTGCTGGCCGTTTCCGTCGTGCGCCATGCCGACGGCACCCCGCTCTATTTCATTGCTCAGATAGAAGATATTAACGATCTGAAGCAGACCGAGTGGGTGAACAAGCGCCTGATGGAGCGCATTACCCTTGCAAATGAAGCAGGTGGTATCGGTATCTGGGAGTGGGAACTGGAGCCCGACATCATTAGCTGGGATAAACGGATGTTTGAGATGTACGAAGTCCCCGCGCATATGAAACCGACCTGGCATCTGTGGTACGAACGCATTTTGCCGGAAGATCGCCCGGAAACCGAGCGCGTTATCCGCGATGCGCTGGCCGCCCGCGTCGCCTTCAAACTGGAATTCAGAGTGCCGGTAAAAGAGGGAATTCGCCATATCCGCACCCTTGCCAACCGCGTGCTCAATAAAAACGGCGAAGTTGAGCGGCTGCTCGGCGTCAATATGGACATGACCGAGGTAAAACAGCTGAACGATGCGCTGTTCCAGGAAAAAGAGCGGCTGCACATTACGCTGGATTCCATCGGCGAAGCGGTGCTGTGTACCGATGTTGATATGAAAGTCACCTTTATGAATCCGGTGGCGGAAAAAATGAGTGGCTGGCCACAGGAACACGCCATTGGTCAGCCCTTATTGACGGTGCTGCGCATCACCTTCGGCGATAACGGTCCGGTGATGGAAAACATTCATAGCGGCGATATGTCGCGTACCGCGATTGAGCAGGATGTGGTGCTGCACTGTCGCACCGGCGGCAGCTTTGATATCCACTACAGCGTCACTCCGTTAAGCACGCTGGACGGGCAAAATATCGGCTCGGTGCTGGTTATTCAGGATGTCACCGAGTCGCGCAAAATGCTGCGCCAGCTCAGTTACAGCGCCTCTCACGATGCTCTCACCCATCTGGCGAACCGCGTCAGTTTTGAAAATCATCTCAAACGTCTGCTGGTGACGGTGCAGGAGTTCCACCAGCGACACGCGCTGGTGTTTATCGATCTCGACCGCTTTAAGGCCGTGAATGACACCGCCGGGCATGCCGCCGGTGATGCCTTGTTGCGTGAAATTTCTTCGCTGATGCTCAGCATGCTGCGCTCAACCGATATTCTCGCCCGCCTGGGCGGTGATGAGTTTGGCCTGCTGCTGCCGGACTGTAATGTCGAGAGCGCGCGCTATATCTCCGGGCGGATGATTGAAGCCATCAATGATTACCAGTTTATGTGGGAAGGCCGTTTGCATCGCATCGGTGCCAGCGCCGGGATTACGATTATTGATGAGACCAATTACCAGGCCTCAGACGTTATGTCGCAGGCGGATATCGCCTGTTACGCCTCCAAAAACAATGGCCGCGGCATCGTTACTATCTACGAAGCGCAGCAAGGGCTGATGCAGCATGAGCGCAGCTTGATGTCGCTGGATGAGCAGTGGCATATGATCAAAGACAACCATTTGCTGATGATTGCACGCGGCGTGGCCTCTCCGCGTGTGCCGGAGGCCTGCAATTTCTGGCTGCTGTCGCTGCGCCTGTGGACCAGCGAAGGGGAAGTGATGGAGGAGCACGCGTTCCGCTCAGGGTTGTCGGAACCGGAACTTATCCGCGCACTCGACAGACGGGTGTTTCATGAATTTTTCCGCAACCATGCGACAGCCGTCGCGGGTAAAGGCCTTGGTGTCGCCCTGCCCCTGTCCGTCGTTGGGCTGGCAAGTCAGTCTCTGGTGACGGAACTACTGCAAATGCTGGAAAGCGGGCCACTGCCGGGGCGTTTGCTGCATTTGATTATTCATGCTGATGCGCTGATGCGTGAAGGCAACACCATTAATGAGAATCTCAAACGCCTGCGCCATGCGGGTTGCCGCATTATTTTCAGCCATATCGGTCACGATCTGGAAGTGTTTAACCACCTCACACCGCATATGGCCGACTACCTGTTGCTGGAGCCTGAGTTAGTCACCAACGTCCACGGCAACCTGATGGACGAGATGATGGTGACCATTATTCAGGGTCACGCGCAGCGACTGGGCGTGAAGAGTATCGCCGGGCCGACTCATCAGCCGCTGATGATGGATACCCTGTCGGGGATCGGTATTGATTTGATCTACGGGGATATTATTTCACAGGCGCAGCCGCTGGATTTGATGCTGAATACCAGTTATTTCGCCATTAACTGACAAGAGGTAATAAGGCTATTTTACTTGCCATTTTGAAACCGGGCAGTGCTCAAAATCCTCACGTACTACGTGTACGCTCCGGTTTTTCCGCGCTGGCCGGTTCCAAACTTGCTGCGACAATAACGCCTTATTTCCCTCTTGTGCGCAATTCACAGCCTTATTCCCCTTCCGGCTGCCAGCCATCGGTATACCAGATGTGCAACAACGCATATGAGCGCCACGGCTGCCAGCGCGCCGCGTAGCGGCGGATTTGCGCGGGTGTCATCCCGGCAAAACGCTGCTTAATCAGGTAATCATCCGGCAGGAACACATCTTTCGCCTGCCAGCCACGCAGCGCGAAGTAGTTCGCAGTCCAGCGACCGATACCCGGCCAGGTTTGCAGCGCTTTCACCCCTTGTTCCACATCCGCGGGTGGAGTGAGCGGGAATGTACCGTCGCAGACCGTCTGCGCAAGAAAAATGAGCGACTCCGCGCGTTTTAACGGCATGCCCAGCGCTTTGAGTTCTTCCGGTTGCGCTTGTGCCAGTTGCTGCGGCGCGGGAAAGCAGATCATTCCCGGCGCTTCTGCCAGCGGTTCACCAAAGCGCTGAGCCACTTTTGCGGTCAGCTTCGCCGCCATCGCCACGCTCACCAGTTGCCCCAGAATCGCCCGCACCGCCTGTTCAAACGGATCCACGCTGCCCGGCAAACGTAAACCGGGACGCGCCGCACCCAGTGAGCCCAGCGCGGTGTTGACGATTTCTGCATCACAATCCAGATCAAACAAGCCACGCAGGCGCGCCAGGCAGTATTCAGCCACTGGCACAAGCCCATCGCTGAGTGTGACCTTCAGCGTCGCGGTGGCTTCGTCAGGCTCGGCGGTGATTAACCCGCGATGCCCGTGATAATGGAACGTGCGCACATAACGCGTTGCGCTAATCTCCTCAACGCCCGCCACGGCGCGCGCGCGTAAAAAATCGAACATCCACGCCCAGTCATACGGCTTGCGCCAGTGCAGTGTGTACATAGCAACTCCTGAATAGTGACGCTAACAGCATAACAAACCGGGGATTTTCCGCCTTGCTTTCATATTCCGGTTGTCGCCCGCCACGCATTCGGCTAAAGTCGCCCCCCTTCTTCACTGGCATGGGGATAAACACGTGTTTGTTGGTTTTGACTACGGTACGGCAAACTGCTCGGTCGCGGTGATGCGCGACGGCGCAGCGCAACTGCTGAAAATGGAAAATAACAGTACTTTACTCCCGTCGATGCTTTGCGCACCGACGCGTGAAGCGGTCAGCGAGTGGCTCTATCGCCACCATCAGGTTCCGGCGACAGACGGCGAAACCCAGGCGCTGCTGCGCCGGGCGATGAGCTTTAACCGCGAGGAAGATATTGAGGTTAGCGCCTCCAGCGTGCAGTTCGGGCTGGCTTCATTGCGTCAATACGTCAGCGACCCGGAAGAGGTGTACTTTGTTAAATCACCAAAATCCTTCCTGGGTGCCAGCGGCCTGAAACCGCAGCAAATCGCCCTGTTCGAAGACCTGGTGTGCGCCATGATGCTGCATATCCGCCAGCAGGCAGAAACGCAACTGCCGGAAAGCATTGATCAGGCCGTGATTGGTCGCCCGATCAACTTCCAGGGGCTGGGCGGCGATGAGGCGAACGCGCAGGCGCAAGGCATCCTGGAACGTGCCGCAAAACGCGCCGGATTCCGTGATGTGGTGTTCCAGTTCGAACCGGTCGCCGCCGGGCTCGATTTTGAAGCAACGTTAAGCGCCGAAAAACGCGTGCTGGTGGTGGATATCGGCGGCGGTACGACAGACTGCTCATTATTGCTGATGGGGCCGCAGTGGCGCGATAAGCAAGAGCGCGCCGCCAGCCTGTTAGGGCATAGCGGCTGCCGCGTTGGCGGTAACGATTTAGACATTGCGCTGGCGTTCAAAAGCCTGATGCCGCTGCTCGGCATGGGCGGTCAGACAGAAAAAGGCATCGCGCTGCCGATACTGCCCTGGTGGAATGCGGTAGCGATTAACGATGTTCCCGCGCAGACCGAGTTTTACAGCGCCGCCAATGGCCGCTTGCTTAACGATCTCCTGCGCGACGCGCGCGACGCGGAGAAAGTGGCGCTGCTGGTAAAAGTATGGCGGCAGCGTCTGAGCTACCGGTTGGTGCGCAGCGCCGAAGAGAGCAAAATCGCCCTTTCCGACGGCACCCAGGTTACCGCTCCCTTGCCATTTATTAGCGATGACCTCGCGGCGGCGATTGACCAGGATGGTCTGGAAAGCGCGCTAAATCAGCCGCTGCAGCGCATCCTTGAACAGGTGCAACTGGCGCTGGAAAACAGTGCGGAAACGCCGGAAGTGATTTATCTCACTGGCGGTAGCGCGCGTTCACCGCTGATTAAAAAAGCGCTGGCGCAAACCCTGCCGGGGATCCCGATTGCGGGCGGCGATGACTTCGGCTCCGTCACCGCCGGTCTTGCGCGCTGGGCGCAGACACTGTTCCGTTAATATCTTGCCGGGAGGATCCCTCCCGGCATTATTTTCTTCTTTAAAATCCCCCTAACGCAAATTACCCTGCCTGCCATACGTTTCCAGACAGTGTTTCATTTTTCCTCCATTTTTCCGGGGCATGCCGTTACTAAACTAGTATTATTTCGCCATTAGTTTTCCGATGAGATACCTATAACGATGAAAGGCAGTGTTACGTTTCGCCGCACGCTTGTCGCGGCCGTGGTCATGGCGGTAGCGGGCGTAGCCTGGTACCAGTTCGCACATAAAGAGACTTCTTCTACCGCCACCGGGCAGACTCAGCGCCAGGGCGCGCCTGGCGGAGGTCGCCACGGTATGCGCGGCGGCGCGCTGCCGCCGGTGCAGGCCGCAACGGCAACCCGCGAAGCCGTACCGCGTTATCTCTCCGGGCTCGGCACCATTACCGCCGCTAATACCGTTACCGTGCGCAGCCGCGTTTCGGGCCAGCTTATGGCGATCCATTTCCAGGAAGGCCAGCAAGTAAAAGCCGGCGATCTGCTGGCGGAAATCGACCCAAGCCAGTTCAAAGTGGCGCTGGCGCAAGCGCAGGGCCAGTTGGCGAAAGATAAAGCCACACTCGCCAACGCCCGCCGCGATCTTTCGCGCTACCAGCAACTGGCGAAAACCAGCCTGGTTTCACGCCAGGATCTCGATAGCCAGCAGGCGCTGGTGACCGAATCGGAAGGCACCGTGAAAGCGGATGAAGCCGCTGTAGCCAGCGCGCAGTTAGAGCTGGACTGGAGCCGCATCACCGCCCCCATTTCCGGGCGAGTGGGTTTAAAACAGGTGGATATCGGTAACCAAATCAGCAGCAGCGACACCACCGGCATCGTGGTGTTGACGCAAACCCACCCCATCGATCTGGTGTTTACCCTGCCGGAAAGCGAAATCGCCACCGTGGTGCAGGCGCAAAAAGCAGGCCAGCAACTGGTGGTGGAAGCCTGGGATCGCACCAATAAACAGAAGCTGAGCAGCGGCACATTGTTAAGCCTCGATAACCAGATTGACGCCACCACCGGCACCATCAAACTGAAAGCCCGCTTTGATAACCAGGACGATGCCCTGTTCCCCAACCAGTTCGTCAACGCGCGCATGCTGGTTGCCACGCAGCAGGACGCGGTAGTGATCCCGGCAGCCGCCCTGCAAATGGGCAACGAAGGCAACTTCGTCTGGGTTCTGAACGACAAGAACCAGGTCAGCAAACACACCGTCACGCCAGGTATTCAGGACAGCCAGAAAGTGGTGATTGCCGCCGGTCTGTCGGCGGGCGATCGCGTGGTGACGGACGGCATTGACCGCCTGACCGAAGGGGCGAAAGTGGAAGTCGTGGATGCGAAAAACGCCGACGCCGTACCGGCAAAGCGTGAACATCCGGCCAAAGGAGCGCAGTCCTGATGCAGTTGCTACCGCCGGGCCGGACGGGCGGCCCTTCCCGTCTGTTTATTTTGCGTCCGGTCGCCACCACGCTGTTGATGGTGGCGATCCTGCTGGCCGGTATTATCGGCTACCGTTTTCTGCCCGTTTCCGCGCTGCCTGAAGTTGATTACCCGACCATTCAGGTGGTGACCCTCTACCCCGGTGCCAGCCCCGATGTGGTCACTTCGGCGATCACCGCGCCGCTGGAGCGCCAGTTTGGTCAGATGTCCGGCTTAAAACAGATGTCGTCGCAAAGTTCCGGCGGCGCGTCGGTGGTGACCTTGCAGTTCCAGCTCAGTTTGCCGCTGGATGTCGCCGAGCAGGAAGTGCAGGCGGCGATGAATGCCGCTAACAGCCTGCTCCCCTCCGATCTGCCCAACCCGCCGGTCTACAGTAAAGTTAACCCGGCAGACCCACCGATTATGACGCTCGCCGTCACCTCTTCCGCCATGCCCATGACCCAGGTCGAAGATATGGTGGAAACGCGCGTCGCGCAGAAAATCTCGCAGGTTTCCGGCGTCGGTCTGGTGACGCTCTCTGGCGGCCAGCGCCCGGCGGTGCGTGTAAAACTCAATGCCCAGGCGATTGCGGCTCTCGGGCTGACCAGCGAAACCATTCGCACCGCCATCAGTAATGCCAACGTCAATTCGGCGAAAGGCAGCCTCGACGGCCCAACCCGCGCCGTCACGCTCTCCGCCAACGATCAGATGCAGTCTGCCGAAGAGTATCGCCAGTTGATTGTCGCATATCAGAATGGCGCGCCGATCCGGCTTGGCGATATCGCGACCGTTGAACAAGGCGCAGAAAATAGCTGGCTTGGCGCATGGGCTAATAAGCAACAAGCGATTGTCATGAACGTCCAGCGCCAGCCGGGGGCGAACATTATCGACACCGCCGACAGCATCCGTACGCTGCTGCCGCAGTTAACCGAAAGCCTGCCAAAATCGGTGACGGTGAAAGTGCTGTCAGACAGAACCAACAACATTCGCGCGTCGGTCGACGACACCCAGTTCGAGCTGATGCTGGCGATCGCGCTGGTGGTGATGATTATCTACGTCTTCTTGCGCAATATTCCGGCGACCATTATTCCGGGCGTGGCGGTGCCGCTGTCGCTGGTCGGGACATTCGCGGCGATGGTATTTCTCGGTTTCTCCATCAACAACCTGACGCTAATGGCGTTGACCATCGCCACCGGCTTTGTGGTCGACGACGCGATTGTGGTTATCGAAAATATCTCGCGCTATATCGAAAAAGGCGAAAAACCGCTGGCCGCCGCCCTGAAAGGGGCTGGTGAGATCGGCTTTACCATTATCTCGCTGACGTTCTCGTTGATTGCGGTCCTGATCCCGCTGCTGTTTATGGGGGATATCGTCGGCCGCCTGTTCCGCGAATTTGCCGTCACGCTGGCGATAGCGATCCTGATTTCCGCGATTGTGTCGCTGACGCTGACGCCGATGATGTGCGCACGCATGCTAAGCGCCGAATCCCTGCGCAAACAGAACCGTTTTTCCCGCGCGTCGGAGCGTTTTTTCGAACGCGTCATCGCGGCCTACGGCAGGCTACTGAGCAAAGTGCTCAATCACCCGTGGCTGACGTTGAGCGTGGCGGTCGGAACCCTGTTTTTGTCGATCATGCTGTGGGTGTTCATTCCGAAAGGTTTCTTCCCGGTGCAGGACAACGGCATTATCCAGGGAACCCTGCAAGCGCCGCAATCCGCGTCCTTTGTCAGCATGGCAGAGCGCCAGCGCCAGGTGGCCGATATTGTCCTGCGCGATCCGGCGGTAGAAAGCCTGACGTCATTTGTCGGCGTGGATGGCACCAACCCGTCGCTTAACAGCGCCCGATTGCAAATCAACCTGAAACCGCTGGATAAGCGCGACGATCGCGTCCAGCCAGTGATTGAGCGCCTGCAACAGGCGGCGGCGAAAGTGCCCGGCGTGGCACTCTACCTGCAACCGACGCAGGATTTAACCATCGATACCACCGTCAGCCGCACGCAATATCAGTTCACCTTGCAGGCCAACTCGCTGGATGCGCTCAGTACCTGGGTGCCGCAACTGGTGAGTAAACTGCAGGCGCTGCCACAACTGGCAGATGTCAGCAGCGACTGGCAAGACAAAGGCCTGGTGGCCTACGTGAATGTCGATCGCGACAGTGCCAGCCGCCTTGGCATCAACATGGCGGACGTGGATAACGCCCTTTATAACGCGTTTGGTCAGCGGTTGATCTCCACCATTTACACCCAGGCAAACCAGTATCGCGTGGTGCTGGAACACGACACGGCGCAAACGCCGGGGCTTTCCGCGCTCGACAATATTCGCCTGACCAGTACCGATGGCGGCATCGTGCCGCTCTCGTCGATTGCGAAAGTGGAGCAACGCTACGCACCGCTGAGCATCAACCATCTGGATCAATTCCCGTCGACGACGATCTCCTTCAACGTGGCGGAGGGGTATTCGCTCGGCGATGCGGTGCAGGCCGTGCTGGATAGCGAGAAAACGCTCAACTTCCCGACGGATATCACCACGCAATTCCAGGGCAGCACACTGGCGTTCCAGGCGGCGCTTGGCAGCACCATCTGGCTGATTGTCGCGGCTGTCGCGGCGATGTATATCGTGCTCGGCGTGCTGTACGAGAGCTTTATTCACCCCATCACTATCCTGTCGACTTTACCAACGGCTGGCGTTGGCGCGCTGCTGGCGCTGATGGTGTCCGGCAGTGAACTGGATGTGATTGCTATCATCGGCATTATTTTGCTTATTGGTATCGTCAAGAAAAACGCCATCATGATGATCGACTTCGCCCTCGCCGCCGAACGCGAAGAGGGCATGTCGCCGCGCGATGCGATTTTCCAGGCCTGTTTACTGCGTTTTCGCCCGATATTAATGACCACCCTGGCGGCACTGCTTGGTGCGCTACCGTTAATGCTGAGCACCGGCGTCGGCGCAGAGTTACGCCGTCCGCTGGGCATTGGTATGGTCGGTGGTTTGCTGGTGAGCCAGGTGCTGACGCTCTTTACGACGCCGGTGATTTACCTGTTATTCGATCGCCTGTCGCTGGCGGTGAAAAAGCGTTTCCCGCGCCGTGAAGAGGAGGCGTAAGTGAAGTTTTTCGCCCTCTTCATTTACCGCCCGGTGGCGACGATTTTGATTTCGCTCGCCATTACGCTGTGCGGCATTCTCGGCTTCCGGCTGCTGCCGGTCGCCCCGCTGCCGCAGGTCGATTTTCCGGTGATTATGGTTAGCGCCTCACTGCCGGGCGCGTCACCGGAAACCATGGCCTCCTCTGTTGCCACCCCGCTTGAGCGCTCGCTCGGGCGCATTGCCGGGGTCAGTGAAATGACCTCATCCAGTTCGCTGGGCAGCACGCGCATTATTCTTGAGTTTAATTTCGACCGCGATATCAACGGCGCGGCGCGCGATGTGCAGGCGGCGATTAACGCGGCGCAAAACCTGTTACCAAGCGGCATGCCATCGCACCCGACCTATCGCAAAGCGAATCCGTCGGCTGCGCCGATCATGATTTTGACGCTTACGTCAGACACCTATTCGCAGGAGCAGTTGTATGACTTCGCCTCGACGCAACTGGCGCAAACCATCTCGCAGATTGATGGCGTGGGCGACGTTGACGTTGGCGGCAGTTCCCTGCCCGCCGTGCGTGTGGATTTAAACCCGCAGGCGCTGTTTAACCAGGGCGTATCGCTGGATTCAGTGCGTACGGCAATCAGCAATGCCAACGTGCGCAAACCGCAGGGCGCAGTGGAAGACGGCACGCGGCGCTGGCAGGTGCAAACCAACGACGAGCTGAAAACCGCCGCCGAATACCAACCGTTAATCATTCACTACAAAAACGGCTCCGCCGTGCGCTTAAGCGATGTCGCTAAAGTCACTGACTCGGTGCAGGATGTGCGCAACGCCGGGATGACCAATGCGAAGCCCGCTATTTTGCTGATGATCCGCAAACTGCCGGAAGCCAATATTATTCAGACAGTGGACAGTATTCGCGCCCGTCTGCCCGGCCTGCAGCAAACCATTCCTGCGGCGATTGATTTGCAAATCGCCCAGGATCGCTCGCCGACCATTCGCGCTTCGCTGGCCGAGGTCGAACAGACGCTGGTTATCTCGGTGGCACTGGTGATTCTGGTGGTGTTCCTGTTTTTACGTTCAGGCCGCGCAACGCTGATCCCGGCGGTTGCCGTCCCCGTGTCGCTTATCGGCACGTTTGCCGCCATGTATTTATGCGGCTTTAGCCTGAATAACCTGTCGCTCATGGCGCTGACCATTGCCACCGGTTTTGTGGTCGATGATGCGATTGTGGTGCTGGAAAATATCTCACGCCATCTGGAAGCGGGGATGAAACCGTTGCAGGCAGCGCTGCAAGGCACGCGAGAAGTCGGCTTTACCGTGCTGTCGATGAGTATTTCGCTGGTGGCCGTATTCCTGCCGCTGCTGCTGATGGCGGGGCTTCCGGGACGTTTGCTGCGCGAATTCGCCGTCACACTGTCGGTGGCGATTGGTATTTCGCTGGCCATTTCCCTGACGCTAACGCCGATGATGTGCGGCTGGTTGTTAAAAGCGCATAAACCGCGCGAGCGCAGCCGGGAAAAAGGCTTCGGCCGCCTGCTGGTGGCGCTACAACAGCAATACGCACGATCGTTGAAATGGGTGCTCAACCATGCGCGGTTAGTCGGGTTGGTGTTGATTGGCACCATCGCGCTCAATATCTGGCTCTATATTTCGATTCCGAAAACCTTCTTCCCGGAGCAGGATACCGGCGTGTTGATGGGCGGTATTCAGGCCGATCAGAGTATTTCATTCCAGGCGATGCGCGGTAAGTTACAGGACTTTATGAAGATAATCCGTGACGATCCGGCGGTAGATAATGTCACCGGTTTTACCGGCGGTTCACGTGTTAACAGCGGCATGATGTTTATCACCCTGAAACCCCGCGGTGTGCGCCACGAAACTGCGCAACAGGTGATTGATCGTCTGCGCGGCAAGCTGGCCAAAGAGCCGGGCGCGAGCCTGTTTTTGATGGCCGTGCAGGATATTCGCGTCGGCGGTCGCCAGGCCAATGCCAGCTACCAGTTCGCTTTGCTGTCGGACTCGCTCAGCGCCCTGCGCGAATGGGAGCCCAAAATTCGCAAAGCCCTTGCCGCACTGCCGGAGCTTGCCGACGTTAACTCGGATCAGCAGGATAACGGCGCGGAGATGAATCTGGTGTACGACCGTGAAACCATGTCGCGGCTCGGTATCAGCGTCCAGGCGGCCAACAGCCTGCTGAATAATGCCTTCGGTCAACGGCAGATTTCCACCATTTACCAACCGCTAAACCAGTACAAAGTGGTGATGGAAGTCGACCCGCGCTACACCCAGGATGTCAGCGCGCTGGATAAGATGTACGTCATCAACAGTGACGGCAAAACGATCCCGCTCTCCTACTTCGCGCACTGGCAGCCCGCAAACGCGCCGCTGTCGGTGAATCATCAGGGGTTGTCGGCGGCCTCGACCATTGCCTTTAACCTGCCAACGGGAACCTCGTTATCGCAAGCCAGCGACGCCATTAACCGCGCGATGACGCAGCTTGGCGTGCCTTCCAGCGTGCGCGGCAGTTTTGCCGGCACCGCGCAGGTGTTCCAGGAAACAATGAACTCGCAGGTCATCCTGATCCTGGCGGCAATTGCGACGGTCTATATCGTGCTGGGGATTTTGTACGAAAGCTATGTTCACCCGCTGACCATTCTCTCTACCCTGACCTCGGCGGGCGTGGGCGCGCTGCTGGCGCTTGAGCTTTTCGGCGCGCCATTCAGTTTGATCGCGCTAATTGGCATTATGCTGTTGATTGGGATTGTAAAGAAAAACGCGATTATGATGGTTGACTTCGCGCTCGAAGCGCAGCGCCAGGGTAATCTCACGGCTGAAGAGGCGATTTTCCAGGCCTGCCTGCTGCGTTTTCGCCCGATCATGATGACCACGCTGGCGGCGCTGTTTGGCGCGCTGCCATTAGTGATCTCCGGTGGCGACGGCTCAGAGCTACGCCAGCCGCTCGGTATTACGATTGTGGGCGGGCTGGTAATGAGCCAGTTACTCACCCTGTACACCACGCCGGTGGTCTATCTCTTCTTCGACCGCCTGCGTATGCGCTTTAGCCGACACGAAAGAGAGCCAGTTAGTGAATGAATGAGCTACCGAAAAATATCCGCTGGCAGCTATGGATCGTCGCCTTTGGCTTTTTTATGCAGTCGCTGGATACCACCATTGTTAACACGGCGCTCCCCTCGATGGCGAAAAGCCTCGGGGAGAGCCCGCTGCACATGCATATGGTGGTGGTCGCCTATGTGCTGACGGTAGCGGTGATGCTGCCCGCCAGCGGCTGGCTGGCAGACCGGGTTGGCGTGCGGAACATCTTTTTTGCCGCCATTGTGCTGTTTACCACCGGCTCACTGTTTTGCGCGCAGGCGTCGACACTCGATCAGTTAGTCATGGCGCGCGTGCTGCAAGGTGTCGGCGGCGCGATGATGGTGCCGGTCGGCAGGCTAACGGTGATGAAAATTGTCCCACGCGATCAGTACATGGCGGCGATGACTTTTGTCACCCTGCCGGGGCAGGTAGGCCCGCTGCTCGGCCCGGCGCTTGGTGGTATCCTGGTGGAATATGCCTCCTGGCACTGGATTTTCCTGATTAATCTGCCGGTGGGCATTCTCGGTGCGATCGCCACCCTCAGCCTGATGCCCAACTACACCCTGCAAACCCGCCGCTTTGATATGGCGGGTTTTGTGCTGCTCGCGGGCGGCATGGCAACGCTGACGCTGGCGCTCGATGGCAATCGCGGGCTGGGGCTAACGTCGTGGCAACTCGGCGCGCTGGTGGCGGTGGGCGCGGCGGCGATGCTCTTTTATCTGCTGCATGCCAGAGGCAACGACGGTGCATTATTTAATCTGCGGTTGTTCCGCACGCCCTCTTTTTCGCTGGGTCTGGCCGGGAGTTTCGCCGGGCGCATCGGCAGCGGTATGTTGCCGTTTATGACGCCGGTGTTTTTGCAGATTGGCCTGGGGTTTTCGCCCTTTCACGCCGGGCTGATGATGATCCCGATGGTGCTGGGCAGCATGGGAATGAAACGCATCGTGGTGCAGGTGGTGAACCGCTTTGGCTACCGCCGCGCACTGGTCTGCTCCACGCTTGGTCTGGCCGCCATCAGCCTGCTGTTTATGGCAACAGCGCTGCTCGGCTGGTATTACCTGCTGCCGGTGGTGCTGTTCTGCCAGGGGATGATCAACTCGATGCGCTTCTCCTCCATGAACACCTTAACGCTCAAAGATCTGCCCGATGAGCTGGCCAGCGGCGGCAACAGCCTGCTGTCGATGATCATGCAGTTATCGATGAGTATCGGGGTGACTGTCGCCGGGCTGCTGCTCGGCCTGTTTGGTCAGCAGCATCTGTCCGCAGACAGCGGCGTGGCGCACCATGTTTTCCTTTACACCTATCTCAGCATGGCGGTGATTATTTCACTTCCGGCGTTGCTCTTTGCCCGCGTCCCGAATGACGCCAGCCAGAACGTCGTGATTGCCCGTCGCAACAGGAGAGCGTCATGAAGTTCTGGCGGCCGGGTATTACGGCCAAACTGTTTCTGGCGATTTTAGCCACCTGTATTGTTCTGCTGATCACCATGCACTGGGCGGTACGTCTCAGCTTTGAGCACGGTTTTATTGACTACATTAAGCGCGGCAACGAACAGCGCCTGCAAATGCTGAGCGACTCGCTGGCTGAGCAGTATGCGCAAAACGGTAGCTGGCAGTTTCTGCGCAACAATGACCGGGTGATTTTCCAGCTCTTGCGTTCATTCGAACGCGATAACGACCGTGAAGAAGACCGGCCTGGTGAACCGCCGCGCGAGATGGACAGCAATGCACCGCCAGGCATGGAACCCGGCGGGGAGCGTGACATGCGTTCCGGCCCGAATGACGAAATGGAGCGCTCCCCTGGCCCGCCGCCGCCGGATATGCCGCCGCACGGCTGGCGCACCAAATTCTGGGTCGCCGATCAGGATAATAATGTGCTGGTCGGTCCGCGCTCACCGGTGCCAAAGGATGGCACACGCCGGGCAATTGTCGTGAATAACGCGACCGTCGGCTGGGTTATCGCTTCGCCGATTGAGCGCCTGACGCGCAACACCGATATCAACTTTGAACGCCAGCAGCGACGCACCAGTTGGCTGATTGTCGGCCTTGCCACATTGCTCGCCGCGCTGGCGACTTTCCCGCTGGCGCGCGGTTTACTGGCGCCGGTAAAACGGCTGGTCGATGGCACCCACCGGCTCGCCTCGGGCGATTTCTCCACCCGGGTCAATCCCGGTAGCCAGGATGAGCTTGGCTGGCTGGCGCGCGACTTTAACCAGCTCGCCAGCACGCTGGAGCGCAATCAGCAAATGCGCCGCGATTTTATGGCGGATATTTCGCACGAACTGCGCACGCCGCTGGCGGTGCTGCGCGGCGAACTGGAGGCGATCCAGGATGGTGTGCGGCAGTTCACGCCGGAATCGGTAGCCTCGCTGCAGGCAGAAGTCGCCACGCTCACCAAGCTGGTCAATGACCTGCACCAGTTATCAATGTCTGATGAAGGGGCGCTGGCCTACCAGAAAGCGCCGGTGGATGTGGTGTCGCTGGTCGAAGTCGCCGCAGGCGCTTTCCGCGAGCGTTACGCCAGCCGCAATCTGACCCTTTCTCTTGAAGTGCCCGCCAGCGCCACGGTGTTTGGCGATCCCGATCGCCTGATGCAGTTATTTAACAACCTGCTGGAAAACAGCCTGCGCTACACCGATGCGGGCGGGCAAATGCTTATCCAGGTCATGACCCGCGACAATACGCTGGTGATGCGTTTTGCCGACAGCGCACCGGGCGTCAGCGATGAGCAACTCAAACGGCTGTTCGAGCGTTTTTATCGCACGGAAGGCTCGCGTAACCGTGCCAGCGGCGGCTCCGGCCTGGGGCTGGCTATTTGTTTGAATATTGTGGAAGCGCACGGTGGCGCTATCCACGCGGCGCACTCGCCATTCGGCGGGGTTAGCATTACAGTTGAACTACCGCTTGAACGCGAAAAAACGAGAGATGTATGACTGAGTTACCGATCGATGAAAACACGCCACGCATCCTGGTTGTTGAAGATGAGCCTAAGCTTGGGCAGTTGCTGCTCGACTATCTGCGCGCGGCAAGCTACGCGCCAACGCTGATTAACCACGGCGATCAGGTGCTCTCTTACGTGCGCCAGACGCCGCCGGATCTGATCCTGCTGGATTTGATGCTGCCCGGTACCGACGGGTTAACGTTATGTCGGGAAATCCGTCGTTTTTCTAACGTGCCCATTATTATGGTGACGGCGAAAATCGAAGAGATCGACCGCCTGCTGGGGCTGGAGATTGGCGCGGATGATTACATCTGCAAACCTTACAGCCCGCGTGAAGTGGTGGCGCGCGTGAAAACCATCCTGCGCCGTTGCAAACCGCAGCGCGAGCTGGAGCGGCTGGATGCTGAAAGCCCGCTGATTGTCGATGAAGGGCGTTTTCAGGCGAGCTGGCACAACAAGCTGCTGGATCTCACGCCCGCTGAGTTTCGCCTGCTGAAAACCCTCTCCAGCGAGCCGGGCAAAGTGTTCTCCCGCGAGCAGTTGCTTAACCATCTGTATGACGACTACCGCGTAGTAACTGACCGTACCATCGACAGCCATATCAAAAACCTGCGTCGCAAACTCGAAGCGCTGGATGAAGAACAATCCTTTATCCGCGCCGTTTACGGTGTCGGTTACCGCTGGGAAGCCGACGCCTGTAAACTGGCGTAAGCCGGATGTCGGGCGCATGCGCCCGACACGCTCCGGTCGAGTTATTTACGCAGCAACCGCTGCAAACGCTGCTTATGCCACTGGCTAATCAGATTCGCGAAGACAAAAATCCGCAACCCTTTCACCGCCACCAGCCCGCCCCAAATCGCCGCCACCCACAATGACCAATGGCTCTCCGGCGAGGTGCTGCGGTTGAGGAAAAACAGCAGCACGCAGACGATAACGGCGGTGATCAACATGCGCCAGAAACTGCTTTCGGCGTCGAGCTGTTCCCGCGCGGCGGTGATGCGTTTATCCAGCGCCTCTTCGCCGGCCTCGCTCTGCGCGGAAATCTCGGTGACGCTGACGCCAAACACCGCCGCCAGTGCGCTGAGTGTTTCCAGCGAAGGCTGATCGCCATTTTCAATTCTCTGCACGGTTCTGACGCTCAGCGCCGCCATCTCTGCCAGTTGTTCCTGTGACCAGGCCCGAGCCAGACGTAATGCTTTTACTTTGTTATCGCTCATACTCTTTCTCCTGATGAATCCGGCCTGTAGTGTCACCCAACCCCGCAGACAGCAACACGATCCGCACCTGACAGCGACCCGACAGCAGCCTGACACGGCCTGTCGTCAAGTATAACTCCGGCGAATATGTCTTCAGTGAACAACAGCGCAATCCTCTGTATGATGGCTGCCGCCTGGGGCATAGTATCGTTTCGTCAGCCGCCAGGCCTAACAACAATAAAAGGAAAGGGATAGTGAGGAAATACTACTACGGTGCGCTGACACTCTTATTTGCTGCATTCAACTGCCAGGCAGAGCTAACCGAAGCACAGATGGATGCAGACTGCGCGAAAATCGCCGATTACGCCAAAAAAGGCGATCAATATTACAAAGCGAAAGATTACCCCAAAGCGCGCGAGGCTTTCGAAGAACAGGTGGCATGGCTGGAGCAGTGCGAATCAGGCAAAGATAAACCGAATGATGTGTTGATAGCCACCGCCTACAACAACGTCGCGCTTACCTGGATCCGCCAGGGCGAGTACCGTAAAGCGCAGGCGTGGCTGTCCATTATGCCGGACGACGAAAAGTCGAAATATAACCTCGCGCGTATTCAGGACAAGCTGCAGGCGCTGCCAAAACCGGCTTCCGCCGCGGGTGAATACTGGCAGTACGCCGGGCGCAGCGAGTGGGAAGTCATCACGCTTAAACCTAAGGGTAAAGAGAGCTGGCAGGCAGACTGGTCCGGTCTTTATTTCGGCATCATGGGGCTGTACTCCGGGCCGAATATGGGTGATTTCAGCGAAAAAGTGACGCTGAAAAACGGCAAAGGCGACATCATTTTGCGTGATGAAGGCATTTCCCAATGCACCATTTCGCTGAGTCTGGCGGCGGATCTCAACACGCTGGAGATGAAAACGGATGATGCGACGAATTGCGGTTTCGGCCATAACGTCAGAGCCGATGGCACCTACCTGCGCGTGAACTAACGCGCGGGTTTACTCCCCTGCCCCGCGGCGCTACAATTCCCGCCCTAAATTTAGGGGAACTCCCCTGCGGCCTCACTTCGGTGAGGCTATCTGACCTGTCATCAGAACGAGAACATCATGTTTAAACCGGAACTCCTCTCCCCGGCGGGAACGCTGAAAAATATGCGTTACGCTTTCGCCTACGGCGCAGACGCGGTTTACGCGGGCCAACCGCGTTACTCGCTGCGCGTGCGCAATAACGAATTCAACCACGAAAACCTGCAAATCGGCATTAACGAAGCCCACGCGCTGGGTAAGCAGTTTTACGTGGTGGTGAATATTGCCCCGCACAACGCCAAGCTGAAAACGTTTATTCGCGATCTGAAACCGGTGGTGGATATGGGGCCGGACGCGCTGATTATGTCCGATCCCGGTTTAATCATGCTGGTGCGGGAAAACTTCCCGCAGATGCCGATTCATCTGTCGGTACAGGCCAACGCCGTTAACTGGGCGACCGTGAAGTTCTGGCAGCAAATGGGGCTGAGCCGCGTGATCCTCTCCCGCGAACTGTCGCTGGAAGAGATTGCCGAAATCCGCGCCCAAGTGCCGGAGATGGAGATCGAAATCTTCGTGCACGGCGCGCTGTGCATGGCTTATTCCGGCCGCTGCCTGCTCTCGGGTTATATCAATAAACGCGATCCGAACCAGGGCACCTGTACCAATGCCTGTCGCTGGGAATACAAGGTGCAGGAAGGCAAAGAAGATGCCATCGGCAATATCGTACACGTGCATGAACCGATCCCGGTACAGAACATTGAACCGACACTCGGCGTCGGCGCGCCGACCGATAAAGTGTTCATGATTGAAGAAGCCCAGCGTCCGGGCGAGTACATGACCGCCTTTGAAGACGAGCACGGCACTTACATCATGAACTCGAAAGATCTGCGGGCGATTGCGCATGTTGAGCGGTTAACGCAGATGGGGGTGCACTCTCTGAAGATTGAAGGCCGCACTAAATCCTTCTACTACTGCGCGCGTACCGCGCAGGTTTATCGTAAAGCGATTGACGACGCCGCAGCGGGCAAGCCGTTCGACACTTCGCTGCTGGAGACGCTGGAAGGCCTGGCGCACCGGGGTTACACCGAAGGTTTCCTGCGCCGTCACACCCATGACGACTACCAGAACTATGAATACGGTTATTCCGTGTCCGAACGCCAGCAGTTTGTCGGTGAATTCACTGGTGAGCGCAAAGGCGACCTTGCGGCTGTAGCGGTGAAAAATAAGTTTTCCGTTGGCGACAGCCTGGAGTTGATGACGCCGCAGGGCAACGTCAATTTTACGCTGGAGCACATGGAAAACGCCAAAGGCGAAGCCATGCCGGTCGCGCCGGGAGACGGTTATACGGTCTGGCTGCCGGTTCCGCAGGATATGGCGCTGGAATATGCGCTGTTAATGCGCAATTTCACCGGGCAGTCAACCCGCAATCCTCACGCGAAGTGATTGAACAGGGTTATTTTTTCGGCGCGAAAAATCTTAGAATCGGATCACATACCGCCCCGTTTAATACGGGTATTATCCTTCTCGCTGAAAAACATAACCCATAAATGCTAGCTGTACCAGGAACCACCTCCTTAGCCTGCGTAATCTCCCTTACGCAGGCTGATTTTTTTTAATCCTTTCTCTGCTTTTTCTCCCCACTTTTCTCTCCTGAGATACACTTTTCTCATCGAATTCAATCAGGATGAAAAGAATGAGCGCATTTCCCACAAGTTTGTTAATCCTCAACGGTAAAAGCGCCGGGGACGAAGCCCTGCGCGAAGCGGTAACGCTATTGCGCGACGAAGGCATGGATATTCAGGTGCGCGTCACATGGGAAAAAGGCGACGCGGTGCGCTATGTCGAAGAGGCGCAGCAGCTTGGCGTTGCCACGGTGATTGCCGGTGGCGGCGATGGCACCATTAACGAAGTGGCGACCGCGCTGGTGAACTGCAAAAGCGAGACAATCCCGGCGCTGGGCATTTTGCCGCTCGGCACCGCCAATGATTTCGCTACCAGCGCCGGCATCCCGGAAGGCCTGGATAAGGCCTTACAGCTGGCAATTGTCGGCAAAGCGGTGCCAATTGATATCGCCCGCGTGAACGATAAAACCTGCTTTATCAATATGGCGACCGGCGGTTTTGGCACCCGCATTACCAGCGAAACGCCGGAAAAACTTAAAGCCGCGCTCGGCGGCGTCTCCTATCTGATCCACGGCCTGATGCGCATGGATATGCTGAAAGCGGATCGCTGCGAAATAAGTGGTGAGGATTTTCACTGGCAGGGCGATGCACTGGTGATCGGCATCGGCAATGGCCGCCAGGCGGGCGGCGGACAGCAGCTCTGCCCGCAGGCGCTGATCAATGACGGCTTATTACAGCTACGGATTTTCACCGGTGATGAACTGCTTCCCGCGCTGTTTACCACCCTGACACAGCCGGAAGATAACCCGCATATTGTCGACGGGAAATCGGCGTGGTTTGAAATTAATGCCCCGCATGAAATGACGTTTAATCTCGACGGCGAACCGCTGCGTGGCGAGCAGTTTCGTATTGAAGTGGTGCCGAATGCGCTGCAATGCCGGTTGCCACCGGATTGCCCGTTATTGCGTTAACGCGCCGCAGCCTTACGAGCGTGTTGCAAGCAAATTGACAGACCCGGTGAGCGCAAGCGCCGCCAGGCCTTTTTTGCTGCATTGCGACTGACGGTTATCTCAGCAACCCATAGTTTATTAATTTGAGAACATCTCGCAGCGAGGGCTTAACCCCCCCCCGCTGAAATCAGCGAACCGGAGGGTGAATGACAAGGGTATTTATTATCTGTCAGTCGTGGCTGACGGTATTGGCTTCGATATAGGCGAAATTGATGTCCTCGCCGAGCCCCGGTCGCTGCGGCAGATGAACAAAGCCCTCTTCATCCATCGGATCAATCAGGCTGTTTAAGTACGCCGCCGGTTGATCATAATCGAGGAACGGGTGCAGCAAACCGCGCTCGTACCAGCGGCAGTTGCGGATGGCGCCAATCACCGCCAGGCTCGCCGCGCCGTTGCCGTGCACTTCACAATCCATGCCGAATGATTCCGCCAGGTTCGCCACTTTCAGCGCTGGCGAAATGCCGCCCACGCCGTTGGCTCCGGCGCGCAGAATGTCACAGGCGCCCGCGTTTACCCAGTCGGCGCGGCTATGGTGTTTCCCGCCCAGGCTTTCCGGCCCGATAACCGGAATCGACAGATTTTCCGCAAGCCACGCGTAAGAGGACATGCTCGCTTCGTCCATCGGTTCTTCAAACCAGGCGAAGTTGAGTTTTTCCAGCTCCTTGCCGATATAGAGCGCGTCGGTGCGGCTGTACCAGTGGTAGCCATCAAGCATCAGTTCAATATCCGGGCCGACCGCTTCACGCACCGCGGCGCAGGCTTTGACGTCCATTTTCGGGTTCGGCGCGAATTTCACCGGTGGCATCCAGGTGTGTAATTTGATGGCCTTGTAGCCGCGCGCCACCAGTTTTTCGGCGAAGGCGGCGTACTCGTCCGGCGTCGAAAGGCCGCCTTCCAACTCATCGCCGCACATGGTGCTGCCATACGCCGGGACTTTGTCGCGATAACCGCCCAGCAGCTTGTACACCGGCATGTTTAATTTGCGGCCAATCAAATCCCACAGCGCTTGTTCAACAAATGACAGTGCGCGCTCGGTTAACTGATGCGCACTGCCGCGTTGCCAGTGCACCAGATCCTGCCAGATGCGCTCGCGGTTAAACGGATCCTGCCCGAGCATCACTTTGCGAAAAAAAGCGTTGAGCACAAACGGGCGCACCACTTCCGGCGGCGCAAAGGAATAGCCTTTGCTGCCATCGTCTGCGGCGATCGTCAGCATCGCCATGCTGGCCTGTTTTTCCGGCCCTGGATGCGAGTGCCCGGCGCTGTCGGAAACGCGGCGCGTGGGATGCTGAAACACGGTGACGTTTACTGATTCAATTTTCATTCTGGTTCCCTGATATTTTTTGAAAAGCTGTTTTATAAATAAATATTATGCACAAAAATAGCGCGTAACTTCGGGCAAGTTTCGCTAAACGAGGGGCATTTTTTAGACATATGCACGACGCGGCGTGACGTTTTTCACAAAAAGACGGAATGCAATCAGGGGATTGAGACGCAGGTAAGATGAAATAAAGGCGATGGATTATTTACCCTCCCCCGCCAGGGAGAGGGTAAAAGGTAATCAGGCGATGGTCACTTTCTCGTCAAGATAGACATCCTGCACAGCGTTAATCAGCTTCACGCCCTCGGCCATGGTTTTCTTGAACGCTTTACGGCCAAGGATCAGCCCCATGCCGCCCGCGCGTTTATTGATAACCGCCGTACGAACCGCGTCGCCGAGATCGGTATCGCCGCCCGCCGCGCCGCCGGAGTTAATCAGCCCGGACCGGCCCATATAGCAGTTCGCCAGCTGGTAACGCACCAGGTCAATCGGGTTGTCGCTGGTCAGCTTGCTGTAGACGCGCTCGTCGGTATAGCCAAAATTCACCGCTTTGTAGCCGCCATTATTTTCCGCCATTTTCTGCTTCACAATGTCGGCGCCAATGGTGGCGGCAATGTGGTTCGCCTGGCCGGTTAAATCGGCGGAAACGTGGTAATCAACGCCATCTTTCTTGAACGATGAGTTACGCAGGTACGCCCACAATACGGTGACCATACCGAGCTCATGCGCACGTTCAAAGGCGGCGGAAATTTCTTCAATCTGGCGGCGTGATTCCGCTGAACCGAAATAGATCGTCGCCCCGACGGCGACCGCGCCCATATTGAACGCCTGCTCGACGCTGGCGTACAACGTCTGGTCATATTCGGTAGGGTAGCTGAGCGTTTCGTTGTGGTTCAGTTTTACCAGGAAAGGAATGCGGTGCGCATAACGGCGCGAAACCGACGCCAGCACGCCGTAAGTGGATGCCACGCAGTTACAACCGGCTTCAATCGCCAGCTCGACAATGTTCTTCGGATCGAAGTAGAGCGGGTTGGCGGCAAACGACGCGCCCGCCGAGTGCTCAATGCCCTGGTCGACCGGCAAAATAGACAGATAGCCCGTGCCCGCCAGCCGCCCGTGGTTATACAGCGTCTGCATATTTCGCAGCACCGCCGGCGGGCGGTTGTTATCGACCATTACGCGATCAACATAATCGTGTCCTGGCAGATAGAGCTGGTCAGCGGGGATGGTCATACAACGGTGTTGCAGAAGGCTGTCGGCGTCTTTGCCTAGTAACTGCACAATATCAGTCATAGCTATGCTCCCGTAAGCTTCGCGCAAAGCGAATTGGATTATCCTTACCTGCCTGACGGCAGGCAGAGATAAGCCTGGTTCCCTCTTGTCAGATTTTCCACCGCTGGCCTTTTTTTCAGCATTATCTGCTGGCACGTTTCATATAGCGGTTTACCACCACTGGTGAAAGTGATGCACCGGCCCAATGCCGTGCCCCACTTCCAGCGTATCTGCCTGCGCGAGCGCCGCCGTTAACCACTGTTTTGCTTCCACCACGGTGGATGCCCAGCCGTCATGGCACGGGCGCAGCGCCGCCAGCGCGGCGGAGAGCGTACAGCCCGTACCGTGGGTGTTTTTCGTTTTCACACGCGGGGCGCTAAAGCGCAGCGCCCCGTCGCGCGTGAACAGCCAGTCAGGGCTTTCGGCGTCATCCAGATGACCGCCTTTCATCAGCACCGCTTCACAGCCGAGCGCCAGTAGCGCTTCGCCCTGCGCATGCATCTCCTGTTCGCTGCGGGCATGTGGCGCATCAAGCAGCGCGGCGGCTTCCGGCAAATTAGGCGTAATAAGTGAAACCTGTGGCAGTAAATGCTGACGCAGCGCAGTGACCGCTGAGGGCGATAACAGCGGGTCACCACTTTTGGCGAGCATCACCGTATCCAGCACCACATTGCGTACCTGATAGCGACGCAGCCGTTCCGCGACCGCTTCAACAATGTCCGTTTCCGCCAGCATGCCGATTTTGGTGGTGTCAATACGCACGTCGCTGAGCACGGAATCAAGCTGTGCGGCGACAAAGTCGGGTTCAATGCGGTACACCGACTGCACGCCACGGGTGTTTTGCGCCACCAGTGCGGTGATCACCGAACAGCCGTATGCGCCCAGCGCGGAAAAAGTTTTCAGATCCGCCTGAATGCCAGCCCCACCGCTGGGATCGGTGCCGGCAATGGTTAATGCGTTGATGCGTTTCATGCATTGCCTCCCAGCGTGTACAGCGCGTCCAGAAAGGCGGGAACAAAACTGCCCGGTCCTGCGCTCTTCGCACAGGCCAGGCTACCGGCTTGCGCCATAAACGCGCAGGCCGCAGCGACATTTTCCAGCTTATCGCCCGGCAGTGCGCAGCAGGCGGCCACCACCGCAGAGAGTGCGCAGCCAGTACCCACCACGCGCGTCATCAGCACATCACCGCCGGTCACCATCAACACACGCGGGCCATCGGTGATGTAATCCACTTCGCCGCTTACCGCGACAATCGCCCCGCTTTGTCGCGCCAGCGCCTGCGCCGCAGGCAGTGCCGCGCTGGCGGTGTCGGTGGTATCCACCCCACGCCCGCCTGCGCTCATACCGGCAAGCGCGAGGATTTCCGAAGCATTCCCCCGGATCGCCGCCGGGCGCAACGCCAGCAGTTGCTGGCAGAATTGTGTGCGTAGCGTGAGCGCGCCAACGGCAACGGGATCGAGTGTCCAGGGTTTATGCGCGGCTTTCGCGCTCTCGACCGCCGCGCGCATCGCTGCGGCGCGTTCGCGCGTTAAGGTACCCACGTTGATTAACAGGGCATCGGCAATGGCGCTGAACTGCGGCGCTTCTTCGCTATCAATCACCATCGCGGGTGATGCGCCAAGCGCCAGTAGCACGTTAGCGGTAAAGGTTTGTACGACGTCATTGGTCATACAGTGCACAAGGGGAGAACGGCGGCGGAATTGCTGTAACGCATGTGCGAGTTGCACACGATCAAGCAGGTCAGGTTGCATGGTTTCGCTCCTGCCCGGCGTGAAGAAGGGATGCCGGGCAGGCATCTGACTTCCCTACGCTGGCATTATCCAGATCAGGTGGTACGGGTATTTCTCAGCCTTTACAAAGAAGGGCACCCCGAGTCATTTAAAAATCAATATGTTGTGGTTAACCGTTTAGTAACCGCCACTCAGGATAATGCGCCCGCCCGGTGTTGTAAACCGGCCTTCCTGTACAAGAACCACATGCGGGCAAACCTTACAAAGAGAAGTGTACAGGCAACTATTTGAATTCATAACGAACACCCAACGTCGCTTGCGTACTGCTATAGCTTTTGCTGCCGAGTTGATGGCCGACATTGCCCCACAGACTCAGCTGCGGGTTCAACCTGCCGGTAATACCGATTTTCACTTCGCCGACATTCTCCACGCCCGCCAGGCTGATTCTTTCACCATCCATACGTGTGGCGAACTGTCGGGTATTGTGGATCCAGTTGGCTTCGATAAACGGCTGTAACGTGCGCCCGTTGCCATTATCACGCCCGTCATAGCTGTTCAACCAACTGCGGATCCCGAGCCGCGTTTGTAGCGCGTTACTCCCTTCGCCACTGACGCGCGTGCCGTTTGCTTCGCGGTGATCTTCAGCTTTTACTCCCATCCAGATAGCCTGCGCCTGCGGCTGGATGTGCCAGTTTGTCCGCGAACCATTGCTGCCGGAAAACTCAGCGGCTTTCCAGTTCCAGGCGGTTTCAACGGACGCACTGACGCCTTTGGCGTGATACGCCTCGGTAGCGAGTTCCTCACCGCTGACGGAATTGCTGAACCAGCTATACTGCGCCCAACTTCCCACATACAGACCGGTTTTATTCAGATCGTCGGCATACCATGCGCCGTATGCGCCTGCCGTGTAGCCATTTACCCGACCGTCAGCGTCGTAACCGCTGATGGTCGAGTGCGTGTGGCTGTGGTTGTTTCCGTACCCGGCCATGACGCCCACACGCCCGCGCCCCTGGCGACCGTCGCGCCACTGTACCAGGTCGCCGCCGAGCATCATTACGTACTGAGTCGACGCGGTTTTCAATTGCCCGCTGTCGTCGCGCGAGCGGTTACGTGTTCCCGCCTGATGCATCCACATGCTGCTCTCTGCTGTACCGCCCTGCTGCGCGTTATCGGTCTCGCTATCCTGCAAACGGAAGGCAAACATGCGGTTGGTTGCCGCCAGATTTTCTGTGTAGCTTCCCCCTTCCGGGCGATTTACCGGCTTAGTGGATTGCGGTGGCGTCGGGTCAGGTGCGGGTAACTCAGACGGCGGCTGCTCCGGCTCGTTCGGTGGAACTTCGGGTTCAGACGGTGGATCTTCGGGGTCGACCGGCGGGTCCTCCGGATCAGGCGGTATGATTTCTTGCATCTGGTTGCTTAAATACCAGTGCGCACGATCCTGTCCATTGCCGCGTACCAGCCTGTATTCATACGCGCCTGCGACAATTCGCCCCAGCTGGGTAAATCGCCCGGCGGAGCGACCCTTAACCTGGATGAGCCGGATCCCGTTCAGCGTTTGCCTGCCCGTGCCGCCAACATTGTTAACGCTGACCATAGTCGTACCGCTGGTACCCCCTTCCACGCGCAGCGTTTCCGTTGCGGCGCTGTCATCCGCCAGAACGGTATTGAAATTAATCAAACCGATTCTGCCCTGGTAATCTCCTTTCACTACCAGCTGGTTACCCGGCGCTTTGCCACTGTTGGCCGCACCTATCTGAACCGTGCCGCTGTTACTCAGGTTGCCGTTAATGGTTAAAACATCGCTCACTGCGGCAGCACCGGCCGCGCGTGCAGACTGCTTCCCGGCTCCAATCGACAACGTGCCGGCATTCGTGACATCGCCCGCGACCGCGCCGTTGCCGATAAGCTCCGCGCCCTGATAGATATTGACGTGCGATGATTCAAGCGTAAATGGCTCCTCGGGGGAGCCAAACTTCACACCGCCAGTCCGGATATTCGTCTCGCCTCTGTAGAGTGCGGCAGCCTGCGAAAGCGTAATGACACCGAGGCCACTTTTTTCCAGCCCGCCGGAACCGGTCACGCTGTTTTGCACTGTCCAATCATCGTTAGTCACCAGCCGAAGCGTTCCGTCATTGATTATCGAAGCGGAGCTCAGCTGATTTCCTGTATTCACCGTAAGCTGGCTGCCGTCGCGAATCTCAACCGTCCCGCCGAAATGGGTGTTGTCCGCGGAAAATTGAATGTCGCTGCCGTTCAGCACAACGATGCCGTTATTGGTGAGCTGATTTTCAAACAGACCGGAGGCGCTGTTAAATTTGAGAAAACCGAGGTTGTCGATGCCCGCGGTCCCCAGCCCCCGGGGAGTATCAAGGGTGACTGACGCCCCCGATTTTATGGTGATGTCGGCGCTGAGCGCGGTATTGTCACCGTGGATAGCCATCTGCCCACCCGTGAAATTCAACGCGCCGCTGCCGGTAAGCGCACCAGCGATATCGCCGCCTTTGGTCACTGTCAGGTTGCCGCCCGCCAGATCAATCCGCGATCCCTGCTGGCTCTCCACCGCGCCCAGAGTTTGCTGGTAGCCATGAATGTCCAGCACCGTTGCGGAGGCCATGTCGACCAATGAAGTGTTGCCCAGAGTCTGATCGTTTGCTAAGCGCAACTCACCTGCCACCATCCGCGTCACGCCGGTGTAGTCGTTATCCCGATTGGATAATGAAACCGCAGTGTCGGTATTAATTTGTAAATCACCGCTTCCGCTGACTTTCGCGCTCAGATCGGCGGCGTTACCGCTGTTGCCGTCGGCATTCAAGGTCAGGGCGTCATTGCCCTGCGCCAGTAGTTCAAGCTTAGTCAGCCCGTAATTGATATACATACCATCCGCGCCACTACCGCTGGTAAGACGATAGTCATAGTGCCCTTTCGCCACTGTCTGGCCATTTTGCATAACATCGTGCTCCGTTTCCGCGAAAACAGCCTGACCATGTTCATCGACGAGCAGCAAATTTCCGCCGGCGCCGGTCACGGCTTGCTGGCTTTCTACTAGCCTGAGCGCAACACCGGACTCATCCTGTTGCAGGAGCGGTTTGCTGGTATCCGGCGTCTGTGACGTATTTTGCAAGCTGCTGCTGTTGCTGATCTGAATTGTGCCCCGCCCGGACAAATCCACATTTCCGGCCGCCTCCACCAAAGGCAGGGAGTCGATATCACCAAACACCATTGTGCCGCCGTTGAAAGCCAGACCGCCAATCGACTGGGTGCCTGCGCCAACGGTGGTGGTGTTGCCGTTTTCAACATGCAGTGTGGCCTGGGTGAGCGCGGCGGTATTGACCCCACCCAGCAGAAAATCATTATTCCTGAGATAGACATCGCCGGAAAAATCACGCCCGACATTAGCGGTAAAATTAAATGAATTATGGTTATTATCGGCGATAAAGTCGCCCGTACCGGTCAGGTGATTATTAAATTCGAAAGCAGCGTCTGTTTGCGCAGTGAATTCCCCACTTGCATCGACATTCATAGTACCCGTGCCAAAGGCGTTATTACTGAATAATAAATCCTTACTGGCTGCTGCTTTCCCGGTGATATTCCACATTCCGGCATAGGTGTTTTTATTAATAAAAATGATGACATCCCCTGATACGGTAGTCATACCCGTGCCGATCATTCTATTGGTGAAGGCGTAGTGTTCCATCCCGGCAATTTCCAGACCTTGCGACCGGTCGTTGGCGTCGGTATTAATTGTTATAGTATTTGATCCCAGTGCTTTCGTATGTTTAATGGTGACTAAACCGCCGCTAATTACTGTATCACCACTATAATCTGACTCTAAACCGAGCGTGGTATGTCCCGACTGATATTCAACACCACCCTCACCCAATATTTGCATATTAAAAATATAGCCGTCATCATTCGATTGCGTTGAGAAATCATTATTAAAAATGACTTTATTATCACCAGCCCCACTCATAATGATGCGACTCGCCCGAATATGATTTTGCTCATCCGTTAATGCATCGCCAATATAAAGGGTGTTATTTGCTCCAGATACGCTGCTAAGGTTAATATTTTCTCCCACTTCCACCCAGGCATTATTACCGAGTACCGTTTTCATGTTATTACCGGTGGCCGAGGCATTGAGATTCATATTTTCGTCGATTACCACGTGTTGCCCGGAAGAACCGCCATGTATTTGCCACGCCGTGTCGCCGGCATGCGTACCGTTAAGGTTCATATCACCGTTAACATGCACGTCCGCATTGCGAATTAATGCGTTTTCCGCAACCGCATTGATATCATTGAGTATTTGATTATTAGAAAGCGTTAAATCGCCGCCAACGTTGACGGTTGCGCCATCGGCAATATGTAACCCTATGCCACCGCCAGCGAGATCGGCGGTGAGATTATCGCCCACATTCAGGATCGCGGAACCGCTAACCGATAACCCACCACTCGCCGCGCCGCCACTGGGTGAAATTGACATATCATGCGCCACCGTGGTCGTGCCGCCAGTCTGGACATACTGGCTTGTTTCAGACTGCAGGTTGATGCTGCTGGCCACGATTACCGACTGCGCATCATAAATATTGATAGCCGTTGACGTGCCAGCACCGGCGCCTGTCACAAGATTTCCGAATGTAAATGTGCCGCCGTATCCGTTTGTCAAGGCGGGGACACCACCGATCTGTGCTCCGCCGAACTGAATCTGCGACTGCCCCTTCACAAGCAGATCGCCTGCGCCATTAAGCGAACCGCCATGTAACCATAAATAAGCGTTGTCCATCTCTACTGCATACGGACCTGCGCCGTTTGTGACATTCACGGTGCCAGCCCCGGCGGTAATTTCCAGACCGCTATTCGAAGTGAAGTTAAGGCCATCATTAATATCGTTAACCGGCTTATCGTAGAGGGTGTTTTGCGTAATATTTACGGCCATTGCATAAGGAATGCCCGTAAAAAACAGGAGTATTGGAAAGGTAAGTCTCACTGCGCAGGAAAGGCGCGTAAGCGGGGTTTTCATATTCGGCACGCTATTGAGTGGGTAGTGCGCCATGCCGGGTTGCGAGGTTACAGAGAATTGCGGTACTAACTTATCTGAATTAGGTTTCCCCATCCTTTCCATATAGAACTTCCTTATATTTAAAAATAAGCGTTCCTGTAATCTATTCCGGTCAAATACGGGCAGAATGCCCTACAGCTAATGCGAACGCACCACGACACCAACTGCATAATTCGTGACAGTCGTGGAAGATAAATTAATGGAACAGATAAAATAAAACGCTATTACATCGAAAAATAACGCCCGAAAGTTAAAATATTAAATATATCCAATTTACTGTTACCGCTAAAACCACGATGCATTTATCAGTTAAGTAAACGCTTAATAACACTTCCACTAAAACGTCGACATTAATCCTCACGCAAGTGTTATCTTAACAGCAAATTGATGAACCGCTACCAGGCAAGAGCATTTTTTACTTGCCGTTTATTGCATTCAATGAATTGAGAAATATTAACAAGTTGCCTGTTATTTTTCTGTTAATTAATAAAATTAAAAATCCGAAAATAAATGCAGCCTCAGCGCAAGCCCGAAAATATAGACATGGCGGAAAGACGGAATAAGGGATTGTAAAGTGAACCGGTGCGGTGATATCACCCGGCACACATGCCGGGTGACAGGCGACATTAAAGCGCGATCATTTCCATAACTTGTGCGCAATGGCTTGCAGTTGCTGGGCAATCTCTTGCAGGTTGGTGCCCTGCGCCTGCAGTGCCCCGGTGGAATGGCGCACAATGAGCCGCGCCGGCAGTACCGAAGAGCTGCGAGTGGCATCGCCGTGACCGCTGTCGAGTAGCCGCCGAACCGCTTCCTTACCCTGTAAATCAAGATCCAGCGAGACGGTGGTCAGCGCCGGATAAAAGAACGAGCTTTCGTAGGTGTCGTCGTAACCGATGACCGATTTCTCACCGGGGATCGCCACCTGGTGCTGATGAAACGCGCTTAATACGCCCAGCGCCATCTGGTCGTTACCTACCAACACGGCGG
This sequence comes from Kosakonia sp. PSU_27, assembly GCF_039409795.1. NCBI lineage: Bacteria > Pseudomonadati > Pseudomonadota > Gammaproteobacteria > Enterobacterales > Enterobacteriaceae > Kosakonia > Kosakonia sp. PSU_27. Next base: position 460,788 of record NZ_JBCIVK010000003.1, on the reverse strand, counting down.
TAAAGTTTGGCGTTTCACGCAGCATCTGTAGCGCACCGGCGTAACCACTCTGCGCGTCCCAGTTACCGTGGAAAACCATCACCGGTTTCAGTCCATAGCCGTTAAGGGTTTCGATCCAGCTTTTCAGGCGCAGCTTCGCAGAGACGGAACTCTCCGGTCCGGCCAGTAAGGCAATCTCCCGGTGCCCCAAATCGTACAGGTGTTTGACGCTGGCACGGGTTCCGTCTGCCGGGTTAAACGAAACGTTAAACACCGAACTGTAAGGATCAACATCGAGAAACAGACAGACGATATCATCGTTGTCAGACGCGATGCGCTGCGCCTGTTCGGTCTCCAGCGGCACGTTGATGATCACTTTATCGACAAGCTGTGATTTCAGTTCGTTGATAGCAGACTGGATATCATGATTGACGTTCTCATCAATCATCGAGATCAGCACCTGGTAACCATCGAGGTTGGCGTAGCGTTTTACCGCCGCGGCCACCTGCGATGGCGCGTGCAGCGCCAGCGAAGTGGTCACCAGCCCAATGGTCTGGCTCTGCTTGCCGACCAACTGTTGAGCCAGCCTGTTGGGGACGTAGCGCAATAACTCTATGGATTTCTCAACCTTGAGACGCGTGGCTTCGGATACATTGGCAGATTTGTTGAGTACCCTGGACACGGTCTGATAGGAGACACCCGCATGGCGGGCAACGTCTTCTAACGTCGCACTTTTAGACTTCATGGTCCGGTTCCTTATGTTGTTATGCGCCGATTGTAACAGGGGCCATCTAAAAAAACGCTCACCACACTTTCCCTCGTCTCTTTTTTGCCAAATAAGTATCACGCTCACAATAGCGAACATTGTGAAGGAATTCGCTACCTGTAACAAAAAACGCTGATTTATTTGCACTTAATCACACATTCGCAATCGTTAGTTTGCCTGTTTTTACATTTAGGCATTTTATGACAGCGTTTATGTGAACGTAATACAAAACAATAAGAGGAATGATATGAACACTACGCTACGCACTCTCACACTTGCGTTAGCCGCTGCGCTGACTTCACCATCTATCCTGGCCGCCTCATCGGTGCCTATCGACTTTCACGGTTACCTGCGCGGCGGCGTAGGCGTGTCGGGCGATGGCGGACAGGTGGAGTGGCAGAAAAACAAACTCGGCCGCCTCGGTAACGAATCCGACACCTACGGGGAAGTGGAACTGGGCTCGGAAGTGTATAAGAAAGACGAAGTGAGCTTTTACCTCGATACCATGGTGAGCATGGTTTCCGACGGCTCCAACGATAACGAAACCACCATTGGCGATAATGCCCAATTCGGTTTGCGCCAGTTAAATCTGCAAATCAAAGGACTTATCCCTAACGATCCCAACGCGGTGATCTGGGGCGGTAAACGTTACTACCAGCGCCACGATCTGCACATTATCGATACCAAATACTGGAACATTTCCGGTTCCGGCGCAGGCGTTGAAAACTACACCTTAGGCCCGGGCGCAGTATCCGTGGCGTGGATCCGTGGCGACGCCAACGATGTCGATTACCGCGTGGATAACGATAACGATGTCAACATCAACTACATCGACCTGCGTTACGCGGGCTGGAAACCGTGGTCAGGCGCGTGGACCGAGTTCGGCGTTGATTACGCCATGCCAAACCCGACCAAAAAACAGAAACAATATGGCGGCCTGTATGAAGCCGATGATGGCGTGATGGTAACCGGTGAAATCAGCCAGGATATGTTTGGCGGTTACAACAAGCTGGTGCTGCAATACGCTAACAAAGGGCTGGCGCAGAACATGGTGTCGCAGGGCGGCGGCTGGTACGACATGTGGCATTACGTTAATGACGCCAGCGGCTATCGCGTGATTAACACCGGCCTGATTCCGATTACCGATAAGTTCTCGCTGAACCACGTGCTGACATACGGCTCGGCCAATGACATCACCGAATACACCGACAAAACACGTCTGGTTTCGCTGGTTGGCCGCGCCCAGTATCAGCTCACCAATTATGTACGCCTGATTGGTGAAGTCGGCGGCTTCTACCAGAAAGATGATTATAAAAACGGTACTCACTACAAACAGAGCGGCGAAAAATATACTTTTGCTGTCGGTCTGGCGGATGGCCCAGAATTTATGTCTCGTCCTGAATTACGCCTTTTCGCCTCCTATTTAAATGATTCGGAAGACGGGAAATCATTTGAAGATGGAACGAAAAATAATACCTGGAACTTCGGTGTTCAGGTTGAGGCCTGGTGGTAATACGCTTCATCCTGCACGTTATCGCTTTGTTGGTTAAATTTGTTTGCTCTGGCGATTTATTTTAATAAGCCAACACCGGGAAACTATTACGCCGCAATAGGATAACGCACTATGTTGTCTGTATTAACGAGTAACATCATTATTTATTTTATCTCCGCAAACTGAGCAAAGTTGCCACTGTTTTATTTTGGGATACCCATGCAGGTATCCCTTTTTTTATCTATTAGCGAGAGGAGAAATGTTCATCAAGCAATTTACGTAGCGCGTCAGACTGTTTGCCAAAAATAGCATGAACTTCTTGCCCAAGAATAATCACCCCCAGCGCCCCTTCATTTTGTAGCGCCTGAGAATCGACAATAGCCAGATCGTTTACCGTGACGCGCAAACGGGTTAAGCAGGCATCCACATGCGCAATATTTGGCGCGCCACCAAAGGCTTGCGCCAGTCGCTGGATTTTCTGCAATTCGCCCTCACTAATCGGCGTTGTTGCCGCATTTTTCGCTTCAGAGAAGTAGTGCAGGAAGGATTTAAGGCTCACCATAATAGTCTCCTGATAATCAGCAGATAAAAAAACGCCTGCCCGAATGGGCAGGCGCGGAAGGTTCACTTATGCGTTACGGCTAATAACCCGGCAATCCCAGGGAGCCAGCGACATCGCGCCGCTGACCGACGAACCGGATAAACAATCCTGATAACCGTCAGGCAGCGTTATCACCTGCTGCTGGGCGCTAAAGTTCTGAATAAAGACAAACGTGCTTTCGCCATCCGTACGCGCCGTGGCAACGACGCCCGGCGGCAAATCATGTTGTAACGCGCGCGGCAACTTCAACTCCTCAATAATGTTGGCGAAGAAATCACGCTGGAAGGCGAGATCGTTGCGTGATGCGACGTGCCAGGCCTTGCCTTTGCCGACATGATTGACCGTCACGGCGGGTCGCCCGGCGTAGAAATCATCCCGGTAGGTTGCCAGCGCCTGCGCGCTCTCGGTATGGATCAACTCACACAGATGGCGCACCTGATACGGCCCCTGTAATCCGGCCTCGTTACCCGCCAGCCCCTGTACCAGATTGCGCTCGTTGTCGTCCAGGCAATCAATTTCTTCTGCCCAGATACCCAGCAATTTGCGCAGCGGGCCAGGAAAACCGCCGAGATAACAGAGATCGCTTTCATTGACCACGCCGGTCCAGTAGGAGGTCACCAGATGACCGCCCGCCGCAACAAACGCTTCTGCTCGCCCGGCAAAACCGTCGCGCACCATATACAGCATCGGCGCAATCACCAGCTGGTAACGGTTGAGATCGGCATCGGCATTGATCACATCCACGGCAATGCCTTTTTCCCAGAACGGGCGATAGTGCTCGTTAACCGTTTTTTCATACTCAAGGCCTTTATTGCGCGGCCCTTCAGCGTCATCCAGCGCCCAGCGGTTCTGCTGATCGAAGATAATCGCCACGCGGGCATCGGTTCGGCACCCCATTACCGGGGTGAGTTTGCTGAGCATGTCGCCCAGCGCGCACACTTCACGCCCCACGCGCGTATCCAGATGTCCGACGTGATCGATAACCGCGCCGTGGAACTTCTCGACCGAACCACGGCTTTTACGCCACTGGAAGTACTGCACTGAATCGGCACCGTGCGCCACCGCCTGCAGCGACGAGAGAATGTGCATTCCCGGCTTTTTCAGCTTGCTGGTCGGCTGCCAGTTGGTGACGCTCGGGGTCGACTCCATCAGCACAAACGGTTTGCCGCCTTTCAGCGTGCGCATCATGTCGTGATACATGGCGGTGTAGCAAGCCAGCGCCGTTTCGTCTTTATCCCGGTGCCACATCGGGTAGCTGTCCCAGGAGATAAAATCGATCGCTTCAGCCAGCTGCCAGTAGTCGTAATCGTAGAAATACTCCATAAAATTGGTGGTCACCGGCAGTGCCGCATTGGCAGCTTTCAGCGGGGCCACTTCATGGCGGCAAAAATCGGTTACCTGCGCGGTGTTAAAACGCCGCCAGTCGAGGTTCAGCCCGTGAATGGAGACTTCCCCCTGCGGCGCCGGTGACTGGATCTGCGACCAGTCGCTGTAAGTGTGGCTCCAGAAGTCGCTCCACCAGGCGTGATTGAGGTTGTCCAGCGTCTGATAACGTGCTTTCAGCCAGCCACGGAATTTCTCCTGACACAGCGCGCAGTGGCATTCACCGCCGTATTCATTGGAAATGTGCCAGCCCAGCACCGACGGATGATGCGCATAGCGCTCTGCCAGCAGCGTGTTGATTTTCAGCGTCTTTTCCCGGTACACCGGCGAGGTCATGCAGTGATTGTGCCGCCCGCCGTGCAGCGCCGGAACGCGATCGCGCCCGACCCGCAACACCTCCGGGTATTTTTGCGACATCCAGGCCGGACGCGCGCCGCTTGGTGTGGCCAGAAATATATGAATACCGGCGGCATATAATTTATCGATGACCTCATCCAGCCAGGCGAAATTAAATACCCCTTCCTGCGGTTCGAGTTTCGACCAGCTGAATATGCCGACGGACATCACATTGCATTTTGCCTGCCGCATCATGGCAATGTCTTTATCAATAATATCGGGATAGTTTTCCCACTGTTCCGGGTTATAGTCCGCGCCATGCAATAGCGAGACAACCTTCGGGCTTAAAGGCGCAAATTTATTCATAATGAATTCCTGAAATTTACCACACCAAAATTAATTAAAAACTTTTACCGATGGCAGCACTTTCCCCTGGCAATCAAATAACGCCTGGTTTTCGCGGGCATTTCCCTCTTTCCACTGGTCGTTGATATATTTCATCCCCGCTTGCGTAGCCCAGGTATTTCCGGGAACGGCAATCCAGGTCGGTTCCCAATAAAAAATACCCTTGCCGCGATGGCCCTGAACATTCATCACCGACTGCATTAAATCGTGGATATAGTCATATTGCCCCTGCACGGTGCCGGGGTAGCCGCCCTCTTTTTCTTCTTTCGCCTGGAAGCTGTTTTCCGCGTTATCACAGTTCGCCAGCGTATAGCCGTAGGCCGCTTCCACCACAATCACATCTTTGTTGTAGCGCTTGCTGATGTCGTTCATATTGGCCTGCAACGCGCTGATTGGCCCGTTCCAGTAGGTGTACATAGAGAGGCCAATGACATCGAACGGCACGTTGCGTTTGGTGATTTCATCAAACCACCAGCGGAAGGTATCGTTCTTGGTGCCTTCCGCCAGATGCAGCATGATTTTCACCTGCTCGCCGTTCTTCAGGTTCTCTTTCAGGCCGTCAATAGCGGAATTCAGCAAGCCCGCCAGCCGGTCAAACTCACCGCCGCCCTGCCCCCAGCTTTTGCCTTCCGGCCACAGCATGCCGCCGTTGATCTCATTGCCGATTTGCACCATATCCGGCAGCACGCCCTCCTGCTTAAAGCGGGCGATGGTGTCGCGGGTATAGTCATGGATTGCCGTTTTCAGTTGCGGGTAATCCATTTTTTCCCAGGCTTTCGGTTTGTATTGCTTGCCCGGATCGGTCCAGAAATCGCTGTAGTGGAAATCAAGCAGCAGTTTCATGCCCTGCGCTTTCGCCCGCTTCGCCAGCGCCAGCGTGCTGGCTAAATCGTTGTTACCGCCGCCGTAGGCCTGGCCTTGCGCATCTTTCGGGTCCACCCACAACCGCAAGCGCACATAGTTGACGCCGTTGGCTTTCAGAATGGCGATCGCATCCTGCGGCTGGTTATTTTCGTTATAAAACTTCGCCCCGTGTTTCTCGGCGTCGAGCAGCGTTGAAATATCCGCGCCTTTGATGAAATCGGCGGGCATGCCGCTAAAAGGACGCGTCTTTAACGCGTCGGCGGCAAAGGTGCTGGCGGACAAACTACCAAGACAGACAGCAAGCAGAGCGGGTGCAAATCTTTTCATGTGGTTATCCTTTGGTGCTGCCGGAGGTCAGGCCGGAGACGAAGTATTTTTGCAGTGCCAGATAAAGAATGGCCACCGGAACGGCGATCAAGACCGCGCCCGCCGCGTAGGTGGTGTAACTGGCGCCCATTTTTTGCGCCACCAGGTTGTAAAGCCCAATCGGCAGCGTGTATTTGTCCGGGGTACGCAGAATGGTGCTGGAGAGAATGAAATCCCCCAGCGGCCCGGTGAAAGAGAACAGTGCCACTACGGCCACAATCGGTTTTGACAGCGGCATGATGATCTCAATAAAAATGCGGAAGTTACTCGCGCCGTCCATGCGTGCGGATTCATCCAGGTCACGCGGAATGGCATCGAGATAGCCTTTCATCAGATAGGTGTTCATCGGGATCATTCCGGCGACATAAATCAGCACCAGCGCCATATGGCTGTTGATTAAGCCCAACAGTTGCGACAGCACGAAAATGGCGATCAGCGCCGAAAACTGCGGGATCATCTGCAGCAGCAAAAACAGCATCAGCCCGTTCTGCCGCCCTTTAAAACGAAAGCGGGAAAAGGCATAGGCGGTGAAACTGACGCTGATAAGCGTTAGCGCCATTGTCAGCAGGCTGATCTTCATTGAGTTCCAGTACCAGGTCAGGTAATTGACCTGGCCATTAAACAGATCGGCGTAGTGCTGAAACGAAAGATTTTCCGGAATTATCGAGGTGCTGAGCAGGCTGTTACCGGCGTTCAGCGACGCGCCAATCGTCCACACCAGCGGGTAGATAATCATCAGCGAGACCAGCGCGATAACCAGCCAGGAGAGCGTCAGGCGGATCCACTTCTCGCGGCGGATACTTTGTGATTGAGCCATTTTTCTTCCCTTATGCCATGTCGTCGTTTTTAAAGGATTTGGTTGCGCGGAACTGCCACAGCGCCAGACCGACGACAAAAATCGACAGCAAAATGGTGATGGTCGCCGCAATCGCGTACTGCGAGGAGGACATCGTCAGCTTGTAAATCCACGACACCAGGATATCCGTCCCACCCGCGTTCGCCCCCGCAACTGCCGGGCCGCCGTTGTTAAACAGATAGATGATGTTGAAGTTGTTAAAGTTGAAGGTGTACTGGGTGATGATGATCGGTGCAATTGAGTAGAGCACCAGCGGCAGCGTAATGGTGCGCAGCCGCGTCCAGGTGCCCGCGCCATCCATCTTCGCCGCTTCGTACAGATCGTCCGGGATAGCCTGCAACACGCCGGTCGTCATGGCGAAAACAAACGGGAAACCGAGCCAGGTTTGCATCATGATCAACGCCGTTTTGCTCCAGAACGGATCCGTCAGCCACGCTTTCGGCGCAATGCCGAAGAACGCGAGAATGGCATTGTTAATCACGCCGAACGAGTCGTTAAACATCCCGGCGAACACCAGAATGGTGACAAACCCAGGCACCGCCCACGGCAGGATAAAAATGGTGCGTATCAGCGGCTTAAAGCGCAGATCTTTCTGGTTCACCAGAATCGCCAGCAGTACACCAACGGAGCACTGCAACGTGGTGGCCAACAGCGTCCAGACCACCGTCCATTGCAGCACATCAAGGAAGGTCGAACGCCAGATCGACAAGGTAAAGATGTTGACGAAGTTCTTTAACCCTACCCAGTCCACCAGCCTGGCCGGCGGCGTGTGGTAAAGGTTGTAGTTAGTGAAGGCGATGGCGAAACCGAAGAGGATCGGGAAAATCACCACGAACACCAGCAGAATAAAGCCTGGCGTGATCATCAGGTACGGGAAGCCGTCGCTGAGTAACAACTGGTACTGCTTGCGTACGCTGTTGAGCGGCTTCCCTGCGTCGCGTTTTTTACCGTTTACCCACGCATCGCGCAGCGAGAGGTAATAGACCATCACGCCAAAGGCGATGATCAGTACGCTGATAATCCCTTCCGCCAGCAAGAAAATGGAGTTGTCACGCGGGACTTCTTCGCCAAGCGTGTATAACCCCCACAATCCTTCGCGCAGAAAATCGTAAAAAATGCCCATAAAGCTGCTAAGCAGCACCAGGAAGATAAGGCCCTTTAACCACTGGCGGTGATAAAACTGACCAAAACCCGGCACAACGGCCAGCAGCAGCCCGCACCACGCATGCCGCCCTGCGCCATGCGTTTTGGCAAAATTTTCGCTGGGACTGATAATCACGTACGACTCCTTTTCAACAACGGGAGGTGCCCCTCCCGTTTCGCAACAACACGCGGTTACTGGTTACTGGCCTGCATCGCTTCAACTTGCATATGGATCTGTTTGGTGGCCGCATCGAGCGCCGCCTGCGGTTCCTGTTTTCCGGTCAGGCTCAGCTCCAGCGCAGCGTTTGCCGGCCCCCACACTTCGCCCATTTCCGGAATACCCGGCATTGCCGTCGCACGCGCCGCCTGTACCGCCACTGCGCTGGCTTTTTCGTCGTTTTTGATAACCGGATCGTCAATCATCGCTTTCTGCGCCGGGATTTCACGCGTGGCGATATAGCGCGTTTTCACGTACTGCGGCTGGTTGATAAATTCGATGAATTGTTGGGCGAGCTTTTTGTCTTTGCTCCAGGTCGAAACGACATAACCTTTCACACCGAGGAAAGAACTCATCGGTTTGCCGTCTGGTAAGTCTGGCAGCGGCGCAACGCCGTAATTGATCCCCGCCGCTTCATATGGCTGGAACGCCCATGGGCCATTGATTACCGCTGCGGCTTTTTTCTCGGTAAACAGCGAATCGATGGCGTTCAGACCGTTATCGCCGAGGATGCCAGAGGGGAACACACCTTCGGCGTAGAATTTTTTCAGGAAAGTGACGGCTTCCACCGCGCCCGGTTTATTGAGGCAAATATCCTGCGGGTTGAAACCGCCTTTATCGTTTTTACCAAACAGGTAGCCGCCCTCCGGCCCGATCGCGCCCCAGCTGTAGTAAATCTGGTCAAACTTGGCCAGCAGCCCGTATTTATCCTGCGCGCGCTGTTTTTTCGAATAGTCGAGCCACTCCGGCAGGCTTTGCAGCAGCTTATCAATCAGTTCCTTGTTATAGATAAGCACGAGGGTTTCCACCGCTTTCGGCACACCATACAGCGTGTTATCCAGACGAAAGGCATTGATCGAGGCTGGCGTAAAGGCGTCAACTTTTTCTTTATCCAGATTCAGGGGGGTCAGCAACCCTTGCACCACCGCGCCACCCAGTTGATCATTAGGAATGACCAGCACATCCGGGCCAATGCCGGCCGGGCCATCGAGGCGTAATTTCTCCAGCTGCTGCGCGTAGGGCATCTCCTGCACATTAACTTTGACGTCGTACTTTTGTTCGAAATCTTTTACGGCGTCCTGAATGCCGACCGACTTTTTGATGTCTTCCCAGACATTAAGCTGCTGAGTGGCGGCGTGCGCCGACAGGCTAACCGTCTGGCCAACGGCGAGTGCAGAGAGGATCAGTACAGTAAGTGTGTTCTTTCTCATTATCAACCTCATGTCAAGGTATAACAATTTTGTGGTTTTTATGGCGCAGCATCAGGATACCTTTTAAACAAACCACCTGATATTGCAGGGTTTAAGACGTATTCACCCGCCTTATTGAATTTGTTATACGCTACGCTTTAACAATTAATAAAACGAGCATAAACGGTGAGTTATGTGACCGGCATTACAGAAATGAAAATTCGATATAGGGCGCAAAAACACTGGAAGTTATAGTCATAGCAAGATTTTTCGCCGTTACGCAGCAACGCCAGATGATTGTTATACGTAATACAAAAACACTCAGCGCACGGCATAAACGGTAAATAACGGCTACTACATTCGGGGAACGTTGATGTCCAATATACGACTGAGGAATGTCACCAAACGGTTTGGCGACACGGTGACGCTGAACAATGTCAATTTGTCGATTGATGATGGCGAATTCGCGGTATTTGTCGGCCCTTCCGGCTGCGGTAAATCCACCATGCTGCGCATGATTGCCGGTCTGGAAGAGGTCAGCGAAGGCGAAGTGTTGATTGGCGATGAAGTGATGAACGATGTCGCGCCGGCACATCGCGGCGTGTCGATGGTGTTTCAGTCTTACGCGCTCTATCCGCATATGACCGTGGCGGAAAATATGGGCTACGGGCTGAAAGTGAACAAAGTGCCGAAAGAGGAGATCCGCCGCCAGGTGGAGATGGTGGCGAAAACCCTGCAACTAAGCCACCTGCTGGACCGAAAACCGAAACAGCTCTCCGGCGGCCAGCGCCAGCGCGTCGCCATTGGCCGCGCGATTGTGCGTAACCCGCGTGTGTTTATGTTCGACGAGCCGCTCTCAAACCTCGATGCCGAACTGCGCGTCGAGATGCGCCTGCACATTGCGCGCCTGCACCAGGAGCTGAAAACCACCATGGTGTATGTCACGCACGATCAGGTGGAAGCAATGACGCTGGCGGATAAAATCGTGGTGATGAACTACGGCAATGTCGAGCAGATGGGCTCGCCGATGTCGCTCTACTACAACCCGAAAAACAAATTTGTCGCCGGGTTTATTGGCTCGCCGAAGATGAATTTCCTGCCCGCAACGGTTAACGCCTGGCAACCCGGCGAAGTGACTATCACGCTGGCGCAGGGGCATCAATTAACGCTCGGTATCGACACCTCGCGGCTGGAGCCCGGTGCGTCGATCACGCTCGGCATTCGTCCGGAGCATCTATCCACGGATGTCACGCGTGGTACGCCGCTGGAATTTCAGTGTGAAGTGGTGGAACGGCTGGGTAATAACACCTACCTGTTTGGTCAGTGCTACGGTCATGACAACATCAAAATTCTGCTGCCGGGGGATGTCCATTTCCGCCCGTGGCAGAAAATTACCCTCGCCTTTGATAGCCGCCACTGCATGATTTTCGACGATCGGGATCTGCGCGTCAGCGCCGATATTCCGGTGCCAAACCCGGACTCCCCGGACGGCCCGATCAATTGATTTTCACTCATCAAGGATAAGTGCTGCTCCGTTTTGCGTGTTTTTCATCAGATAGGCTTTGACTACCCTTATCTGCATCGACACCAAAAACACATTAACGGAGCCATGATGAAAGCTATCGCTATTACCCGCGCCGCGCAGAACGGCAGTAATCTGGATTTTCTTACCGACATTGAACTGCCGCAACCGACCGCCAGCGGCCACGACTTACTGGTGGAAGTGAAAGCCGTTTCCGTCAACCCGGTGGACACCAAAGTGCGCGCCGGTTTTAACGCCGATACACCGCGCGTGCTGGGCTGGGATGCCGTTGGCGTGGTGACTGCCGTGGGGGAAGCGGTAACGTTGTTCCAGCCGGGCGATGAAGTGTGGTACGCCGGCGCGTTGACCCGCCCCGGCAGCAACAGTGAATTCCAGTTGGTGGACGAACGCATTGCGGCGCGCAAACCGAAAACGCTGGATAACGCTGCCGCCGCCGCGCTGCCCTTAACCGCCATTACCGCCTGGGAGTTATTGTTCGACCGTCTTGGCATCAAAGAGGGCGGCAACGAAAATGATGTGCTGCTGATTGTTGGCGCGGCGGGCGGCGTAGGCTCGATCATGACGCAGCTGGCTCGTAAGCTAACGCGCTTAACGGTCATTGGTACGGCATCCCGCCCCGCCAGCCAGCAGTGGGTAAAAGAGCTGGGTGCGCATTATGTGATTGACCACAGCAAACCGCTGACCGAAGAGCTGGCGCGCATTGGCATCAAACAGGTTTCACACGTCGCCAGCCTCAATAATACCGAAGAGCATTATCAGCAGCTGATTAACGCCCTGAAACCGCAGGGTAAACTGGCGCTGATTGACGATCCGCACAGCCTGGACGCGATGCCGCTGAAGGTGAAAAGCATTTCGCTGCACTGGGAGTTTATGTTTACCCGCTCAATGTTCACCACTGACGATATGATTGCCCAGCATCAGTTGCTTTCACGCGTGGCGCAGTTGATCGATGAAGGCGTGTTAAAAACCACGCTTGGCGAGCACTTTGGCACCATCAATGCCGTGAATCTGCGCAAAGCCCATGCGCTGCTGGAAAGCCAGCGGGCGGTGGGAAAAATCGTGCTGGAAGGGTTTGCGGGCTGACGATTAGCCAGGATTATTCTTAAAGGTTACAAGCGGATAGCGAAAATCGCCGTCCGCTTTTCCTGCTCTGCCCTGGGTTTGCTTACACTTTTTACCAAAGCGTTATTTTTTCGTAGTTGCTCCACTGTCCGTTAACGGCAATGATGGCGTGCTATTTATGCAACCGCGTGAAATGTATAAGAACAACCTGGAGAGAGTATGAGTAAAACAAAAATGATGCTTCTGGGCGCGCTGTTGGCAACCGCCTCGACGGCCTTTGCCGCACCGCAAACCGCTACACCAGGCGCTACCGGGCCGCAATCTTACGAAATTAATGAGTTTGTCGCCGACTTTACGAAATTCACCATTGGCGACACCGTACCGGAAATGTACCGCAGCGAAGAGTACAACATCAAACAGTGGCAACTGCGTAACCTGCCAGCCCCCGAAGCCGGTAGCCACTGGACCTATATGGGCGGCAACTATGTGCTTATCACCGATGCCGAAGGCAAAATCCTCAAAGCCTATAACGGCGACATCTTTTACCATCGCTAAACCAGGAGCTGAATGATTATTCGCCGCTGGCAGGAAAGTGACAGACCGTTTTTACGCACCCTTTTTTTACACGCCCGCAAAGAGAGCTGGCACTGGCTTGATGGCAGCGACTGGCGGCTGGAAGATTTTGACGCCGCCACGCTCGATGAAACCATCTGGGTCGCCGAAGAAGAGGGCCACCGGCTGGGGTTCGCCTCGGTGTACGAAAACGACAATTTCCTGCACAACCTGTTTGTCGACCCGGCCTTTCAGGGCAAAGGCGTCGGCAGCGCTCTGCTCAAACATGCGCAATCCACCTTTACCGGCACTGGCGCACTGAAATGCCTGCTGCATAACAAAGCCGCACTGGCGTTTTATCAGCACCATGGCTGGCATATCGAAGCACAGGGCGTTTCGCCGGAAGGGGATTACGTGCTGATGCACTATCTCAAGAAGTAAAAAAACCTCTCCCGAACGGGAGAGGTTGACGGATTTACACCGCGCGAAACGCGATATCGCCAGGAATGACTTCACCCTGCCAGTAGAGCTGTGCGGCTACGCGCCCGGCAAGTTGACGGTAGATAGCGGTAAATTCGCTGTCCGGGCGGCTCACCACGGTCGGCGTACCTTTATCCAGATCTTCACGCAGCGAAATGTGCAGCGGCATCTGCCCCAACAACTCGGTGTGATACTGCTCGGCCAGTTTTTCCGCACCGCCAGTGCCGAAAATCGGTTCGTGATGACCGCAGTTGCTACAAATGTGCATGCTCATGTTTTCAACAATACCGAGCACCGGCACTTCCACTTTCTCGAACATAACGATGCCTTTTTTGGCGTCGATCAGCGCGATATCCTGCGGCGTTGTCACCACCAGCGCGCCGGTCACCGGAATGTTTTGCGCCAGCGTCAGCTGAATATCACCGGTGCCTGGCGGCATATCCAGTACCAGGTAATCCAGATCCGGCCACATGGACTCCTGCAACAATTGCAGCAGCGCTTTGCTGGCCATCGGGCCGCGCCACACCATGGCGTTATCATCGGTAACCAGGTAGCCAATCGAGTTGGTCGCCAGACCGTGGGCGATAATCGGCGCCATATGCGTACCGTCCGGCGAGGTCGGACGCTCGTGCTCCGCACCGAGCATGACCGGGATCGACGGGCCATAAATATCGGCGTCGAGAATACCGACTTTCGCCCCTTCCGCCGCCAGCGCCAGCGCCAGGTTTACCGCCGTGGAGGATTTCCCTACCCCGCCCTTGCCGGAACTGACGGCAATGATGTTTTTCACACCGTTGACGCCCGGCTGGTTCTTCACACGTTTTAAGGTGGCGATGTTGTGCGACAGCTTCCAGTCGATGGCGCGCGCGCCGGTCAGCCGCAGCAATTCGGCGCTGCACTGCGCTTTTAACGCTTCAAACGCGCTGCGCCAGACAAACGGCATCAGCAACTCAACGTGCAGGGTGTCATCCAGCCATGCGACATGATGTACCGCTTTTAAAGCAGTGAGATTGTGCTTCAGGGTTGGGTGCTGAAAATCGGCCAGCGTCCCGGTGACAATCGCGCGTAACGCTTCCGGGGATTTGGCCTGGGATTGCGAACTCATCCCGACTCCTTTGTAGTTGTTCTGAAAACGACATTGTAGCCAGCAAGTTTACCCCACGGGCAACAATTATTCATTTACGGATAAATGCCGTTAACGCATGGATTAATTATTACTCATGTATTGATATATGGATTGAAAGGTTCTTAAAGCCCTTATCACCGAAGGCGCAATCTTTATCCAAAAATCCCTGTCTGAATTAAAACGTCCGCAGATCGCGTAGCGCGCTAATTCCCCTTTTGGTACTATCGATACCCCTTTTTCTCAAGAAGATGTAATGCCTACTATGACTCAAGTCGCGAAGAAAATTCTGGTAACGTGCGCACTGCCGTACGCCAACGGCTCCATCCACCTCGGCCATATGCTGGAGCACATCCAGGCTGATGTCTGGGTCCGTTACCAGCGAATGCGCGGCCACGAGGTCAACTTCATCTGCGCCGACGATGCCCACGGCACGCCGATCATGCTGAAAGCGCAGCAACTGGGGATCACCCCGGAGCAGATGATTGCCGACATGAGTCAGGAGCATCAGACCGATTTTGCTGGCTTTAACATCAGCTACGACAACTACCACTCGACGCACAGCGACGAGAACCGCGAGCTGTCGGAGCTTATCTATACCCGCCTGAAAGAGAACGGTTTTATTAAAAACCGCACCATCTCTCAGCTCTACGATCCGGAAAAAGGCATGTTCCTGCCGGACCGTTTTGTCAAAGGCACCTGCCCGAAATGCAAATCACCGGATCAGTATGGCGATAACTGCGAAGTATGTGGCGCGACCTACAGCCCGACCGAGCTGATTGAGCCGAAGTCGGTGGTTTCCGGCGCGACGCCGGTCATGCGTGATTCCGAGCACTTCTTCTTCGATCTGCCCTCATTTAGCGAAATGTTGCAGGCGTGGACGCGCAGCGGCGCGTTGCAGGAGCAGGTGGCGAACAAAATGCAGGAGTGGTTCGAATCCGGCTTGCAGCAGTGGGATATCTCCCGCGATGCGCCTTACTTCGGTTTCGAAATTCCAGGCGCGCCGGGCAAATATTTCTACGTCTGGCTGGATGCGCCGATTGGCTACATGGGGTCGTTCAAAAACCTGTGCGACAAGCGCGGCGATACCACCAGCTTTGACGCGTACTGGCAGAAAGATTCCGACGCCGATCTGTATCACTTCATCGGTAAAGATATCGTCTATTTCCACAGCCTGTTCTGGCCCGCAATGCTCGAAGGCAGCGGTTTCCGCAAGCCGACCAACCTGTTTGTCCACGGCTACGTGACGGTGAACGGCGCGAAGATGTCCAAATCGCGCGGGACGTTTATCAAAGCCAGCACCTGGCTGAACCATTTCGACGCCGACAGCCTGCGCTATTACTACGCGGCGAAGCTCTCTTCGCGCATTGATGATATCGATCTTAACCTCGAAGATTTCATCCAGCGCGTGAATGCCGACATCGTCAACAAAGTGGTGAACCTCGCCTCGCGTAACGCCGGTTTTATCAATAAACGTTTTGACGGCGTGCTGGCAGCAGAGCTTGCAGACCCTGCGCTGTACAAAACCTTTACCGACGCGGCAGCGACCATCAGCGAAGCGTGGGAGAGCCGTGAGTTCGGCAAAGCGGTACGCGAAATTATGGCGCTGGCCGATGTGGCGAACCGTTACGTTGACGAACAAGCACCGTGGGTTGTGGCGAAACAGGAAGGCCGCGACTCCGATCTGCAGGCCATTTGCACCATGGGGCTGAACATGTTCCGCGTGCTGATGACGTGGCTGAAACCGGTTCTGCCGTCGCTGGCGGAGCGCGCCGAAGCGTTCCTCAACACGACGCTTGAGTGGGATGCCATCAACCAGCCGCTGCTCGGCCACAAAGTTAACGCTTTCAAAGCGTTGTATAACCGTATCGAAATGAAACAGGTGGAAGCACTGGTGGAAGCGTCAAAAGAGGAAGTGAAAGCGGCTGCCGCACCGGTAACCGGCGAGCTGGCGGATAACCCGATTCAGGAAACCATCAGCTTTGACGATTTCGCGAAAGTCGATCTGCGCGTGGCGCTGATTGAAAACGCCGAATTCGTCGAAGGTTCCGACAAACTGCTGCGCCTGACGCTGGATCTGGATGGCGAAAAACGCAATGTCTTCTCCGGCATCCGTTCCGCGTACCCGGACCCGAGCGCGCTGATCGGTCGCCTGACGGTGATGGTCGCCAACCTCGCGCCGCGCAAAATGCGTTTTGGTATCTCCGAAGGGATGGTGATGGCCGCCGGCCCTGGCGGAAAAAATATCTTCCTGTTAAGCCCCGATAGCGGCGCAAAAGCAGGCCAGCAAGTGAAGTAAAAAAATAAGGCGCTGAATTCAGCGCCTTTTTCTATACTCAATTTTGCATTACCAAACATTACTTCACATGGAAAACAGGGGAATATCGTGAAATTGAGTAAATTCATCGCCGCACTCTTTTCTGTCGCTTTACTCATTGGTCTGACCGGCTGTGGGGAAAAAGAGCAGAGTAAAACCTTTACCTTTGCGCAGGCGGGCACGGAAGTGACGCTGACCTATTACTACAAAGGTGACGAGGTTGAACGCCAGACCGCCAAAAATAAAATCGAGTACGCTTCCATTGGCGCGAAGACAAAAGACGAGGCGATGAAAGTGCTGGATCCGATCAGCAAAAAATACCAGAGCATTAAAGGGATCAAAGAGAGCGTGGATTATCAGGAAACCTACGCGCAAGAGACGCTGGATGTGGATTACAACGAGGTCGATTTTGCTGCGCTGAACAACCTGCAGGGTTCCGAGTTTACCGGCACGGTCAATGGCAAAATCAGCATGAAGAAATCAGAAGAGCTGCTGAAATCACGCGGCTTTAAAGAAGTGCAGTAAGTCCTGTTCTCCTTCAAGCTGCGCGTTGTTGGCGATGCCCGCCTGGCGCTAAACCACCAGCGATGCAGCCTGAAGGATTATCGATTATTCCGCGTCGGTTTTACCCTTCGGTTTTTGCTCGCGTACCGCCAGACCACGTAGGAAATAACGCATAACCTGATCGCCGCATTCGCGGAAATTCTTATGATCCGGCGCTCGCATCATGGCAGTGATTTCCGGCATCGAGATGCGGAACTGCTGGGCGGTCAGAATAGCCAGAATATCGTCAGTCTTTAACGAAAAGGCGATGCGCAGCTTTTTCAGCACAATGTTGTTATTCAGCTTGCGTTCAGCCACCAGCGGCGGCGCGGTTTCATCTTTGCCGCGCTTTTCGTAAATAAGACCGTTCAGAAACGCGGACAACACAATATCCGGGCACGGCTTATAACCTTCCTCGTCTTCTTTGCGCAACCAGGGCGCCAGCTGTTCAACGGTCACTGCCGTGTCTGCCAGTGCCAGAATGCGCACCAGCGCGGTGTTATCAGCTTGCAGGGTGTAACGCACGCTGCGCAGGATATCGTTATTAAGCATATTTGTTTCCGGAAATGATGAACCAGCGCGCAGTGTAGGCATCGCACAGGAATTTACAACCCCAACGCCTCTTTTAAATTTTTCAGATAACGTCGACTCACCGGCACCGTCAGGCCATCGCGCAGCAGTAGCTCCGCCTGGCCGTTATCTTCCAGGCGGATCTCTTTCAGATGCGCCATATTGACCAGGTACTGGCGGTGGCAGCGCACCAGCGGCGTACGGCTCTCCAGCGTGCGCAGCGTCAGCTCGGTAAACCCTTCTTTGCCCTCCTGGCTGGTCACATACACGCCGCTCATGCGGCTACTGACAAACGCCACTTCGTCCATCTGCAATAACCAGATCCGGCTGTGCCCGGTACAGGGAATGAATTTCAGCGCTTCCTGGTTTTCCGGCAGCACCGACACATCCTGCACGTTTCGCTCAAGACGCAGACGGCTGAGGGTTTTCTCCAGGCGGCGGGCTTCAATCGGTTTAAGCAGATAATCGAACGCGTGTTCTTCAAACGCCTGCACCGCGTATTCGTCAAACGCGGTCAGGAACACGACATACGGCCGGTTTCCCGGATCGAGCATCCCGACCATCTCCAGCCCGCTAATGCGCGGCATCTGGATATCAAGAAACAGCACATCCGGACGCAGTTTATGCACCGCGCCAATCGCTTCGACGGCGTTGCCGCACTCGCCAACGATCTCAATATCGCTCTCTTCCTGAAGCAGGATACGCAGGTTTTCCCGGGCCAGCGGTTCATCATCAACAATCAGCACTTTTAACATGCGTGTTCCTCCAGCGGGAGTCGTAGGGTAATGCGGGTAAACAGATCCGGCTCACAGGCAATAGTAATGCCGCACTCATCGCCAAACCGCGCGCGCAGGCGCTTATCCACCAGGCTCATCCCTAATCCACTGGCGTCGGTTTTCGGCTGGTACAACCCGGCATTGTCTTCAATATCCAGCACCAGATGCCGCCCGTCCTGGCTGGCGTTAATCATAATCTCGCCCACGCCGAGCAGGTGCGACGTGCCATGTTTGATGGCATTTTCCACGATCGGTTGCAGGGTAAACGCCGGAAGTTGCAGGTGCGACAGCGCTTCCGGCACATGTAATTGCACCTGCAAGCGCGACTGAAAACGCGCTTTTTCAATTTGCAGGTAGGCGTTCACATGTTCAATTTCGTCCGCCAGCGTTACCACTTCCGACGGGCGTTTTAAGTTCTTACGAAAGAACGTTGAGAGATATTGCACCAGCAACCCGGCCTGATCGCTGTCGCGGCGGATCACTGCTTTTAGCGTGTTCAGGGCATTAAACAGGAAATGCGGATTTACCTGCGCGTGCAGCAGTTTGATTTCCGACTGGGTTAGCAGCGCCTTTTGCCGCTCATACTGCCCGGCAAGGATCTGCGCCGAAAGCAGTTGTGCAATCCCCTCGCCCAGCGTGCGGTTGATGGAGCTGAACAGGCGGTTTTTCGCTTCATACAACTTAATCGTCCCCACCACGCGCTGGTTTTCGCCGCGCAGCGGGATCACCAGCGTCGAACCGAGCTTGCATTGCGGGTGGAGCGAACATTGGTAAGGCACTTCGTTGCCGTCGGCATAAACCACTTCCCCGGTTTCAATGGCGCGCTGCGTCCAGACCGACGAGATGGGCCGCCCCGGCAGATGGTGATCGTCGCCGGTGCCGGTGAAGGCCAGCAGTTTTTCCCTGTCGGTTATCGCCACCGCGCCAATATCGAGCTCTTTATAGAGCACCAGCGCCACCTTCATGCTGTTCTCTTCGTTAAAACCCTGGCGCAAAAACCCTTCCGTCGACGCTGCCACTTTTAATGCAGTGGCGGAAAACGCCGAGGTGTACTTTTCGAACATTGCGCGCTTATCGAGCAGGATGCGCATAAACAGCGCCGCACCAACGGTATTGGTGACCATCATCGGCGCAGCGATGCTTTGCACCAGGTGTAACGCGCTATCAAATGGACGGGCGATAAGCAGAATAATCAGCATCTGGATCAGCTCCGCCACGCAAGTTACCGCCCCGGCGGTAAACGGGCTGAACACCAGATCGGTGCGCCCGCGTTTGATAAGCGCGCGGTGTACCAGGCCGCCGAGCAACCCTTCAACAAACGTAGAGAGCATGCAGCTCAGCGCGGTCATGCCGCCCATCGAATAGCGGTGAATACCGCCGGTTAACCCGACAAGACCGCCCACTAACGGGCCACCGAGCAGGCCGCCCATTACCGCGCCAATCGCGCGCGTGTTGGCAATAGAATCCTCGATATGCAGGCCGAAATAGGTGCCGAGGATGCAGAAAATGGAGAAGGTGACATAGCACAGCAGCTTATGCGGTAAGCGCACGGTTACCTGCATCAGCGGAATAAACAGCCGCGTTTTGCTCATCAACCAGGCGATAACCAGAAACACGCACATCTGCTGAAGCAGCAGCAACACCAGATTGAACTCGTACATACCCGCCACACCACATCAACTAAAGCGCGTAACATACAGGGTGTTTTCAGATGTTTCTTTGAAGCGCTGCAAAAAAATACAAAATCGTGCTCCGCATCACAAAGTAAGCCACATTGATTAACCGTTCGCACACATTTTGCGCAATTTTGCGGCTGCGCATCCTGTGCCAGGCGGCAGAGGCTACAGTTATACAGGGAGTCGGCTGGCGAGGGTAACACCATGGCGCTTTACACAATCGGTGAAGTGGCGTTGTTATGCGAAATCAACCCCGTGACGCTGCGGGCCTGGCAGCGACGTTATGGACTATTGCAACCCCAGCGCACGGATGGTGGCCACCGGTTATTCACCGAAGAGGACATTGACCGCATCCGGGAGATCAAACGCTGGATAGAGACCGGCGTGCAGGTCAGCAAAGTGCAAAAGCTGCTCTCTTCAGCGCTGGAAGAGACGCGAGATGGCTGGCGCGCCCAGCAGGAAACCGCCCTGCAATACCTGCAACAGGGCGACCCGCATCGCCTGCATCAGTGGATCAAAGAGCACGGGCGCGACTACCCGGCGCAGGCGCTGGCAACACATCTGCTTATCCCCTTACGATTGCGGCTACAAACTCAGCAGCCTGCCCTGCTGGCGATGCTGAGCCTGCTTGACGGGATCCTGATCAATTACATTTCCGGCTGCCTGACTTCTGCGCGTAAAAAACCGGGTAAAGACGCGCTGGTGATTGGCTGGAATGTGCAGGACACCACGCGGCTGTGGCTGGAGGGCTGGATGGCAAGCCAGCAGGGATGGCGGGTGGACATTCTGGCGCACGCCCTGCCCCAGTTGCGCCCGGAGATGTTTCCCGGCCGGACACTGCTGGTGTGGTGCGGCGAAACACCGGGCGAAGCACAGCAACAGCAGATGCTGGCATGGCGCGAAGCGGGGCACAGCGTCTGGTTGCTCGGCATTTAATGTTTTATTAACAACTCAACTTGCCTTTATAATGCCAGCCTGATTCAGAAGGAGCATAAAATGAAGTCTGGTAAAATTGTTGTTATCGCTATCTTTTTGCTGATGGCCATCGGCGGAATTGGTGGCGTCATGCTCGCCGGTTATTCGTTTATTGTGCGTGGCGGTGTCGGTTGAGCCGCTGCGCCAGCCGCTCAAATCCCCGATCGACAATAATCGCTGCCAGCGCCACCAACACCGCCCCCTGCACCACATAAGCCGTATTAAAACCGCTCAGGCCAATGATGATTGGCGTCCCCAGCGTACTTGCACCGACCGTAGACGCGATGGTGGCGGTGCCGATATTAATGATCACCGACGTGCGTACCCCGGCGATGATCATCGGTGCGGCGAGCGGCAACTCCGCCTTTAACAACCGCTGCCATGTGCTCATGCCCATGCCTTTCGCCACGCTTTGCACGCTTTCCGGCACCGAGGCGATCCCCGCCAGTGTGCCCTGCAAGATCGGCAATACGCCATATAGCACCAGCGCAATAATCGCCGGTTGTTTACCAAAGCCCATTACCGGCACGGCAATCGCCAGCACCGCCACCGGGGGAAAAGTTTGCCCCACGGCGGCAATGGTTTCCGCCAGCGGGCGAAACTCCCGCCCGGCAGAACGCGTGACCGCAACGCCTGCGCCAACCCCCAGCACAATCGCAATCACACTGGAAACCGCGACCAGCGAGAAATGGGCGACGGTCAGCGAAATAAAACTCTCCTGCAAATAGACCGGGCGCGGGAGCTGCGGAAAAAGTGTACTGAACAGCGCCGCGCTATGCGGTAACCAGACCAGCAGCGCAACAAACAGCGCCATCAGCCACAGCAGCGGGTCACGCAGGATCTTCACAGGCGGCCTCCACGCGCAGCAAATCGCGAAAATGCAGGCTCCCGCAGGGCTGCCCCTGCGCATTATTCACCGGCAATACTTCGCACTGCTGAGCGACAAACGCCGAGAGCGCTTCACGCAGCGTCATCGCTTCCTGAAGCGGTTCGCCGACAGCAACGCGTTCACTGCGCAGATAAGCGCTCACCTGCCGCAATGAGAGCAGCCGCACGCCAAGCTCGCTGCGGCCAAAAAACTCGCGCACAAAATCGTTACGCGGCGCGGTCAGCATCGATAACGGCGTCCCCTGCTGGACCACCTTTCCGCCATCCATCAGTACCAGGTGATCGGCCAGTTGTAAGGCTTCATCAATGTCATGCGTCACCAGCACAATGGTGCGTCCAAGCAGACGGTGAATGCGCACCATCTCCTGCTGTAACGCCGCGCGGGTTACGGGATCAAGCGCGCCGAAAGGTTCATCCATTAACAGCACTTCCGGGTCGGCGGCAAGCGCGCGGGCAACGCCCACCCGCTGCTGCTGCCCGCCGGAGAGCTGATGCGGAAAGCGCTCGCGCAGGGCAGGCTCCAGCCCCAGCAGAGCCATCAGTTCATCGACCCGCGCGTCGCGCTTCGCGCGTGACCACTTTTGCAGTTGCAGCACGGTGGCTATGTTCTGCGCCACCGTCCAGTGAGGAAATAAACCTATCGACTGAATGGCATACCCCATGCGACGGCGCAGCTCCAGCACCGGCAGCGAGCGGATATCCGTCCCGGCAAAAGTAATTGTGCCTTCATCGTGTTCCACCAGCCGGTTAATCATCTTCAGGGTGGTGGATTTTCCGGAACCCGAGGTGCCAATCAGCACCGAAAACGCGCCCGTTTTAACGTGCAAATCGAGATGGCTCACCGCGGACTGCCCGGCAAAGGTTTTACTGACGTTATTAAATTCAATCATGCTGTTTCACCTTCAGCAGCGCTATCCCTAAGCCAAATAACGCATCAACGATCACCGCCATTGCGATAACCGGAATGACGCCCAGCAGCACCAGATCCAGTGCGCTGCTCAGCAGCCCCTGAAAGACCAGCGCACCAAACCCACCCGCACCGATCAATGCGGCAATCACCGCCATCCCGACCGTTTGTACCGCCACCACTCGCAGGCTGCGCAGAAGCAGCGGAAGCGCCAGCGGCACGCGCACCTGCCAGAAACGCTGGCGCGCGCTCATGCCCATCGCTTCGGCGCTTTCCAGCACCTCCTGCGGCACCTGGTTTAACCCGGCGACCACACCGCGCACCAGCGGCAGTAAGGCATAGAGGATTAACGCAATCAGCGCGGGTGTCATGCCAGTGCCGGCAATCCCCAACTGGCTAAGCTCGGGGAATTGCTTTACCAGCCCGGCTAACGGCGCAATCAGTAAGCCAAACAGCGCCACCGACGGAATGGTTTGAATAACGTTGAGCACCGCGAACACCGGCCCCTGTCGAGAGGGATGACGATAGCACCACAGCCCGATGGCAAAGCCGACCACCAGCGCAGGTAGCAACGTGCCAAACAACAGCGTTAAATGCTGCGCCAGCGCATCGTTGAACACATCCTGCCGATTGGTGTATTCGCGTAGCAGCGAGAGATTATCCAGCGCGCCGCTGATCAATAAATAGAGAGGAAGGCACCACACCTGCGCATGCAGCAACCAGCGCCACACGGGGTTGGACACAACGCGGCGAATCGCATCGCTACAGGCCAACAGCGTTAGCGCCAGCCACAGCCACAACCCGCTGCCGGGCGATGTGCGCGCCAGCGGGCTGCCCGTCTGCACGAGATCGGTCGCCGCCCTGCCCGCGCTCCATACCAGCAGGCAGAACAGCGCTTCGGTAAACAGCAACGTTGCCACCTGCGCACCGCGACCGGGAATAAAGCTGATTGCCAGTAAGAGACAGGGCGCAAGTAGCCACAGCGCGGAAAAAAGCTGCCATAAGGCGCGGCTTTCACCGGAAACCAGCCGGTTTGGCGCATAGTTCACAAACGGCAGCCACGCCGCCAGCCCGCCCAGCACCGCCAACAGCAACAACACACGGTTATGGCAGCGTATCGAAACATCCATAGGGGTAATTATTTCACCAGACCTTTTTCTTTCAGGTAGTCTGCCGCGACTTTCTTCGCATCCAGCCCTTCCACCGCAATACTGGCGTTGAGTTTTTGCAGCGTTTTCTCATCCAGGCTGGCAAATACCGGCTTCAGCCACGTATCGAGTTCCGGGTAGGCTTTCAGCACAGATTCGCGTACTACCGGCGTTGGTGCGTAGATGGGTTGCACACCTTTCGGGTCGCTCAGGGTTTGCAGACCGAGCGCCGCCACCGGGCCATCCGTACCGTAGGCCATCGCCGCGTTAACACCGGAGGTTTGCTGCGCCGCCGCTTTGATGGTGACCGCCGTATCGCCACCGGCCAGCGACAGCAGCTGATCCTGCTTCAATTTAAAGTCATAGGCTTTTTCAAACGCGGGCAGCGCATCGGTACGTTCAATGAATTCAGCCGACGCGGCGAGCTTAAATTCACCGCCCTGCTTCAGGTAGCGGCTCAGATCCTCAAGGGAGTTAAGTTTGTTTTTTTGCGCCACATCCTGACGCACCGCGATTGTCCAGGTGTTGTTCGCCGGGGCGGGGGTTAGCCATACCAGTTTGTTTTTTTCAGCATCCAGCTTTTTGACTTTTTCGTAGCCCTGCTGCGCGTTTTTCCACGCGGCATCGTTCTCATCTTTAAAGAAGAAGGCGCCGTTACCGGTGTACTCCGGGTAAATATCCAGCTCGCCAGAGGTGATCGCGCCGCGCACCACTGGCGTGGTGCCGAGTTGCACTTTATTGACTGTTTTTACGCCATGACTTTCCAGAACCTGCAAAATGATATTGCCCAGCAGCGCCCCTTCGGTATCAATTTTGGAACCGACCTTCACCGGCTCCGCCGCCTGCAGCGGGAGGCTCACCGCGGCAATCAACCCTATTGAGCACGCAATCTTTTTCATGATTGTCATTGTACTTCCCTCATTTTTTACCGCCTTTTTCAGCAGCTTGAGAAAAGAGCGTAGCCGAAAATTAGCGGCTTTGTCGCGTCAGAAGGTTAAACGATTAAGGAATAAGGTATAGCGAGGGAAATCAGGCCGGTTTCCCGGCCTGTGAGAGGTTAACGCAGTTCGAACTCGCCCTGGTTAACGCGTGCGGAATCAATGCCGATAAAGACATTGAATTTGCCTGGCTCCGCATCGTACTTCATCTTCTGGTTCCAGAATTTCAGCGCATTGATATCGATCGGGAAGCTAACGGTTTGGGTTTCGCCCGGTTTCAGGTTCACCTTATCAAAGCCGCGCAGTTGTTTGACCGGACGGCTCATTGACGCGGTGACATCCTGCAAATACATCTGAATAACCGTTTCGCCTTCGCGTTTGCCGGTATTGGTCACTTCAACGCTGGCGGTCACTTTGCCGGTGCGCGTCATCGACGGTGCAGACATCTTCACGTCAGAAACCTTGAAGGTGGTGTAGCTCAGGCCATAGCCAAACGGATAGAGCGGACCGTTCGCTTCGTCGAAGTAACGAGAGGTATATTTATTCGGTTTATCGGCATCATACGGACGCCCGGTGTTCAGGTGGCTGTAATAAACCGGGATCTGCCCGACAGAGCGCGGGAAGGACATCGGCAGCTTACCGGACGGGTTGTAGTCACCAAACAGAATATCGGCAATGGCGTTGCCGCCTTCGGTGCCGGCAAACCAGGTTTCCAGAATGGCGTCGGCTTGCTGATCCTCTTTCACCAGCGCCAGCGGGCGACCGTTCATCAGCACCAATACCAGCGGTTTGCCGGTGGCTTTCAGCGCGGCAATCAAATCACGCTGGCTCTGCGGAATGGTGATATCGGTACGGCTGGAGGCTTCATGCGCCATGCCCTGCGCTTCGCCCACTACCGCAACAACCACGTCGGATTTTTTCGCCGCGGCGACCGCTTCATCAATCATCGCTTGCGGGGAGCGCGGATCGACAACCACTGCCGGTTCATAAAGATTGAGGAAATTAACGATATCTTTGTCATTGGTGATGTTTGCCCCTTTGGCATACACCACTTCACCTTTACCAGCCAGCGCGTTGCGAATACCGGTCAGCACGGTAACGGACTGATCGGCAACGCCTGCCGCAGACCAGCTGCCCATCGAATCGCGTTTGCTGTCGGCCAGCGGGCCCACCACCGCCACGGTGCCCGATTTTTTCAGCGGCAGCGTTTCCAGACGGTTTTTCAGCAGCACCATGCTTTCACGCGCCACTTCCCGCGCTTCTTTGCGGTGCAGACGGCTTTCGGCATTGGTATCTTTCGGGTCGCTCTCTTTCGGCCCCAGGTGGCTGTACGGATCGTTAAACAGCCCCATATCGTATTTCACATTCAGCACGTGGCGGGTGGCATCATCCAGCTCCGCCATCGTCACTTTGCCGGATTTCACCAGGCCCGGCAGGTATTTGCTGTAGTACTCGTCGCTCATACTCATGTTGATGCCGGATTTCAGCGCAACGCGCACGGCATCTTCCGGATCGGCGGCGGTGCCGTGTTTAATCAGCTCTTTAATCGCCCCGTGATCGGAAATGGTGATGCCTTTAAAGCCCCACTCATCACGCAGCAGATCTTTCAGCAGCCATGAATCGGAGGAAGCCGGTGTGCCGTTGAGGGAGTTCAGTGCCACCATCACGCCGCCGCTGCCAGCGTCCAACGCGGCTTTATACGGCGGCATATAGTCGTTGAACAGGCGCTGCGGGCTCATATCAACGGTGTTGTACTCTTTACCGCCCTCTACCGCGCCATAAGCGGCGAAGTGTTTCACGCTGGTCATCACCGCGTAGCGATCGGCCGGGCTTTTGCCCTGCATCGCTTCGACCATGGTGCGCCCCATTTCAGAGGTCAGGTACGTATCTTCGCCAAACCCTTCGGAAACGCGGCCCCAGCGCGGATCGCGCGAGACATCAACCATCGGCGCCCAGGTCATATTCAGGCCGTCGTCAGCGGCTTCATAGGCAGAAACGCGACCAACGGTTTTCACCGCATCAAGGTTAAAGCTGGAGGCAAGACCGAGGCTAATCGGGAAGACGGTACGCTGGCCGTGTACCACGTCATAGGCAAAAAACAGAGGGATTTTCAGGCGGCTTAGCTGCATCGCCTGATCCTGCATGGCGCGAATATCCTGCCGGGTGACGGTGTTAAAAATTGCGCCGACCTGGCTTGCTTTGATCATGTCGCGAATGGCTTCTTTTGGGTTATCCGGCCCGACGCTGATTAAACGCAGCTGGCCGATTTTTTCATCGACCGTCATTTTTTTGAGCAACTCAGTGACAAACGCATCCCTTGCTTCTGGCGTCAGCGGATGGTTGCCGAACATCTCTTCCGCCAGCGCTGGTTGCAGCGCGAGGCTCACAGCGACACCTACAGAACATAGCCATTTCATGTCGTTTACTCTCTTGTTTTTTCACCCATAACCGCGGTCACTGGCCGCGAAAGAAACGCAGTGTGCCATAATCCTGGCACGTGTTGCAGAGTTGGACTCTGATTTTTATGCGAATTCGCTCCCCCGTTTGGTTTTACGGGGCTAACATTAATGCGCACTTTACACGTCATCATGCATAACGCGCCAAAGCGGCAGGTCTTCACATTCTTATGACGCTTACTGAGATAAGCTTCCGGGCGCTAACGCCAGTAAAAAGCGGCCCGAAGAATGAAATGTCTTGAACAATGATTAGCCACAAGGAGTGGATAATGTCACATCCAAACAACGCGTTTATCAGCGAACTCAAACGGCTGGTTGGCGCTTCTCATCTGCTTACCGACCCGGCCAAAACGGCCCGCTATCGTAAAGGCTTTCGTTCTGGCCAGGGCAATGCGCTGGCTGTGGTTTTTCCCGGCTCGCTGGTCGAATTGTGGCGCGTTCTGCAGGCCTGTGTTAACGCCGATAAAATTATTCTGATGCAGGCGGCGAACACCGGGCTGACGGAAGGATCAACGCCAAACGGCAATGATTATGACCGGGAAATCGTAATTATCAGCACCCTGCGTCTTGATAAGCTGCATCTGCTGGATAACGGCGAACAGGTGCTGGCCTACCCTGGTACCACGCTCTATTCGCTGGAAAAAGCGCTTAAACCGCTGGGTCGCGAACCGCATTCGGTGATCGGCTCCTCGTGCATTGGCGCATCTGTTATCGGCGGGATCTGCAATAACTCCGGCGGTTCGCTGGTGCAACGCGGTCCGGCCTACACCGAAATGTCGTTGTTCGCGCGTATCGATGAGCAGGGCAAACTGGTGCTGGTGAACCATTTAGGCATTTCGCTGGGGGAAACGCCGGAGCAGATCCTCAGTAAACTTGATGACGATCGTGTGAGCGATAGCGACGTACTGCACGACCAGCGCCACGGCCACGATCATGATTACGTCACCCGCGTGCGCGATGTCGATGCCGACACCCCGGCGCGTTACAACGCCGATCCGCAGCGGTTGTTCGAAGCGTCCGGCTGTGCGGGGAAACTAGCGGTTTTCGCCGTGCGTCTGGACACCTTCCCGGCCGAAACGCGCCAGCAGGTCTTCTACATCGGTACGAATCAAACGGCAGTGCTGGCGGAGATCCGCCGTCATATTCTGGCGAACTTCGAGCATCTGCCGATCGCCGGTGAGTATATGCATCGCGATATTTACGATATCGCCGAACGCTACGGCAAAGACACCTTCCTGATGATCGATAAACTCGGCACTGACAAAATGCCGTTCTTCTTCACCATGAAAGGCCGCACCGAAGCGTTACTGGAAAAAGCGACGGTGTTTAAGCCGCATTTTATTGACCGCTCATTGCAAAAAATCAGCGGCTTTTTCCCGTCTCACCTGCCGCCGCGCATGAAAGCGTGGCGCGATAAATATGAACATCACCTGCTGCTGAAAATGTCCGGCGATGGCATTGCGGAAGCAGAAAATTGGCTGAAAACCTACTTTGCCAGTGCCGAGGGGGATTTCTTTGTCTGTACGCCGGAAGAAGGGAGCAAAGCGTTTTTACACCGCTTTGCCGCCGCCGGTGCGGCGATCCGTTACCAGGCGGTTCATGCCGATGAAGTGGAAGATATTCTGGCGCTGGATATCGCGCTGCGCCGCAATGACAACGACTGGTTTGAGCATCTGCCGCCGGAAATCGACAGCCAACTGGTGCATAAGCTCTATTACGGCCACTTTATGTGCCATGTTTTCCACCAGGATTACATTGTGAAAAAAGGCGTGGATGCCCATGCGCTGAAAGCGCAAATGCTGGAACTGTTACGCCAGCGTGGCGCGCAGTATCCGGCCGAGCATAACGTCGGCCATCTGTATGAAGCCGCCGAGCCGTTAAAACGTTTTTATAAAGAAAACGACCCGACAAACAGCATGAACCCCGGCATCGGTAAAACCAGCAAGCGTAAGTTCTGGCAGGAAGACGCTGCTACGGATAACGCATCGTCAACGGCGATGAAATAACCCGGCGACGGGCTGTATTGTGTGCTCCTTTCGTAATAGAGTAGCGAACAGCGCCAGAGAAACGTTTCTATGGCCGCCTGCTTTGAAGGAGCACACCCGTCATGTCAGCTGTCGATATCTTATCCGGTCCTGCGGTGGTAGTGCGCGACGCCTGCCCTGAAGACGTTCACGCCATTGCTTCGCTTTACGCCTGGCATGTTCTGCACGGCCGCGCCTCCTTTGAAGAAGTCCCGCCTACTATTGATGAAATGCGCACCCGCATGAACAACATCGCCAGAGAGGGTTTACCGTGGATGGTGGCGCTCTATCACGGCATCGTGGTCGGCTATTGCTATGCCGGTTATTACCGTCCCCGCGAGGCGTATCGCTATACCCTTGAAGAGTCGATTTACGTGGATGCCAGTATGACCGGGCGCGGTATTGGCAGTACGTTGATGAGCGCGTTGATCGCACGCTGTGAAGCGGGCCCGTGGCGGCAACTGATTGCAGTGATTGGAGATGGCAACAACAATTCCGGTTCGCTGCGACTGCATAAAAAGCACGGTTTTGAGATTGCCGGGCAGTTGCGAAGCGTCGGCTACAAGAAAGGCGACTGGCGGGATACGCTGATTATGCAGCGTCCACTCAACGACGGTGACTGGACGCTGCCGGAGTAATTAATCGTTTTGCGCGGTCTGCTCACCCGCAGACGGGTTTTGCGCCATCTGCGCCGCTTTCTGGCGCTTATAGCTCAATGCAGAAGCCGGAACCGGCTGCACTTTGCCGGTTTCAATCCAGGTGCGTAAACGGCTGGCATCGGCAAAATGGGTAAATTTGCCAAACGCATCCATCACCACCAGCGCCACCGGTTTGTTGTTAATGACGGTGCGCATCACCAGGCAGTGCCCTGCCGCATTGGTAAAGCCCGTTTTGGTTAGCTGAATGTTCCAGTTATCACGGTACACCAGGTGGTTAGTGTTGCGAAACGGCAGCGTGTACGCCGGGTTAGAGAAGGTGGCCATCTCTTCACGCGTGGTGCTGAGCTGACCAATCAGCGGATACTGTTTGGTGGCAATCAGCAGTTTGCTCAGATCGCGGGCGGTGGAGACGTTGTGAATCGACAGCCCCGTCGGTTCCACATAGCGCGTATTCGTCATGCCTAAGGCTTTCGCTTTGGCGTTCATCGCCGCGATAAAGGCGTTATAACCGCCCGGATAGTGGTGCGCAAGGCTTGCTGCCGCGCGGTTTTCCGAGGACATCAGCGCCAGCAGCAGCATATCTTTACGGCTGATTTCGCTATTGAGGCGCACGCGAGAATAGATCCCTTTCATCTCCGGCGTCTGGCTGATATCCACTTTGAGTTTCTCATCCAGCGGCAGGTGCGCATCCAGTACCACCATCGCCGTCATCAGCTTGGTAATGGAAGCAATAGGACGCACCAGATCAGGGTGGCTGGAGTAGATAACCTGATTGGTTTGCAGATCGACAATCATCGCGCTACCTGAAGCAATTTCAGGTTGTGCGGCGGTGGCCGCCGCTGTGGTTTTCGCGACGGCAAACGGCGCCACGGGCGCAGCCAGGATTAACGCCAGGCTTAATAAGGAAACTCGAAATTTCTGCATGGTGAGACTTCTGAAAATTATTCACGCACGTTATTACGCACACCGCTTCTGTCAGCCGGAGCAATAACAGAGCTGGCTTTGGCATAATAGCCGCCACGCAGGGTTGTCGCCAGAGGATAATCGTTGCGAGAGATTGCGTTGCCGACATTTACGCCAGCAACGCAACAGGTTTAGAACAAGCGATAACCGTAACCCCACAGGATCACCGTCAGCGCCAGCAGCACTTCGAGCACCAGCACCCCGATCGCCAGCGTCGAGCTTGAGAAACTTAAGCCCTCTTCTTTATTGATATTCAGGAAGGTCGGGATACCGACATACAGCAAGTAGCCGGTGTAAAACAGCGCCACCGTCCCCACCAGCGCGCAAAGCCAGACCAGCGGATAAAGCGCCACAATCCCACTGAGAAACAGCGGCGTCGCCACATAACCGGCGAACACCATACAGCGCCCTAATGAAGGCCGTTGCGGCAAGCTACGCGCCATCCACCAGATAACGCGGCCCATCACCGCCACGCCTCCGAGCATCAACGCATAGAACAGCACCGCCAGATAGAAACCGGTAAACAATGACAGCGTCACCACACTGTTTTCGCCAAAATTCCAGCCGATTTGCGTGGTACCAATAAACGCGCATACAACCGGAATGGCCGCCATGATTAATACATGGTGGGTGTAGTGATGCGAAATTGTCTCGTTTTCGCCTTTGATAACCTGCATTTCACGATCGGGATGGGAAAAGAGTCCCCAGACATGGTTCATAACGCCCCCTCGCTGACAGCCCGAACATCGACACTGTCAGTATAATTCACTATTGCGATTATTTTTTGTACAGCAACAAAAATGCCGCGACAACGAAACGGCGTCATTCCGGCGAAGGCGCGATATCGGGTGTATGCTTATAAGCGTTTTACCGGGAGGACGTAAAAACAATGGATATCAATCATCTGATTAGCCAGTACGGCTACGCCGCGCTGGTGATTGGCAGTGTGGCTGAAGGAGAGACAATTACCCTGCTGGGCGGTGTTGCCGCGCACCAGGGGCTGTTACGGTTCTGGCTGGTGGTGGTATCCGTGGCGCTTGGCGGCATGATCGGCGATCAGCTGCTTTATCTGGTCGGCAGACGCTACGGCACGAAAATCCTGCGCCGCTTCTCCCGCCACCGGGAAAAAATCCACCAGGCGCAGTCGCTCATCCGCCGCCATCCCTACCTGTTTGTTATCGGCTCACGTTTTATGTACGGCTTTCGCATTATTGGCCCACTGTTGATTGGCACCAGTCGCTTGCGACCGAAAATCTTTCTGCCGCTCAACATTGTTGGCGCCATCGTCTGGGCGCTGCTGTTTACCACCCTCGGTTACGTAGGCGGAGAAGTGATTGGCCCGTGGCTGCACCAGTTCGACCAGCATGTAAAACGCTGGATCTGGCTGATTCTAGCCATCGTGCTGGTGGTTGCGCTGCGCTGGTGGTTCCATCATCGGCGGAAAAAACGCCAGCGCAACGCGTCAAACGACTAAGCCGTTTTCGGTTTGAACTGCGGGTTAGCCAGCATAAAACCGCCATCAATAATCAACGATTGTCCGGTGGTGTAGCTGGCATGTTCTGAACAGAGCCAGGCGACCATGCTGGCTATCTCTTTGGTGGTGCCCGGTCTTGTCAGTGGAACAATGGGTAACGACCCCGGTTTTGCATCTTCGTCGCGCATGTTATTCATCGGCGTGGCTATTGCCCCCGGTGCGACGGCGTTTACCAGAATGTTGTGATCCACCAGCTCCAGCGCCATCGATTTGGTTAAGCCGCCGAGCGCGTGTTTGGCTGCAGTATAGGCGCTGGCGTCCGGCAACGGCGTATGCTCATGCACCGAGGTGATATTGACGATGCGCCCGCCCTGCCCCTGCTGCACCATGTGCCTGGCGGCGATTTGCGAGCAGAGAAACGCACCGTCGACATCAACGGTGAAAATGCTGCGCCAGTCATCAAATTTCATATCAAGAAACGGGGCTTTGCTCATCGCCCCGGCGTTATTCACCAGCACATCGATACGCCCGAAGCGGGAAATCAATGTCTCAATCGCCTGCGCCCCTTCCGGCAACTGGCTGAGATCGAGATGGATGGTTTCCGCCCGCCGCCCAAGATCCTCAACATGCAACGCAGCCTCTTTCGCGCCGTTTTCATCCGAATGCCAGGTAATGCCGATATCAAATCCCTGTTCGGCCAGCATCAGTGCACACTGTCGGCCAATCCCGGAATCGGCGGCGGTCACAATCGCAACTTTGGTTACAGGCATAGGTCGTCCTCTGGTTAACAAATAGACAGGTAAGTATAGGAAAAAGGCACAACTGCGTGAGATTGCCTACGCTTTTAACTACCTGCATATAAAAAGGACGAAGAAAATGATGAAGATACTGCTTTGGGCAATCCTGATTATCTTTCTGATTGGTCTGCTGGTGGTCACCGGTGTATTTAAGATGATCTTCTAAAGTACCGCCGGGTAGCGGGCGCTACCCGGCATGGCTGGTTAATTCCCCTTCGCGCTGTAATTCACCGGCACCCAGCGATAGCCATTCTCCGCTTTCATCACTTTACCCATACCGGGGAAAGCGATATGCGCCGCTGCCACCCAGTCACCTTCGCGCGCGACCTGCGCCAGCACCTTTTCCCGGGTTTTTACCGCCTGCTGCTGGTTAACATCAAAATGGATCGCCACTTCCGGCTGCGGTAATTGCACCGGATGCGCGTGAATAATATCGCCCCACAGCATCAGCGTCTTACCGCCGTGAGTGACGCGGTAAATCACGCTACCTGGCGTATGACCCGGTGCCGGGATCGCTTCAATGCCGGGGATAATTTGCGTCGGCGCGCGGAAAGGGCTGAGCTTACCGGTATCTATCACCGGGCGCAGTGAGCGCTCGGATTCCGCAAAAGTATGGCGCTGCCCCTCTTCCACCTCTTTTTCATGTGCCGGGTTGAGCCAGAAATCAACATCCCGCTGATCGACCCGTACGGTGGCATTGGCGAACACCGGTTTGCCGTCGCGCTGAACGCCGCCGGAGTGATCGGCATGGATATGCGTCAGCAGCACGGTATCGATGGTGGCCGGATCAATGCCCGCCGCACGCAGGTTTTCCGGCAGATGGCCGCCCGCGTCGCCAAACAACTGCCCGGCACCGGCATCCACCAGAATTAATTGCTTACCGGTGTTAATCACAAAGGCGTTGATCGAGGTTTCGGCATTGACGGGTAAACTGGCCTGCGCCATCCGTTCCTGCAACTGCTCCGGGGTGATATGGGTCAGCAATTTGTCGAACGGCACCGCGACGGTGCCATCGGAAACGGCGGTGATTTGCCAGTCGCCCATTGCCATACGGTAAAAGCCCGGCGCTTGCGGCTGGTGCGTTGAGAGCGGTGTGGCGGCAATAGCGCCAAAACTCAAACCTGCCGTCGCCAGCGCCAACAGAAGTGGATAATGTTTCATACTCTTCTCCAGTCGTTTTCATTGCGCCAGTATCCGGCAACGGCTACTATCACTCCAATTGATTGGAGTAATAATGACTATCAAAGAGAATGATTTTCGCAAAATCGATCTTAACTTGCTGATCGCCTTTGCCGTGCTGTTTCGCGAACAGAGCGTTTCCGTTGCGGCGGATAAGCTGCATCTGGGTCAACCGGCGGTGAGCGGCGTATTGTCACGCCTGCGCACGCTGTTTGACGACCCGTTGTTTATCCGTAGCGGCCATAAAATGCAGCCGACGGCCCGCGCCATCGAACTGCATACGGAACTGCTACCGCTGCTGGAACAGTTGCAAAGCGCGCTGTTTCAGCAAACGGCCTTTGATCCGCAGACTGCCAGCGTCACGCTGACGCTTGGCATGGCGGACTGGGTGGAAATGTGGCTGATGCCAAAGCTGATCCCGGCGCTGCAACAGGCCGCGCCCGGCATGCGTCTGAATGTGGTGGCCAGCGATCCATTCAGCGATGCCGGTCGGCTGGAAGGCGGCGAAATGGATATGGCGATAAGCGTCGCCGAGGCCGGGCCGCGCTGGCTGGAGCGCGAAGTGCTGACCACCATGCCGTTTATCACGCTCTGGCACCCGCAACAGCTGGCGTTGAGCGCACCGCTGGATATCGATACTTTTGCCGCACAGCCGCATTTAATGGTCAGCTACCGGGAAGCCACCAGCAGCCACTTCGACACGCTACTGGCCAAAACCGGCCATCAGCGCCGCATCCACTACACCACGCCACACTTCGCCGCCCTGCCGGGATTACTGGAGACCATGCCAGCCCTGGCGACCGTACCGGCAGGCCTGGCGCAGGAGTGGCAGCGCAGACGAGGTTTTGCGAGCAGCCCGCTGCCGCTGGATGTGCAGCCAATTGAGCTGGCGCTGCTGTGGCATCAGCGCCACAGCAGCGATCCGGCGGTAATGTGGCTGAAAGAGTTTATTGCTAAGCGTCTTAACTGACGCGTTCTGCCCGGTTTGCGCGGGCGGAATGCGGGTTATTTCAGGCTCTCGCCGTTACTGGCGATGACAGCGCGATACCAGCAGAAACAGTTCTTACGGCTGCATACCGGGCCGCTGCCGTTATCTCGCGTTCGACATCAATAAAACTGCAACGTCTGGCGATCTCCGCTTTGGCGGCGCTTTCCAGATCAATCGGCTTTCACCGGGTGTAACTCATCACCACTTGTGCGCGCGGCCGCCACCCTGCACCACTACAACAACGTTGTTTACTGTTTTGGCGCTATTCATTCAGACCCCGGAAACAAAAAAACCTGACCTCCGGCAGTTGCCAGATGATCAGGTTTCGCCTGCTTGCACAGTAACAATCCACACCCGCGCTTCAACCCAGCTTTATTCGAGCGCATAACGAGACAGCCTGCGAAAGGTTCACCGGCGCGTGTCAGACGCCAACGCGGCTGCGCTGGCGGGCGATTGCTTGTGCGATATCGGCGGAATGTTTATAGGCGCGGATCTCGGTAAACAACTCGCTGGCCTCAGAATATTCTTTGCGTAAATAGCCGAGCCACTGTTTGATGCGTGCAACGTGATACAAACCGGTATCGCCCTGCTTTTCCAGCCGCGAATATTTCGCCAGTAGCGCGACAACCTCCGGCCACGGCATACGCGGCTCGTTGTACTTCACCACCCGGCTCAGATTCGGCACATTCAGTGCGCCACGGCCAATCATCACCGCATCACAGCCGGTGGCGGCCATACAATCCTGCGCACTTTGCCAGTCCCAGATCTCGCCATTGGCAATCACCGGAATGGTTAACCGCTTGCGGATCTCGCCGATGGCGTGCCAGTTAATGCACTCCGCTTTGTAGCCATCTTCTTTGGTGCGCCCGTGTACCGCCAGTTCGCTGGCGCCGGCCTGCTGTACCGCATCGGCAATTTCAAACGCGCGTGCGGGGCTGTCCCAGCCAAGACGCACTTTTACCGTCACCGGCAGGTGCGACGGCACCGCTTCACGCATCGCTTTTGCGCCACGGTAAATAAGCTCAGGATCTTTGAGCAACGTCGCGCCACCACCGCTGCCGTTGACCAGCTTCGACGGGCAACCACAGTTGAGATCGACGCCCCAGGAGCCCAGTTCAACCGCGCGCGCCGCATTTTCCGCCAGCCACTGCGGGTATTGTCCTAAGAGTTGAATACGCACCAGCGTACCGGAAGGCGTACGGCTTTGACGATGCAGTTCCGGGCAGATTTTATAGAAGGATTTTACCGGCAGGCGTTGATCCACCACGCGCAAGAATTCGGTGATGCATAAATCATAATCGTTAACCTCGGTCAGCAGCTCGCGCACCAGCGAATCGAGCACGCCTTCCATCGGCGCCAGTAATACACGCATATCTCGCCCCATAAAAAAGAGGCGCCATAGTAGCGTCTCTGTTCAGGCGTGGAAAGTGCCTTTCTTCACTACACTTTTGGCTATATCGCGCGGTAAATCTTGTGGGAATGCATAACGTTCCTGAATGGAATGTTTGGTATGCTCACAATTCATGATGTGATCAGTAGCACGTTTTTCGCTTTAATTGTATGATGAATGCGTTTCGACAAGGGCTTTCACCATGAGTAACTCACTGAATATTATCTGGCAGTACCTTCGTGCGTTTGTGCTTATTTACGCTTGTCTCTACGCAGGCATTTTTGTTTCATCGCTGCTGCCTATTGCTATTCCGGGCAGCATTATCGGCATGCTGATTATGTTCGTGCTGCTGGCGCTGCAAATTCTGCCCGCCAAATGGGTAAATCCCGGCTGCTTTATTTTGATCCGTTACATGGCGCTGCTGTTCGTGCCCATCGGCGTTGGCGTAATGCAATATTACGACCTGCTGCGCGCGCAGTTCGGCCCGATTGTTGTTTCCTGTGCGGTGAGCACAATTATCGTCTTTTTGGTGGTGAGCTGGAGCACCCATCTGGTGCACGGCGAGCGTAAGGTGGCAGGACAAAAAGGGCAGAAAGAATGATGGCGTATATCTGGTGGTCGTTACCGCTGACACTGGCGGTGTTTTTCGCCGCGCGTAAACTCGCCACGCGTTTCAAGCTACCGCTGCTCAACCCGCTGCTGGTGGCGATGGTGGTGATTATCCCGATCCTGCTGGTGACGGGCATTCCGTATGACCACTATTTCCAGGGCAGTAAAATTCTTAACGATCTGCTGCAACCCGCCGTTGTTGCGCTGGCGTTTCCGCTCTATGAGCAGTTACATCAGATTCGCGCCCGCTGGAAATCGATCATTACTATCTGCTTTATCGGC
Source organism: Kosakonia sp. PSU_27 (assembly GCF_039409795.1). NCBI lineage: Bacteria > Pseudomonadati > Pseudomonadota > Gammaproteobacteria > Enterobacterales > Enterobacteriaceae > Kosakonia > Kosakonia sp. PSU_27. The sequence continues at coordinate 422,871 of NZ_JBCIVK010000003.1, read as the reverse complement.
AGCATGGTGGCGATGTTTTCCGGTACCGCTGTGGCGCTGCTGATGGGCGCGACACCAGAAATTGCGGCGTCGATATTACCCAAATCCGTCACCACACCGATCGCGATGGCGGTTGGCGGCAGCATTGGCGGTATCCCGGCAATCAGTGCGGTCTGCGTGATCTTTGTTGGCGTATTGGGCGCGGTGTTCGGCCATACCTTGCTGAACCTGATGCGTATCACCACGAAATCGGCACGCGGGCTGGCAATGGGCACCGCCTCACATGCGCTGGGCACCGCGCGCTGCGCCGAGCTGGATTATCAGGAAGGGGCGTTCAGTTCGCTGGCGCTGGTGATTTGCGGGATTATCACTTCGCTGGTCGCCCCGTTTCTGTTCCCGGTTATCCTCGCGCTGCTGGGCTAAAATTTGCGATACGTCGCGCATTTTTCGTTTGAGTTTCATAAGTTGCACATATAGTGTGAAGTGAATCACACATAGAGGCCAGGCAGCCCCGTAAACTACGATTCCAATACCCTGCTATGAGGCACAGCTATGCATTCACGTTTTCACACTGCTTTTTCCGGGCTTGCGGAGAATCTACAGACCGCACTGGCTCCTCTGCTGGCGGATGAGCACTTCCCCGCCATGCTGAGCGCAGAGCAGGTGGCAACATTGCAAAGCGCGACGGGGCTGGACGAGGACGCGCTGGCGTTTGCGTTGCTGCCGCTCGCCGCCGCCTGCGCCCGCACCGACCTTTCCCACTTTAACGTGGGCGCGATTGCGCGTGGCGTCAGCGGAACATGGTACTTCGGTGCCAATATGGAGTTTTCTGGCGCGACAATGCAGCAAACCGTGCATGCCGAGCAGAGCGCTATCAGCCACGCCTGGCTGCGTGGTGAAAAAGCGCTCTCTTCCATCACCGTCAACTACACGCCGTGCGGCCACTGCCGCCAGTTTATGAATGAACTGAACAGCGGTCTGAATCTGCGCATTAACCTGCCGGGTCGTGCGCCGCATACGCTGGGCGATTACCTGCCGGACGCGTTTGGTCCAAAAGATCTCGACATCAAAACGTTGTTAATGGATCAACAGGATCACGGTTTTTCACTGCGCGGGGATGACGTCGCGCAGGCAGCTATTCACGCGGCCAATAAAAGCCACTCGCCCTACACGACTTCGCCGTCAGGCGTGGCAATTCTTTGTCGCGACGGGCGCATCTTCAGCGGTAGCTACGCGGAAAACGCCGCCTTCAACCCAACGCTGCCGCCATTGCAGGGCGCGCTGAATCTGCTTAGCCTCAGCGGTTTTGATTACGCGGATATTCAACGCGCCGTACTGGCGGAACGCGCCGATGCGCCGCTCACCCAATGGGATGCCACCGCCGCCACATTGCGCGCGCTGGGATGTGAGAAGGTCGAACGCGTTTTGCTGAGTAAATGATCCTCGCTGCGGGTTCGCGCCCGCAGTGATGAAAAACCCCGCAATTGAACTACCGTTTCTTGCGCTTGCCGTACGGGTAAAGTAGCCTGAGGGACATTCTAATCCTGTTCGAGTCTGCTGCATGTTAAAGCGTTTTACTTACAGCTTGTTAGTCCTTATCGGCTTACTGCTGTTAACTGCGCTTGGCTTAGACCGCTGGATGAGCTGGAAAACCGCCCCCTATATTTACGACGACCTGCAGGATCTCCCCTGGCGCCAGGTCGGCGTTGTCCTCGGCACCGCGAAGTACTACCGCACTGGCGTTATCAATCAATATTACCGCTACCGGATTCAGGGCGCGCTTAATGCATATAACAGCGGCAAGGTTAACTACCTGTTGCTGAGCGGCGATAACGCGCTGCAAAGCTACAACGAACCGATGACCATGCGTAAGGATTTGATTGCCGCCGGTGTCGATCCTGCCGACATCGTGCTCGATTACGCCGGTTTCCGCACGCTGGATTCGATTGTGCGCACCCGCAAAGTCTTCGACACGAACGATTTCATCATCATTACCCAGCGTTTCCACTGCGAACGCGCGTTATTTATCGCCCGGCATATGGGCATCCAGGCGCAGTGTTACGCTGTGCCGTCGCCGAAAGATATGTGGAGCGTACGCGTACGCGAGTTTGGTGCGCGGTTGGGCACAATTGCCGATCTTTACATGTTCAAGCGGGAGCCGCGCTTCCTCGGCCCGCTGGTGCCGATTCCGTCAATGCAGGAAGTGCCGGACGACGCACAAGGCTACCCGGCCGTCACCGCCGAGCAGCTTATCGATATACAAAAGAAAGGAAAAAACTGAAGCATCAGTTAATGGATGCGTTGCGGCTGTTGGTTTTTACTGGACGGACAAGCGTAAAACCACGCTCAACAAAATGGCGATGATCGATAACCGCACGGCTGGCTTTATCGAGCGTCCAGTGGCCATTTAACGCGTTGAAGGACAAAGCTTTCTCCCCGTCCGGCGTATTAACCAGGTATTCCCCGCTTTTTAAGTACCCTGCGCTACACACGATTCGCGCAGGCGGGCTGTTCTTCATTCTGAACTCAATTTTGCGAAAGCCGGTCGGTACCGGGCAAAAGTAAAAAAACGGCAATGCGGTGATTTTGATATCGCCAAGTGAGGCAATCACGTCGCCATCGCGCAACAGTTCGACATTTTTCAAAGAGAAGTTAACGGGTGAGTTTTTTTCATGCGGTAAATTATCAACAGTAAAATAAACAAAATTCATAAGCGCCCCTGAGCTGCGGATACAACATCATTCACAGATTCATTCTTTCAAGCGTAAGTAGCTATGGGCATACAGGCATTCAGAATTGACTTAAATATCGGGCACATGGGATGTACCCGACGTGCAAGCGAAGCGTCAGGCCACTTTGCTCTCATGCTGTTGCAGGCTACGCTGAAGATCGTAGATCAGGCTTCTCACCATATCAGGCGTTAAATTAAAAAAGGGCGAATCAAACGTCGTTGCTCCCGCGCCGCAAGGCCCTGTGCTGCAACCAAACTTCACGACCACACCATCCAAATCCTCAACCACCCCTACCTGCCAGCCAATCACGGGAAGTGCAGGAAACGCGCCCTCACTGTTCATCCTTAATCTCCTTATTAATATTGCAACTTTATTGAGCGTAGCACCGAAGCAAAAAATTTAACAACTCACTGCGAGAGAACTTTTTTGGGGGGAAGGCGTGGGCTTACTCCATGACAGAAGGCGGCAAACGGGCAAAAAAAAGCCCGCTCGTTGAGCGGGCCTGGTACAGACGATGGGATTATTTTTTACGTGCGTATTTCAGCGAGTCCAGCGCCACAGCGAAGATAATGATGCCGCCCTTGATGATGTACTGCCAGTACGGGTTAATACCGATATAGGTCAGGCCGTAGTTGATGACGGTGAAGATAATCACACCGGTCACCACACCCAGAACCGTACCCACACCGCCGCTGAAGGAAACCCCGCCCACTACGCAAGCTGCGATGGCATCCAGTTCATACATAAAGCCGAGGTTGTTGGTCGCAGAACCGATACGGCCCGCTTCCAGCATCCCGCCGAAGGCATAGAACACACCGGACAGCGCGTAAATCATCAGCAGGTTCAGCGCTACGTTAACGCCGGAGACTTTCGCCGCTTCCGGGTTACCGCCGATAGCAAAAATGTTTTTGCCAAAGCGGGTTTTATTCCACAGCACCCAGACGAACGCCACCGCAATCAAGGCGTAGAAAGTGATATAGGACAAACGGAAACTGCCCAGCGCAATAAAACCCTGCGTAAAGGTCGAGAAGCCGCTGTCAAAGCCGGAAATCGGCGATGCACCAACAAAGTCGTAGTACAGGGAGTTGATACCGTAAACGATGATCATCGTACCCAGCGTGGTGATAAACGGAGTCACGTTCAGGTAAGCGATGACAAGGCCGTTCACCAGGCCGATAACCGCGCCGATGGCGCAGACAATCAGGATCACCACCGGAATCGGCATGGTAGCCATATCCGGGAATACTTTGTTGGCGTTTTCCATTGATTGCAGCAGCGTGGCGGCAACCACCGCCGCGAGGCCAACCTGGCGCCCGGCGGAAAGGTCGGTACCCTGGGTCACAATCAGCCCCGCTACGCCCAGCGCGATAATAATACGCACGGAGGATTGGGTCAGAATGTTACTTAAGTTCAGCAGACTTAAGAAAGTGGGATCCTGAAAAATGATAATGGCCAGTAACACTAAAAGAACAACGTAAATACCGCCGTCTTTCAGATAAGTGAGAAAAGTTTTCTTATTTAACGCACTCATGAGGAGCCCCTGATCTTAAAGGTGCAAAGACGCAAGACGGAGAATTTCGTTTTGCGTTGTCGTTTTAGTATCAACAATTCCGGAAACGAGGCCATTGCTCATTACCAGAATACGGTCAGTGATGCCTAACAACTCAGGCATTTCAGAGGAAATAATAATAATCCCCTTATTCTTTTTCGCCAGCTCGGCAATCAATTGGTAAATTTCAAACTTCGCACCAACGTCAATACCACGGGTCGGCTCATCGAGCATTAAAATTTCTGGCTGAGTTAATAACCAACGACCAATAATAACCTTTTGTTGGTTACCACCGGAAAGAGAACCAATTTGCGTGCGGTGGCCTGGTGTTTTTACACGCATCGAGTCGATGACCCACTGGGTATCACTCTTCATGCGGCTATTATCCAACAAGCCCACTTTGTTTTTGTAATTCTGAATATTGGAAATAAGTGAATTAAATCCGATATCAAGATAGGCGTAAATACCGGTGGAACGACGTTCTTCGGTCACCAGGGCAAAACCATTATTAATCGCCTCATTGGCGTTGTGGTTATTAATCACTTTGCCATGCAATTTAATGGTGCCAGAGGATTTTTCACGAATCCCAAATAACGTTTCAACGATATCTGTACGTTTCGCCCCGACCAGACCTGCGATACCGAGTATTTCGCCTTTGCGCAAATCAAAGGAGATATCGCGAATAGAGGGCTGGCGCAACGAGGTAAGATTACGCACTTCAAGAATGGTTTCGCCCGGCACGTTGTGCTTGTCCGGGAAGCGCTGGTTCAGCGAACGACCAACCATCATGGCGATGATCTTGTCCATATCCAGCCCTTCCAGCGGCTGGGTGGCAATCCACTGACCGTCACGCAGAATCGTAATTTCATCGCACAGCTGGAATATCTCTTCCATTTTATGGGAGATATAAACAATTCCACAGCCACGCTCTTTCAGTTTACGGATAATTTTAAACAGATGATTGACTTCTTTTTCCGTCAGCGAAGAAGTCGGTTCATCCATAATGACAATTTTGGCGTCATAAGAGAACGCTTTGGCAATTTCAATCATCTGCATTTGCGATACAGATAATGTTCCCACGCGTGCTTTAGGGTCGATATCAATATCCAGCTCATCAAAAATGGCTTTGGTATCGTGGAACATTTTATCCTGATCGACAAACATGCCTTTGGTTGGATAACGCCCCAGCCACATATTGTCCATCACGGAACGTTGCAATACCAGGTTGAGTTCCTGGTGAACCATCGAAATACCATTTTCCAGCGCTTCTTTCGCGGAATGGAAGTCGATCTCTTTCCCCTGAAAAAGAATGCTACCGGAATCTTTTTGATAGATCCCAAAAAGACATTTTAATAATGTTGATTTCCCCGCACCGTTCTCGCCCATTAATGCATGGATAGAGTGCGGACGGACTTTCAAATTGACATTATCGAGTGCCTTTACGCCTGGAAAAGACTTGTTGATATTGCTCATTTCCAACAAGAATTCACCTGACGACTGAGTATTATTGCTGACCATAATTATACCTTGTTGGCCTGGCATATCGTGTTATAAGGGCGCAACAGTCGTTGCGCCCAATGAGAACATGCTTTCTTAATATTATTTACCGGCGATTTCAGCCAGGTTGTCTTTATCTACACCAACGTATGGAATACGAACGACTTTATTTTCGATTTTCCAGTTAGTGCCATCTGCCGCGCCTTTGCCTTCGGCCAGGTTTTTCGCCAGCTCGAAGCTCGCTTTCGCCTGGTTGTTAGCATCGTTCAGCACGGTACCGGCCATTGCACCGGATTTCACCAGCGCCAGCGCTTCTGGCAGCGCATCGACACCGAAGACCGGGATAGACGATTTGTTGTGTGCTTTCAGGGCTTCAACCGCGCCCATTGCCATCGCGTCGTTGTTCGCGATAACCACTTCAATTTTGTTAGCGTTCGGGCCAGAGAGCCAGGCGTCCATTTTGTCTTTCGCCTGAGCGGTATCCCACATTGCGGTATCCAGAGCCAGCTGCTGAGTTTTGATGCCCTTATCATTCAGCTCTTTGATAACGTAAGTGGTACGTGCTTCAGCATCCGGATGACCCGGCTCGCCTTTCAGCAACACGTACTGGATCTGGCCATCTTTGTTCAGATCCCAGCCCTGGTTCGCCGCCCAGTGTTTAGCAATCAGGTCGCCCTGAATCACGCCGGATTCTTTGGAATCGGTACCCACGTAATAGGCTTTATCGTAGCTATCCAGCGCTTTGCGGGAAGGTTCTTTGTTGAAGAAAACAACCGGAACGTTTTGACCACGCGCTTTCTCAATCACCGTACCTGCCGCTGCCGGGTCAACCAGGTTGATCGCCAGTGCTTTTACGCCTTTCGCCAGCAGCACGTCGATCTGGTCGTTCTGTTTGGATTGGTCATTCTGCGAGTCGTTCATCAGCAGCTGAACATCTGGCGCTGCTTTGGCGTCTTTCTCAATAGCCTTACGGACAACCGACATAAAGTTGTCGTCATATTTATAGATGGTCACACCAATGCGGGTATCCGCTGCGTGTGCGGCTGCGCCAAAAAGCATGCTTGCCATAACAGCAGACAGAGTCAACACCTTCTTATTCATGGTATCTCCGGTTTTTTTATATGCAGGGTAGTTCTTGTGAATAATGCTCGGCGGGTCAGTTGTTACGAAGACGTTACTGCCGACCGAAGTTCACTCTAAAATTCCATTCGTCCGTGTCCGGGTAACGCTCCAGAAGTTCGCTTTCTTCGATGTTTCAAAGCGCTCACTTGTAGTGAAAGTGATTAATCACCGTTACATCGTGTTTCAGCTTCTAAAACGCTGACATCATAGTCAGCGCCTTGTTAAGATACTGTGAATTTACTCACAGATTGAAAACGGTTACATCATCGAAGTTTATAAGTTAGTGATCGGTGCCACAGTTTGTCGTGCGGTCACGGAATGGCGGCGTACCAGCGTCGGCATAAAGCAGTGCGCAGCCTCTGGATCCAGCTTACCTGCGGCCCCCTGCAACGCCAGCTCGGTCGCCAGTCGCGCCATTGAAGCGACCGGGTAACGCACCGTGGTCAGTTGCGGGTCGGTGTAACGCGCAATGGGAATATCATCGAAACCAATCAGTGATAAATGCTGTGGCACCGCAATGCCGTTGTCTTTCAGCGCCGTCAGCGCCCCCGCCGCCATGCTGTCGTTATAGGCAAAGACCGCGGTAAGTTGCAGGTTGCGCCCCAGCAGCTCAACCATCGCCGCTTCACCGCCCTGCATGTCCGGCGAACCGGTGCCAACCCAGCTATCCGGGACGTTAATCCCCTGCTCTTCCAGCGCGCGGAACCACCCTTCGCGGCGCATATCGTTGTCTTCAATCTGGTGGCTGGAGGCCAGATAACCGATGCGCTGATGGCCGTTATTGAGCAGCATGCGCGTGGCCATCACCGCCCCGCTGACGTTATCAAGGCAGACGCAGCGGTGCGCATAGCCTGGCACCAGCCGGTTGATCAGCACCATGCCGGGGATCTGCTCCATAAAGCCTGTCAGCTCTTCATCGCTTAGCGCTTTTGAGTGAACAATCAGGGCGTTACAACGCTGGCGAATCAGGACTTCGATGGCGTGACGCTCTTTTTCCGCCTCGTGATAACTGTTGCCAATCAACACATATTTTTCGTGCTGCTGCGCAACCGTATCCACCGCTTTCACCAGCGCACCGAAAAAGGCATCAGAGACGTCCATCACCACCACGCCAATGGTGTCGCTAACCTGCGTCGCCAGCGCCTGAGCGTTGGCATTCGGGCGATAACCCAGCTGGGCGACGGCTTTCATCACCGTTTCGCGCGTTTCCGGGCTGACCAGCGCGCTGTTATTAAGCACGCGGGACACCGTCGCGACAGAGACGCCCGCATGCCGGGCAACGTCACGAATGGTGATCATTTTTACCCACCTTTTCTGGATTGCGGCAGTTCACAGCCACCCCCTGTGTTAAGTAAGGAGGCTATTCTGGCAGCGAGCAGGCGATTGCTACGTGAGTGGCATCACATGAATGGAAACGGTTACATCCGTTTTGTTAATGATTGTGATCCAGATCGTTATCTGGATGTGCGAGCCAATGATGTCCCTGCAGCACGTGCGGTCAATTGCCGCCATAGCCATTCCATTGGCCCCTGACGAAAACGCCTGAGCCAGAACAGAGAGAAGAGGATATTTACGGCCCACACCGCCGGCACAAAGGCCAGCAGTTGCAGGCGGTCGAACTGCATAAACAGCCCGAAACGATTGAATAAGGTGATACAGATTAGCGTTTGCAACAGGTAGTTAGTGAGCGCCATGCGTCCAACGCAGGCAATAGCATTGACCAGTTTATAACCGCAGATCTGCGGCCAGAACCCCCACGCCAGCGCCGCATAACCCACCGCCTGTAACGGCGCGCCAAGTTCGCGCGGAGCCTGCAGAAGAAAAGCGCACCAGCGATACGACCAGCCAAGCTGCCACTGGGCAATAATCGCCGGGATGTTGATCAGTAACCCTAAGCCAATCAGCAGCGCCCCCGTCCGGCGATAATGGCGCAGGCTGAATTGCCCTTTCAGCCAGCCGCTGCGCATCAGCGCCGCGCCTGTCAGCATCATGCCCGCCAGTTGCCAGCCATATTGCGCCCCCAGCGCCAGAAGCGCGTTAGAGAGCATATCCGCACGATTACTGATGGCCTCCCCGATACTGCCGCTGACTCGCCACCAGGTCTCGTACTGCACATTCGCCGCATCCGGCAACCAGGAGCGGTTCGGTTGCGAACCGGAAATTCCCCCCAGCAACAACAAAACCGCAATGCCAATCAGGTACAGCACCACACCAGTGTTAAACATCGTCTTCACGTTCTGCGCATCTCGCACCATGCGCCAGGCAATCAACCCCACCAGCCCATAAGCCAGCAGAATATCGCCATCCCAGAAAAAGAGACCATGAATGAAACCGAGCAGCACCAGCAGCGTCAGGCGCGACTGGATCCAGCGCTTACCGCGCGGCAGCAACATTTGCAGACCCGCACCGAACAAAATGGCAAACAGCGAGAGGAATTTCACCTGCGCGAAGAGATCGAGCAGCGCCCAGGTCCAGGCATCCGACGCCGTGATGTCGCCGTACCAGGCAGGGTTAAGGTAGGCCGCCTTTGGCAAACCAAAGGCGGTGATATTCAGCAAAAGAATACCGAGAATGGCGATGCCACGAATAAAATCCAGCGTGACATTCCTCTCCATGTCGGCGGCTCCAGCGAATTAGTTAGTGTGGCGGACTGCGCGCAGGAACTCCTGGCGGGTATTCTGGCTCGACTTGAACAAGCCACCGAGCGAAGTGGTCGTCGTCGCGCTGGTCGCGTCGCGGATGCCGCGCGCTTTCACGCAATAATGCACCGCATCAATAGAAACCGCGACATTGTTAGTGCCGAGCAGCGTTTGCAGCGCGGTAAGGATCTGCTGCGTCAGTCGCTCCTGCACCTGCGGGCGCTGCGCAAAAAACTGCACGATACGGTTGATTTTCGACAGGCCAATCACCGAATCCTTCGGAATATAGGCAACGGTGGCTTTGCCGTCGATAGTGACAAAATGGTGCTCGCAGGTGCTGGTCAGCGTGATATCGCGCACCGTCACCATCTCATCGACTTTCATTTTGTTTTCAATGACGGTGATCTTCGGGAAGTTAGCGTAATCAAGGCCGGAGAAGATCTCATCAACATACATTTTGGCGATGCGATGCGGCGTTTCCATCAGGCTGTCATCATTCAGATCGAGATTCAGCAGTTGCATAATCTCGGTCATATGCCCGGCGATAAGACGTTTACGGGATTCGTTATCCATTTGCACCGGTGGGCGCAGCGGCGTTTCCAGACCACGGGCAACCAGAGCCTCGTGAACGAGCGCCGCTTCTTTACTGAGTGATGACATGTTTTTTATTCTCCTGCAGGTGTGGCGAACTTCGCGTTGTTAACGCAAAGTGAGCGAACATTGTGCGTGAGGTCGCGCACATAATCCAGCCCTGGCGGCGATAATTATTGAAATCGCTGCCGCCTTTCAGGCCGTGCGTTTCCAGACCAAAACCCCGCCAATGACCAGGGCAATTGCCGCCACGCCTAGCGCCGGTTCAAGCTGCTGCGTAAGCCAGGTGGAAAGAGCGGAAGTCATAGGGCCAACCAGTTGCCCCATCGCATAGCCGGTGGTCAATAACCCGGCCATATAACGTGTGTGATTGGGCGCGAGCTCGCGTCCATACAGCAGTGAGAGCTGCACGGCGCAAAGAAATCCGCCGCCCACCAGCACCGCACCGCACACCAGCCCGCTCATCCCCGGCAGCAACCATGCCGCCAGTACGCCCGCACCTTGCAGCCACAGCACCACCGCCAGCCGCTGATGGCTGTGACCAACGTGGCGCAGCAAAATACTGAGCGCAATCCCCACTACCGCTGCGGCACCGAACACCGGCCAGACAAACTGGGCAAACAGGCTGCCAGGAAAGCGCAGCGCCGCCATTTGCGACAGAAACGTCGCCGGTAAGATATAGCCAAATCCGGCCAGGCTGTAGCTCCAGACCAGCCGTTTAAGATCGGTGGTTAACTGTAGCGGCTGCGGCTTTTCGCCCGGTCGATGCCACTCGCCAGGACGCGGTAAATAGCGAGCAATCAACGCCACCAGCAGCAGCGCCAGCACACCATACACCTGCCAGGCGGATGCAGCGCTTAAGCCTTTTGCCTGGATCGCCACCGCCAGCAGGCCGCTTAATGCAATGCCCGCACCCGGCCCGGCGAATACCGCGGCACTCAGTCCTGGCTTGCCGGCATGTGCCAGCCGATCGTTGGTCCAGGCGGCAATGAGCACCATCGCCCAGCCGCTCATTGCGCCAATCACCAGGCGCAACGCGCCGTGAAGCAGCGCGTTATCGGCAAGTGAAGAGAGAAAAGTGAGTGCCACCGCGCCGCCAATCCCCAGATAGAGACGGACTTCGATATGTCGCTGCGCGCGCATTGCGTCCCAGGCACCAAGCAGATAACCGAGGTAGTTAATCGCCGCCACCAGCCCGGCGCTGGTCAGGGTCAGTTGCTCGTCGCGGATCATCAACGGCACCTGCGGCGTGAAGGCAAAACGCCCGATTCCCATCGCGACCACCAGCACAATAAATCCACAAAGCGCCACACGTTGCGCCATTAGCGCCCCCAAATGTTAACGTAAAGTTATGTTTATGATGCAGTATGTTGCGTTTATGCGGAAGTGAAAGTTACTCGCAGCAAAGGGAATAGCCTGTATGATGACAAGAAGTCACCTTACTTTGTCTGTAAAAAATTCTAAGGAGCCCCGCATGGAAATGCTTGAAGAGCACCGCTGTTTTGAAGGCTGGCAACAGCGCTGGCGCCACGACTCCGCCGTACTGAACTGCACGATGACCTTTAGCATCTTCTTACCGCCGCAATACAGCGCAACACCGCCGCCGGTGCTGTACTGGCTCTCCGGTCTTACCTGCAATGACGAAAACTTCACCACCAAAGCCGGTGCGCAACGCGTAGCCGCAGAGTTAGGCATTGTGCTGGTGATGCCGGATACCAGCCCACGCGGTGACGATGTCGCAGATGCAGAGAGCTATGACCTCGGCAAAGGCGCAGGTTTTTACCTCAACGCCACCGAGCAGCCGTGGGCGGCGCATTATCGTATGTATGATTATCTGCGCGATGAATTACCGACGCTTATCCAGTCGCAATTTAACGTCAGCGACCGCTGCGCTATCAGTGGTCATTCGATGGGCGGCCACGGCGCGTTGATCATGGCGCTGAAAAACCCCGGCCGTTATACCAGCGTTTCCGCCTTTGCACCGATAGTGAACCCGATGCAGGTGCCGTGGGGGCAAAAAGCGTTTCGCGCTTATCTGGGCGAGGATGCGCAACAATGGCGTGAATGGGATAGCTGCGCGCTGATGCTGGAAAGCAACGAAACTGACGCGATCCCAACACTTATCGATCAGGGGGATAATGATCAGTTCCTGGCCGATCAACTCCAGCCCGCGCGGCTTGCGGAAGTGGCACGGCAAAAATCCTGGCCGCTGACGCTGCGCATCCAGTCCGGCTACGATCACAGTTACTTCTTTATTGCTGCGTTTATTGAAGATCATCTGCGCTTCCATGCGCAGCATCTGCTGAAATAGCGGGAGTCCCGGCGGCGTCCTGCTGCCGGGCTTTCCATATCAGAAGCGGTAATCCAGCGCCATAAAGTAGCGGCGGCCATCTTCGTTGTAGCTGTAATCGTCGCGGCTGAGATCTTTATCGCCAAGGTTAAGCACACCCGCGCGCAGCTTGACATTTTTTGTCGCCTGCCATGCGCCGCCCGCATTCCAGATAACGTAGCCACCCGGTGTTACGCCCTGCGATACGGCGCGTTTTTCCCCGCTGTAGTTGGCAGAAACATAGAATGACCAGTCCTGCGTGGCTTGCCAGTCCAGCGTGCCGTTGGCGGTATGGAACGGCAGATCCTGTAACGGTTTGTTGCCGCCACCGCTCAGGTTGCGTCCATCGTTATAGGTGTAATTCAGCGTCAGCTTCCACGCTTCATCAAACGGGATTTTCACCTCGGTTTCCACACCCTGAATCCGCGCTTTATCAACGTTGTAGTAACGGAATACCGGCACCAGTACGCCGCTGGCATTACGCTCAAAACCGACGAAGTTAGCGTAACCCGGTGCTTCGCTCAGGCTCGACGTACGGCTGATATTGATCATATCGTCGATATTGTTCTGGAACGCCGTTACGCTACCCTGCACGCCTTCCAGCCAGCCCTTTTCCCCGCTGTAATAAAGCCCCAGTTCAAAACTTTCGCTGGTCTCTGGTTGTAGCTCCGGGCTGCCAACAATGCGGCAACCGCCCCGGCAGGAGTTGGTGGCCCAGTCCGGGCTGAGCTGCAACAGAGAAGGCGCTTTAAATGCCGTCGCCCAACCGCCTTTCACGGTCAGCGTATCGGTGGCGCTGTAAACCAGGTAAGCACGCGGACTCCAGTGATCGCCATAGGTGTCGTGGTCATCCATACGGACACCGGTGGTCAGCGCCAACGGCTCGAAAATACGCCACTCATCTTCAACAAACAGCGCGTACTGGCTGGTCGAGGTTTTGCTGCTGTCGCCGCCGGTCAGGTTAACAGGATCTTTTAACTTGTCGTGGCGCCACTCGCCACCCAGCGTAACGAGCTGATTATATTGCCCCAGCGGCAGCACCACTTTGCCGTCGAGCGTGTTGCTTTCCGAACGAATTGTGCTGCTGTTACCCGGGTTTTTGTTATCGATCTGTTCACCGTAGAAACGAAGTTCACTGTTTACTTCGCCCCAGCGGCCATTGTGCGCCAGCGAGTAGTTTTGCCGGTCAAGGCGGTTTTTATCCAGCGAATCAGAGTTCCTGTCCTGGCGGTCGTAGCCATATCCGGCGGTAAAATCGTGATCGTCGGTTGGCGTCCAGGCAAACTCAACGTTGCCATCACGGCTGGTGAAACCTTCAATACGCGGCGATTGGCCGCTGGCATCCGTTTTAGAACTCTGCTGACCATCTTTTTCGCGTTTCGCCACGCTACCAAAGGCTTTCAGCCCAAGCACCCCATCTATCAGCGGGCCGCTGGTGTAGAACTGACCGTTCCAGGTATCGCCGCGATCGCGATGTTGCTGAACCGTGCTATCCGCAGTAATCGTGCCCGTCCAGCGCTGGCCGATTTTTTTAGTAATGATGTTCACCACGCCACCCAAGGCGTCCGAACCGTACAGGGAAGACATCGGGCCGCGCACCACTTCAATGCGCTCAATGGCATCGACCGGGATCCAGTTAAGGTCAAAATCGTTATGGCGGAAAACCGCATTACGGGAGTTGACGCGCTTACCGTCAATCAGGATCAGCGTGTAGCTACTGTTGAGGCCACGCAGGCTGACGCCTTTACGGTTGTCCCCTTCGTTGGTGAGCTGAACGCCAGGCACCTCTTTCAGTACATCTTTCAGATTTTGCACCGGCTTGCGCTGCAAATCGTCCTGGGTGATCACGCTGATACTGGCGGGTGCGTCTTTCAGGTTCTGTTCCGTTGCCGACGCGGTAACCACCAGCGTTTCGCCATTCTCTACGGCCATTACCGGCAGCGCTAAAGAAAGTGCGGACGCGCAGAGGCCTCCCCGGACGATGGGATTCAAGGTAAACATTCCATAACTCCATGAGGTAAAAACAAAAAATTGCGAGGAATAGTGCTCACACACTGCCAAACACGTCAGCGTTACATTGACCCTGACAAGGAAATTATTGGCCTTCGGGCGCAGAAAGCCCGGGCAGACACCCTTTTTATTCAGGCACTTACATTAATTTAGGTGATAATGATTATCAATTGCGTTAAATTAAAGTTATGTAAATTATCGCAGCGGGAGGGAATGTTGGCAGGGGCAAAAAAAAGCCCTCCATACAGAGGGCTAAAGAGTGAATTTATTTCGTGAAACGTTCCGGGAACTCCATTTCACTATAACGCACGAAACGGGTTCCTTTGGAAAATTTATAGCCTAACCAGATAATAAGGAACAGCGGGATACCGATATACGTCGCCGCAACGGCGCCCCAGTCAATGCTGTCGGCCAGGAAAGCCTGATAGTTCTGCCCAAGCGTGATGATGAGGCACAAAGCGAAGGCGAAAATCGGCCCCAGCGGGAAGAAACCCGAACGGTACGGCAGGTTATCCAGCGAATGCCCCTGCGCGACATAGCCACGGCGAAAACGGTAGTGGCTAATGGCAATCCCCAGCCAGGCAATAAAACCAGTCATACCGGAGGTGTTCAGCAGCCATAAATACACGGTCTGGTTGCCAAACATTGAGGTCAGGAAGCACAGCGCGGCAATCACCGTGGTGGCATACAGCGCGTTACGCGGCACGCCGCCTTTCGATAATTTCGCGAATATGCGCGGCGCTTTGCCGTCACACGCCAGCGTGTAGAGCATACGTGTGGAAGCGTACATGCCCGAGTTCCCCGCCGACAGCACCGCCGTCAGGATCACCGCGTTCATCACCGCCGCCGCCGAGAGCAGACCCGCATGCTCAAACACCAGCGTGAACGGGCTGACGCTGATATCTTTCACGTCGTTGCGCAGCAGGCTCGGATCGGTGTACGGAATAATCAGGCTGATAATTAAAATCGCAAACACATAGAACAGCAGAATACGCCAGAACACCTGGCGCACCGCGCGCGGGATGTTCTTCTCCGGATCTTCCGATTCCCCCGCCGCGATACCAATCAGCTCAGTCCCCTGGAAAGAGAAACCGACAATCATTGCCACACCGATCATGGCGGAAAAACCACCGGCAAATGGCGCATCGCCAATCGTCCAGTTGCTCCAGCCCGCCGGTTTTTCTCCCTGGAAAATACCGACAATCATCATCACACCAACAATGATGAAGATAATGACGGTGGCGACTTTGATCAGCGAGAACCAATACTCCGCTTCACCAAAGCCTTTCACTGAGATGTAGTTAAGCAGGAAAATCACCGCGAGGAACAGCGCGCTCCAGATCCAGCCTGGCGTGTCCGGGAACCACCAGGTCATGACTAATTGCGACGCCACAAGGTCAACGGCGATGGTCACCGCCCAGTTGTACCAGTAGTTCCAGCCCAGCGCGAAGCCGAAACCCTCTTCAACATATTTTTGACCATAGGTGGAGAACGAACCGGAAACCGGCATAAACGCCGCCAGTTCACCGAGGCTGGTCATCAGGAAATAGACCATCAGGCCAATCAGAATATAGGAGAACAACGCGCCGCCGGGGCCCGCTGAAGAAATGGTCGCCCCTGATGCGACAAACAAACCTGTACCGATGGAACCGCCAATGGCGATCATCGTCAGATGACGCGCTTTGAGTTCTCGACGAAGCGTGGGCGCTTCTGTGGTTTTAGTTTCGGAAACCATAAGAAAATGCTATCCATCCAAAAAATGAGGCGCGATTGTAGCAAACGAAACGCAGGCCTTCCGGCATAAAACGCCTCTTATTAGAGACCTTCATGATCGGCAACGGATTATAAGTAAAGCAGTGAATGGACGATCTTGCGAGGCGGTAAATAAGCTCCCGCGCGGATACGGGAGCAGAAAGATCAATTCAGACCGCGTACCGAGGCGATAAACTGCTGCAGTTCCGGTGTTTTCGGCTGCGCGAAAAAGTCCTTGCTGTCACCCTGCTCCCAGACTTTTCCCTGATGCATAAACACGACGCGGTCACCCACTTCGCGGGCAAAGTTCATTTCATGGGTCACCAGAATCAGCGTCATCCCTTCACGAGCAAGCTGCTCCAGCACGCGCAGCACCTCACCGACCAGTTCCGGGTCCAGTGCCGAGGTGATTTCATCACACAGCAGCACTTTCGGTTTCATCGCCAGTGCACGGGCAATCGCCACGCGCTGCTGCTGACCGCCGGAAAGATTGGCCGGATAGTAGTCGATACGCTCGCCAAGCCCCACTTTCTCCAGCATCTCAATGGCAAGGCGACGGCACTCGTCAGCAGGCAATTTCAGCACCCGGCGCGGTGCCAGCATCACGTTTTCCAGCGCCGTCATATGCGGGAACAGATTAAAGCTCTGGAATACCATTCCCACTGAGCGGCTGATCTCACGCGCCTGCGATTCCCGGTCGGTTACCGTCATACCACCCAGTTTGATGCTGCCATCCTGGTAGCCTTCCAGCCCGTTCATGCAGCGCAGTAAGGTGCTTTTGCCCGACCCGCTGCGGCCAATAATCGACACCACTTCGCCCATTTCAATGTCGAGGCTTACGCCCTTCAGCACATGGTTGTCGCCATAATATTTCTGCACTTCATTAATGGTGATGAGCGGCATGGAATTTCTTCTCCAGATAGCGGCTGTAGCGCGACAGCGGATAACACAGCAGGAAATAGCCCAACGCCACCAGCCCGAACACTTTGAATGGTGCAAAGGTGACGTTGTTAAGCATGGTGCCGGCTTTGGTGAGTTCGACAAAACCGATAATCGACGCCAGCGCGGTGCCTTTAATGACCTGCACGGAAAAGCCCACCGTCGGCGCAATGGCGATTCGAATGGCTTGCGGCGCAATCACGCGAAACAGCGTTTGACCAAAACTCAGCCCCAGACAGCGGCAGGCTTCCCACTGCCCTTTTGGCAGCGCATTGATGCTGCCGTACCAGATATCAAGCAGGAAGGCGCTGGTAAACAGCGTTAGCGCCAGCGTCGCCGCCGTCCACGCGCTGACATCAATACCAAACAGCGCAAGGCCAAAAAAAGCGAGGAACAGTTGCATCAATAGCGGTGTGCCCTGAAATAACGCGGCGTAGGCGCTGATAAACCGTTTTGGTAAGCGCCAGCGGCTAATGCGCAACACCAGCAGCGGCAGCGTTACCAGCGTGCCGCAGACGAAGGCGATCAGCGACAGCAGCACCGTCCAGCGCGCCGCCAGCAGCAGGTTGCGCAGAATATCCCAGTCGGTAAACGTACTCATCAGATCTCGCTCCCCAGCCATTTGCGCCCGATTGCCAGCAGCAGCTGGCGCATCAACAGCGACAGCATCAGATACAGCAACGTGGTGACAAAATAGACTTCAAAACTTAAAAACGTGCGCGACTGAATCAGGTTGGCCATAAAGGTCAACTCTTCATAAGAGACTTGCGACACCACCGACGAGCCCAGCATGACGATAATGCACTGGCTCACCAGCGCCGGATAAATGCGTTTCAGCGCGGGAGGCAAAATCACCCGTAAAAAGGTTTGCGATTTGCTAAGCCCCAGTACGCGGGCGGCTTCCCACTGCCCTTTCGGCGCCACCTGGATCCCGGCGCGGATAATTTCCGTGCTGTAGGCACCGAGGTTAACCAGCATGGCGATCAGCGCCGCTTCACCGGCGGTGAGTTTCAGCCCGAGGCCCGGCAAACCAAACACAATAAAGAACAGTTGCACCACAAATGGCGTGTTGCGGATAAGCTCAACGTACGCGCCCCAGATGGCACTTATCACGCCGGGTTTACCGCTACGCAGCGCCGCACCGACGATGCCGATCGTCACACCGCCAACCGTCGCCAGCGTGGTTAAGGTCACCGTGGTCCAGAGCCCAGCCAGCAGCTCCGGCCAGAACGGCCAGAGCGCGGCGAAATCAAGCGATGTCGTCATGCGTTACGCGCCAAAGTTGGCCGGTAACGGCGCCTGCATCCATTTCTGTGACAAGTTGTTGAGTTCGCCCTCTTTCAGCGCCTGCTCAACCAGCTTGTCGACTTCCGCTTTCAGCGCTGGTTCGTTTTTCATTAGCCCGATATAGCACGGCGAATCTTTCAGCATAAACTGGCTGACCGGCGCTTTTTGCGGGTTCTGCCGCGCAATTGCCGCCACAACAACGTTACCGGTGGCGAGATACTGCACCTGGCCGGACATATAAGCAGAAAGCGTGGTGTTGTTATCTTCGTAGCGCTTCACGTCGGCATCTTTCGGCGCGATATCGCTCAGCACCATGTCTTCCACGGCACCGCGGGTAACGCCGATGGATTTGCCGCTTAACGCTTTCGCATCGGTCACCGTGGCCTCTTTCGGGCCAAACACGCCAAGGAAGAACGGGGCATAGGCACGGCTGAAGTCGATCACTTTTTCGCGCTCCGCATTTTTGCCAAGGCTGGAAATTACCAGGTCAACTTTATGCGTTTGCAGGTACGGTACGCGGTTGGCGCTGGTTACGGGCACCAGTTGCAGTTTCACCTTCATGCCTTTTGCCAGATATTCGGCCATATCAATGTCGTAACCCTGCGGTTTGAGATCGGTGCCAACAGAGCCAAACGGCGGGAAATCCTGCGGTACTGCCACACGCAATACGCCGCGCTGCTGAATATCCTGTAATTGATCCGCCATCGCCTGCGAGGCACAAGCCATCATTATTGTCGCCATCGCTGCGGCCTTTATCCACGTTTTCATCATCAACACCTCATCGCCCATGAAACAAAAGATTCTTTGAATCACTTTCTGCAACTAATGTGCCAATACGATATATTCTGGAGGAGCGCGGCATGCGGGGAGTTCAGGGATGAATCGAAGGTTGCAGCGCTGCGTCTGCACCACCAAAACGGTGCAGACGCCTGCTGATGGTGCAATCAAATCTCGCAGTAGCGAATAAAGCGGTTTAATGCGCTGGAAAGGTGTTTCTGACGATGATGGATACGCCACAGCGTGCGCACCAGACGGGGCAGCGGAACCGGCACTTCCACTAAGCTACCGGTTTCAAGCTGTTCAGCAATGACGCGCCGCGACAGGCAGCTAATGCCCAACCCGTGGCGCACCGCATGCTTAATGGCTTCTGAGTTGCCAAGCTCCATGCCCAGGTGAAACTGCGGCAAATGCGAGAGGAGTAAATAGTCGACGATTTCGCGTGTGCCGGAGCCGCGCTCGCGCAGGATCCACGGCGCAGCGGCGAGTTGCTCCAGCGTTACGCGCCCTTGCAGCAGCGGCGATGATGGCGGTGCAAACACCACCAGCTCATCTTCCATCCACGGCTCGGCGATAATTTCCGCGGTGTGGCACGGGCCTTCGATTAAACCGATATCAACGCGGAAATCCGCTACCGCATTGATCACGTCCTGGCTGTTACCCACGCTCAGTTCCAGCGGCAGATCGGGGAAATCGCGGCGGTAGTGGGCGATCACCTCCGGCAGGATGTAATTACCAATCGTGCTACTGGCGAATACGCGGATGGCACCGTTATCTTCGCGAAACAGTTGCTCGATTTCCGTCGCCTGTTCGAGCGCTGCCAGCGCGCGGGGATAGAGCAAACGCCCGTGTTCATTCACCACCAGCCGTTTACCCACGCGGTCAAACAATTGCACGCCCAGCTGGCCTTCAAGATCGGTCAGTGCCGCGCTAACCGCAGATTGCGAGAGCGCTAACTGCTGCGAAGCCTGGGTGGTGGAGCCGCTTTTCAGCACTTCAGCAAAGACTTCAAGCTGGCGTAACGTTATATGCATAGAGGTCACTTACCACTTATAAAGATTAATTATAAATATATAATCAATTTTACCTTTAAACCAGTTCGCCTTAACCTTTTCTCCATTGAGAGGAGAAGGTTATGACAGAAATCACGTTACAGACTCGACGCCATCCGGCATGGCATTTTGTTCCCGGCTTGCTGTTGACCGGCCTGATTACCGCCGCCGCATTATGGCTTGGCGCGATCCCGTCGGTCGCAGGCCTTGGGCTGAGCGCCTTAACACTGGCTATTCTTATCGGCATGCTGCTTGGCAACACGCTCTACCCCGCCTGGCACCATCGTTGCGACGGTGGCGTACTGTTCGCTAAACAGCACCTGTTACGACTGGGGATCATTCTTTATGGTTTTCGCCTGACGTTTTCGCAAATTGCCGACGTGGGGGTCAGCGGTATCGCCATCGATGTGCTGACGCTATCGAGTACTTTTTTGCTGGCCTGTTTTCTTGGGCAAAAAGTATTCGGGCTGGATAAAAAAACCAGCTGGCTGATTGGCGCAGGCAGCAGTATCTGTGGCGCGGCAGCCGTGCTGGCAACCGAACCGGTGGTCAAAGCGGAAGCCAGTAAAGTGACGGTTGCGGTCGCTACTGTCGTGATTTTCGGCACGCTGGCAATCTTTATTTACCCGGCGCTCTACCCGCTGGTTGGTCACTGGTTTAGCCCGGAAACCTATGGCATCTGGGTAGGTTCAACGGTACATGAAGTGGCGCAAGTGGTTGCCGCCGGTCATGCCATCAGCCCGGAAACGGAAAATGCCGCCGTGATTGCCAAAATGCTACGCGTAATGATGCTGGCACCGTTTTTACTGCTGCTGGCCGCACGCGTTAAACAGCTCAGCCCGCAACAAGGGGCAGAAAAAAGCAAGCTGACCATTCCGTGGTTTGCGCTGGGCTTTGTGGCTGTCGCGGTATTTAACTCGTTCCATCTGTTGCCGGCATCGATGGTGAACATGTTGAATACGCTGGATACGCTGCTACTGGCGATGGCGATGGCGGCGCTGGGATTGACCACACACGTCAGTGCGCTGAAGAATGCCGGGGCAAAACCGCTGGTCATGGGGCTGATTCTGTTTGTCTGGCTGATTGTCGGCGGGGGCGCCATTAACCTGGCAGTTCATCACCTGATGGCATAAACCACTACATCTCCTCCCTGTTGACCCGCTATGATGAGCGTTTTCCCCTGGCGGGTTTAACAGGAGTTTTTATGAAATATATTGGTGCGCATGTGAGCGCCTCCGGCGGCGTGGCAAATGCCGCCATTCGCGCGGCTGAAATTGGCGCGACCGCCTTTGCGCTGTTTACCAAAAACCAGCGCCAGTGGCGGGCCGCGCCGCTGAGTCCGGAAACTATCGACGAATTCAAAGCCGCCTGCGAAAAATATCACTTCACACCCAATCAGATCCTGCCGCACGACAGTTACCTGATTAACCTTGGTCACCCGGTGGCCGAGGCGCTGGAAAAATCCCGCGACGCGTTTATTGATGAGCTGAGCCGTTGTCAGCAACTGGGACTGAGCCTGCTGAACTTCCACCCCGGCAGCCATTTAATGCAGATCCCCGAGGATGAATGTCTGGCGCGTATTGCCGAGTCCATCAACATTGCGCTGGCGCAAACCGAAGGCGTCACCGCCGTGATTGAAAACACCGCCGGTCAGGGCAGCAATCTGGGGTTTAAGTTCGAGCATCTGGCGGCGATTATTGACGGTGTGGAAGACAAATCCCGCGTTGGTGTCTGCATTGATACCTGCCATGCGTTTGCCGCAGGCTATGATCTACGCACTGAACAAGCCACGGCAGACACCTTTGCGGAATTCGATCGTGTGGTTGGTTTCCAGTACCTGCGCGGTATGCATCTGAACGACGCCAAAAGTGCTTTTGGTAGCCGTGTCGACCGCCACCACAGCCTCGGCGAAGGTAATATCGGGCATGACGCGTTTCGCTGGATCATGCGCGACGCACGTTTCGATGGCATTCCTATGATTCTGGAAACCATTAATCCGGATATCTGGGCCGAAGAGATTGCCTGGCTGAAGGCGCAGCAAACCGCTGAAGCCACCGCATAAAAAAAGGGCCGCTAAGCGGCCCTTCTCATTTCCCGGATGTCGGCAATTTCTTATGCTACTTTCGCTACGGCTTCTGTTTCTGGCCGTTTCAGGAAGGCATACACCAGACCCGCCAGCAGCGTACCCGCGACGATAGAGAGCAGATAGCCCAGTACCGGCGTGATAGCGCCTGGGATCAGCAGCACAAACAGACCACCGTGCGGTGCCATCAGTTTCGCGCCAATCGCCATGGAGATAGCACCGGTCAGCGCACCGCCGGCGATACAGCACGGCAGAACACGCATCGGGTCGCGGGCGGCGAACGGGATAGCCCCTTCGGAGATAAAGCACAGACCCAGTACCAGCGCCGCTTTACCACCTTCACGTTGACCTTTGTCGAACTTGTTGCGGGCAACAATGGTCGCCAGACCCATCGCCAGCGGCGGCACCATACCGGCAGCCATAATCGCCGCCATCGGTGCGTAAGTTTGCGTACTCAGCAGACCCACACCAAAGGCGTATGCCGCTTTGTTGACCGGGCCACCCATGTCGGTACACATCATGCCACCGAGGATTGCACCCAGCAGGACAGCGTTAGCCGTGCCCATGGTCTGCAGCCAGGAAGTCAGGCTAGCGAGGATTTTCGCCACCGGCGTACCGATCAGATAAATCATCGCCAGACCGACAATCAGGCTGGAAACCAGCGGAATGATCAGAATCGGTTTCAGCGCTTCCATACTCGGCGGCAGCTTCAGGCCTTTACTGATGCCTTTCGCCAGGTAACCCGCCAGGAAACCGGCAATGATACCGCCGATAAAACCCGAACCAGTGCTTACCGCCAGCATACCGCCGATAAGACCCGGGGTCAGACCCGGACGGTCGGCGATGGAGAACGCGATAAAGCCCGCCAGCACTGGCACCATCAGGGCAAAGGCTGAACCACCACCGATTTTCATCAGCGCGGCCGCCAGTGTGCCTTCTTCTTTAAACGCGGTAATACCGAAGGCGAACGAGAGCGCAATTAACAGACCACCCGCTACTACCATCGGCAGCATGTAGGAAACGCCCGTCAGCAGGTGACGGTATGCGCCCGCACTCTCAGTCTTACCTTCAGCAGCATCAGCAGAGGGTTTACCCGACGGCTGATAAGGCTTCGCTTCCGCGACGGCTTTATCCAGTTCCTGTGCCGTTTTCTTCAGCGCCAGGCCTGTTGTCGTGCGGTACATCGGCTTACCGGCAAATTTCGCCAGGTCGACTTCGATGTCAGCGGCAACCACCACCAGATCCGCCTGGGCAACCTCTTCCGGAGTGATGGCATTACCCGCACCCACGGAGCCACGGGTTTCCACTTTCACCCACCAGCCGCGTTTTTTCGCTTCGGTTTCGATAGCTTCCGCCGCCATAAAGGTGTGTGCCACACCTGTCGGGCAGGCAGTGACCGCAACAATGCGTTTCGGGCCACTACTGTTCACGGCTGTCGCCGCTGCAGCAGGCGCGACATACACCGACGCGTGGTTTTTCGCTTCGCTCAGGAACAGTTCCGGGTGGGCGACTGCGCGATTGATATCGCCCAGCCAGACCTTTTTCCCGTCCAGCGCACTGTCGCCTGGCAGCTTGCTACCCAGCACGATAGCCAGTTCCGCTTCGCCTGGGTTATCAATAAATTGCAGATTTGCTTTCTGCGCCGCCGCGCCCAGCAAGGTCTTCGCCATATAGGCGCGGGCCTGCCCGAGTTCGGAGTCGATTATCAGCAGCGTTTTCATTATGCCTCTCCTGCTGTTAGTTGAAGGGTTTTAAGTCAACTCGCGCCATCATCGCGGCTAACTGGGTACGATCGGTAATACCTACGTTACTCTGACTTACCGCCAGTGCAGCAACAGCGGTGGCCAGGCGTAATGTATGTTCACTGGATTCACGCATCAGCAGACCATAAATCAGCCCACCGACCATTGAATCCCCTGCGCCAACGGTGCTTACCACTTCCATTGACGGCGGTTTGGCGATCCATTCGCCCGAAGCGTTAACCCACAGCGCGCCTTCTGCGCCCAGTGAAATCACCACATGGGCGATCCCCTGTTCGCGAAGCGCATGAGCAGCTTCAATAACGTCCTTCAATTCTGGTAATTTACGGCCCGCCCAGATTTCCAGCTCACGGCGGTTCGGTTTCACCAGCCACGGCGCGGCTTTCAGACCGGCTACCAGCGCGTCGCGGCTGCTGTCGAAGATAATGCACGGGCACTGGCTTCGCAGGCGCGTCATCCAGTCCGTAAAGGCTTCCGGGCTGACGCCCGACGGCAGGCTGCCGCTCACGCAAACCATGTCGAACTGACCAAGCCAGGTCAGCGAATCGTTAACAAAGCGTTCCCAGTCAGCCGGGGTGACTTCAAAACCGGAGAAGTTAAAGTCGGTCACTTCGCCATCTTTTTCCGTCAGCTTCACATTGATGCGGGTACGCCCCTGCACCACCTGGAAACGGTTAGCAATGCCCAGCTCGCTGAACAGTTGCTGAAAACCGTCCTGGTTATCTTTACCGAGGAAGCCACCCACGGTGACATCAATGCCAAGGTCTTTCAGCACTTTTGCGACGTTGATCCCTTTACCCGCGGCATGCAGGCCAGTGGTGCGCACAAGGTTGACTTCACCGCGTTCAATTTCCGGCGTGAAACCCACCAGATCATAGGCCGGATTCAGGGTGATCGTAGCGACACGTCTGCTCATTTATGCGCCCTCTCCCAGACCAGCAGCGATGGCTTCGCCAATCGCTTTCAGCGCCTGTTCAGCATCATCACCCTGCGCGGTGAAACGCAGGCGGTGTCCTTTTTTCACGCCAAGTGCAACAACTTTCATCAGACTACGTCCATTTGCGGGTTTGCCAGTACCGTCAAGGTTGGCGACGGTAATTTCACTGTTAAATTGTTTGATAGTGTTGACCAGCATGGTGCCTGGACGTGCGTGCAAACCGTGTTCGTTACGCACGACAAACTCCTCGCTCAGCAGATCTTCAGCCACCGCATCGTCACTGCTCAGCAACGCCAGCAGCGTGGCGGCGTCGGCATTCAGCAACAGGTTGGCTTTATTGTTAAGCAGCAGATCGCTAAGACGCTTGAGCACCGCAACAGGCTGTTCGTCAGCCATCGCAACACTGACCAGCAGCGCCGCACGCTCACCTTCCACCTCAAACGGGGTGGCTGCACGGCTCACCGCAACCGCACTCAGCACGTTGCCTTCAGCACTGTCGTTCAGCCAGATGCCCTGACCCAGGTTCAGCGGTTTCTCGTTAATGGCGCGGGTAACATACGCGGCGTCAACCGCACCGGCCTCTTTCAGGCGCGCGGCGTTCAGCGCTTGCAGCGTCGTCAGATCGCTGGCGGCAACATCGAGCGTTAAGGTTTCATTATCCAGCTTGAGTGATGCGCTCAGTTTTTCGCCCATCAGCAGTGCGCGCAGCTCTTCAGCAGAGGTGGCGGACTGCAACTGTGCGGCGACAGAATCATCGCTCAGCACATGTGTCAGCTGACGCAGCAGGCCAAGATGTTCATCGGAGCTGGCGGCAATACCGATGGCGACATACGCCACCTGCCCTTCGCTCCAGAGGATGCCCTCCGGGAACTGGAAGACTTTCACACCGGTTTTCAGCACCTGATCGCGCGTGTCGGTGGTGCCGTGTGGAATAGCAATACCATTGCCAAGGTAGGTGGACGTTTGCCCTTCGCGCGCCAGCATGCCATCGACATAACCGTCGGCGACGTTGCCTGCTGCTGCCAGTGCCGCCGCAATCTGGCGGATAGCGTCTTCTTTATTGCTGGCCTGCTGGCCTGGATGGATGTCCTGAACGGATAACTGGAACATGTGACCCTCTCTCGCTGACTTGAATCGTTTCAGCTAGGTTGAGAAATAGTGCGTCACCGCCGTTGTTCAGACATAACGCGATGACGCTGAAACGTTTCAAGGAGCATTCACTTTTTTTGTTCTGTAAGCAAGAATTCTCTTATTTGGCGTTGCAGAATTTTGAGGTTCAGCACATTTCGGCCACGCGTAAGGCAAATTTGCTGAAGCAGACTTTCTGTTCAGCAATCCACTTTCAGCTTTCGTCAGCCTTAATTAAAACCCAGCGAAAAGGTTTGGATTTTTTGTCGCAAATTTTGCTTAGCAGGCTGTGTTTTTTTCATGCAGCGGCGTACACTCCGCGTCTCGCTATTGGATCTCATTTAACATGCAAAATTCTCCCGCCGCTGCCCGTCCCGGCGCGTTTGATTTCACCTCAACGGCATTCCTGATCGTCGCCTTTTTAACGGGGATTGCCGGTGCGTTACAAACACCGACGCTGAGCCTGTTTTTAACCAATGAAGTGCACGTTCGCCCGGCAATGGTGGGCTTCTTTTTCACCGGCAGCGCGGTGATTGGCATTCTGGTGAGCCAGTTTCTTGCCGGACGCTCTGACCGCAAAGGCGATCGCAAGACGCTGATTGTCTTTTGTTGCCTGCTCGGCGTGCTGGCCTGTGTGCTGTTCGCCTGGAACCGTAACTACTTTATTTTGCTGTTTGTCGGCGTGTTCCTCAGCAGTTTCGGTTCAACAGCGAACCCGCAAATGTTTGCCCTTGCGCGTGAACATGCGGATCGCACCGGGCGTGAAGCCGTGATGTTCAGCTCGATACTCCGTGCGCAAGTATCCCTGGCGTGGGTGATTGGCCCACCGCTGGCCTACGCGCTGGCGATGGGCTTTGGTTTTTCCACCATGTATTTGTGTGCGGCAACAGCCTTTATTGTCTGCGGCGCAATGGTGTGGCTGTTCCTGCCAACCATGCGTAAAGAGCCCAAGCTGAAATCAGCGGTGATGGAAGCACCACGCACGCACCGCCGCGATGCACTGCTGTTGTTCGTAATTTGTACGCTGATGTGGGGCACCAACAGCCTTTATATTATTAATATGCCGCTGTTTATTATTGATGAGCTGCATCTGCCGGAAAAACTGGCGGGCGTGATGATGGGCACTGCGGCCGGGCTGGAAATCCCCACCATGCTGATTGCCGGGTATTTCGCAAAGCGCTTCGGCAAACGCTTTCTGATGCGCGTCAGCGCCGTGGCGGGCATCTTCTTTTATGCCGGAATGCTGACGGTGCACACGCCCGTGGTACTGCTTGCTTTGCAACTGCTGAACGCGATTTATATTGGCATTCTCGCCGGGATTGGCATGCTCTATTTTCAGGACTTGATGCCTGGCCAGGCGGGTTCAGCCATCACCCTTTATACTAATACCACGCGTGTCGGCTGGATTATCGCCGGTTCGCTGGCTGGCGTGGTGGCAGAGATATGGAGTTATCACGCGGTGTTCTGGATTGCACTGGCGATGACGCTGGTTACGCAGGTTTGCCTGAGCCGGATAAAAGATATTTAAGGCGCGGTTTGTTGCTCAAGATCGAGCAGATAAACCATCGCCTGTTCGCGGTTTGCGCCGCACATGTCACGGCTCGGTTGCAGACCGGCACACACTTTTGGGCGCAGCGGCGAGCCGAAGATTTTGCAGCGCTTTTGCGCGTCGAGCTGAACGCAGGGCGTATTAGCGGGCTTCCCGTCAGGCATGCCGGGTATCGGGCTACTGATGGACGGGGCGGTACAGCAGGCTCCACAGTCCGGGCGGCATTCCATAAACGTTCTCTATTATCAGGCGCGCGGGGCTGCGCGTGCAGGGCGCAAGCTACCATCTTTTGCCCTCTGAACGCAAAACTCTCCGATTCCACTTGCCTGAAAAGTCCCTCGCGAGTAGTTTGTCGCGATATTTTCGTTATTTTCAATTTACAGGACCCTTGCAATGCCAAGAGCGAACGAAATTAAAAAAGGTATGGTGCTGAATTACAACGGCAAACTGCTGATTGTGAAAGATATTGACATTCAGTCACCGAGCGCCCGTGGCGCAGCAACGCTCTACAAAATGCGTTTTTCCGATGTCCGTACCGGGCTGAAAGTGGAAGAGCGTTTTAAAGGCGATGATATCCTTGATACCGTGACTCTGAACCGTCGTTTTGTCGACTTCTCTTATGTTGACGGCAATGAATACGTGTTTATGGATAAAGAAGATTACACGCCGTACACCTTCAATAAAGAGCAGATTGAAGAAGAGCTGCTGTTTATTCCGGAAGGCGGTATGCCGGATATGCAGGTTCTGCTGTGGGATGGCCAGTTGCTGGCGCTCGAACTGCCGCAGACGGTGGATCTGGAAATTGTGGAAACCGCACCAGGTATCAAAGGTGCTTCCGCCAGCTCACGCACTAAACCGGCCACCCTGACCACCGGTCTGGTTGTCCAGGTACCGGAATACCTGACCACCGGCGAGAAAATCCGTATTCATATCGAAGAGCGCCGCTATATGGGCCGCGCCGACTGATAAGCGTGATGCATGAAAAAAGCCACTTCATTGAAGTGGCTTTTTATTTTCCGACAGTAAACCGGCTTACAGCAGATCGCGGAACAGCGTTTTCTTCAGCGCCAGCTCAACGCCGCGCACTTCCGCCATCCCTTTCAGTCGACCAATCGCCGAGTAACCTGGGTTGGTTTTCTTACGCAGATCGTCAAGCATCTGATGACCATGATCCGGGCGGAACGGGATCGGGCGCAAATCACCGGCTTTCTTGCGGCGCTGCTCTTCGGTGAGAATGGCGGCAACCACCGACACCATATCCACATCACCCTGCAAATGCGCGGCTTCATGGAACGTTTTCGGGTTATCTTCGCGGCAGGTTGAACGCAGGTGCGTAAAATGAATGCGATCGCCAAACGTCTCGATCATCCGCACTAAGTCGTTATCCGCACGCACGCCGTATGAACCTGTGCACATCGTGAAACCGTTATTGATACTGTCTACCGCTTCTTTCAGCCACTGCATATCTTCAATAGTAGAAACGATACGCGGCAGACCGAGGATCGGGCGCGGCGGATCGTCCGGGTGAACCGCCATACGTACGCCCACTTCCTGCGCAACCGGCACGATAGCCCGCAGGAAATAGGCCATATTTTCACGCAACTGTGCTTTGTCGATGCCGTCATATTCGGCAAGGCGTGCATGGAACTGTTCCAGGGTATATCCCTCTTCAGCGCCCGGTAGACCAGCAATGATATTTCGCGTCAGCTTTTCCACTTCCGCTTCAGTCATGGCGTTGAAGTAAGCCTGCGCCTGACGCTGCTCTTCTTCGCTGTAATCAGCTTCGGCGCCTTTGCGCTTCAGGATATGCAGCTCGAACGCGGCAAAAGCAATCTGGTCAAAACGCAGCGCTTTGGAGCCATCCGGCAGTTCATATTCCAGATCGGTACGCGTCCAGTCGAGGATTGGCATAAAGTTGTAGCACACGGTATCAATACCGCAGGCTGCGAGGTTGCGGATACTCTGCTGATAGTTGGCAATCCAGGTATCGTACTGCCCGGTGTGAGTTTTAATATCCTCATGCACCGGAATACTTTCGACCACCGACCAGACCAGTCCTTTTTCCGCCAGCAGCGCCTGACGCGCTTTTATCTCGTCTACCGGCCAGACCTGGCCGTTCGGGATATGGTGCAGTGCGGTCACGACGCCCGTCGCGCCTGCCTGACGCACATCATCAAGCGACACCGGATCGTTCGGTCCATACCAACGCCAGGTTTGTTCCATTGCCTTACCCTCTACAAAGTTGTTATACCAATACACACAAACATATGACGACTACCATACATGCTTAATTGCAGCGGTCAAATCTTCCCACAGCAATGATTGATCCAGCTCACATTCCCCGGATAATTACGGCATACCAATTCTTTTTGCTGTCATATAACTTTACACTGCACATTGTTAATTATTGGTTAATCAGGTGTATATAGATGAAGACAATCGCCTCCGTAACGCTGCCCGCCAGCGTGCAGCAACCCCAGTATGACCGCACACAACTGCGCTCGCGAATTGTGCACTTTGGTTTTGGCGCATTTCATCGCGCGCATCAGGCGCTGCTGACCAACCGGGTGCTGAACGCGCAAGGTGGCGATTGGGGGATCTGTGAAATCAGCCTGTTCAGCGGCGATGTGCTCATGTCTCAGTTACGCGAGCAGGATCATTTATACACCGTGCTGGAAAAAGGGGCGGAGGGGAACCAGCCGATAATCATTGGTGCGGTGAACGAATGTCTGAACGCGAAACTTGATTCTCTGCCCGCCATTATTGAAAAATTTTGCGAACCGCAAGTGGCGATTGTTTCCCTGACGATTACCGAAAAAGGCTATTGCATCGATCCTGCCAGCGGCAAACTGGATCTGCAGCAGCCGCGCATCGCACACGATCTCCAGCATCCGGGCGAACCGCATTCAGCGCCAGGGATTCTGGTTGAAGCACTCTCCCGTCGCCGTGAACGCGGGCTGCCGCCCTTTACCGTGCTCTCCTGCGATAATATTCCCGATAATGGTCATATTGTTAAAAATGCCGTACTCGGAATGGCGCAAACCCGCTCACCGGAACTGGCGCAGTGGATAGAGGAGAATGTGAGCTTTCCGGCCACCATGGTGGATCGCATTGTTCCGGCGGCAACAGATGAATCACTGGCGGAAATTGGCGAAGCGCTGGGCGTATTTGATCCGTGCGCCATCAGTTGTGAGCCGTTCATTCAGTGGGTAATTGAGGATAATTTCGTCGCCGGACGTCCCGAATGGGAAGTGGCCGGCGTACAACTGGTTCAGGATGTACAGCCGTGGGAGCAGATGAAGTTACGCATGCTCAATGGCAGCCACTCTTTTCTGGCCTATCTCGGCTACCTGGCAGGCTTCGCGCATATTAATGATTGCATGCAGGATGACGTCTTCCGCACGGCGGTGCGCCGCCTGATGCTCCAGGAACAAGCCCCGACGCTGCGCATTACCGGCGTTGATCTCACCGCCTATGCAGATAGCCTGATCGACCGTTTTTCAAACCCGGCGCTGAAGCACCGTACCTGGCAAATCGCCATGGATGGCAGCCAGAAGCTGCCGCAGCGTATGCTGGATGGTGTTCGGGTGCATTTGCAACGCGAAACGCCGTGGCCACTGTTAGCGCTGGGCATTGCGGGCTGGATGCGCTATGTCAGCGGCGTGGATGACGCCGGTAACAGCATTGATATTCGCGATCCGCTGGCGGATAAAATTCACGCGATTGTGGAAACCAGCAGTGTCGATGAACGCGTAACGGCCCTGCTGACACTGAAAGAGATTTTCGGTAGCGACCTGCCGCACAACCCGACGTTTGTTAATGCCATTAATCGCGCATGGCAGACGCTCAGCACCGAAGGTGCGCATGCAGCGGTGAAGCGCGCACTCGATAATTAACAATTTCTGCTACTTAAGCGGACGGTTAGTGCTTTTACGCCGTCCGCGCCCTTCTCTTTTCGCACTTTTTTCGCCAGGATCGTCAGTCACCCTTACATTTCGTTGACGCCTGGAGCACTTGTGACCAAAACCAACCTCATCACCGGCTTTCTCGGAAGCGGTAAAACCACGTCGATTTTGCATTTGCTGGCCAATAAAGACCCGCAGGAAAAATGGGCCGTACTGGTGAATGAATTTGGTGAAGTCGGCATTGATGGCGCGCTGCTGGCTGACAGCGGTGCGCTGCTTAAAGAGATCCCGGGCGGCTGTATGTGCTGCGTGAATGGCCTGCCGATGCAGGTGGGTCTCAATACATTGCTGCGCCAGGGGAAACCTGACCGCTTGTTGATTGAACCGACAGGCCTGGGCCACCCAAAACAGATCCTCGATATGCTCACCGCACCGGTGTATGAGCCATGGATAGACCTGCGCGCAACGCTCTGCTTGCTTGATCCCCGCCAGTTACTGGATGAAAAAGCACTCACCAACGAAAACTTTCGCGACCAGTTAGCGGCGGCGGATGTCGTTGTCGCCAATAAACAGGATCGCGCCACACCGCAGAGCCAGCAGGCGCTGGAGACATGGTGGGCCGAGTTTGGTGGCGATCGCTTACAGGTAAGCGCGACCCGGGGAGCTATTGACGGCGCACTGCTTGATCTTCCTCGCCGTAACCTGCGTGAGCTGCCTTCAAGTGCCGCGCATAACCATGCTCACGATGAGAAGAAAGGTCTCGCGGCATTAAGTTTGCCGGCACACCAGCGCTGGCGTCGCAGCCTTAACAGCGGCCAGGGCCATCACGCCTGCGGCTGGATTTTTGATGAAGAGACGGTATTTGACACTATCGGTTTGCTGGAGTGGGCGCGGCTTGCGCCGGTCGAGCGGGTGAAAGGGGTGATGCGCATTCCGGAAGGATTGCTGCGCGTTAATCGCCAGGGGCAGGATCTGCATATCGAAACGCAAAACGTCGCGCCGCCGGACAGCCGTATCGAGCTGATTACCGCCTCGGAGGCAGACTGGAACACACTGCAGTCCGCCTTGTTGAAGCTTCGTTTAAGTGAGTAACACTAACGTTGCCGCCGTGTTAATTGAAGACAGACTCGTTATGAAAACTCGTTTACCGTTAATTTTACTGTTGAACGCCGCAGGACTGGCGCTATTTATTTCCTGGTACTTACCCGCTAACCACGGTTTTTGGTTTCCGCTGGACGCCGCGATGTTCCATTTTTTCAACCAGGGTCTGGTGGAAAACCGCGCTTATTTGTGGCTGGTGGCGCTAACCAATAACCGCGCTTTTGACGCCTGCTCGCTGGTGGCGATGGGCTGTTTAATGCTCTCGTT
Organism: Kosakonia sp. PSU_27; assembly: GCF_039409795.1. Classification (NCBI taxonomy): domain Bacteria; kingdom Pseudomonadati; phylum Pseudomonadota; class Gammaproteobacteria; order Enterobacterales; family Enterobacteriaceae; genus Kosakonia; species Kosakonia sp. PSU_27. The sequence continues at coordinate 389,886 of NZ_JBCIVK010000003.1, read as the reverse complement.
CTGGGTAAAAGAGGATGCAAGTGGACGACGCCGTATCCTGATAATTGGTCTGACGATGCTGCTGATAGCCGTGGTGATCAATCAACTGGCGCAACATCTGATGCCCGTCAAACGCGCCAGCCCGTCGCTGTTCTTTACCGATATTCACCGGGTTAGCGATTTGCTCGACTTCCCCACCAAAGATGCCTCGAAAGACAGTTTCCCTGGCGATCACGGCATGATGCTACTTATTTTCGCTGGCGTAATGTGGCGATATTTTGGCCGAAAAGCGCTTGGTGTTGCCCTTATTATTTTTGTGGTTTTCGCCTTCCCGCGCGTGATGATTGGCGCACACTGGTTTACTGATATTGCAGTCGGTTCTCTCTCGGCTGTTTTTATCGGTCTGCCGTGGTGTTTGCTAACACCCCTTAGCGATAAAATTATTTCTGCCTTTGATCATTTCCTGCCCGGAAATAACAAAATTTAAACAACTTCCGATTATCAATAACGCGCATTCATCAGGGATCGTTTTCGATCCCTGATGCGTAATCCCGGCTTTTTCCTAATTTTGTCATTTTTTCGTCACGGCAATCTGCCTATAAAAGAGCAATTTGCACGTTATTTAAGCCAAATTGGTTATTTTTTATTCAATCCTGAGAATTCACTTTCTGTATCATAATTTCTTATAAAAAATTAAAGAAAACCGCTCGCCATGCCGAAGATGTTCAGGTAACCTCGGTTCGTCTTGTCGCAAAGAGTGCTCTTATTCTCATTGCGCGTAAATTTGTGCGTTCTTCCACAAAATTACGTCAGAGCATTTGTCTCGATGCATTCAGATAATTAATCTCGCTGCGTTGGCATTTTTTATAACGATATTTATCGTTAAGGACTTCAAGGGAAAATAAGCAACATGGTCAAATCTCAGCCGATTTTGAGATATATCGTGCGGGCGATACCCGCGATTGCAGTAGCGGTTCTGCTTTCAGCTTGTTCTACAAATACCGCAAAGAACGTGCATTCTGAGACGCTTGCTGTGGGCGAAGACAATTCTTCACTGCAAGCCTCTCAGGATGAATTTGAAAATATGGTTCGTAATCTGGACGTAAAAGGCCGCATTATGGATCAGTATGCTGACTGGAAAGGCGTTCGCTACCGTTTGGGCGGCGACACCAAAAAAGGCATCGATTGTTCCGGCTTTGTGCAGCGCACTTTCCGTGAACAGTTTGGTTTAGAACTGCCGCGTTCCACCTGGGAACAGCAGGAAACAGGCAAGTCCATCTCGCGCACCAGTTTGCGCACAGGCGACTTAGTTCTGTTCCGCGCGGGTTCTACCGGCCGACACGTTGGCATTTATATTGGTAATAACCAGTTTGTTCATGCCTCCACCAGCAACGGCGTCATGATTTCAAGCATGGATGAGCCGTACTGGAAGAAGCGCTATAACGAAGCGCGACGCATCCTGACACGCAGCTAATCGCTTAATGCCGGTTTTCCCTTGGCTGGCGTTAAGTATAAAAAAACACTGCTCCGGCAGTGTTTTTTTATGTCTGCATTATGCTATACAAATCTTTTCAGGTTATAGTCCGACGCTATCACCACGCCGCCCCGAGCACCTACAATGGGCCCAACGCCATGTTCACCCGCCATTTTTCAGTTAATCGAAAAATTTTGCTGACCAGCCTGCTTATCGGTCTGTTCTCAGCATTAATCGCGAGTGGCTGTCAGTTTTGGTTCGAACAACAACGGCGGGAAGCCAGATACGATATGCTGCTTACGAATATGCAGTCCTGGCTTTCGGACTATCTCAACGATATCCGCGCCACGGCCGAATCGCTCCAGCCGCTCACACTGAATGATTGCCACGCCGTCGCTGGCGAACTCACTTCCCGCGCCGCATTCAGCATGAATGTGCGTGCTTTTTTACTGGTAAAAGATCGCTACGCCTTTTGCTCCTCGGCCACCGGCGAGATGAGTCTTGCGATGAAAGATCTGGTTCCGGAAATCGATCTCGATAAAACCAGCGATATGGTGTTTTTACCCGGAACACCGATGATGCCGGATAAACCCGCCATTGCGCTCTGGTTTCGCAGCCCATTACTGGATCATCGGGGCATATTCGCTACGCTGAACATCAATCTGACTCCCTACCGGCTTTACACCTCGCAGCAACCGGATTTAACCGGCATCGCCCTTGGTATTGGCGATCGGGCTGTCTCCACGTTTTCCAGCGGGCTTATTAACCTGAGCAATATGCCAGAGTCCCCTTTTCTGACTACCCAAATTGAAGATTCGCCAGTCACGCTTTATCTCTACGCAGAAAAGTGGCGTCCGGAAGATATACAATTCGCCGCACTGCTGGGAGCAACCTTCGGCATGCTGGCAGCATTGCTGAGCGCTTTCATCCTTAATACGCAATTGCGCCCCGGCAGAGAAATCCTCACGGCCATTAAGCGCGACCAGTTTTATGTCGTTTATCAGCCCGTTATCGGCGCCAAAGATCTGAAAGTGACGGGTATCGAAGTGCTGATGCGCTGGCGGCATCCCACCGCAGGAGAAATATCGCCTGACGCTTTTATTCACTTTGCCGAAGCGCAGCAGCTTATTGTGCCGCTGACATTGCATCTGTTTGATCTGATAGCTCGTGATGCGCCAGTGTTACAAACGCTGCTTCCGCCGGGCGCAAAAATGGGCGTTAATATCGCGCCAGGCCATTTGCACGCTGCCAATTTCCTTGACGATATCCGCAACTTCGCCCACTCCCTGCCCCCGCACCATTTCAGTATCGTGCTGGAAATTACCGAGCGGGATATGCTGCGCTATACGGAAGTGACCAAACTGTTTGATTCGCTGCGCGACGAAGGTTATGAAATCGCTATTGACGATTTCGGTACCGGGCACAGCGCACTGATTTATCTGGAACGCTTTACGCTTGATTATCTGAAAATCGACCGTGGTTTCGTTAACGCCATCGGCACAGAAACCGTGACATCGCCGGTGCTCGACGCCGTCCTTACGCTGGCGAAGCGGTTAAATATGCTTACGGTTGCCGAAGGTGTCGAAACGCCAGAACAAGCCAGGTGGCTGCGCGAACACGGCATTCATTACATGCAGGGCTATTTCTTCAGCCGCCCACTGACGCTGGAGCAATTTGTCGCGTGGCATCCGCCAGAGTTCACCACCATGCTTTAGCGTGAATAATTTCACATCAGACCAGGCCTCCCTTATTATTCAATGATAAGTAGTTAGCGAGCCTGTCGCGTTGCAGGTCAAAGGAACACACCGGATGAAGTTTGTGCGCATTTCAGCTTTATTGCTGGCTTTTGTCGGCCTGACATGTCAGGCGCAAACCATAAAAGAGAGCTACTCATTTGCCGTTATTGGCGAACCCAAATACGCGATTAATTTTTCCCATTTTGATTACGTCAATCCCGCCGCGCCTAAAGGCGGTAACGTCACGCTGTCCGTCATTGGCACGTTTGATAACTTCAACCGCTACGCATTACGCGGGAACCCAGCGGTGCGCACTGAAGCGCTCTACGACGCCCTGTTTACCACCTCGGACGATGAGCCCGGGAGCTATTACCCGCTGGTCGCGGAAATGGCGCGCTACGCCGATGATTATTCGTGGATGGAGATCAGTATCAATCCGCGGGCGATATTTCATGACGGTTCACCGATCCGCGCCAGCGACGTCGCCTTTACCTTTCAGAAATTTATGACCGAAGGTGTGCCGCAGTTCCGCCTGGTCTACAAAGGCACGACCGTCAAAGCTATCTCGCCGCTTACCGTGCGTATTGTGCTGGCCAAACCGGGTAAAGAGGACATGCTCAGCCTGTTAACGCTGCCCATTATGCCGGAGAAATTCTGGAAAGATCATAAGCTGAGCGATCCGCTCGCCCGCCCGCCGCTGGGCAGCGGCCCCTATCGCATCAGCACCTGGCGCATGGGGCAATACATTGCCTATACCCGCGTTCGCGATTACTGGGCGGCAAATTTACCGGTAAATCGGGGGCGCTGGAATTTCGACAACATTCGTTATGACTACTACCTCGATGACAATGTGGCATTCGAGGCGTTCAAAGCTGGCGCTTACGACCTGCGCAGCGAAGGCGATGCGAAAAACTGGGCGACGCGCTATATCGGCAGCAATTTCAGCCGGGGGTATATCGTTAAAGATGAGCAGCCAAATACCTCCGCGCAGGATACGCGCTGGCTGGCATTTAACACCACGCGTCCGGTATTTAGCGATCGCCGCGTGCGCGAAGCGGTGTCGCTGGCCTTTGATTTTGAATGGATGAACAAAGCGCTGTTCTACGGGGCATACAGCCGCGCCAACAGCTATTTTCAGAACACCGAATATGCTGCGCGTAATTATCCTGACGCTGATGAGCTGACGCTTCTGGCGCCGCTAAAAGCACAGGTGCCGCCGGAAGTGTTTACCTCCATTTATTCGCCCGCAAAATCAAACGCGGACGGCTATGACCGCGAAAACCTGCTGAAAGCCGATAAATTGCTCACTGAATCCGGCTGGATACTGAAAAATCAGCAGCGCGTTAATGCCAAAACCGGCCAGCCTTTAACCTTTGAACTGCTGCTGCCCTCCGGCGGCAATACGCAGTGGGTTTTGCCGTTTCAGCACAACCTCGCGCGGCTTGGCATCAATATGGATGTGCGCCAAGTCGATAACTCGCAGGCCACCAATCGTCTGCGCCGCCGCGACTATGACATGATGCCGAGTCTGTGGCGCGCGCAACCGTGGCCGAGCGGCGATTTGCAAATCTCCTGGAGCTCGCAATACATTGACTCTTCGTATAATGCTGCCGGCGTCAAAAACCCGGCGGTCGATAACCTGATCGAGCAGATCAACCGCTGGCAGGGAAACAAAGAGAAGTTACTTCCGCTCGGACGCGCGCTGGATCGCGTGCTGACCTGGAACTATTACATGCTGCCAATGTGGTACATGGCAGCCGATCGCGTCGCCTATTGGGATAAGTTTTCCATGCCTGGCATTCGCCCCGTCTACTCCCTTGGGTTTGACACCTGGTGGTATGACGTAAACAAGGCGGCGAAACTGCCCGCTGCCAGACGTTAAGGAGAAGAGATGGGCGCGTATCTCATTCGTCGGTTATTGCTGATCATCCCTACGATTTGGGCAATTATCACCATCAACTTTTTTATCGTGCAGATTGCTCCCGGCGGCCCGGTCGATCAGGCTATTGCGGCTATTGAGTATGGCGACCAAAGCAACCTCCCCGGTAGCGGCGGTGGCGGAATGGGTGCCACACATGCACGCACAGGCGTCGGCGATGCGTTGAGCAATAACAGCCACTATCGCGGTGGTCGCGGCCTTGATCCGCAAGTCATTGAAGAGATCAAAAAGCGCTACGGTTTTGATAAACCGATGTACCAGCGCTATTTCAAAATGCTGTGGGATTATGCGCGTTTCGACTTTGGCGACAGCCTGTTTCGCAGCGCGTCGGTGTTGCAACTGATTAAAGACAGCCTGCCGGTTTCGGTGACCATTGGCCTGTGGGGCACGCTAATTATCTATCTGGTGTCGATTCCCCTTGGCATTCGCAAAGCGGTCTATAACGGTAGCCGCTTTGATAGCTGGAGCAGTGCGCTGATTATTGTCGGCTACGCGATTCCACCGTTTCTGTTTGCCATCTTGTTGATTATTTTCTTCGCGGGCGGCAGCTATTACGACTTCTTCCCGCTGCGCGGGCTGGTGTCGACCAATTTCGACACGTTGCCGTGGTATAAGCAAATCACCGACTACTTGTGGCACATCGCGCTACCGGTGCTGGCAACAGTGATTGGTGGTTTCGCCGCGCTGACCATGCTGACCAAAAACTCCTTCCTTGATGAGATCCGTAAGCAGTATGTGGTAACCGCGCGCGCCAAAGGTGTCAGTGAGCGCAATATTATGCGCAAACATGTGTTTCGTAACGCTATGCTGCTGGTCATTGCCGGTTTTCCGGCGACATTTATCAGCATGTTTTTTACCAGTTCGTTGCTGATTGAGGTGATTTTTTCCCTGAACGGGCTGGGATTGTTGGGTTATGAAGCCACCGTCTCACGGGATTACCCGGTAATGTTTGGCACACTCTATATTTTCTCTTTGATCGGCCTGCTGCTGAATATCCTCAGTGATATCACCTATACGCTGGTGGATCCGCGCATCGATTTCGAGGGGCGCTGATGGTTCAATTAAGCTACATCAATCGGGCGCGCTGGACGCGTTTTCGCCATAACCGCCGCGGCTACTGGTCGCTGTGGATTTTCCTGGTGATTTTTATTCTGAGTCTGTGCGCCGAACTGGTGGCTAACGATAAGCCTCTGCTGGTGCGCTATCAGGGACAGTGGTTCGCGCCCGTGGTGAGAGATTACAGCGAAAGCGATTTTGGCGGCCCCCTGGCAACGCCTGCTGATTATCAGGATCCGTGGCTGCAAAAGCAGCTTGAAGAGCACGGTTGGGTGCTGTGGGCACCGGTGCGTTTTGGGGCGCGCAGCATCAACTACGCCACCACGCAGCCCTTCCCTTCCCCGCCTTCGGCGCAAAACTGGCTCGGTACCGATGCGAACGGCGGAGATGTGCTGGCGCGACTCCTTTACGGCACGCGCATCTCGCTACTGTTCGGTTTAATGCTGACTCTCTTTTCCAGCGTAATCGGTATTCTGGCCGGTGCGGTACAGGGTTATTACGGCGGTAAAATCGATCTACTCGGACAGCGCTTTATTGAAGTCTGGTCAGGATTACCGACGCTGTTTTTAATCATCTTGCTTTCAAGTGTGATCCAGCCAGGTTTCTGGTGGCTTCTCGGCATCACGGTGGTGTTCGGCTGGATGACGCTGGTGAGCGTCGTGCGGGCCGAATTTCTGCGTACGCGTAATTTCGACTATATCCGCGCCGCGCAGGCCATGGGTGTGGGCGATCGCGGTATTATCCTGCGTCATATGCTGCCCAATGCAATGGTTGCCACCCTGACCTTTCTGCCGTTTATCCTTTGCGGCTCGATCGGCACGCTCACCTCGCTCGATTTCCTCGGCTTTGGTCTGCCGCTCGGTTCACCGTCGCTCGGCGAATTGCTATTGCAGGGCAAAAATAATTTACAGGCACCGTGGCTGGGTATCGCCGCGTTTGTTTCTACCGCGCTGCTGCTTTCGCTGCTGATTTTTATTGGCGAAGCCGTACGCGACGCGTTTGACCCCAATAAGGCGGTGTAAAATGGCGACTCCCCTGCTCTCTGTCGATGCGCTGAGTATTGCCTTTCGCCAGCGTGATACGCTGCATACTGTCGTTAATGACCTCTCCTTGCGGATTGAGGCGGGCGAAACGCTGGCGCTGGTGGGCGAATCCGGTTCCGGTAAAAGCGTTAGCGCGTTATCGATCCTGCGCCTGCTTCCCTCACCGCCGGTGGTTTACCCTTCCGGCGATATCCTGTTTCATGGCGACTCGTTGTTGCATGCCAGCGAAAGAACCCTGCGCGGCGTGCGCGGTAATAAAATCGCCATGATTTTCCAGGAGCCGATGGTCTCCCTGAACCCGCTGCATACGCTCGAAAAACAGCTCTATGAAGTGCTCTCGTTGCATCGTGGTATGCGGCGTGAAGCGGCGCGGGCAGAAATGCTTGATTGCCTGGATCGCGTGGGCATCCGCAACGCCCGCGCACGATTGACCGATTTCCCGCATCAGCTTTCCGGCGGTGAGCGCCAGCGCGTGATGATCGCAATGGCGTTGCTCACGCGTCCCGAACTGCTGATTGCCGATGAGCCGACGACCGCACTTGATGTCTCCGTGCAGGCGCAAATCCTGACGTTATTGCGCGAGCTGCGCGATGAGCTGAACATGGGGCTGCTGTTTATCACCCACGATTTAAGCATTGTGCGTAAGCTGGCGGACAATGTGGCGGTGATGCAAAACGGCCGCTGTGTCGAGCAAAACAGTGCACAGACCTTGTTCAGCGCACCGGCGCATCCTTATACGCAAAAGCTGCTCAATAGCGAGCCCAGCGGCGAGCCCGTCGCCCTTCATCCCGATGCACAGCCCTTGTTACGGGTTGAAAATCTCGCCGTTAGCTTCCCAGTCCGCAAAGGGATTTTTAAGCGCGTGGTGGATAACAACACGGTGGTGAAGGACATTAGCTTTACGTTGCGCCCCGGTGAAACGCTCGGTCTGGTGGGGGAATCCGGTTCGGGGAAAAGTACCACCGGCTTAGCGTTGCTGCGTCTGGTTGCCTCGCGCGGGACGATCCTGTTTGATAATAAACCGCTGCATCAATGGAACCGCAAGCAGATGCTGCCGGTACGCCACCGTATTCAGGTGGTCTTTCAGGATCCGAACTCGGCCCTGAACCCAAGGCTCAATGTGCAGCAAATTATCGAAGAGGGGCTGCGGGTGCATCACCCGGAGCTCTCGCGTGAACAGCGCGAACAGCGTGTGATCGAGGTGATGCGTGAAGTCGGGCTGGATGCCGAAACGCGGCACCGCTTCCCGGGTGAGTTTTCCGGCGGCCAGCGCCAGCGTATCGCTATCGCCCGTGCGCTGATCCTCAAGCCTGAGCTGATTATTCTCGATGAGCCGACATCGTCGCTGGATCGCACGGTGCAGGCGCAAATCCTCGCACTGCTGAAAGCCTTACAGGAAACCTACCGGCTGGCGTACATCTTCATCAGCCACGACCTGCAGGTTGTGCGCACCTTGTGCCATCAAGTGATTGTGCTGAAAGAGGGTGAAGTAGTGGAACAAGGAGAGTGCCGACGTGTGTTTGATGCGCCTGTACAGGCGTATACACGCCAGCTTCTGGCATTAAGCTAAATCAGAAAGGATTTTGTCCTGAGAAGGGTTCCGCGATGGCAACACCGAAATTTTTCAGGCGGCACGTCGCGGCGAACTCATCCTCGCAGTTGACGAACAGGCACGGTTCCCCTTCGCACTCAAGCACGGAGCAATTCACTTCGATATCGCTCAGCGCCTGGCTGAGCTTGTGCATGACGGGCCATGCGTTGTCGCCATCCGGACTCAACAGTTTTAAGGCGACAAGCGTGTCGTCCGCTGCCTGACCATTTTGCGGAATCGGTTCAACTTTGGCACCTGCAAAACCATCTAACCAGCGATAGGACTGGGGCAGACGGTGGATGATGGAGAGCTGTAATGTATTCACGTTCTTTCCCCGGAAGTACTTTTACTTCACAAATATTTCACACTTATATTAACACACTATTGACAATTCATCCTGTCGACCACACAGAAATGAACGCATCCCGCGTGGCGTGTGGGGTAGTCACTCATTTATCAGGATTTTATGGGTAAGCGACAGGCCCGGTTTCGGGGTATATGTACCCGTTTCTGCGATCTAACTCAACCTTTTTCACTACAATGATGTGACTTTTTACACGAATAGATTTTACATAAAATAAACAAATGCATGTAAAGGTAAGTTGTTTCTGGTTGACATGTATCAAAAAAGGGAGCGTTTTTGCTCCCTGTTCAGGCGGGTTATGCCGATTTTTTCGCCCGGCTGGCGTAGAGATAGAAGAGAATCGAGCAGGTAGCGCAGAAGGTAATTGACCAAATCATCGGCCAGGCGGTGTTAAAGGTCGCCATCGACAGCAGCGCCCCCACAATGGCGCCAATGCCAAAACGGAACGTCCCCGCCAGTGATGATGCCGTGCCCGCCATGTGCGGAAACTCATCCAGGATCACCGCCATCGCGTTTGAAGCCACCAGCGCAACGCAGCCGACAAACGCCGCAACGCCCAGCACCAGCGACCAGAAACCGACATCCAGCAGCGCCGTCACCACCATCCACAACGCCATGGCAAATTGCACCCACAGCCCGCTGCGGAACATGTTTAAGGCACCAACACGGCGAACGATGCGACCGTTAATCATCGTCGTCACAAACAGGAACACAATGTTCAGCGCAAAGTAGTAACCAAAGTCCTGCGGTGAGATATGGTTAATTTCAATATAGACAAACGGCCCGGCGCTGAGAAAAGAGAACATACCGGCAAAGCTGAAACCGCTCGCCAGCATATAGCTCAGTACGCGTTTATGGCGAAACAGCGACGCGAAGTTGCCAAGCGTGGTGCGGAAATGGAATTTTTGCCGTTTTTCAACCGGAAGCGTTTCGCGGATAAAAAAGACAATCATTGCCGAGACCAGCAATGCGGCAATCGCCAGGATCCAGAAAATGGCGTGCCAGTTGAACCAGACCAATACCGCGCCGCCAATCATCGGGGCCAGCAGTGGCGCAATGGTGGTCACCAGCATGACAAACGACATCATGCGGGAGAACTCTTCGCGTGGGTAAATATCGCGCATCAGCGCGTTAATCACCACGCTTGCCGCTGCCGCCGCAAGGCCATGAAAAAAGCGCATGGTAATCAACTGCTCAATGCTCTGCGCCAGTGCACAGGCAACGGCAGCGGCGGCAAAAACCAGCGTGCCGCCGAGAATAACCGGCTTACGCCCGATGCTGTCGGCCATCGGCCCGTATAACAACTGACCGACCGCAAAGCCCAGAATATAGGTACTCAGCGTCATCTGTGCGCTGCCCGCCGGAACGCCAAACTGTTCGGCAATCACCGGCAGCGCAGGCAGATACATATCGATGGATAACGGCATCAGCATGGCCAACAGACCAAGGATAAACACAATGCTCAGTGATGAGTGTGGCCTGCGGGTCACGTAAATCTCCTGAATTAGCGGGGTGGCATGCCAACGCTGGCAATTTCATCTTCGGTTAATGGCCGGTATTCGCCCGGTTCGAGATCCGCATCAAGCGCAATCTCACCAATGCGTTCACGATGCAGACCCACAACATGGTTGCCAACGGCAGCGAACATCCGTTTTACCTGATGGTAACGCCCCTCGCTGATGGTCAGACGCACTTGTGTCGGCGTGATAACCTCCAGCACCGCTGGTTTGGTGAGATCTTTTTCATTATGCAATTGTACGCCACGGGCAAACTGCTCAGCGGTGTCATCTGCGACCGGCGATTCAAGCGTCACCAGATAGGTTTTTTCGCAGTGATGGCGCGGCGAAGTAATGCGGTGCGACCATTGACCATCGTCGGTCATCAATACCAGACCGGTGGTATCAATATCCAGGCGCCCCGCCGCATGCAGCTTATGCGCCACCGGCTCATCGAGGAAATAGAGGACCGTCGGGTGATCCGGATCGTCCGTCGAGCAGACGTAACCTTCCGGCTTGTGCAGCATAAAGTAGCGTGGGCCATTTTGCTGAACGAGGGAATTGCCGTCGTATTCAACCTCGTGTTCGGGTTGCAGTTTAAAGGCGGTATCTCTGACGATCTCACCATTGACCGTAACGCGCTGGCCGCGGATTTCACGCCCGGCAATAGCGCGGCTGACGCCGAGTTGCTGAGCGATAAACTTATCAAGTCGCATGAAATTTTTTTGCCTGTATGGTGCTGGGTGCGGGCAATACGCCCGAAAACAGAAATGAGTACCCAAACAGTATAACGAGCATCACAGACCGCTCAAAGGAAAGATTCGTGGCATACTGTGCAGTGTGAATGTGTAACCCCTGCGAGATAATGACTTTTACCTTACGCCCCTATCAACGCGAAGCCGTGGACGCCACCCTCGCCCACTTCCGTCAACATGCCGAACCTGCGGTCATTGTGCTGCCCACCGGTGCAGGAAAGAGCCTGGTTATCGCCGAACTGGCGCGGCTGGCGCGCGGGCGTGTATTGGTGCTGGCGCACGTTAAAGAGCTGGTAGCGCAAAACCACGCGAAATATGTCGCGCTTGGGCTGGAGGCCGATATTTTCGCCGCCGGGCTTAAAAGCAAGCAGAGCCACGGCAAAGTGGTGTTTGGCAGCGTTCAGTCCGTTGCGCGTAATCTGGCACAGTTTCAGGGCGAATTTTCCCTGCTGGTGGTCGATGAGTGCCACCGCATCGGCGACGACGATGACAGCCAGTATCAGCAAATCCTCAGCCATTTGCGCGAAGTGAACCCTCACCTGCGTTTGTTGGGCCTGACGGCGACACCTTTTCGCCTCGGTAAAGGCTGGATTTACCGCTTTCATTATCACGGCATGGTGCGCGGTGATGAAAAAGCGCTGTTTCGCGACTGCATTTATGAACTGCCGCTGCGCTACATGATTAAGCACGGCTACCTGACACCGCCGGAACGGCTGGATATGCCGATAGTGCAGTACGATTTCAGCCGTTTGCAGACGCAAAGTAATGGCCTTTTTAGCGAAGCGGATTTGAACCGCGAACTGAAAAAACAGCAGCGCATTACGCCGCACATTGTTAGCCAGATTGTCGAATTTGCACAGACGCGCAAAGGGGTGATGATTTTTGCCGCTACGGTCGAACACGCGCGCGAGATAACCGGCTTGTTACCTGCCGATGATGCGGCGCTGATCACCGGTGACACCCCCGGTCCACAGCGTGACGCTTTAATCGAAGCCTTCAAAAATCAGCAATTTCGCTTTCTGGTAAACGTAGCGGTACTGACAACCGGCTTTGATGCACCGCATGTGGATTTGATAGCTATTCTGCGCCCGACCGAATCCGTCAGCCTGTATCAGCAAATTGTTGGTCGCGGCCTGCGCCTCGCGCCAGGAAAAACCGACTGCCTGATCCTGGACTACGCGGGCAACCCGCACGATCTCTACGCTCCGGAAATCGGTGCGCCAAAAGGTAAAAGCGATAATGTGCCGGTGCAAGTGTTCTGCCCGGCGTGCGGTTTTGCCAATACCTTTTGGGGAAAAACCACCGCCGACGGCACGCTGATTGAACATTTTGGTCGCCGCTGCCAAGGCTGGCTGGAAGATGATGACGGCCACCGCGAGCAGTGCGATTTCCGTTTTCGCTTTAAAAACTGCCCGCAATGCAACGCAGAAAATGATATCGCCGCCCGGCGCTGTCGCACCTGCGATACAGTGCTGGTCGACCCGGACGATATGCTAAAAGCGGCGCTGAAACTGAAGGATGCGCTGGTGCTGCGCTGTAGTGGTATGACGTTGCAACAGGGCGCGGATGATAAAGGCGAATGGCTGAAAATCACCTATTACGATGAAGATGGTGCGGATGTCAGTGAGCGCTTCCGCCTGCAAACCGCCGCACAACGCACCGCCTTTGAACAACTCTTTATTCGCCCCCACACTCGCACGCCAGGCGTGCCACTGCGCTGGATTGTCGCGGCGGATATCGTGGCGCAGCAGGCGTTGTTACGCCACCCTGATTTCGTCGTCGCGCGGATGAAAGGCCAGTACTGGCAAGTGCGGGAAAAAGTGTTCGATTATGAAGGCCGTTTCCGGCGGGCACATGAATTACGGGGATAAACGCGCTTTTGATTGATGTATCGAACATTCAGGGATAGAATACCGCCCGCTTTTGCATCCGCAAAGCCGATCATCTGCCTGTTGCTGGGTCGCCTGTAACAGGATTATTTAAGAGAGATTCAAATGTTTACTATTAACGCAGAAGTACGTAAAGAGCAGGGTAAGGGTGCGAGCCGCCGCCTGCGCACAGCGAACAAGTTCCCGGCTATCGTTTACGGTGGAACTGAAGCGCCAATCGCTATCGAACTGGATCACGACAAACTGTGGAACATGCAGGCGAAAGCTGAGTTCTATAGCGAAGTTCTGACCATCGCTGTTGATGGCAAAGAAGTAAAAGTGAAAGTTCAGGCTGTACAACGTCACCCGTACAAAGCCAAACTGACTCACATCGACTTCGTTCGCGCTTAATCGCCGACAAGTTGAAGAAACCCCGCTCCGGCGGGGTTTTTTTATGCCTGCTCACTATCGATAAGCGGCTGGCCCGCCCATACGCGAATAATCCTCTTTCACTGCCAGCTCGCATTTAAGCTGGTTGAGCAATGCTCGCGCGCAGTCATGTGAAATCGATACCCGGGTTAACGGCTCCCGCGGGGCGCATGGCAGAAAACCTGCCCACACGGGCAGGTTCAGAGGATCACTTCCCGCCGGTCAAGCGGCGTTGCAGTTGGTCACGCAAATTCGGCGGCGTACCTTTAATGGTCAGCGTATCGGTCGCCGGATCCCAGAAAATGCGCTCGCCGAGAAGTAACGCATCGAAATTGATGGTCAGGCCACCGCCGCTACCGGCATATTTAGTCAGCTGACGCAGCGTGCTGCGATCCGCCGGGAAACTCTCTTCCAGCTCGTAGCCCTGACCTGCGGTGAACTCCTCGAAACTGACTTCACTCACGCCTGCCAGCTCTTTGGAGAGCGACGCCAGTTCAATCTCTTCGCCCGCCTGCAACTGCTCATTACAGTAGGTGTAAACTTGCTGGCGTACCGTCTGGCGTTCTGATTTATCCAGCTCCGCCTGAGCGGTAAAATCGTCCACCGCTTGCAACAACCCGCGGTTTTGCGCTTTGGCGTTCAGCCCTTCGCTGGCGCCGAGGAAATCCATAAAGAAGTCGGCGACTTTTCGCCCTACCCGGCCCTTCAGGAATGTCAGATAGCGGGTCGACTCTGGATTGGTTTCCCACTCCGTGAGATCGATACGTGCAACGATATCCGCATGATTAATATCCAGATAGTGTGTAGAGCTGATATCCAGATGTTCATTAACGCGCATGCTGCTTAAGTTGTTCAGCACGGCGATCAGCAGATACTCCACCGCAAGGTATCGGTAGTGGCAGAAAAGCACAATACCGCCATCGGCGAACGGATATTTTGCCAGTTCATCACGTAAGCGCCCGGTTGCCGCACGGCTGAAGGCCAGAAACGCCTCTTCGCCCTGGCGCTGCAGACGCAGCGCTTGCGCCAGCTCGCTCTCATCGTTAAACAGGCCGTAGGCTTTATTTTTCGCACTGTAAACCCGGTGCAGCTCAGCGACCATCTCTTCGACAGGCGCGGTTGGTTCCAGCAAAGAATCGCGCAGCACCAGTTCGAGGGTTTGCTCATCACGTTTGATAAGCTGGTGCAGGGCAATCTGGTTGATGTCCAGACTCATGATAAACTCTCCTTTTAGACCGGCGGTATTCAACCACCACCAACGCGACTGTGCAACTGCTGATAAAAAAGCAGAAAAAAAGCTGTTGCTACGGTAATATGTTGCCCTTTCATGAACAGACTGATTTCGATTTATGCCACAAATCTCCCGCTACAGTGATGAACACGTTGAAAAGCTTCTGAGTGAGCTGGCTAACGTACTGGAAAAACACAAAGCACCGACCGATCTCTCTCTGATGGTGTTGGGCAATATGGTGACGAACCTGATTAACACCAGCGTCGCCCCCGCACAGCGTCAGGCTATCGCGAAGTCTTTCGCGCAGGCGTTACAATCGTCCATCGGCGACGACCAGGCGCATTAAGGGAAATAGCGACAGTTTATGGTGACCAATCGTCAGCGCTACCGTGAAAAAGTCTCCCAGATGGTAAGCTGGGGGCACTGGTTCGCGTTGTTCAACATTCTGTTGTCCATCGTGCTCGGTAGCCGTTATCTGTTTGTTGCCGACTGGCCGACCACCCTCTCCGGACGTATTTACTCCTACCTGAGCGTGGTCGGGCATTTTAGTTTTTTGGTTTTCGCCACTTATCTGCTGGTGCTGTTTCCACTGACATTTATTGTGATGTCCCAGCGGCTGATGCGCGTATTGTCAGCGCTGCTGGCGACCGCCGGCATGACGCTGTTGCTGATAGACAGCGAAGTTTTTACCCGTTTTCACCTGCATCTCAACCCGATCGTCTGGGAACTGGTCATTAACCCGGACCAGAATGAAACCGCGCGTGACTGGCAATTAATGTTTATCAGCGTGCCGGTGATCCTGCTGATTGAGATGTTATTTGCGACCTGGAGCTGGCAGAAACTGCGCAGCCTTACCCGGCGTCGCCACTTTGCCAAACCGTTGGCCGCTTTTTTCTTCGTCGCCTTTATTGCCACTCACGTGATGTACATTTGGGCCGACGCCAATTTCTATCGCCCCATCACCATGCAGCGGGCGAATCTGCCACTCTCCTACCCAATGACCGCACGTCGTTTTCTGGAAAAACACGGGTTATTGGATGCGCAGGATTATCAGCGACGCCTGGTGGAGCAAGGCAACCCGGAAGCGGTATCAGTACAGTATCCGCTAAGTGATTTGCGTTACCAGGATATGGGTTCCGGCCAGAACGTATTGCTGATTACCGTCGACGGTCTCAACTACTCACGTTATGAGAAACAGATGCCGCAACTGGCGAGCTTCGCCCAGCAAAACGTCACGTTTACGCAGCATATGAGCTCTGGCAATAACACTGATGGCGGCTATTTCGGTCTGTTTTATGGCATATCGCCAAGTTACCAGGATGGCGTGCTGTCAGCGCGTATTCCGGCGGCGCTTATTACCGCTTTGAACCAGCAGGGTTACCAACTGGGGTTGTTCTCTTCCGACGGTTTTAGCAGCCCGCTCTATCGCCAGGCACTGTTATCTGATTTTTCGTTGCCCGCGGCAAAAGTGCAGAGCGATGAGCAAACCGCCGACCAGTGGATTAGCTGGCTGGGGCATTATGCGCAGGAAGATAACCGCTGGTTCTCGTGGATTTCGCTAAACGGCACCGCGTCTGTTGATATGTCGCAGCCCGGCTTTGCCCGTAAATATGGCAAAGCCGCGGCCAGTGTCGATGATCAGATTGCACGGGTGCTGGATGCCCTGCGCGCCTCCGGTAAGCTTGATAACACGGTGGTGATCATTACCGCCGGACACGGCGTTCCGGAAAGCAAAGATGGCAACCATTTTGACTGGTCACGTAGCCGGTTGCATGTACCGCTGGTCGTGCACTGGCCGGGAACGCCTGCGCAACGTGTTAGCAAGTTAACGGATCATAAAGACATTATGACCACGCTGATGCAGCGTCTGCTGCATGTCAGCACGCCGGCAAGCGAGTATTCACAAGGTCAGGATCTGTTTACCGCCACGCGTCGTCATAACTGGGTAACCGCTGCGGATAGCGACGAGCTGGCGATTACCACACCGGAAATAACGCTGGTGCTGAACCAGAATGGGAATTACCAGACCTGGAATGCGCAGGGTGAGAAAATTCGCGATCAGAAACCGCAACTCAGTTTGCTGCTGCAGGTTCTGACGGATGAAAAACGTTTTATCGCTAACTGATTGATTAATTATGAATCACTCAGTCTGCCCTTAGCTTGCATTCAGCCATGAAAAGGGTAGTATTAGCGCCACATGTCGGCACGTAGCGCAGCCTGGTAGCGCACTGTCATGGGGTGTCAGGGGTCGGAGGTTCAAATCCTCTCGTGCCGACCAAATTACAATATGGTGTGGTTCATTTCAGACCATAGACCTCGATAAAAACCGCATTCACACTGTGTTTGCGGTTTTTTTTCATTCATAGCAGTTCAGTCTGATACATTTACAGTTCAAAGATACCGGCCTCACGGCAGACATCTTTCACTGTTCATCCGGCTTCAACCATCCTGGACACAGTGATGATCTGATGCTCAGTAAAACGGGCTTTACGCATAGCGAGCGCCTTCATGGGCAAGAATGAATATGCAGGAAGAGCTCTGAAAGTGAATGGGTCGATTAAGCCGGGTACTTACACTAAGAGCCTGTATAGCACAAACCCTGCGTTTTTTATGCCCGCAATTGACTCTGGTCTATGGTCTAATTCCTTGCCAATAATACATCTTGAAACGCATTACCGTTTTTGAAATACCTAAAAGTTAAAAAGAAGCTGGCCATAAGCCAGCTTCTTTTCAGATAGTTACCGCATGCATAACGGTCAAAGATTATCCAGGTCAATAACATTATCAAACAGGGATAACGTTTTAACGTCATGGGTAGATAATACAATCGTTTTATCACTGGTCATTAAAGAGTCTAATGCCAGCATAGCACTTTTTTCATCGAGATTAGCGGTCGGCTCATCGAGCAAAATAATAGATTTAGATGAAAGTAATGCCCTGCAAAGCATCAATCGTTGTAATTGACCGGAAGAGAGAACGGGATTACCTGGCGATATTTTAGTGTACAACCCTGCAGGCAAAGATGTAATTACCTCCAATAAACCAAATTTCCTCAACATTTCGCGGCAATCACGTTCATTAGCCTCTCCACCACTATACCAGACGATATTATCATAAATCGTGCCGTTAAATACGATAGAGCCTTGTGGAAGATAATACACATTGGAATAAAACAGATGCAGGTCATCTTTATTTATTTTTTGACCATCTATAATGAAATCACCGTTTCCTGGCTTATATAATCCAGCCAATAATTTCAATAAGGTGCTTTTCCCGGCACCGGAAGTTCCTATTACAGCGGTCCTGGAATGCAACGGTATTTCAATAGTTAAATTTTTAATAATTGCACTATCGGGTCCATAACCAAATTGTAGATTCTGGACACAAACTGATTCTTTAATTGTAGAATGCTGACGAGTAATGTCGATTTCTTTGTAAGATAACATATCTTTTAATCGCTCATCAGAGACCTTTTGCAGTTTCTGTGCAACGCAACATTGATAGAATTGATTGATGCTATCCATCGCAATCCGTCTGAAAAACCAAAAGGCAATCACATTTCCGTAAGATATATGTAATTCACTTATGCTATAGAATGAGATCCACAAAAACAACATTGAATCAATGTTACTCAGAAATGAAAATATTGCATTCTGTCTAATATCAGTTGAGCTAACCTTTTTGTATCGATGAAACAACACTTCAAGTAAATGATTATACCTTCCAAGAATGCCAGTGCTTAGCTCACCAGACCTAATAGCCTGGATTCCATTTATTGTTTCAAGATTAAATGTTTCAATATCCGAAACACTTTCTTCAAAGCTTTTTGCAAATGACTTTTTGATACCTGCAAAGTAATAACTAACGCAACCAAAAATTGCCATAGTTCCGATTGAAAGGATCGACAAAACAACATTTAGCCATAACATTATACATAGAGTTATAACTGTTATAATCAGTGCCTTATATTTATCATTAAGTATTTTTTCCCTGTTGAGAATAGCCATTCCAATGGAATTAATCCGCTGATTAATATCAGCAGAAGATCGTCGTTCATAGTAAGAAATATCTTTCTTCAATAACCGCTTAAACAATGAAGGTTTATATTTGGTTGCTGCATTTATCGCTGCATTTAAACCATATTTGTTACTAATGTATTGCAGGAATGATATAAAACAAAACAGCAAAATCATTCCCATAAACATAATATTGATCTGTTCATCTACGAAGAAATGTTGATCTTTCGATATAAATGAGAACAGCATCGGCGTAATCAAAGAAAAGAGCGACAAAAATATTGCCAGTAAACATCTTTTCATAATCCCCGGGAAAGAGAGTTTTTCTAGCCACCCGCTTTCACTTCTAATTTTACCCGAGCTTTTTTTATCCTTATATAATGATTCATCAAGGATCAAGCCAAACCCCGTTGCCGATAATTCAAGTTCTTCGGCCGAGATCATTAGCCTGCCAGTAGCAGGGTTTAAAACCTGAAAGAAGGCACCGTGATGACTATATACATAAACATAATGATTTCCGCCATAATGCAATATACATGGAACGGGTAAATACTGAATGCTACTAACATCAAATTTAACCGGTAAGGCCTCATACCCGTATGATTTAAGTATAGTAACTAATAAATCGAGGGACGTACCATCACCGCCACCCCATTTATCACGTAAGTCAGTTAACGTAGTATTTTCACCTAAGGTATTGAGCATCATGCAAGCACATGCAAGCCCACACTCGGATATTTCTCCTTGATAAACCATTTCAGGAGAAGAATAATATTTCTCTTTCATAATATTAAATAAAACCTAAAAATTATAACTATAGAAGGACGTGTAGTGCCACAAAGTCCATTCATTGCTATATCTGCAGATACCCTGCTCAACTAACTCAGGCATTTTCTTTTCGATCTTGCGATGGTCAACGCAATCTAAAATATCTATATTTAAATTATTTTTATCATCCAGCTTGATACAGTAAAATAACGTCGACTGTTTTAGCAGGCGGCTAAAAACAGGAAGACCTGAGTGCAACTCACAGCTTCGCTTCAGCAATCTGACTGGAAACGTTTTCATTTTTTTCTTTGTAAGCCTGGTTGTACATTCAGGAAGTGCATCAGGAAAGATAACAAGGTTCTTTTGATTCTCTACCAGGGAAAAAATAATATTCTGCAAACTATTACCTTCATTACCCTCCATTGCTTCAGGGTTGAATTGTTCAATAGAGATACCCTGCGAGTTATTATTTTGCTTTTCATGGAGACTTTGCATTGAATTGTGTACAGAGACAACGACCACCGGCTTTCCCGTAACCCGCGCGGCAATCACCGTCTGTAAAATATCCGAGACTGTGTGCAATGGCGCAAATATCAGATGAGAAGATATATTATTTTCATCAATATAGCTCCTTATTTTTCCTGCACAGGCTTCCAACTGCTCCAGCAGTTGTTTATTCTCATTAACCAGCGCATTCTTTAATATTTTTTGTCGCATCACACAAAAAAAATGTGTTGTGGTGCTTTGCAAACCAAGAACGTTGTAATGCGTTTGCCTGAAACTATTATTCAGGCCATAACTCTTACCAAATAGAAAACAATATTTTTCAGAAATATAGAGTAAAAATCGGTAATCTATATATTTAAAAAATAAAGCTATCAGCTTACTTTTTATTGTTCTAAAAATGGTTATTTTCTTGTAATAAACACGAACATAACCTGACAATAACAAACTAAGAAATTCAAAGCCTGGCATCGCGCTCTCAACTGGTCTGTATTTGTGAATTATACCTGAATGTTAAGCGGTCATTCCGCCATCAAGCACAATTGTTTGGCCTGTCATATATTGACAAGATTCACTAATCATAAATCGTGCAACCTTTGCCACCTCTTCCACAGAGCCAAACCGGCGCAGCGGGATTTGTGAACGTAATTTTTTCAAGGCATCTGGCGATAAGTTGTGCGTCATATCACTGTCTATGACCCCCGGAGCCAGGCAGTTAACGCGAATACCAAATCGAGCAACTTCAAGTGCCAGTGACCGGGCCAGCCCAAAATGAGCCGCTTTGCTTGCACCATAAGCCGTTTGACCAATATTGCCTTTTATTCCCGTTACCGAACTCACAAGCAAAATGACACCATCGCCATTCGCCATCATTTCAGGCAGGAGATACTTATTCCAATAAAAAATGGCGTTGAGGTTTGTATCAATCACATTCCGCCATTGCTCAATCGATTGACGAATATGCAGTTCATCCTGAGTGACCCCGGCATTATGTATGACGGCTTTAGGCGGCCCATATCGATTTAACAAATCCTTCGCGACCGTTTCCACCTGCACAACATCACAGTTATCGCAAACCACATGCTCAATGAAGGTCTTACTGGACTGATTATTTTCATCCGGGCTGGATTTTGTCGACCGTGAAGTGAATACAATATTATTGTCACTACGTAATTCAGTGACAATGGCTGAACCAATCCCGCGATTTCCACCTGTAACAAGGATCCATGAGTCACTCATTATTAATCACCTGAAATGCTAAGCTGATAAAACGGATGTACAAAACTCTTTAAGAGTAATGTCAGTTGATTTCATTGCTGCGTCGAAATTTATAGTTATATTAAATTGCTTTTTAACCATTACCATCAGTTCTACATAGTCCAGGCTATCTAAACCTAATTCTGAAATAGTCGTTTGCTCGTTTATCTCTTCTAAAGGAAGATCTTTTGCATCGGCAATAGTGCTTGCAATAGCGTTATAAAGCTCTGTGTACATATTCATTTCCCCTGTGAGTTAATGGCAACTTTCAGTGTTGCCGACATTTGCATGAGTGTATTTTGTTTTTCTTTTGCCGCCACCTGAACTTGAATTAACCAGCCGTAATCTGCATCACCGGTTATCAATGGCCTTGCAATAGAGAGACACAAATCTTCTATTTTTTGCCCCCCTCTGTAAAACAAGGAAGAATGGCAATAGAAATCATAATGCGTTTGTAATACGTGTTCCTGCGACAACAGCGCTGATAGCGAATGCACGGGAGTACATTTATTTAAAAAGTCGGCAGGAAATAAATCCTTAGTCCTGAATAGTTCTCTGAACATTACTGAGGACAAAAAAACGGCATAATTTTTTTCTATGTCAGCAGGCCACAGTGCAACAACCTCATCCTGATATTCCTTCGACAAAACCCTTTCAGCAATAACATCGTTGATGGTTGGATAATTTGCCTGAGAAATAGTGCCGCGAATATGTGTGATACCGGTTGAGGAATCAATCAATTTGAAGGTTGTCTTTGTTTCTCCATCATTATGGCGTAAAGAGTACATCGTGCCACACGATACCGGTTTTTCAAATTTTGCTGAAAACTTTACCGGAGAAGAATATGTTGCGCTAAAAATACCGGAATGATTAATCAGCTCATTTTGTACATCTGCCAGTACACGCATGCCATGCGCAACCAATGCTGTTTGATTCAGTTTAGCGACAGCAAGTAGATCAAAGTGTATCGGGTTGTAATCACCAGAAAAATGGGCCCAACGCTTTGCGTGAAAGCCATCATATGTCATGTCTGTCATAACGAGCGACCTATGACCAGAGCAGCATTTGTCCCCCCGAACCCAAAACTGAGATTCAGTACATTATCTACAACAGTCTGACGATGCTGGTTTGGAATGAAATCAAGATCACATTCTGGATCGGGGCGGTTCAGATTACGTGTTGCCGGCAGGATATTGTTTTCCAGCACCTTCAGACAGACAATGCTTTCGAAGCTACCTGCTGCAGCAATCAGATGCCCGCTGTATGATTTTGTACTCGAAACGGGGATCTCATATGCATACCGCCCGAAGACATCTTTAATAGACTGTGTTTCATTGAGATCGTTGAGCATGGTTGATGTTCCATGCGCATTTATATAACCAATTTCATTAGCGCTTAGCCCCGAATCAGCTAACGCTTTCTTGATAGTAGAAACGCGTGAAAGCTTATCCTGTGCAGGAGCGGTAAAATCAACTCCATCGGAAAAATTCCCGTATCCTTTAATTTCACCGAGTATGGTCGCCCCTCTTGCCAGCGCTGATTCGCGCTCCTCCAGACACAGGATAGCCGCGCCTTCAGATAAAACGAACCCCGAGCGGTCAAGACTGAATGGGCAAGAGGCTTTTTGGATATCATGTTGTTCATGCGTTAACGCCTGAAGCACATCAATCATCCACACCGATGCATTTGATGTCAGTGATTCACTTCCACCGGCAAGCATCATGGTCATGTGCCCATTTTTAATTAATTCATAAGCCTCGCCAATAGCCATGCTCCCCGTGGCGCATGCTGCTATCGGGGTATTTTGATACCCCCTCAATCCCCACATGATGCTGCAGGCGGCAGTTGCGACGCTTGGCATTGCATGAAAGCAGCTAAACGGCGAGCCAACACCAACAAGTTTATAATCATCATAATTATGGTAGGCGTCATCAATTCCCCCCCAGCCGGTGCCGACAATCGTGCCGCATTTCAGGGGGTCGTAGATATCGGCAGGTAGAGACTGGTTAAATGCCATTGCAACAGCTTCCTGCGCAGCCGCAAGACCAAGCCGTGCAAAACGAGGTAATTTCCGTCGAATAGAAGCAGGAACCC
Source organism: Kosakonia sp. PSU_27 (assembly GCF_039409795.1). Taxonomy (NCBI): domain Bacteria; kingdom Pseudomonadati; phylum Pseudomonadota; class Gammaproteobacteria; order Enterobacterales; family Enterobacteriaceae; genus Kosakonia; species Kosakonia sp. PSU_27. Next base: position 366,286 of record NZ_JBCIVK010000003.1, on the reverse strand, counting down.
CCGTTAACTTAGGTTCATGCGCAATCAAGCCATAAAATTTCGAGTTAATACTCGCATCCGTTTTATCAACGTACTGATAGCCTGTTTGGTAATCCATAATAGATTTCCAGCTTTCTTCCGCTGAGCTTCCCAACGGCGTAATCGCACCGTAGCCGGTGATAACAACGCGTCTATGTTCCATTTTAACTTTTTACCTTGCTGTTAAATTCACCACCACCGATTGATAATAAAAACTTCATCGTAGAAGTTAGATAATCATACTGACAATCGGCGTATGAAATTTTCTGGTTAAGAACATTATCCTGAGAGTCCAGTAAGGTCTGAAGCGATATATAACCAGACCTGTACTTAACTGTATTTATTCGCATCAGATTCTGAGAAATTGAGAGTGTCTTTTTTTGCATCTCAAGACCATATTCAGCTTTTTTTCTGGCTTCTAAAGCGTTCTCTACTTCAGATAATGCATTGAGCACGACTTTTCTGAAGTCATTAACTGATAACGCGACAGCAATCTTTTCTTTTTCTAATTCAAAACTCAACTTTCTCCACTGAAGCGGTGGGAAAGCGGCCGAGATAGATTGTAATAAGGTTTGCTCGCTAAACCATTGTGTGAAAATGGTGCTCCCCGCCCCGATCGTCGCGCCCAGTGAGATAGAGGGAAAGAAGTTAATCTTAGCCAGATCATAACCGGTAATTGCTATTTTTATTCTGGATTCTGCGGCGCGTATATCCGGGCGCAGCGATATTATGTCCACCGGTTTAAACAACGGCAGTTTGATATCCTGGTATTCACCAAGTCCTTTTTTTTCTTTCGGACGATCAATACTGTTTTTGTTATAGACAATGGCCATGGCGTTACGCTCATTTTCCCTTTGGCTAATAACATTCCGCAGTTGTAACTCGCTTGAATAAATAGCTTGCTTTGCTAATAAGACATCAGATCTCGCGCCTGCTCCGCTTTTATATTTAGCATTAACGACCAGATATGTAGACCTGGCGATCTCAAGCCGTTGTTTGTAAAACTCAATTTGTTCATTGAATTTAGCAATATTCCAGTAACTTTTGGCAATTGAATCAATGATAACCAACACAGTGTTTTGCAAATCTTGTTCACTGGCATCAATGTTCCATTTACCCTGCTCTCTCGTCCTCGCTAACTTACCCCATAAATCAAGCTCATAGCTCATTGACAAAGAAGAGCTGTAACTCTCTGTTGAAGGAGTACCCTGCAATAAAGTGCGGTTATTACTTGCACTCGCGGACATATTAAAATCAGGAAAAAGATTCGTATTTATTTCGCCAGAATCCAGCTTGCTTTTTAACAGATTCAACGCAGCCGCATGCAAATCGTTGTTATTTCTCAGCGTATCATTAATGATCGATGATAACAGGGGGTCATTGAATACACTCCACCATGCTTCATTGGTGACAGCATTTTTATAACCTGTTTTCTCGCTTTGCCCCGCGGTTGGAAATTTTATCTCTGGCGTATGATATTCAGTTTTCAACATGCTGCCGCAACCTGTGCATAATAAGCAAAGCAAAAATAATGATGTTTGTCTGAACTTCATTTGTAACCTAATGCTTTAGCAGGCGTATAAGATGATGCTTTCTTCGCCGGAACGTAACCGAATACGATGCCGATGAAACATGAAAACGCACAGGCAATAACAACCGGTGTTATTGTCAAAACCATGTCAAATTGGTTCGTCACTAGAGGGAATATAATTCTGGCTAAACTCGTTAAAGCCACGCCGACGGCTCCCCCTAAAAAACAGATAAATACAGACTCGATTAAAAATTGCCTCTTAATATCAGCAGGACTCGCGCCGACAGAAAGACGAATGCCAATTTCATGAATGCGCTCTGTCACTGAAACAAACATAATGTTCATAACGCCCACTCCACCAACCAACAGCGAGATGGTTGAAATAGCTACCGTGAGCAGTTTCATTGAGGTAGAAACATTCTCGATCATTTCTGCCACGGACTCATTCGTGACGGTAAAGAAGTCCTTTTTACCATGTGAAAACGTGAGCGCTTGCTCTATTTTCTCTCTTATAAGCTCAACCTGAGCCGGATCTTTGGCCCGAACCTGGATGGCTTCAAAAGGTATAAGACCCGTAATCCGGTTTATGTACGAGGTCCAGGGTATCCAGGCTTTTAATGTCGTCTTTTCCGATGCCGTCGAGATATCTTTGATCACCCCGACCACCTCAAATGGGTAGCCGGAAATCTGCAAATATTTTCCTACTGCTTCATTCGAGGAACCGAATGCGGTTTCTGCAAGCCTTGAGTCAATAACGGCAACAGCATCACTGGCGGTTATATTGTCAGTTTCAAACAAATGGCCAGCTAACACTTTATCGGCATCGAAGTATTCCTTACTGATACCGGTAAGCGCAGCGTCAATATCACTATCACCGCTATTTATCGTCGCTGTTGATGTTATCACCGGTGAAATTTTACTTTCCGGTAATAGCTCGGTAAGCATATCAACATCATCTTTTTCAAGAAGCTTATTGCCGGGATCTGGCATTGACTTCCAGCTGGTGCCGGGCCTGATTTCAATGGTGTTGGTGGCTAATAAATTCATTTCTTTCATAACACGATGGTGTGCGCCTTCGCTTATGGCAATAGACATAAGCACTGCAAAAACCCCAATAATGACACCCAGCATTGACAGAAACGCTCGTATCCGGTGGCCGTTCAGTGCTCTAAACGCAGTTCTGAATGCTTCAACTATCCCAAACATCATGCCAAGCGGATCCTTTTCAAGTCCCCTGGTGCATGCTGCCTGGAGGTCACAGGTTGATACGCTGCTTTCGTCTTTCACGATCCGGCCATCATTCATGTGTATGATTCGGTCGGCCTGTGACGCAATATTGCTATCATGCGTAACAAGGATAATCGTTTTGCCCTTTCGGTTAAGCGTCTTGAATATGTCCATAACCTGGCAACCCGTCACACTATCCAGAGCACCCGTCGGCTCATCTGCCAGAATAATGTCGGCATCATTCATTAGCGCTCTGGCAATGCTGACGCGCTGCTGCTGTCCACCAGAAAGTTGGTTTGGGTTAAAATCAACGCGATCGCTTAAGCCGACCGACTCAAGTATTTTTTCCGCACGTTCATTTCTATTTTTATAGTTTTTTGAGGTGTATTGTGCGGGTAAAGCGACATTCTCTTTCGCGGTTAAGTAAGGCAAAAGATTGTATTTCTGGAATACGAAACCAATATATTTATTTCGTAACTCAGCAACTGAGTCGGCAGTTAACACCGATACGTCAATGCCGTAGAATGACATCAGCCCAGCGCTAATATCATCTAAGCAGCCAATGGTATTCATCAGCGTGGTTTTACCCGAGCCTGATGGCCCGACGATAGCGATAAACTCGCCTTTTTTAATGGTTAGCGATACGCCTTTCAGTGCAGAAACGATTTCGCCGCCACTATCATATCGTTTATAAACGTCTGATAAAATAATATATTCATCGGTGCGGCTCATTTAGTCGCCACCCTTTATTATAATATCGCCTATTTCTAATCCTTTAACGATCTCAGTAATTTTTGCGTTCTTAATCCCGGTTTGCACGCGTCTTTTTTCTATTTTATTGTCGTGAAGTACATTGACGATATAATGGTCTTTGCTAACCATTTCACCCAGGTAGTTTGTCGGAACGGCTTTAACGTTTTTTTTCTCTTCAACAACTAAATAAACCTGTACCGACATAGCTGGCTTTAAAACATGCTTATCATTTACTACATCAAAACTTCCATTGTAATAGGTAGCTGTTTTCTTACTCCCGGCAGAATCACCTGAACTGCTCTTCATATCGTAAAGCATTTCTTCTGGTATTTGCTGTATCCTGTTTAGCATCCCTTTATAACGGGTGTCAGGAGAAGCCGTGACAGTAAACCATAAAGGCATACCAACCCTGGTTTTCAAAATATCCATTTCTGATATTTTGATATTTACAGTCATGATATCCAGATTAGCCACCACCAGAATTGTCGGCGCACTCTGTGATGAAACAATAGTCTGCCCTTCCTGGGTTAATATACCCAGGACGACGCCATCAATGGGCGACGTAATACGCGTGTACGCTAAGTTTGCCTGAGCAGTGTTTAACTTAACTCTGGCCTGAGCTATTTGAATTTCATTTATATCTAGCTGTTCTTTATCACTTTCATATTTTGTTTTCGCCGTCTCGAGGTCGCTCAGCGTTGTGGCGTCATCCAGTGACATTTTCTTTTGTCGGTTATAATCGCTCTTAGACTGTTTAAGCGACAGTAACGTGATCTTTTTTTGCGCTAATGCATTATCCAGCTCAGATTTAGAACTATCGACATCATTTTGTGCAAGCGTCGGATCGATCTCAGCCAGCAACTGGCCTTTTTTAACTGCATCACCTTCCTTCACATGCAGCTTATTGAGCCGTCCATTAACCTGCGCCCCGACACTAACTTGCTCGTTAGGTTTTAGAACGCCGGTCGTGGTAATCAGTCGGTCGATATCAGAGTAGGTGACGTGAGAACTTTCTTTCTTCGTATTTTCAGTAACGTCACTTTCCGAAAGAAATACGCTATTAACCGCATATACAGCAGGAACTATAGCTACTAATAAAGTCAGAAAAAAAGGTTTTATCTTCACACTGATGACCATTATAAAAGGCCAGAAACTGGCCTTTGTTTTAATTTTACTGCTTAATTAATATTGTGAATTACTTCTCGTCACAACGTTTTTCCAAACCATTTTTACCTGATTCACGACGGAACCAGCCATACACGCCGTTAGGACGGTTATCAACAAAATAACACTCACCGTATGGGCCAACCATTCCGCCCACAACTGCTTTACTTTCTTTGGATTCTAATACTGTTGCTTTAAACATTTTAATTCCCTTGTGTAATAGTGCTTCAATTATTTGCAAATCGTTCATTTCTGAACAGGATGAAATATATCGCATTACCCCAGGATCTTTTAATCAATAAAAAATCAAAAGCATCTTTAAAAATTTAAAGCGCTTTTTTGAAACTTTTAAATTTTTTTTGAAGTTTTTAAAACCCTTTTTGAAGCTTTAATGCACTTATTTGAAGTTTTTAAAGCACTTTTTGAAGTTTTAATGCGTTTACTTGAAGGTTTTAAAGCGCTTTTTGAAGTTTCAGTGTGTTTATTTGAAGGTTTTAAAACGCTTTTTGAAGTTTTAGTACGTTTATTTGAAGGTTTTAAAGTGCTTTTTGAAAATTATAAAGCATTCGTGAAAAGTATAAGTGCTGTTTTTTTAAACATTTCTTTGCACGTCATTGTAAATGTAGCAATTATGTGAAGCAGCTGATAATGAGGTGCTATTGTGCAGACGATAATTATAAAGGTTTTGCCGTAGCCGCCGTTTAAATCGCGCACTTCATCAATACAGAAAGTCTGGAAAAGAGGTTAGGTAACGTGCTGAAGGCTCCGCATCATGTTGAATAACTGCCCGATAAGGGCGGTTGCCACCAGGCCGATGCAACACGCACGTTCGCCAGTTCCCTGGGGGTTTTTAGTGTGAGCAACGCCAGGACGCAGCCCGCAAAGTAACGGGGTCGCAGAACCGTTCGTGTGACATTCAAACGAGATCACGTCTACGTAAATGACTTACCGGATGCGGTATACGTGATGAAAGCTGTTATATGAAATGGATTTCCAGTAAAAAGTCTGTCAATGGAGAGGCTCACAGCTTTGATGAAATTATATAAATCATAATGTTGTATTAATATATTTAATCCTCTCGTGCCGCCCCAAAACCCCATAAAAAACCAATCCATTGCGGTTGATTTTGTCATGTTTGCGCTATGCGCAAGAGAACAAACAGCCCGAGATAAATGCCCTCCCCCATCGTTGGCGATACTGCGGCCAACCAAAATTCACTAATCCAGCAGCGGGGGAGTGTAATAAAAACCGTAACGCATTCGTCACGGTTTTTATGTTGCAGTAAAAAACGATTACAGCGCGATATCCGCAATCTGCTCGCCGTCGTTGTGCGGCTGTGTTGTCGGTTTTTGCACCGGTGGCGTGATATCTGCTACCAGCGACTCGTCGCATTTCAGGCCGAGGATCTCGCTGGTGTAGCGCAATTCCTGGTCTGCGGCTTCAATATTGCCATTCAGCTCGGTACCGAAAGAAGGAATGATCTCTTTCAGTTTTGCCTGCCAGGCATCAGAAGCGAAACGCTCAGCGAACACTTTCTCCATCAACTCCAGCATGATTGGCGCTGCGGTCGAGGCGCCCGGTGACGCGCCAAGCAGCGCGGCAATGGTACCCTCTTTATCGCTCACGACTTCGGTTCCGAGGCGCAACACGCCGCCCTTGCCCGGCTCGCGCTTAATAATCTGCACGCGCTGACCCGCCTGCCACAAACGCCAGTCCTCTTTCTGCGCCAGCGGATAGTACTCGCGCAGCGCATCGAAGCGGTCGTCCTCATTTTGCAGCACCTGGTTAACCAGATATTTCACCAGGCTGAAGTTGGTCATCCCCACGGTCAGCATCGGCAGAATGTTCGACGAGTTAGTCGAACGCAGCAGATCCCACAGAGAACCATTTTTCAGAAAACGCGTCGAAAACGTAGCGAATGGTCCAAACAGCAGCACGCGTTTGCCATCGATAATGCGCGTATCAATATGCGGTACCGACATGGGCGGCGCGCCCACGGTGGCCTGGCCGTAGACTTTCGCCAGATGGTGATTGACCACTGCCGGGTTTTCCGCCACGAGGAACTGCCCGCCAACCGGAAAGCCCGCATAGTCTGCCGCTTCCGGAATACCGGATGCCTGCAACAGCTTCAGCGCTGCACCACCGGCGCCAATAAAAATAAACTTCGCCTTGATGATCTGCTCCGCGCCAGTTTGCAGGTTATGCAACGTCACATTCCAGCTATTGTCGGCATTGCGTTTGAGGCCGCGCACTTCAGTGCCCAGTTGCAAAGCGAAGTTCTCTTTTTTCTGCAACGAACCAATCATCTGGCGCGTCAGTTCGCCAAAGTTCACATCGGTGCCGATTTCGGTACGCGTGGCGGCAATTTTTTGCCCGGCATCACGCCCTTCCATCACCAGCGGCGCCCACTGTTTGATCTGTTCGGCATCTTCGGAATAGCGCATACCGCGGAACAGGGAACATTGCTGCAGCGCTTTGTAGCGCGCGCGCAGGAAGTTCACGTTGTCGTCGCCCCAGACGAGGCTCATATGCGGCACGGTATTGATAAATGAACGCGGTTCGCGCAATACGCCGGTTTTCACCTGATGCGCCCAGAACTGGCGAGAAATACGAAATGCTTCATTGATTTCAATCGCTTTTTTAATACTGACAGAGCCGTCCGCGCTGCGTGGGGTGTAATTCAGTTCCATTAAGGCGGCATGCCCGGTACCGGCATTGTTCCAGCCGTTCGAGCTCTCTTCCGCCAGGGCATCCAGCCGTTCCACCATGGTAATCGACCAGGTGGGTTCGAGATCCTGCAACCAGGTTCCCAACGTGGCGCTCATGATCCCACCACCGATTAAAAGCACATCTGTTTCCTGCTCTTTCGATGCGGACGTTTTTGCTGCTTTTGAGACAGCATTAAGCCCGACAGCCATCGAAAACAGCCTGGCAGTCATTTTTTTCATGATGATATTGCCTTACTTTTAGTGCTGCTTTATTCGCATTTATTGAGGGTAAAGTAGTTAGCACCCCTAACGTAGCACTTAAAAAGTGAGATTTAAATAATGTTTAAACATTAAATATTCATTGTATTAATGTTACTAATAAGTTGATTTTTTGCATTATATTTAACACTTATTGCTGGTCACTCTGCCCGGAAATCTGCTATCATCCCCCGCTTTGCCGAACGCAGTGATACCGTTTGTCACTGCTTTTCTGGCATCCCACCAGCGAATCTTTATGACTGAAAAATCAACCCATTCTGTACTGCGCGTAAACCATCTTCTGCGCTCACCACAGCGTTTTACCCGTGAAGTTCTGGCAGGCGTAATCACCGCGCTGGCACTCATCCCGGAAGTTATCTCATTTTCGGTTATCGCAGGTGTTGACCCGAAAGTAAGCCTGATAGCCTCAGTAGTGCTTTGTTTTAGCATGTCTTTGCTCGGCGGGCGTCCGGCAATGGTCACGGCGGCGGCGGGATCAGTCGCGTTGGTTATCGGTCCGATGGTTCATCAAAACGGTGTGGAATACATCCTGCCGGCAGTTTTACTCGCGGGTGTGATGCAGATTATTTTCGGTCTGAGCGGAATGTCGCGGCTGATGCGCTTTATCCCACACGCTGTAATGACCGGCTTTGTTAATGCGCTGGGGATATTGATTTTCTGCGCTCAGGTGCCGCATTTCTGGTATAAAGATCCCCTGATTCTGGCGCTGTTCACCCTGACCATACTGATTGTGCTGTGGCTCCCGCGCTGGGTAAAAAGCATTCCTGCGCCGCTGGTGGCGATTGTGGTGCTCACCGCGTTCACCGCTTTTAGCGGTCAGTTGCTGCCCACCGTGGGGGATGAAGGTTCAATGCAGGGCGGTTTGCCTGGCCTGACGCAATGGCTGGTACCATTGAACCTGCATACGTTGAGCATTGTCTGGCCGTGTGCGCTGAGCATCGCGTTTGTCGGCTTGATGGAGTCGCTGCTGACCGCAAAATTGGTCGACGATCTGACACATTCGCCATCGAATAAAAGCCGGGAAAGCACCGGGCTTGGGATCGCGAACATTCTGGCTGGCTTCTACGGCGGGATTGCCGGGTGCGCCATGATCGGCCAGACCATTGTCAATGTGGAAATGGGCAAAGGCCGCACGCGTATCTCGACCCTTGCTGCTGCGCTGGTGCTGTTACTGCTGGTAACGGCATTAAGCGACGTGATGGCGAAAATCCCGATGGTGGTACTGGCCGGAATTATGGCGATTGTCGCGTTCAAAACCTTTAACTGGAGCAGTGTGCAACCCGCGGCGCTGACGCAAGCGCCAGTTATCGAAACGCTGGTAATGCTGGTCACCGTGGTTGCCACCGTCAGCACCGGTAATCTGGCTATCGGCGTTGTTGCCGGGCTGGTTACGCTGGCGATTACGCCAGCCGCGCTGCGGGAAAGGAGCCTGTCTACAGCAAAAAAATCGTCGCCAGCCCAAGAAAAATAAAGAAACCGCCGGTATCGGTAATCGCGGTGATCATCACGCTGGAGCCGACCGCCGGGTCGCGCCCCAGCCGGGTCATCACCATCGGGATTAATACCCCCATTAGCGCCGCCATCAGCAGGTTCAGCACCATTGCCAGCGTCATCACGCCGCCCAGCGCCGCATCGTCATACAGCCACCAGGTGACACCGCCCATAATCCCGCCCCACACCAGACCGTTAATCAGCGCCACGCCCATTTCACGCAGTATAAGAAAGGTAAAGTTGCCCGGCTGTATGTTCTGCAATGCTAACGCGCGAACAATCATGGTAATGGTTTGATTACCGGTATTGCCGCCGATACCCGCGACAATCGGCATCAGCGACGCCAGCGCCACCAGTTGTGAGATAGTGTGTTCAAAACCATCAATGACGCGTGATGCGATAAAGGCGGTACACAGGTTGGTTGCCAGCCATACCCAGCGGTTTTTCACCGCTTTACTTACCGGCGCGAAAACATCTTCCTCGGTACTTAAGCCCCCCATCTGGCGCATATCGTTGTCGGTCTCTTCGTACACCACATCAACGATCTCATCGATGGTCAAACGGCCCATCAGCATGCCGTTTTCATCGACTACCGCCGCGCTGAGCAAGTTATCACGCTCAAAAGTGCGCGCCACTTTTTCCGCTTCGTCTTCAGGGGAGAAGGTCACCGGATCGGCATCCATCACCTCGCTCACCCGCCGTCCGGCGGCGTTAAGCAGGATAGTCTGCAGCCCAAGTTCGCCCATCAGCCGGTTATCACGCCCGATAACAAACAGTTTATCGGTGTTCTCCGGCATTTTACCGAGACGTCGCAAATAGCGCTGGACGGCCGCCAGCGTGACTTCTGAGCGTACGGTGATAACTTCAAACGCCATAATTGCGCCGACGCAATTTTTGCCATAACGCATGACCTGCCGCATGCGGGCGCGCTCTGTCGGCGGCAACGTCGCCATCAGCCGTCCGGTGAGGTTACGCGGCAGATGCTGCACCAGCCAGATTTGCTCATCAATATCCAGCGTCTCGAGCGCATCCAGCAGCGCACGGTCGCTCATCTCATCGATCAGGTCATCCCAGACGTTTTCGGACGCTTCAAGCAGCACTTTGCCGCGCTTATCATCATCGATGAGCCGCCATAACGCGTGACGTTCAACCACCGGCAGCGCTTCGAGGGTGTCAGCCAAATCCGGTGGCGGCAGGTGCGAAACCAGCACTTTCACTTCGGCGAGATCGTGCTCAAGCTCGGCACTATCGACCTGCTCGACCAGCGTGATTTCGCCAAGCAGCGCGGCGGTGAGCGGTTTATGGGTGGTGAGCAGCCAAATCAGCCGCGCACGCTCTTCATCGCGCAGTTTGACGCTGTTTTTTTTGATAACTGACATTGGCCGGTGGTCCCTGAGTGTGGCAAAGCGCTCCGAAGCCAGAGCAGAGTAGCCTTAAGCATAGCGGCAGGTTTTGTAAAAAATAATAAACAGCGCAGGCGTTTGGATAAAAAACCAGCGAACGCCCCCTCGCCAGAAGGGGCGGCTCTGTCAGGCGGTGCGTGCCACTGCGTCGCGGGAAGCGTGCGCACGTTCTTCACCCACCAACTCGGTAAGCTGGCCGTTGCGCATCTCCAGCAGACGATCGGCATGCACGAAGTAGTGATCGTCATGGCTGATGGCAAAAATGGTTTTGCCCATCTGCTGCATTAACGGGAGTAAGACCTGGTAGAAATCGCGGCGGAAATGCGGGTCCTGATCCGCCGCCCATTCATCCAGCAGCAGAATATCGCGCTCTTCCGCCAGCGCCAGCAGCAAGGCGACACGTTTTTTCTGCCCTTTCGACAGCTTGAGATTGAGGATCTTGCCGTTGTTCAGCTCCAGCTTGTGCGACATTTTCAGTTGCTCAAGCCACTTTTCCACCAGCGCCGGATCCGCCTGCCTGCCTTCCGGCCCCAGCAGGTCGTCAAACAGCCAGACGTCGGTAAAGACCGCCGAGAATAGTTTGCGGTAATCTTCCGGTTTATCCTGCGCCATCGGTTTGCCATCCAGCAGGATCTCACCGGAAACCGGCTGATACAGCCCGGTTAACAGCATCGCCAGCGTCGACTTGCCGCTGCCGTTCCCCCCAATCAAAAACACCAGCTCGCCGCGCTTGAGCGTCATATTGACGGGACCAATCGCGAAGTCGTTGTCCTGATATTTAAAGGTGACATTGCGCAGCTCCAGCATTTGCCAGTTCGGGAAAGCCTGCGGGCGGGGAAACCCGGCTTTATAGGGGGCCAGCGCAAACTGTTTTAGCTTTTTGAAAGCCACCTGCGCACTGAGCAGCGTGGGCAAGGCACCCACTGCTGACAGCAGCGGCGTGCGCAAAAACAGCAGGGTCAGGGAATACGTTGCGGCGACATTGGTATCCGCCCAGCCGAGGCTGTTTGCCATCCAGAACACCAGGCCGATTGCCCCCAGCATCATAATGTTCGACCAGTTCACCGCGCTTAAATGGAACGTGTCGGCGCGAATAATGTGATGGCGATATTCACGTGCATCCGGCAGGTACATCTGTTCGAAAATGTGTTCCGCGCGTTCGCGGTTGAGGTTCAGCTCTTTGCGCCCTTCCAGCACGGTCTGGAAATCGTTGTACAGCTTGTCTTCTGTTTCACGCAGCCTCGCCATATGTTTGTACACACGGGAAACCAGCACGAACCCGCCCCAGATGGTCAGCGCCATCCACAGCACAGTGATCAGCAGCATCTTGCCGGAGAGCATCGCCAGATAGATACAGGAACCAACAGTCAGGATAATGCCCTGCACCAGTTCCGGCAGGCGCACAAAGGCGATGGTGATATTACGCACGTCACTGGTTAGCCCGGCCAGCAAAGAGGCGCTACCCAGTTGTTCGATACGTTCCACAGGCGTGTCGAGGATGCGCTTAATAAATTCACTACGCAGGCGGTAGACAAAATGGTGACCGAGCGTAGTCAGCGCCAGTTGCGACCCCAGCGTTACCGCCATCAGTAGCAGCAACAGGCCGAGGAATTCCGGTAAAACAGTCAGCGACATATCCACGGTTTCAATCAGCCGCTGGTTAATAAAAGCAATCAGGCCGATACCAAACGCGGCACTCACGAGGGTAAGCGCGAGCACACCGACAAAAGGCCAGCGATACTGACGCCAGACAAGAAGGAGAAGTTCCATAACAAAACCCGGTCAACAAAATCAGCCAGCAGTTTAAACGGCTACCGGGTTACATCAAGAATAATTCTTATTTTTATTCGCCATTGCCTGCCTGGCGAAACGTCAGGTTGTAGCGGCACTCACCGGTCGCCGGATGATAGCCGCCTTTCAGCGGTGCAATGCCGTGGTAAAAGAGCCGCGACTCGCCGCCCCATACGACAACATCGCCGTGTTCAAGCATCAGCCGTTGCAGCGGATCGCTACGTTTGAGGCCGCCAAACTGGAAAATGGCCGGTAAACCGAGCGACACAGATACAATCGGCGCACGCAGGTCGGGTTCGTCCTTATCCTGATGTAGCGACAATTTCGCCCCCGGCACATAACGGTTGATAAGACAGGCATCCGGATGAAAATCCGGGTAACCAGCCGCCTCGCTCGCCTGCTGGCACAGCGCAGAAAAAGCCGCAGGCATCGGCGGCCACGGCTGTTGAGTTAGCGGATCGACTGGCGCGTAGAGGTAACCACGATGATCGGTGGTCCAGCCGAGTTTGCCACAGTTGGTCATCGCCACTGACATGGTATAACCGCCAGGGGTGACCATATGACGCAGCGGCGACTGACTGACCACTTGTGCGATACCGCGTAACAGTTGGTCGGCTGGTGCTAATGCAAGGCGCCGCAGCACGACAGCGCCCGATGCCAGCGGCTCCTGCCAGGGTTGTTCTCCGGAAAACAAATCGAGCATTACGTCTCCTCTTTGTTACGTTCTCGCTGGAGCAACTGAGCTTTGCGCGCCATCCCCCAACGATAACCGGACAGCGCCCCATCGCTGCGCACCACGCGATGGCAAGGGATGACAATCGCCAGTTTGTTCGCACCGCAGGCGCTGGCAACTGCTCGTACCGCGTTTGGTTTACCCAGCTTTTTCGCCAGTTCCCGGTAACTTACCGTCTCACCGGTGGGGATCTCGCGCAGTGCTTGCCATACTTGTAACTGGAACGCGGTGCCGCGAAGATCCAGCGGCAGCGTAAAGGGGGCATCGGCGTTGTCGAGCCGCTTGATAACCTGCGCCACCCGCGAGCTGAACGCGGCATTCGCCTGCGCACGTTGAGCGCGGGGGAAGATCGCCTGCAACTGGGCAAGAAGCTGCTCGTCACTGTCGTCCAGTAAAATGGCGCAAATTCCACGTTCGCTCTCCGCCACCAGGCAGCGGCCCAGTGCGCAATCGCTGAAGGTATACCAGACGCCGGCAGCATCGCCGCCGCGACGGAACTGCTGTGCCGTCATCCCCAGCAATGCATCGGCCTGGCGGTAATAACTGCTGCTATCCGGAAAGCCCGCTGCCAGCACAGCGTCGGTAACGGTTTCGCTCACCGCAAGAGTATTGCGTAAGCGGCGAGCGCGAAAAGCCTGTTGCCAGGCTTTTGGCGTCATGCCGGTAACGGATTTAAATAAACGGTGAAAATGATAAGGGCTAAGCGCCACTTCAGCGGCCAGCTGCTCCAGCGTGATGGGCGTATCCTGCTCCAGTAAGCGGCAGGCTTTGGTCACTTTATCCAGCCGCTGTTGCTGCGGGTGGGTTTTATCCGGCTGGCAGCGCTTACAGGGGCGAAAACCAGCGTCCTGCGCGCTCGGCGCATCGGGATAAAAACGGACATTCTGACGCAAGGCGTGGCGCGCCGTACAAGAGGGACGGCAAAAAATGCCGGTGGTCAGCACGGCAAAAACAAACTGACCATCGGCCTGCGCATTACGGGCCAGCACCGCTTGCCAGCGCTGTTCATCTAATAATGTGGTGTCGTTCATGTCAGGCTCCTTATGTAAGCTTAGCCTTACTGTGCCCGTATGCGCCGCTCCAGACACCCGCAATCTTGCGGTTTAATTTTTTTCGCTGAGCAGAAATGCGGAAAACTGCGGTGACATCCAGGTGCGGAAACCGTCGCCGTCTTTGATAATCATAAATACCGCCAGCCCTTCCCGCGTCACCACCTCTTTTGCCTGTTCGGTGCCGAGCACCATTAAACCGGTGTCCCAGGCATCCGCTTCCAGCGCGGTGGGCGCGATAACCGTGACCGACACCAGCGCATGCTGGATTGGCCGCCCGCTCCGCGGATCGATGATGTGTGAAATGCGTTTGCCGTCCAGCTCGTAATAATTACGGTAGCTGCCGGAAGTGCTGATGCCATGACCGTTAATATCGACAACCGCCTGGGCAACATTCTCACGATCGGTCGGTTTCTGGATCGCCACGCGCCACGGCTGGCCTTGCGCGTTCATGCCCCGGCTGGCTAATGCGCCACCAACAGAAACCAGATAACGCGCGATCCCTTCCTGCTCCATTAACCTTGCCAGGTGATCCGCCGCGTATCCCTCGCCTACCGTCGAAAGGTCAACAAACAGATCCGGCAGATCTTTTTGCAGGAATTGCTCTCCGGCGCGGTTGATCACGGTTAAATGCGCTAAACCGGTACGCGCTTTCGCCGCATCAATTTGTGCCTGACCCGGTGTTTTTACCGGCTGTTTATCCGGGCCAAATCCCCATAAATTAACCAGCGGCCCGACGGTGATATCCATCGCGCCTTCGGTTTTCTCACCGACACGCAGCGAGGTAGTAACGATATCCGCCATCGCGGCGCTGACCGGCCACGGTGCCGTGCTGGTCGAATGGTTAAAGCGCATCAGCGCGGAGTCGTCCTTCCAGGTCGACATCAGATGATCGTCAGCATCCAGCTGTGTCTGAATTTTTTGTTGCAGGCTTTGCGCCTGTTGCGGGCTAATATCCACCACGCTCACGCGCCAGAAAGTGCCCATGGTTTTGCCTTCCAGCACGGTGGGCTGTGCCTTGCTACCGGTGTCGCAACCGGACAGTAACAACAACGCCGCGACAACCCCGGCACGAAGAAAAATCATCTCTATCTCTCGTTATTTGTTAACCCGCGGCAAGCCTACACTAAAACGCAAGCTTTGGCCGATGCGGGACATAAAAAAGGGGCCTTTCGGCCCCTTAATAATCACGGTTGTTAACTTAGAACTGGTAAACCAGGCCCAGAGCAACAACGTTGTCGGTGGAAATGCCAGCGGCTTTGGTGAAGTCGTTGTCGTCCAGCAGGTTGATTTTGTAATCAACATAGGTGGACATGTTTTTGTTGAAGTAGTAAGTCGCGCCAACATCGATGTATTTCAGGATATCCTGGTCACCGAAGTTAACCGTACCGGTGTTGTTGCTGACGTCCTTACCTTTAGATTGCAGGTAAGCGATGGACGGACGCAGACCGAAGTCAAACTGGTACTGGGCAACCACTTCGAAGTTCTGCGCTTTGTTGGCAAAACCGTATGCAGCGGAGCGAGGATTACCATTGGAATCACCAAAGCGGGTTGCGTTATAGGTCTGAGAGTACTGTGCCGCCAGGTAGATGTTGTTAGCGTCGTATTTCAGGCCGCCGCTGTACACTTCCGCGTGATCGCCCTGACCATACAGTGCGTCATTGCCGAGCGCGTTCTGATCAGCAGTACGTTTGGATGAGGACATCGCACCACCCACGCTGAAGCCTGCGCCCAGATCGTAAGTCAGAGACGCACCATAGCCGTCGCCGTTCTGGTTCAGCAAGCTGCGGCCGTTGGTGTTCTCACCGCTCACGCTACCGTTTTTACCCTGGTATTGCAGAGCAAAATTCAGACCATCAACCAGACCGAAGAAGTCGGTGTTACGGTAGGTTGCTACGCCGTTAGCACGGGACTGCATGAAGTTATCGGCACCGTAGGTATCGCCACCGAATTCAGGCAAAACGTCGGTCCAGGAGGTAACATCGTAAATAACGCCGTAGTTACGACCGTAGTCGAAAGAACCTGCATCAGCAACGCGGATACCGGCGAAGGCCAGACGAGTCCATGCCTGATCGCTTGCACCTTCTTCGCTGTTCGCCTGAACGTTGTATTCCCACTGGCCGTAGCCGGTTACCTGATCGTTAACCTGCGTTTCGCCTTTGAAGCCAAAACGGACATAGCTCTTATCACCATCAGAACCGTTGTCGTCAGAGAAATAGTGCAGACCATCTACTTTGCCGTACAGATCTAATTTGTTGCCATCTTTGTTGTAAACTTCAGCCGCATTTGCTGCGCCTGCTACCAGCAGAGCCGGTACCAGGAGGGACAGAACTTTAACTTTCATTTTATTAACCCTCTGTTATATGCATTTTTATTGCCACTGCTTGCCGATTAACCCTCTAATCAGCTGGCAAAATCATTGTGCTTAAAATAGAAAAATAATCCAACGAGAATATGATACGAAAACTTTGAAGATGTTTCATACGTAATGATAGATGTTTCATTTTGTAAATTTGAGGGAACTTTTTTTCGCACAAATAGCTAAACAAATGCGCACAAATAATCAAAAACTAATAAAAAATCATTTAAAAACAAAATAATAAACAAAACACAAATCATAGCACTGAATGCAAAACCATAATCTTCAATCGCAACTAAAATAACTGACGCTATCATCATTAACTTTATTTATTACCGTCATTCGAATCTGAATGTCTGTTTACCCCTCTTATAACCGGATGCGTCGCATTCGGTTTTTTTTTACCTTTCCTTACGCAACTTGAATAATTATTTAGATATAATAACGATTTGTAACGACTATTAATTAATCAATTACCATGCCAGATATTTCTCATTGACGCATTCACGAAATTAATGGTTTGTTATTTATCGCGTTCTTTTTGCAACCAAACGGTAAATATATGTACAATTTTTCCTGGCTGTACATATTTGCCACTGCGTTTAGTCAATATGCCTATCCCCATGTTTTCGAGACTGAAACGGGAAAGAGAGTCTGGAAATTCACTCATTAACCGATATACTGCCTGCTGTACACTGCTCTGCAACACAACATCTACACGTTCGCCGCATGTTACAGGCGGTTATTACGGCATGGCAGCAACATTGTCTCAGCGAGCGCTGAGTATTTACAGCAGTGTTGTCATAACGGGTTCCACACAAGAATGAGTCGATCGGACACAATGATCCCTGGCAAATTTTCCCTGATACCGGGCAACATCACCCGTTACTTTCTTTTGTTGATTATCGTCCTGTTGGTGACAATGGGGGTGATGATCCAAAGTGCGGTCAACGCCTGGTTAAAAGATAAAAGCTATCAGATTGTCGATATCACCCACGCTATTCACAAGCGTATCGATACCTGGCGCTACGCTACCTGGCAAATCTACGACAACATTGCTGCGGCGCCTGCCGCTACGTCTGGTGAAGGTCTGCAAGAAACGCGCTTAAAGCAAGATGTTTACTACCTGGAAAAACCACGGCGTAAAACAGAAGCGTTGATTTTTGGTTCCCATGACAGTTCTACGCTGGAGATGACGCAGCGGATCTCAACGTACCTCGATACGCTCTGGGGCGCGGAAACCGTGCCATGGTCGATGTACTACCTCAACGGCCAGGATAACAGCATGATCCTGGTGTCGACGTTGCCGCTAAAGGATCTTTCTTCCGGTTTCAAAGACACCACGATCAGTAACATTGTCGATTCCCGCCGCGCAGAAATGCTGCAGCAGGCGAATGCCCTTGATGAACGCGAAAGCTTTTCATCTCTGCGCCATCTGGCCTGGCAAAACGGCCATTACTTCACGCTGCGTACGACATTCAACCAGCCGGGTCATCTGGCCACGGTAGTCGCATTCGATTTGCCGATTAATGATCTGATCCCACCCGGCATGACGCTGGATAGCTTCCGTCTCGATCCGGATACCACGCAGACCAACACTCGCGGCCAGGATAAAGAAACAACCGACAGCGTTGCCGTCAATTTTAACAGCTCTCGCATTGAGATCTCCTCAGCGTTGAACGGCACCGGGCTGCGTCTGGTCTGGCAGGTGCCATTCGGGACACTGCTGCTGGATACGCTGCAAAATATTCTTCTGCCGTTACTGCTGAATATCGGCCTGCTGGCGCTGGCATTGTTCGGTTACACCACTTTTCGCCAGATGCCAGGGCGTAAAGCCGACGGTCTGGCAACGCCTGGTGCAAGTAACGAACTGCGTGTGCTGCGTGCTTTTAATGAAGAGATCGTTTCACTGTTGCCGCTGGGGCTGTTGGTTCACGATCAGGAAGCGAACCGCACCGTCCTGAGCAATAAAATCGCCGATCACTTATTACCGCACCTGAATCTGCAAAATATTACGGCGATGGCCGATCAGCATCAGGGCGTGATTCAGGCCACCATTAATAACGAACTGTACGAAATTCGTCAGTTCCGCAGCCAGGTCGCTTCGCGTACGCAGATCTTTATTATTCGCGACCAGGACAGAGAAGTGCTGGTTAATAAAAAGCTCAAGCAGGCGCAACGGCTGTATGAGAAAAACCAGCAGGGCCGCGCCAGCTTTATGAGTAATCTTGCCGAGTCGCTGAAACAGCCGGTGAAATCGCTGGCCAGCGAAGCCGCAGCATTGCAGAGCCAGGAGGGCAATCTTGTCGCGGATCACGCCGACAGACTGGTACAACTGGTCGATGAAATCCAGCTGGCACATATGCTGGAGAGCGACAGCTGGAAAGGCTCGTCTACACTGTTCTCGATTCAGGATTTGATTGATGAAGTGGTGCCGGAAGTCCTGCCGGTTATCAAACGTAAGGGTCTGCAACTCTTAATTAATAACCCGCTTCCGGCCAATGAAGAGCGTCACGGCGACCGCGACGCACTGCGTCGGATCCTGTTGCTGCTCATCCAGTACGCGGTCACGACCACGCAGATGGGCAAAATCACGCTTGAAGTGAATGTGGACGAATCGGCGGAAGACCGCCTGACCTTCCGGATTCTCGATACCGGCGTGGGTGTGAACGCCAGTGAAATCGATAATCTGCATTTCCCGTTCCTTAACGATACGCAGGGTGACCAGTACGGAAAAGCGAACGCCCTCACCTTCTGGCTGTGCGATCAGCTGGCGCGTAAGCTTGGCGGGCATCTGAATATTAAAGCGCGTGAGGATCTGGGCACCCGCTACTCGCTGCATGTGAAGATGGCGGCTCGTCCGCAACAGGCTGAGAGCGAAGAAAAATTACTCGATGACGTGGTGGCGATGATTGATATTACCTCTAACGAAATCCGTAATATTGTGGTTCGCCAGCTGGAAAACTGGGGGGCAAGCTGTATTTCCCCGGATGAGCGGTTATCAAGTCAAGAATATGATCTCTTTTTGACAGATAATCCGTCTAATCTTACTGCCTCAGGCTTGCTTTTAAGCGATGATGAGGCAGGCGTGCGGAAAATTGGCCCAGGCCAATTGCGCGTGAACTTTAATATGAGCAATGCAATGCAGGGAGCAATATTGCAACTCATTGAAGAGCAACTGGCGCAGGAGGATGTACCGGAGTCGCCTTTGGGGGGTGACGAAAACGCCGAGCTCCACGCCAGCGGCTATTACGCGCTGTTTGTTGACACAGTACCCGATGATGTTAAGAGGTTGTATACTGAGTCGGCGTTGCGCGATTTCGCGGCGCTGGCGCAGACGGCACACCGCCTGAAAGGCGTGTTTGCCATGCTTAATCTGGTACCTGGTAAGCAGTTGTGCGAAACGCTGGAGCAATTAATTCGCGAGAGCGATGTTCCAGGCATAGAAAATTACATCAGCGACATTGACGCTTACGTCAAGAGCTTGCTGTAGCAAGGTAGCCTAATACATGAACAATATGAACGTAATTATTGCCGATGACCATCCGATTGTACTGTTCGGTATTCGCAAGTCACTCGAACAAATCGAATGGGTAAACGTTGTCGGTGAATTTGAAGACTCTACAGCGCTGATTAACAACCTGCCGAAACTTGAGGCAAACGTATTGATAACCGACCTGTCAATGCCGGGCGATAAATACGGCGATGGCATCACGCTTATCAAATACATTAAACGTCACTTCCCGACGCTGTCGATTATTGTGCTTACCATGAACAATAACCCGGCCATCCTGAGCGCAGTGCTGGATCTGGATATTGAAGGTATCGTGCTGAAACAAGGCGCGCCGACAGACCTGCCAAAAGCGCTGGCGGCACTGCAAAAAGGGAAGAAATTCACGCCGGAAAGCGTTTCGCGCCTGCTGGAAAAAATCAGCGCTGGCGGTTACGGCGACAAACGCCTGTCACCGAAAGAGAGCGAAGTGCTGCGCCTGTTTGCCGAAGGTTTCCTGGTAACGGAAATCGCCAAGAAGCTGAACCGCAGTATCAAAACCATCAGTAGCCAGAAAAAATCAGCAATGATGAAACTGGGTGTCGATAACGATATCGCACTGCTGAACTATCTCTCCTCCGTCACCCTGACGCAGACAGAAAAAGAGTAATCCTGCAACCCCGGCACCCGCCGGGGTTCTTTTTTATACCCGGCTGTTGCGTACCCGCGCGGCATACGCCGCCAGCGTTTGCTTGAGAATATCCAGCGTTACCGGCTTCGACAGACAGCTGTCCATACCCGATTCCAGACAGCGTTGCTTCTCTTCTGCCAGCGCGTTAGCCGTCACACCAATCACCGGCAGCGTCAGCCCTAACTGACGAATACGCTGTGTCAGGCGGTAACCGTCCATATTCGGCATGTTGACGTCGCTGAGCACAATATCGATAGGGTTTTTGCTCAGAACATTCAGCGCATCCACGCCATCATTGGCCGTTTTACACTGATATCCCAGCGATCCCAGCTGATCGGCCAGCAGGCGTCGGTTAATCGGATGATCATCTACTACCAGGATCATCATGTCATCGTTACGCACCGCTTCCCGGGTCTCGGCAGGAAGCGCGTTGCTCGCCTGCGGCTCGATAACCTGAACGCGGTAAATGCGCCCAAGCAGCGTCAGCAGGTCGTGTGGCGACGCCACGCTGTGCAACCATTCGCCCGGGGCTCGCTCAACGGGAATACCGATATGGCGACGGCAGAAAATAATGGCCGCGCGTCCGGTCCACGACGAGGAGAGTTCATCATCGGTGATTAACGTATCCTGGTTGCCCAGCGCGCGTCCGTCGTACTGCTTAACCTGAATACCGTTCCATTGCAGTAATGTCTGCAGATAACCCGACAGCCAGGCATTACGCACCGCCAGCCAGCAGCACGTATCCGCCAGGCCATCGACATCGGCGCGAACCGGTGCCACCGCACTGTAAAGCGGGATACGGATGGTGAACTGACTCCCCATGCCTGGCTCGGTATCAACGGAAATATCGCCATCCATCATGCTGATCAATTTTTCACAAATCGCCAGCCCCAGCCCGGTGCCCTGGAAGTTACGCTGTACGCCGGTTCCCACCTGGAAGAAGGGATCGAACAGACGCACCACTTCTTTACCCGGAATTCCCACGCCGGTATCACGTACGCGAATGCTGAGATAATCCGCATCGCGATGCACATGCAACACGATACAACCGATATCAGTAAACTTAATCGCGTTGCTGAGCAGGTTGGAAATCACCTGCTGTAAACGCATCGGATCGCCATTCAGCACCATCGGCACATCCGGTTCAATAAAGCAGTACAGCCCCAGCTGTTTGCGCACTACCAGCGGTAAATAGTTGGCGGTGATATGGCTCATCACTTCGCGCGGGGAAAACTCGCGCGGCTCGATTTTCAACTGTTCCGATTCAATTTTCGAGAAATCGAGAATATCGCTGATAATTTTCAGCAACAGACTCGATGAGTTGTTCATCGCGGTGACCAGCCTGTCGACCCCTTTCGGCAGCTCTTTCGTTTGCAGCAGATCGAGGTTACCGATAATACCGTACAGCGGCGTGCGCAACTCATGGCTGACTGTCGCAAGGAACATCGATTTCGACTGGCTCGCCTGCTCCGCCGCTTGCGCCATCTCCTGCAACGACTCTTCCATTTTCACGCGGGCGGAAACATCCACCAGCACGCAAATCGCCACGTTTTCATTGCGATAACGTGAATGAACAAAGCTAATTTGCAGATTGGTATTATTGCTGGTCAGCACATCAACGAAATTGACCTGCTGACCACAGATAATTTGCGTAAGCCGCTGCCTGTCTTCATGCGTCAGCATGTTCAGATAGTTGTGCGCCAGCTCGTTACTCAGGATGTTCGTCCCGTCCTGAGTACGTAAAATGCAGATCCCCACCGGCGCGGAGGCGACGATTTTGCGGTTGAACTGCTCATGCTCTTCCAGTCGCTGGGCATCATTTTCCGCCGGAATAAACATCCGCCGCTCATACATGCGCGCAAGCGTAAACAGCGCCACACCGACCAGCACATTCAGCAATACGGCGTTGAGGATCAGCATGCGAATGCGCTCCAGCACCATATCGACCGGTACGGAGTAAACCACGCTCAGCGATGACGGTGGCAGGCTCTTTTTCAGGATCAGTTCGCGAAAACCCGAGGTATAACCAAACCATGAACGTTCCTGCATCCAGCGCGGATCGACAACAATGCCGCTATCCTGGCCGGTAAGGGAAATCAGCGCATGGCCGTTGTCATCCAGAATGGTCACGCCCATCGGCAGGCTACCCGGCGTGAAAAAGTTCTCCATGCGAATGGACTGTTCCGTGCCCAGCAGCGCTTGCAGGCGGTTGCCGAGGTAAACCGGCGTCAGCGCATAGAAGTAACCGATCCCCGGACGCGGCCCCTGGCTCATCCAGTAGACGTTGTTGCTGCGCTCATCCTGCGGGGCGTTACGGTATTTAACGATGCGCTCATGCAGGCTTTTCAGCGTGTCGTCGCGTTCAACGGGGAGATCGCGCAGGCCGAAGTCGGCCATACAGAGATTGTCGCTGCCGATCAAAAACACGCGGTTGAGATCGTAAGCGGCGGAGAAATTGTCGCGCCAGTAGCGCATAAACCACGCCAGCGACTCCAGCGAGCCGCGCCAGGAGCTGCCCATGGCGGAGCAGTCAGAATCCGGGAACAGCGGTAAAAATGTCGGGACTTCGGTTTTGTCGTCGCGGTTGCGCGAGGTCAGAATACCGTTTTCTGCCGTCAGACGGTTTTCAGCGATGTACTTCAGCTCTTTCATCACGTCAGACGTGCGCTGGATGTAACGCTGCGCCTGATCGGAACTGAGGTTAAATTCCTGGCGAATTTCCGACTCTTTGTCATGCAAGGCGTTAACAATATAAAAGACAGAAAAAAAGGCAATCAACAGCCAAAGCAATAGCGCCAGCGCCCTGAACAGATAGCGGGAGACTTTCAGGGTACTGCGAAACGAGACGAGGTATTTCAACCTGGGGAAACTCCGCCACAAGGAAGTTAAAAAAGAGTGTGATTAAGGTAGCGATAAATCGCAAAGGCCGCAACGGCAATGAAAAAGGGCCGGAAACCGGCCCTTATAACGCATTACTCGGCGTCGTCGTCCGCCGCGTCATCGTCGGTATCGGTGTCAACTTCCGGCGCGATATCATCATCGCCTTCCGCTACGCTACCGTCGATGGAGTCTAACTCTTCATCATCTACCGGCTCAGCAACACGCTGCAGACCGACTACGTTTTCATCTTCCGCGGTGCGGATCAGAATAACGCCCTGGGTGTTACGCCCTACCACGCTGATTTCCGAGACGCGTGTACGCACCAGCGTACCGGCATCGGTGATCATCATGATCTGGTCGCAATCATCAACCTGCACCGCGCCGACCACTGCGCCATTACGCTCGGTGACTTTGATGGAGATAACGCCCTGAGTACCGCGCGATTTGGTCGGGTACTCGGTTTCCGCCGTACGTTTACCATAACCGTTCTGCGTTACCGTCAGGATTGCGCCTTCGCCACGCGGTACGATCAGCGAGACAACGCTGTCTTTTTCCGCAAGTTTGATGCCACGAACACCGGTCGCAGTACGACCCATTGCACGCACAGCACCTTCTTTAAAGCGCACCACTTTGCCCGCCGCAGAGAAGAGCATCACTTCATCGCTACCTGACGTCAGATCAACGCCAATCAGCTCATCGCCTTCGTTCAGATTGACGGCAATGATACCGGCAGAACGCGGACGGCTGAATTCGGTAAGCGCGGTTTTCTTCACGGTACCGCTGGCGGTCGCCATAAAGACGTTCACGCCCTCTTCGTATTCACGCACCGGCAGGATGGCGGTGATACGCTCGTTCGGCTCCAGCGGCAGCAGGTTGACGATCGGGCGACCACGCGCGCCACGGCTCGCTTCCGGCAACTGATAGACCTTCATCCAGTACAGACGTCCACGGCTGGAGAAGCAGAGGATGGTGTCATGGGTATTGGCCACCAGCAGGCGGTCAATAAAGTCTTCTTCTTTAATACGTGCAGCCGATTTACCTTTACCACCACGACGCTGGGCTTCGTAGTCGGTCAGCGGTTGATACTTCACATAGCCCTGGTGCGACAACGTGACCACAACATCTTCCTGATTGATCAGGTCTTCGATGTTGATATCAGCAGTGTTAGCGGTAATTTCGGTGCGACGCTCGTCGCCAAACTGTTCGCGAACCAGCTCAAGCTCTTCGCGGATCACTTCCATCAGGCGTTCAGCGCTGCCAAGGATATGCAGCAGCTCGGCAATCTGTTCCAGCAGCTCTTTATATTCGTCGAGCAGTTTTTCATGCTCAAGGCCGGTCAGTTTCTGCAAACGCAGATCCAGAATCGCCTGTGCCTGCTGTTCGGTCAGATAGTATTTACCATCGCGAATACCGAACTCCGGCTCCAGCCACTCCGGACGCGCCGCGTCATCGCCCGCACGTTCCAGCATGGCAGAGACATTGCCCAGATCCCACGGCTGCGCGATCAGGCCCGCTTTTGCTTCAGCAGGCGTCGGCGCGCGGCGTATCAGTTCAATGATCGGATCGATGTTCGCCAGCGCCACGGCCAGCGCTTCAAGGATATGCGCACGGTCACGGGCTTTACGCAGTTCGAAAATGGTACGACGCGTCACGACTTCACGGCGGTGGCGCACAAACGCGGCCAGAATTTCTTTCAGCGCCATGATCTTCGGTTGACCATGGTGCAACGCCACCATGTTGATACCGAAGGAAACCTGCAATTGCGTCTGGGAGTAGAGGTTGTTCAGCACCACTTCACCCACGGCGTCACGTTTGATTTCGATAACGATGCGCATACCGTCTTTATCGGACTCGTCACGCAGCGCGCTGATGCCTTCAACGCGTTTATCTTTCACCAGCTCGGCAATTTTCTCGATCAGGCGCGCTTTGTTCACCTGATACGGAATTTCATGCACGATGATAGTTTCGCGGCCGCTTTTCGCGTCGGTTTCCACTTCCGCGCGCGCGCGAATATAAATCTTGCCGCGACCGGTACGATAGGCTTCTTCGATGCCACGGCGACCGTTAATGATTGCCGCGGTCGGGAAATCCGGCCCCGGAATATGCACCATCAGCTCTTCAATGCTGATGTCTTCGTTATCAATATAAGCCAGGCAACCATTGATCACTTCCGTCAGGTTATGTGGCGGAATATTGGTTGCCATACCGACGGCAATACCCGAAGAACCGTTCACCAGCAGGTTCGGGATCTTGGTAGGCATCACATCAGGAATTTTTTCGGTGCCGTCGTAGTTATCGACGTAATCAACCGTCTCTTTTTCCAGATCGGCCATCAATTCATGGGCAATCTTCGCCAGGCGGATTTCCGTATAACGCATCGCCGCCGCGGAGTCGCCATCGATGGAACCGAAGTTCCCCTGACCATCGACCAGCATGTAACGCAGCGAGAACGGCTGCGCCATACGGACAATGGTGTCGTACACTGCGGAATCACCATGGGGATGGTACTTACCGATTACGTCACCAACGACACGGGCAGATTTTTTGTAGGCTTTATTCCAGTCATTGCCCAATACGTTCATGGCGTAAAGTACGCGACGGTGAACCGGTTTCAGGCCATCTCGGACATCCGGAAGCGCACGGCCAACAATGACCGACATCGCATAGTCCAGATAGGAGCTCTTCAGCTCTTCCTCGATGTTAACCGGTGTAATTTCTCTCGCAAGGTCGCTCATCTAACCGCTATCCCTCTACTGTATCCCGGATTCAAAGGTCGCAAATTATAACACAACCGCTTTGATACAGGTAAACCTATAACACCCGTGCAAAGGTTTATTCATCCCGTTGGCCTGATATACTCACGGGTCTTATTGATAGAGGAGTTATTGCGCCCATGAATGCCGAAAAAACGCCGGTCGCTCAAAACGTTGATCATGCTGAAATCGCCAAATTTGAGGCTGTCGCCTCGCGCTGGTGGGATAAAGAAGGTGAGTTTAAACCCCTGCACCGCATCAACCCGCTGCGTCTGGGTTATATCAGCGAACACGCTGCCGGTCTGTTCGGTAAGAAAGTGCTCGATGTCGGCTGCGGCGGCGGGATTCTGGCGGAAAGCATGGCGCAGGAAGGCGCGGATGTCACCGGGCTCGATATGGGCTTTGAACCGCTCCAGGTGGCGCGTTTGCATGCGCTGGAATCTGGCATTCAGGTCACTTATGTGCAGGAAACCGTAGAAGAACATGCGGCAAAACATGCACAGCAGTATGACGTCGTCACCTGCATGGAGATGCTGGAGCATGTTCCGGATCCACAGTCGGTGGTGAAAGCTTGTGCGCAACTGGTCAAACCCGGCGGTCATGTCTTCTTCTCTACTATTAACCGCAACGGCAAAGCCTGGTTGATGGCGGTAGTCGGCGCGGAATATGTGCTGCGCATGGTGCCGAAAGGCACGCACGACGTGAAGAAATTTATTAAGCCAGCGGAGCTCTTACATTGGATTGACGGCACCGTGTTACAGGAACGTCACATTACCGGGTTACATTACAACCCGTTGTTAAACCAGTTTACGTTAGGGCCGGGTGTGGATGTGAACTATATGTTACATACAACGGCAAAAAATGACTAAGGTCATCAGATAAAGTGATAGAAGATTGCGCAGCATCAAGTTGCGCAATTGCCTTTCCCGATGAAGAAATCAGCACTCGATCAAAAATTCATTTTTTTTTGCGAAATATTGACATCGCCGCCAGGCCTTACGATACGAGGACTTAGCGATTATCACCCTTTCGCAACCTCAATTTAACCTCAAAATCAACTCTTGTACTGAAAAGAATCCTTACTAGAATACTCACCATATAGCGTTTCTCTTATCGCAAACCCCCTATATGTAGTATTTATCCACAGAGTTAATCACAGCAACGAATTGTGGATAAATGGGGGGATATTTTCTATTTCACGGACAGGTAATCACATGAATCAGAGTCTGCTGGTGACAAAGCGTGATGGTGGCACTGAGCGCATCAATCTCGACAAAATTCATCGAGTACTGGATTGGGCGGCAGAGGGGCTAAGTAACGTATCTATCTCTCAGGTTGAACTGCGCTCACACATTCAGTTCTACGACGGTATCAAAACGTCCGATATCCACGAGACCATCATTAAGGCCGCCGCGGATCTGATTTCCCGCGATGCGCCGGACTACCAGTACCTGGCCGCACGCCTGGCCATTTTCCACCTGCGTAAAAAAGCCTACGGCCAGTTCGAGCCGCCTGCGCTGTTTGACCACGTGAAGAAAATGATTGAGCTTGGCAAATACGATCATCATCTGCTGGAAGACTACACGGAAGAAGAGTTCAAGCAGATGGACGGTTTTATCGACCACTGGCGCGATATGAACTTCTCCTACGCGGCGGTGAAGCAGCTGGAAGGTAAATACCTGGTGCAGAACCGCGTGACCGGCGAGATCTACGAGAGCGCGCAGTTCCTGTATATCCTGGTTGCCGCGTGCCTGTTCTCCAACTATCCGCGTGAAACCCGTCTGGACTACGTGAAGCGCTTCTACGATGCCGTTTCCACGTTCAAAATTTCGCTGCCGACGCCGATCATGTCCGGCGTGCGTACGCCGACCCGTCAGTTCAGCTCCTGCGTACTGATCGAGTGCGGTGACAGCCTGGACTCCATCAATGCCACTTCCAGCGCGATTGTGAAATACGTTTCCCAGCGCGCCGGTATCGGTATCAACGCCGGCCGCATTCGTGCGCTGGGTAGCCCGATCCGCGGTGGTGAAGCGTTCCACACCGGTTGTATCCCGTTCTACAAACACTTCCAGACGGCAGTGAAATCCTGCTCGCAGGGCGGTGTACGCGGCGGCGCGGCAACCCTGTTCTACCCGATGTGGCATCTGGAAGTCGAAAGCCTGCTGGTACTGAAAAACAACCGTGGCGTGGAAGGTAACCGCGTGCGTCACATGGACTACGGCGTACAGATCAACAAACTGATGTACACCCGTCTGCTGAAAGGTGAAGAGATCACCCTGTTCAGCCCGTCCGACGTGCCGGGTCTGTACGATGCGTTCTTCGCCGATCAGGACGAGTTCGAACGCCTGTACACCAAATATGAAAAAGACGACAGCATCCGCAAACAGCGCATCAAAGCGGTGGAGCTATTCTCTCTGATGATGCAGGAACGCGCGTCTACGGGCCGTATCTACATTCAGAACGTCGATCACTGCAACACCCACAGCCCGTTTGACCCGGTGGTTGCCCCGGTACGCCAGTCCAACCTGTGCCTGGAAATCGCCCTGCCGACCAAGCCGCTGGATGATGTGAACGACGAAAACGGTGAAATCGCGCTCTGTACGCTCTCTGCGTTTAACCTCGGCGCGATTAAAAACCTCGACGAGCTGGAAGAGCTGGCCACGCTTGCGGTGCGTGCGCTTGATGCCCTGCTGGATTATCAGGATTACCCGATTCCGGCCGCTAAACGTGGCGCGATGGGCCGCCGTACGCTGGGTATTGGCGTCATCAACTTTGCTTACTGGCTGGCGAAGAACGGCAAACGTTACTCGGACGGCAGCGCGAACAACCTGACGCATCAGACTTTCGAAGCCATTCAGTACTGGCTGCTGAAAGCCTCTAACGAGCTGGCGAAAGAGCAAGGCGCGTGCCCGTGGTTCAACGAAACCACCTACTCGAAGGGTATTTTGCCGATCGATACCTACAAGAAAGATCTCGACGGTATTACCAACGAGCCGCTGCATTACGACTGGGAAGCGTTGCGTGAATCGATCAAAACGCACGGCCTGCGTAACTCCACGCTCTCCGCGCTGATGCCGTCTGAAACGTCGTCGCAGATCTCCAACGCCACCAACGGCATTGAACCGCCGCGCGGCCATGTGAGCATCAAAGCGTCGAAAGATGGCATCCTGCGTCAGGTAGTGCCGGATTATGAAAAACTGAGTAATGCCTACGAGCTGCTGTGGGAAATGCCGAATAACGACGGCTACCTGCAACTGGTCGGCATCATGCAGAAATTTATCGATCAGTCGATTTCGGCGAACACCAACTACGACCCGTCACGCTTCCCGTCGGGCAAAGTGCCGATGCAACAATTGTTGAAAGACTTGCTGACCGCCTACAAATTTGGTGTGAAAACGCTGTACTATCAAAACACCCGCGATGGCGCGGAAGATGCGCAGGATGACCTGGCACCTTCCATCCAGGACGATGGCTGCGAAAGCGGCGCATGTAAGATCTAACTAAGGGGCGGGGAAACCCGCCCTTTTTTTTCGCAAGACAGGACTCACATTCCATGGCATACACCACTTTTTCACAGACGAAAAACGATCAGTTGCTGGAGCCGATGTTCTTCGGCCAGCCGGTTAACGTGGCGCGCTACGATCAGCAAAAATATGACATTTTCGAAAAGCTGATTGAGAAACAACTCTCCTTCTTCTGGCGTCCGGAAGAAGTTGACGTTTCCCGCGACCGTATTGATTTCCAGGCGCTACCGGAACACGAAAAGCACATTTTTATCAGCAACCTGAAATACCAGACGCTGCTGGATTCCATTCAGGGTCGTAGCCCGAATGTTGCGCTGCTGCCGCTGATCTCTATCCCGGAACTGGAAACCTGGGTAGAAACCTGGGCGTTTTCAGAAACGATCCATTCACGCTCTTACACCCACATCATCCGCAACATCGTTAACGATCCGGCGGTGGTGTTTGACGATATCGTCACCAACGAGCAGATCCTCAAGCGCGCGGAAGGCATCTCGCACTTCTACGACGAGCTGATCGAAATGACCAGCTACTGGCATCTGCTGGGGGAAGGCACGCACAACGTCAACGGTAAAACCGTGACCGTCAGCCTGCGCGAGTTGAAGAAAAAACTCTACCTGTGCCTGATGAGCGTAAACGCGCTGGAAGCGATTCGCTTCTACGTCAGCTTCGCCTGCTCCTTCGCTTTCGCCGAACGTGAGCTGATGGAAGGCAACGCCAAAATCATTCGCCTGATTGCCCGCGACGAAGCCCTGCACCTGACCGGCACCCAGCATATGCTGAACCTGCTGCGTTCCGGCGCGGATGACCCGGAAATGGCCGAGATCGCCGAAGAGTGCAAACAGGAGTGCTATGACCTGTTCGTGCAGGCAGCATTGCAGGAAAAAGAGTGGGCGGAATACCTGTTCCAGGGCGGCTCGATGATCGGTCTGAACAAAGACATTCTCTGCCAGTATGTTGAGTACATCACCAACATCCGTATGCAGGCAGTAGGGCTTGATCTGCCGTTCCAGACCCGTTCGAACCCGATTCCGTGGATCAACACCTGGCTGGTTTCCGATAACGTCCAGGTGGCACCGCAGGAAGTGGAAGTGAGTTCCTATCTGGTCGGCCAGATCGACTCTGAAGTCGACACCGACGATCTGAGCAGCTTCCAGCTCTGATGAGCCGCGTTACGCTTAGCCTTTCCGGCACGCACGTCCAGTGCCAGGATGAGCACCCTTCCCTGCTGGTGGCGCTCGAATCGCACCAGGTGGAAGTTGAGTACCAGTGCCGCGAAGGCTACTGCGGCTCCTGCCGCTGCCGCCTGGTGGCAGGCCAGGTGGACTGGATTGCCGAGCCGCTGGCCTTTATCAACGAAGGGGAAATTTTGCCCTGCTGCTGCCGGGCGAAAGGCGATATCGAAATCGAGATGTAAAAAAGGGCCTTCACAGGCCCTTTTGTTTTACTTGTGCTTTAAAAACTGCACCGCTTTATCCGGGAAATCGGTGAACAAACCATCGACACCCGCCTGCTGATACAACACCTTATAGAGCTGATTCACATCGCTGGCGTATGGCGGAAGCTGATCCGCGCGTACGGTAAACGGATGGACCTGCAAATGGCTGGCATGCGCCTCTTTCACCATTGCCGTAAGCTTGACGTTACCCGGTTTTGAACCGTCCGCCACCAGCATGTGATAGTCCGGGCCGATACCGTCGGCATACCGGGCGATCTGCTTCATCGCGCCGGGTTCGAACATCCAGTCGTAACTGTAATTCACCCATTTGCCATCCGGCTGCTGCTCCTGCGTTTCATTCCATTTGGTATACGCAATCAGCTGTACCAGTTTCAGATCCATCCCCATCTTCGGTTCCAGCTCATTCTTAATGCGCTTGAGCTCATTGACGTCAAAACATTGCAGGTACACGTTGTCCTGCTTGCTGGTGTAACCGTACTTTTTCAGCACTTCCAGCGTTTTTGCGGCAATATCTTTCCCCTCCTGATGGTGGAACCAGGGCGCTTTGATCTCCGGATAAATACCGATGTTTTTGCCAGTGGAGTGGTTTAACCCCTGCACAAACTCGATCTCCTCTTCAAACGTGTGAATGCGGAAATCGGATTTGCCCATCGGGAAACGCCCCGGATAGACCTGTACTTTTTTGCCCTTTTCCAGTTCGAACCCTTCGGTAAACTTCAGCGAGCGGATCTCGTCGAGCGTAAAGTCGATGGCGTAGTAGCGCCCGTCTTTACGCGCGCGCTGTGGGAAGCGCTCCGCGACATCCGTTACACGGTCGAGATAGTGATCATGCAGAACGACCAACTGGTCGTCTTTGGTCATCACCAGATCCTGCTCCAGGAAATCCGCGCCCTGCGCATAGGCCATCGCTTTCGCCGGTAAGGTATGTTCCGGCAGATAACCGCTGGCGCCACGATGGGCGATAACGATTTTATCGGCGGCCAGCGCCTGGCTGGTTAACGCGCCTGCCAGCAGCAGGCTTGACGTCATACGGGTGAAAGTGGTTTTCATCAGTGCTCCCTGTTAGCTGCGACGCGCCAGCACGTCGGCATGGTGACGTTTCTCGCCAATCATCACGATAACCAGCAGTAAAACCGCCAGAATGCTGCCGCCAATCATCACCATAAAGCCGCCATCCCAGCCGAAGAAATCAACGGTATAGCCAACAATGGCGCTGGCGGCGACAGAACCGCCAAGATAGCCAAACAAACCGGTAAAGCCCGCCGCCGTACCCGCCGCTTTTTTCGGTGCCAGCTCCAGCGCATGCAGACCAATCAACATCACCGGGCCATAAATCAGGAAGCCGATGATGATCATACAAGCCATATCCACGGTCGGGTTACCCGCCGGGTTCAACCAGTAAACGATAGTCGCAATGGTCACCAGCGTCATAAAGAACACGCCCGTTGCACCGCGATTACCGCGGAAGACTTTATCCGACATCCAGCCACACAGCAGCGTGCCGGGAATACCCGCATATTCATAGAAGAAATAGGCCCACGAGGATTTATCCAGCGCGAAGTGTTTCACCTCTTTCAGGTAAGTCGGCGACCAGTCGAGAATGCCGTAGCGCAGCAGGTAAACAAAAACGTTCGCGACCGCGATATACCACAACAGCTTGTTCGGCAGGATGTACTGCATGAAAATCTGTTTGGCGGACAACTCTTCTTCGTGCTTGTCGCTGTAATCATCCGGGTAGTCGTTTTTGTACTCTTCAATCGGCGGTAAGCCGCAGGATTGTGGCGTATCGCGCATCAGTGCGAAGGCAAGAATCGCCACCAGAATCGCGCCAAACGCGGGCATATATAACGCCGCGTGCCAGTCGTTAAACCATGCCATCCCCAGCAGGAACAGCAGCGGAGGAATGCCACCACCGACGTTATGCGCACAGTTCCACACCGACACAATGCCGCCGCGCTCTTTTTGCGACCACCAGTGCACCATAGTGCGCCCACACGGCGGCCAGCCCATCCCCTGGAACCAGCCGCACAGGAACAGCAGCACAAACATGACCATGATGCTGGATGTGGCCCACGGCACGAAGCCCATAACCAGCATCACCGCCGCCGCCAGAATTAACCCGGCGGGCAGGAAAACGCGCGGATTCGAGCGATCCGACACCGAACCCATAATAAATTTCGAAAAACCGTAGGCAATGGAGATCCCGGACAGCGCAAACCCCAGATCGCCACGGGAAAAGCCCTGTTCGACTAAATACGGCATCGCCAGCGCAAAGTTCTTACGCACCAGATAGTAGGCGGCATAACCGAAGAAGATCCCGAGGAAAATCTGCCAGCGCAACCGCCGGTACAGCGGGTCGATTTGCGCATCGGGCAGACGCGATTGATGGGGGGCAGGTCTAAAAATACTCAACATAGCGGCCTCCGTGGCGCGGTAAGACTCATATCTTTCATTAATGAGTGAAAACGAACATAACCAGAGTTATTCGCGGCGGATTGTAGTGAAAGTTTTAACCAGAGAGAATGAGTTGTCGCAGATATTGTTACAGAAATATGACAAACATCTAACTTCACGCAAGAAAGCGCGTTTTACTTTCGTTTTTTGCTCGAATATGCGCGATATCAAACAAACCACAATCATAGTATGGCTAAATGGTTGCTAAGGAACGTCGACCAGAAGGACGCGAACATGCGCAACTCCAGTGACTACGATGTGATTATTATCGGCGGCGGCGCGACCGGAGCAGGCATCGCCCGCGACTGCGCCCTGCGCGGCTTGCGCGTGGTGCTGCTTGAACGCCACGATATCGCCACCGGCGCGACCGGCCGTAACCATGGCTTACTGCACAGCGGTGCGCGTTACGCGGTGACCGATAACGAATCAGCGCGTGAATGTATTGCCGAAAACCAGATCCTCAAACGCATCGCCCGCCACTGTATCGAACCGACAGACGGCCTGTTTATCACCCTGCCGGAAGATGATCTGGTCTATCAAAGCCAGTTTATTGACGCCTGTCTGCAAGCGGGGATCCCGGCGCAGGCCATCTCACCGCAGGAAGCGCTACGCATGGAGCCAAGCGTCAACCCGGCGCTGATCGGCGCGGTGCGTGTACCGGACGGCACGGTGGACCCTTTCCGCCTCACCGCCAGCAATATGCTGGACGCGCGCGAGCACGGCGCCAAAATCCTCACCGGACATGAAGTGTGTGGCCTGATCCGCCATGGCGATACGGTGAGCGGTGTGCGGCTTTATCATCCCGCCAGCGGCGAAACACAGGAGTTACATGCGCCTGTAGTGGTCAACGCCGCCGGGATTTGGGGCCAGCGTATCGCTGAATATGCCGATCTGAGCATCCGCATGTTTCCGGCGAAAGGCGCGCTGCTGATCCTCGATCACCGCATTAACCAGCACGTCATCAACCGCTGCCGCAAACCCGCCGACGCCGATATTCTGGTGCCTGGCGACACGATTTCACTGATTGGCACCACCTCTACGCATATTGATTACGCCGATATCGATAACCTGCGCGTCACGCCTGACGAAGTGGATATTCTGCTGCGTGAAGGGGAAAAACTGGCACCGGTGATGGCGAAAACGCGCATTCTGCGTGCTTATGCCGGTGTGCGACCGCTGGTCGCCAGCGATGATGATCCGAGCGGGCGCAATGTCAGCCGGGGAATTGTGTTGCTGGACCACGCGCAGCGCGACGGACTGGAAGGGTTTATCACTATTACCGGCGGCAAGCTGATGACTTACCGGCTGATGGCCGAATGGGCAACGGATGCCGTGTGTCGCAAGCTCAATCATCATGCCCCTTGCACCACCGCCACCGCGCCGCTGCCTGGCTCACGTGAGCCGACAGAACAGGCGCTCAAAAAAATCATTTCACTGCCGACGCCGCTACGCGGTTCGGCGGTCTATCGCCATGGCGATCGCACGCCAGCCTGGCTTGGAAGTGACAGACATAACCGCAGCCTGGTTTGCGAATGTGAAGCTGTCACCGCCGGGGAAGTGCAGTACGCCGTCGAAAACCTCAATGTCCACTCGCTGCTGGATTTGCGCCGCCGCACACGCGTCGGGATGGGCACCTGCCAGGGCGAACTATGCGCCTGTCGCGCTGCCGGGTTGCTTAACCGCATGCATGTCACGACCGAAAGTGAATCTCTGCATCAACTGGCCGGT
Source organism: Kosakonia sp. PSU_27 (assembly GCF_039409795.1). NCBI lineage: Bacteria > Pseudomonadati > Pseudomonadota > Gammaproteobacteria > Enterobacterales > Enterobacteriaceae > Kosakonia > Kosakonia sp. PSU_27. The sequence goes on along the minus strand of NZ_JBCIVK010000003.1, from coordinate 330,804 downwards.
TTTCTTAATGAACGCTGGAAAGGCGTTAAACCCGTAGCCTGGGGCGATGCGCTGCGTGAAAGCGAATTCACGCGCTGGGTTTATCAGGGGTTGTGCGGTCTGGAAAAGGAGGCGGAAGATGAGATTTGATACGGTCATTATCGGGGGCGGGCTGGCCGGTTTAGTCTGCGGGATCCGTCTTGCGCAGAGCGGCCAGCGCTGCGCCATTGTCAGCCGCGGACAGAGTGCACTGAGCTTCTCTTCCGGCTCGCTGGATTTGCTTTCACACTTACCCGACGGCCAGCCCATCGATACGCTTGATAGCGCCATCGCGCACCTCCAACAGCACCATGCCAGTCATCCTTATGCCCGGCTCGGCGCAGACCAGGTTCGCCACTATGCACACCAGGCGCAAACGCTGCTGGCAGATTGCGGGCTGGCATTACAGGGCGATGTTGATACGCCGCACCAGCGCGTAACACCGCTTGGCACATTCCGCACCGCCTGGCTTAGTCCGCTGGAAGTGCCGGTAAAAACAGAAACCCACCAGCACACTGGCGTGGTCGGTATCAGTGGTTTTCTTGATTTCCAGCCGCAGCTTGCCGCTGGTGCCCTGCGTAAACGCGGTATTGACGCGCAGGCAGAAGAGATAGATCTGCCGCTACTGGATCGGCTGCGTGATAACCCCAGCGAATTTCGCGCGGTGAATATCGCCCGCCTGCTGGACGCACCCGAGCACTACAACGCCCTGTACGAAGCGCTGCTGCCGCTAAGCCAGCACTACGCGATGCTCTATCTGCCCGCCTGCTTTGGTCTGACGGACAACAGCGTCTTTACGCGCCTTAACCAGCAACTGGCCTGCCCGCTGCGCCTGCTGCCTACGCTGCCACCATCTGTACCGGGTATGCGCATGCAACAACGCCTGCAACAGGCGTTTATACGCAGCGGCGGTAACTGGATGCCCGGTGACGAGGTGCTGCGTGCCGATATCGCCGATCAGCGCGTAACGCAAGTGTGGACGCGTAAACATGAAGATATCCCGCTGCGCGCGCGCAATGTGGTGCTCGCCAGCGGCAGTTTTTTCAGTAACGGCCTGGTTGCCGGGCGCGATCGCGTGCGGGAAACGGTGTTTGATCTCGACGTGCTACAAAGCGCGCAGCGTCAGGAGTGGTATCGCGATAATGTGTTTGACAGCCAACCGTGGCAGCAGTTTGGCGTGCAGACCGACGCGCAACTACACGGCCTGCGCGAGGGCGACGCCGTGAACAATCTCTATGTGGTTGGTTCCGTGCTGGGCGGTTTTGATGCCATCGCCCAGGGGTGTGGCGGCGGCGTTTGCGTCGTTACCGCGCTGCATGCCGCACAGCAAATTAGCGCACAGGGAGGCGAACAATGAACAATACGCAATTTGAAAGCTGCATTAAATGCACCGTTTGCACCACCGCCTGCCCGGTCAGCCGCGTCAACCCCGCTTACCCTGGCCCGAAGCAGGCAGGCCCTGATGGCGAGCGTCTGCGGTTAAAAGACGCCGCGCTGTATGATGATGCGCTGAAGTACTGCACCAACTGCAAACGCTGCGAAACTGTCTGCCCGTCCGGGGTAAAAATTGGCGATATTATTCAGCGCGCCCGCGCCCAGTACGCGCCGAAAAAGCTCTCCATACGAAATGCCATTCTCAGCCACACCGACCTGATGGGGACGTTATCAACACCGATGGCGCCGCTGGTGAATGCGGCAACATCACTAAAACCCGTGCGCCAGTTGCTGGATACCGCATTAAAAATCGATCACCACCGCACGCTGCCAAAATATTCCAGCGGTACATTTCGCCGCTGGTATCGCAGCATTGCCGCGCAGCAACAGGCATTTGCGCAGCAGGTGGCGTTTTTCCACGGTTGCTACGTGAATTACAACCATCCCCAGTTGGGTAAAGATCTGATCCGTGTGCTGAACCATATGGGCATCGGCGTACAGTTATTGCAGCGGGAAAAGTGCTGTGGCGTACCACTGATTGCGAATGGGTTTTTCGATAAAGCGAAAAAACAGGCGCAGTTTAATGTGCGCTCGCTGGAGCAGGCTATCGGGACCGAGGGACTGCCGGTTATCGCCACCTCGTCCACCTGTGCTTTCACCCTGCGCGATGAATATCCTCACCTGCTGGATGTGGATAACAGCCATTTGCGCTCGCATATCGATTTAGCCACGCGCTGGATCTGGCGCATGCTCGACGAAGGTCGCGCGTTGCCGTTGAAAGAAACGCCGCTGAAAGTGGTCTACCACACACCGTGTCATATGGAAAAAATGGGCTGGACACACTACACGCTGGAGCTGCTGCGGCGCATCCCCGGGCTTGAGTTGACGGTGCTGGATTCGCGCTGCTGCGGGATTGCCGGCACCTACGGCTTTAAAAGCGAAAACTACCCGACATCGCAGGCGATTGGCGCGCCGTTGTTCGAGCAAATTGAAGCCAGCGGCGCGGATCTGGTGGTGACGGATTGTGAAACCTGCAAATGGCAAATTGAGATGTCCACCAGCAAACGCTGTGAACATCCCATTACGCTACTGGCAAATGCATTGGGGTAACGGCATGCCGTTACCCTCAGCGATCACTCTACCGACAGCGTTTCCACCACGTTGATCCAGCCGTGATCGCTGGCAATGTCTTTACCCGCCAGCCAGCGGCGCAGAATGTTCAGCGCCATCATGGCGCATACTTCCTGGCGCACCACCAGCCCGTGGCGGTTGGTGTTGAATTTCACCCGCAGCGCGCGGGTGCCTTCCGGCGTCGCCAGCGCGAAGTTGAGATGATCCTCTTCAAGACCGGTCACCGTCAGCGCCAGTCCGGCAAGATGGCGATTGCGCAGCTCGGTGGTCCAGCGGGCGCTCTGCGCCAGCGCTTCCGCCTGCGACGGTAACACTTCGCTGGCCAGCAGCGGCGCACCAGCGCGGGAAAGCTGTAAGGCCACCAGACCGCCGGTGAACTGTTCGCTCAGTGTCAGGCTGAGCTGACGTTCCCGCAGGGTTGCGGCAAGTGCTGCCGGTAAACCCTCGGTGCCTTCAAAAATCAAACTTTCCCCGGCGACACGTTTTACTTCCGGCCACAGCGCTTCCATCGCGGCGCGATGCTCTGCCGGGCCGGTCAGTTTTAATTCGATAATCGGCATCGAAGAGCGGTAGCCCATCACTACGCCTGGCGGCAGTTGAAGGTGTTGCAGGCTCTGCGCCAGATCGCTCTCTGAGCGACCGAAAGTGGTTAAACGCAGGCAAACCGGCGGCTCCGGCAAGGTAAAGCGTGCGCGCAGGCGCGGCAGAATTTCTTGTTCCACCATCACTTTAAATTCCGATGGTACGCCCGGCGTGAAGAACATCAGGCACCGGTTGAGCTGCAGAGCAAAACCACAGGCGGTACCGACCGGGTTATCCACCAGTTCGGCGCTGGCCGGGATCTCGGCCTGTTTGCGGTTACTCGGTGCCATCACGCGGCCACGTTCGGTAAAGAAGCGTTCCATTTGTGCCAGCCACGCTTCGTGTAACACCAGTGCTTCGCCTTTGGCGGTCGCCGCCGCCAGCGCGCTGAGATCGTCACTGGTCGGCCCCAGGCCGCCATTCACAATCAGCACATCCGCGTGCTCACTACGTTCACGCAGGATAGCGACCAAATCATCAAGGTTATCGCCCACGGTGTTACGGCGCGTGAGAGGCAACCCCTGGTTAAAGAAAAAGTCAGCCAGCCAGGCCGCATTGGTATCCACAATCTGGCCATGCAGCACTTCATCGCCGGTCGATAACATCTCCACATTTAACATCGTTAGCTCCTGCAATCGAGGTTGAAACACTATAGCGCATGCGCAGAGGAAAAACGGAGACAAACGGGCGCGGACAGATGCCGCGCCAGGGGATTAGAAACTGGCGCTAACGCCAACATACGGGCCATCGGCAACCGCGTTGTCGCGACGCCCTTCTTTACCGGTCATGTCGATGTAGCGGTAACCAGCCTCAACCGTCAGCGGGCGCATAATGGTATAACGCGCCCCGGCGTTCGCTTCCTGATACTCTTTCACGCCGCTGGAGAGTGAATCCGGCGAGTAGTAGTATTCACCGAAAATACTGAAGCTGCTGGCAATTTTCCACTGCAACCCGCCACCGACAGCAACGGCATAACCTTCGCTGCCTACATCCGGATTGAGATAAATACCTTTACCGCCGACGGTCGCAAGGAACGGACCAAGCGGGATGTTGTAACCGAGCCCCAGACCGGCGATATCGCCGTCATCTTCACTGTGTGCCCAGTTACCGCTCACGGCGATCCCGCTGGTTTCAGTTCCCAAACCGAAACCAAAGTTGGTGTAATCTTTCCCAATCTGGCCGTTCAGACTCACGGCCTGCGCCCCAGCAGAGACCAGCAACACGCTGGCTAAACCTAATAAAGCAACCTTCTTCATTTTTGATTTCCGCACATAACGGGCCTGATGCCCAAAAGCCTCTGATTGTACGCCTATTTTTCTGTCAGCAGAATGAATAAAAAGGCCAGTAACTATAGACGGGGTCAATTTTTCTGCACCAGCGCTTGCGTTAACATGGCGCGTTATGTTCACCATGCTAAAGGAGTTAACCATGCGACAACGGACGATTGTGTGCCCATTGATTCAAAACGACGGCGCCTATTTGCTGTGTAAGATGGCCGACAATCGCGGTGTTTTCCCCGGTCAATGGGCATTATCCGGCGGCGGTGTGGAGCCTGGCGAGCGGATTGAAGAGGCGCTGCGCCGGGAGATCCGTGAGGAACTGGGCGACAAGCTGGAGCTGAGAGAAATCACCCCGTGGACATTTCGCGACGATATTCGGGTGAAAACCTATGCTGACGGCATAAAAGAGCAGATCTACATGATTTACTTAATTTTTGACTGCATCAGCGCCAATCGCGACGTCAGTATTAATGACGAATTCCAGGATTACGCATGGGTAAAACCTGCGGATCTGCACCGCTACGATCTGAACGACGCGACCCGCACTACGTTAAAGATGAAAGGCTTGCTCTAAGAGTGGCTGGCGACCCATTGTGCCACTGCACTACGGGAGATTTTAATGCCGCCATTTTTAAGCGCTGCGGGCATCATTAGCCAGCGTACCGGCTGCTGGAAACGGGCCAGTTTATCGGCGACCCACTGGCTCAGCGCATCGGCATCAACATCGCCTGCGCACTCCACCACTGCCACCGGGCGTTGACCAAATTCGGTGTCATCGACAGGCACCACCAGCACCTGCTGCACCTGCGGGTGGCGGGCAATAACGCGTTCAACTTCTTCTGGTTGAATGCCTTCCCCGCCGCTGAAAAAAAGGTTGTCCAGACGCCCGTGAATGGTCAGGCGACCATCGCTCAGCTCGCCGCGATCGCGCGTGGCAAACCAGCCTTCACTGTTTACCAGCGGGAGGAGTTCTCCGTTGCACCAGTAACCCGACGCCATGCTGGCCGCACGCAGCCAGACTTCCTCGCCGACAATTTTCACTTCACGCCCTGGCAGCGCGTAACCGACATCAGGCTTGCCATCGGCCTCTTTCGCACACACCGTCGAAGCAAATTCGGTTAAGCCGTAGCCGCACCAGCTGCGGACACCGCGCTCGCGTGCCTGCTGCGTGAGTTCAACAGGGATCGCGGCACCGCCCAGTAATACCGCTTTCAGCGAGACCGGAACGTTGTCATTTAACAAGCGCCACAGCTGCGTTGGAACCAGCGAGGCGTGGCTGCACCCGGCCAGCGCTTGCTCCAGCGGCGCTTTTTGCCGCACGGTGATCCGCGCCCCGGCCAGCAACCAGCGCCACAAAATCCCCTGCCCGGAAACATGAAACAGCGGCAGCGAGAGAAACCAGTCGTCTTGCGCGGTAAACGGGATCAGCGCCAGCACGCCCTGCGCACTGGCAAGATGCGCTGCGCAGGTATGCACGGCGGCTTTCGGCAGGCCGGTAGAGCCGGAAGTCAGAGTCATTGAGGCCAGCCGTAGAGGCTGCCAGTCAACGGCATAATCGCCGTCAGCCTCGCTTAACGCCAGCGATGTTAAACCGGCATACGCCGCATGCGACTCCAGATCGAGCGCGAAACGCAGCGTCAACTGCCCTAACAGCGCCTCCAGTTGCGTGGCGGGTAACTGCGGGTTCAGCGGCAAAACCCGCGCGCCGCATTGCAACAGCGCCAGCCACGCCAGCAGCGTTTCCGGCTGATTGCGCGCGCGCAGCATAACGCCGTCGCCCGACTGCACGCCCTGGCGGGCAAACCCGCTGGCCAGCCTGTCAATACGCACACAGAGCTCATGCCAGTTAAGGCTTTGCTGCTCAAGGCGAATCGCTGCCTGCTCGCCTTGCAGCGTGCGCCAGTGACGCCAGGGCCAGTCGGGAAAAATCATAGCAATGGTTCCAGCGCATCAACCTGCAAGCAGGGTAAATCACTCTCAGGCCAGCGGCGGATCAACTGCGTTTGCATTAATTGCAGCGTATCCAGACCCGGCACCGTTCCCGGCGTCAGCCAGGCGGCGATACGCGCCAGTTGCGTCAGACCTAGGCTCGATTCGATTGACGAACTGATAACGGTCGTCAATCCCAGCGCTTTCGCCGCTGCAACCTGCTGTTGGACTTTCTGCAAGCTGCCGGTCAACATCGGTTTAATCACCACGGCGCCGACGCCTGGCTGCTGCTCAAAACGAAAGTCTGCGTCACGCAGGCTCTCATCCCAGGCGAGAGTAATGCCGGTCTCGCGGGCAAACGCCAGTGACTCCTCGCGCGTCTTGCAGGGCTCTTCGAGAAAGGCAATGCGCGAGCGGTAAGCCGGGTTGACATACTTCGCAAACTGTTGCGCTTTCAGCGGCGTCCAGGCACGGTTAGCATCCAGCCGCAACTGGAGATCGGGAATGGATTCCAGCAGCAAGTTGACCACCATGCCGTCACGCACCGCTTCATACAGCCCCACTTTCACTTTCGCCAGCTTTTCACCCGGCAAAGCAGCAAGCGCGGCGAACAACTCGTCCGGATCACCGCTACACAGCATCGCGGCGCGGTAATCCGCCGCCTGCGGCAGCGCATCGCCAAGTTCTGCCAGCGCGCAACTCAAACCAAATGCCGCAGAAGGCACGTCCGGCAGCGGTGGCTGTTCGCCATCGCACCAGCTACGCGCCCACGCCATCACAACCGGTTGAACGTCATCCAGCGTTTCCAGGCTAAACCCCGGCAGAGGGGAAATCTCCCCCCAGCCTTCGCGCTCGCCTTCGGTGAGATGAACGAACAATCCGTCACGTGTTTTCAGGCGCCGCTCACGCAGCACCACACCCGCATCAAGCGGGATTTGCCAGCGATAAACCTGCGCCTGTCGCATTATGGATTCCGTTTGAATTTGCTGAAATCAGGCTGGCGTTTTTCGTTAAACGCATTGCGGCCTTCCTGCCCTTCTTCAGTCATGTAGAACAGCATGGTGGCGTTACCCGCCAGCTCCTGCAGCCCCGCCTGACCATCGCAGTCGGCGTTCAGCGCGGCTTTCAGGCAGCGCAGCGCCATTGGGCTGTTTTGCAGCATTTCGCGACACCAGCGCACGGTCTCTTTTTCAAGATCGGCAATCGGCACGACGGTGTTGACCAGGCCCATATCCAACGCTTCCTGAGCGTTGTACTGACGGCAGAGGAACCAGATTTCGCGCGCTTTTTTCTGCCCCACGATGCGCGCCATGTAAGACGCGCCCCAACCGCCGTCGAAGGAGCCGACTTTCGGGCCGGTCTGGCCGAAAATGGCGTTTTCCGCTGCGATAGTCAGATCGCACATCATGTGCAGCACGTGGCCGCCGCCGATGGAGTAACCCGCCACCATCGCCACCACCGGTTTCGGGCAGGTGCGGATCTGGCGCTGGAAATCCAGCACGTTGAGATGATGCACACCGGAGTCATCCTGGTAGCCGCCGTAATCGCCGCGCACTTTTTGATCACCGCCGGAACAGAAGGCTTTTTCCCCTTCGCCGGTCAGAATAATCACGCCCACACTGTCGTCATAGCGCGCGTCAGCCATGGCCTGAATCATCTCTTTGACCGTCAGCGGACGGAACGCATTGCGCACCTGCGGGCGGTTAATGGTGATTTTGGCAATACCATCGGCCGATTTCTGATAACGGATGTCGGTGTAACCTTCAGAACAGTCACGCCATTCAACCGGCGCATAAAGCATGTTTTCATCTGGGTGGATCATAGTGTGTCCTTTGTCTCAAGACGCAGAATACGCGCCAGGGCGGCAATAACGGCAGCGGGATTTTCCCGGTGCGCGTTGTGCCCGGCGGCAGGAATGGCGTGACAGTGGCGCGAGACTTGCGTCGCCAGCGCCTGAAATTTGCTGTCATGTTCACCGTATAAATAATGTACTGGCACAGAAAGCGTCTGAAGTACGGCGCGCAAATCGGGCTGGCAGGCAAGCGAGGTTGCCTCCAGCATCGCCGCCAGCGTCGCACCGTTATTCTCGCAGCGTGTCGCCACCAGCGCCGCCCGTTGCGATTCGCTCAGCGTGGCAAAAACAGGCTGCCGGTACCAGGCGTCAAATACCTCATTCAATGGCTGCTGGCGAAAACGCGCAGCCCATTGCTGATCATTACGCAGCCGCTGTGCGCGATCGTCCGCGGATGTCAGCCCCGGATGACCACCTTCAACCACCAGGCCACACAGCCCGACAGGATGCTGGCAGGCGTGGTACATCGCCACACGCCCACCAAGCGAATACCCCACCAGCCAGTAGTTGCGTATGTTGTAGTGCTCAAGGGTGGTGCGCAGCAGCGCGTCCAGCGCATCAAAGGAAGCAACGCCAGTATGGGCTGAACCACCATGTCCGGGCAGATCAAGGTACAAGCGCGGGAAATCACTCAGCGCGTCGCCAACGTGCTGCCATTCGCGGTTATCGCCGGAAAAACCATGCAGAAACACCAGCCACGGTTGCGGCTGGTGTCCAGTAATAGCCTGGCCGTGCAGGATCACAGATGGCTTACCTGCGCCAGCAGCGTTTGTAACGTCTGCGCGCCGTCAGTTGCATTCACCACCAGTTCAATCACCGTCGCACCTGGCTTGCACCAGGCGCCTTCCAGCGCCTGCTCAAGCTCAGCCCAATTCTCCGGTTGATGGTAAGCAAGGCTAAACATTGCCGCCGCATGCGCAAAATGGACATTCTGCGGCATCAAATAAAACTGCTCGCGCTCGGCGGGCGGCGTGGGCAGTAACGAAAAAATTTGCCCGCCATTGTTATTCACCACCAGCAGGACGAATGGCGCAGAAGCCTGCCGCAGCAGCGCCAGCGCATTGAGGTCGTAAAGCGCGGAGAGATCGCCCACAATCGCCAGCGTAGGCCGCGCGGTAGCGCGCTGAACGCCCGCCGCCGTTGAAAGCAGGCCGTCAATACCACTGGCGCCGCGATTGCTGTAAACAGGATATCCCGCCGGGAGTTGCCCCAGCGCATCGACCAGCCGCACGACCAGGCTGTTGCCAAGAAAAAGCTGGCCCTGGGCCGGCAAATAATCCGCGATGCGGTGCGCCAGCTGTGCCTCGCCAAAAATATCACGCTTCGCACAAACAGTTTCCCAGGCCTGCGCCGAAAGGCGTGGGATCGCCTCGCACCAGGGGGCGCGCGGTTCAGCTGGATGCTGCTCCAGCCAGTCAGCAACGCTGGAAACCAGCCGACGCCCGCGATGGTGGGCCGGATCGAGCCGCCCTTGCAGGCGATCAATCAGCCAGTACTCTTCCGGTTCGCAGGTCGCCTGCCACTGCAACAGACGTTTGCCGGTCAGGCTGCTGCCAAACTGCAACACAATCTGCGCCTGATTCAGCTCCGCCACTGCCTGACCATTGCCGAGCCAGAGATCGGCACACGGCAGCGGTTGCCCGGTCTGCGAAAGCGCATCGCCAATCAGCGGCCAGCCGAGCGTTTTCGCCCATTCAGCAAGCAAACGGCCTTCAGCCGCGCTCATGCGACCAGCTACGATCACGCCGCGTTTTTGTCGCCAGAAAAACCAGTCGCGCTGCGTTTCGCTGTTCACCCTGTTCGGTGCGCGCAGCCATGGCGTGTCTGACTGCCACCAGTCACCCAGCGCCTGCTGCCAGGCAAGGCCGGTATCATCCATTTCACCGTACAGCGGCTCGGCAAACGGACAGTTAATGTGTACCGCGCCGCCCTGTAACGAACCCAGCAGGTTATCAAGGGTGGAAACCAGCCAGCGCGCAGGAATGTCCTGTGAGGGTCGCGGCAGCGCGAGAGATTCAGCGGGATGCGTGGCAAACATGCCCGGCTGGCGAATTGCCTGGTTGGCACCGCAATCAATCAACTCCGGCGGTCGATCTGCCGTCAGCAGCACCAGTTTTTCACCGGTCAGCCCTGCTTCAATCAGCGCGGGATAAAGGTTCGCCACCGCCGTGCCGGATGTCACGATTACCGCCACCGGCTCATTGCTGGCCTTTGCCAGCCCCAGCGCAAGATGGCCTAAGCCACGCTCATCAAAATGGGTATGGTGAATAAAGGCGTGATTTTCCGCTGCGGCGAGCGTTAATGGGGTGGAACGGGATCCCGGGGCAATGCATACATGCCTGACGCCGTGACGGGTAAGAGCTTCGAGGATCACCGCCGCCCAGCGTCGGTTAAATGAGCTTATCGACATGAATTTGTCCGGTATCAATATTACGGCTTAGTATAAATAATCAGGAACTATGTATTTTTGATATGAGTCGGTTATGCGTGACTAAGTTGTAATAATGATCGTAATCCCGCCGCTTTGTTCTCAATTTCCTGCCACTCTTGCTCCGGGTCTGAACCGGAAACAATGCCCGCACCGGCGTAAAGACGCACGGTATTGCCGTCAATTTTTGCCGAACGCAGGGCAACGCAGAACTCACTCTGTTGCCGCGAAAGATAGCCCGCCGAACCGGCATACCACGCGCGCTGAAAAGGCTCATGACGCGCAATAAATGCCCGCGCTTCACGGCGGGGTAATCCCGCAACTGCTGCTGTCGGCTGGAGCATTTGCAGGCAGAGCGCGTCATCCGGCGTTTGCAGATCGGTCCAGATACAGCGGCGAAGATGCTGTACTTTACGCAGCCGGACCACCTTCGGCGGCAGCACCTCCAGCGCACCGGTCTGCTGTTGTAAACGCTGGCAGATATCCTCCACCACCAGCATATTTTCACGCTGGTTTTTATCATCGGCCATTAGCCAGTCGGCAAGCTGTTGCGCCTGCTGGTCATCTTCATGATTGGCCACCGTTCCGGCCAGCGCTTCGGTGCGCAAAGCCGTGCCGCGACGCCGCCAGAGCCGCTCGGGCGAGGAGCCTAAAAACGCCGTTTGCGCGTCGAACGCCATCATGAAATGAAAGCAGTGATGATTGAGGCGACGGCTGGCGGCCATCAACGCGGCGGCATCCACCGCGCTGGCAAAATGGTAATCCGTTGCGCGGGCGAGCACGACTTTATCCAGTTCGCCGCTTTCCAGCGTTTGCAACGCCTGCGCAATCAGCGTTCGCCAGCCATCGCGCTCGGGGATGTGATGCTGCTCAAGGCACGTTTGCTGCACGTTTTGCAGCGGTGTCGATTCCACCAGCGCCGAAAGAAATGCGATTGCGCGCTGTGCGTCATCACAGAGGGAAGTCTCGCTGAAAATGTACACGCGCAGAAAGGCGTGACCGCCTTCCCGACGCCACTCCAGGCGCGGTAAAAACAGTTCGCCCTGCGTGGGATCAAAGGCGTTCAGCCCCCAGATGCGGACATCTTCAGCGCATTGCTGCATAAAATCTTGCGCCAGGGATAAAGAAGAGAAACGGCGCAATGCGCCAAGCGCGGCGGCTTCGTCATCGCCGCTACGTTGCTGCCAGTAAAATTGCGGCCATACGTGCTGGCTGGCAAGCCACGTCAGGGGATCAAAAGCGTCGTTTAACGGGAAAGGTGCATCAAAAAAGCACAATCCTGACGACCGGGGAATGTCGCCGGTCAGGCAGCGGTGTAAGTGTGAAAGCGCCGAGGAAATGGAGTACACGCGAGCCCCTCCCTGTTAAAAACCACATAGTATACGGGGTACTTAGCGTAATAACAGTACCCCCTTCCAGGGAGGGGAAGTGAAACGTTAACGGCGGGCTAACAGCAGACCGAGCACCAGACCCACTGCGGCACCGGCACCAATGCCCTGCCACGGTTTTTCATGCACGTAGTCGTCTGCGCGATAGACGGCTTTTTTCGCACGGTAGTAGTACGTATCCGATGCGCTGCTGACGCGGTTTTTCACTTCATGCAGCGCCTGTTCGGCACGGGCTTTCAACTCAATGTACTTTTGATCGGCAGGATCGCCCGATGAGCGGAGAATTTCTTCCAGCGTTTCGCTCAGCAGGGTCAGGTCGTCATCAATATGTGATTCATAAGAATGATATGCCATCTGTTGTCTCCATGTTATGCACCTGTCCGCTAACTATAGACAAAGGCTGCCGGTTACGCCTGGCGGATCTCGCGCGCCATCCCGATATGCGCGATACCATCTTCGTCATACACATCCGTCACCGCCTGGAAACCCAAATGGGCATAGAAAGATTGGAGATGCGCCTGCGCGCCCAGATATAGCGCGTGCTGCGGCCAGTGTTGCTCACAGGAAAGCACCGCGCGCTCCATTAATTGATAACCCAGTTTTTCGCCGCGAACCTGCGCACTGACAATCACCCGACCTATAGCCACCGGCGAGAGATCATCATCACTTTTCAGAATCCTCGCATACGCCACCAGTTCGTCGCCTTTCCAGCCGAGAATATGGCGGTTCTCGCCCACCAGGTCATCACCATCCACATCCAGATAAGCGCAGGCCTGCTCAACCACAAACACTTCGCAGCGCAATTTCAGTAACGCGTACAGCTCAGGAACGGTCAGTTCGGAATGGTGCACATCCTGCCAGCGGATCATGTTGTTCTCCTCATTTATAGTGGCCTCGTTATACTAGATTCTTTTTCATTCGGGCAAAGATTGTGGAACTGATTTTTTTAGGCACCTCTGCGGGTGTACCTACACGGGCGCGTAATGTCACGGCGATGCTGCTCAATTTACAACACCCAACCCGCGCCGGGCTTTGGCTATTTGATTGCGGCGAAGGAACCCAGCACCAGATGCTGCGCACCGCCTTTCACCCTGGCAAACTCGATAAAATTTTTATTACTCACCTGCATGGCGATCATCTTTTCGGTCTGCCTGGGTTGTTATGCAGTCGCTCAATGGCTGGCAATGTTCAGCCGCTACAGATTTACGGTCCGAAAGGGATTCATGAGTTTGTGGAAACCACGCTGCGGCTTAGCGGTTCATGGACCGATTACCCGCTGACGATTGAAGAAGTGACGCCAGGGCTGGTGGTTGATGATGGTTTGCGCAAAGTGACCGCTTACCCGCTGTCGCACCCGGTGGAGTGCTACGGCTACCGGATTGAAGAGCATGATAAACCCGGCGCGCTGAATGCGGCGGCGTTAAAAGCGCAAGGCATCCCGGCAGGGCCGCTGTTCCAGCAATTAAAAGAGGGGAAAACCGTCACGCTGCCTGACGGGCGCATCATCAATGGCGCGGATTATCTCGCCCCGGCAGAAAGCGGAAAAAAACTGGCGATTTTTGGCGACACTGCACCCTGCCCGGCCGCGCTGGAACTGGCGCAAGACGTGGATTTACTGGTGCATGAAGCCACACTTGAGCAGGCGATGGAGGAAAAAGCGAACAGCCGGGGACACAGCTCAACCCGCCAGGCGGCGCAACTCGCTGCCGATGCCGGTGCAAAAAAGTTGGTGATTACCCATCTCAGTTCACGTTATGACGAACAAGGCAGCCTGGCGATGCTCGCCGAGTGTAAAACGTACTTTTCGCAAACGACATTGGCTGAAGATTTTGCGGTAGTTCACATTTGATTTTAATTTAGGCACTCTATTTTTTCTCCACCATGCCGATAATAGATATACGCAGGCATTTCCTATTTGAGGGCATGATGGACAATTTCCAGAAAGACATCGATGACAGGGCGAATCTTACTCTGTCGAACCGGTTTGAGCTGTTGCTGTTTCGCCTTGGCACATCGTTAGATGCCACCAAATCCGAGTTATTTGGCATCAACGTATTTAAGCTACGCGAAATCGTACCGATGCCCACCTTTACCCGTCCCGCAGGGATGAAAGCTCCACTGATGGGGATGGTCAACATTCGCGATCAGGTGATCCCGGTGATTGACCTTGCCGCCGTAGCGGGTTGTAAACCTGCAAGCGGTCTGAACATCTTACTGATTACGGAATATGCCCGTAGCGTGCAGGCATTTGCCGTTGAGTCCGTGGAAAATATTATTCGCCTGGACTGGAAACAGGTGCACACGGCCGAAAAAGCGATCAATGGTCGCTATATCACCAGTATTGCCTGCCTGGATGACGATAAGGATACCAACAACCTGGCGATGGTGCTGGACGTTGAGCAGATCCTGTATGACATCGTGCCTGCGGATCATGACGTACATGGCGATCATGTGCCGGACAAGAAATTCAACCTGAAACCGGGTTCTGTTGCCATTGTGGCCGAAGATTCCAAAGTGGCGCGCGCCATGCTGGAAAAAGGCCTCAACGCGATGCAGATCCCGAGTGCGATGCATATCACCGGTAAAGACGCGTGGGAGAAAATCCAGTTGCTGGCGCAGCAGGCCGATGCGGAAGGTGTTGCAGTTAGCGATAAGATCTCCATGGTCCTGACCGACCTCGAAATGCCGGAGATGGATGGGTTTACCTTAACGCGTCTTATCAAAACCGATCCGCGTCTGAAAAACATCCCGGTGGTGATCCACTCATCGCTCTCCGGTAGTGCTAACGAAGATCACGTGCGTAAAGTGCAGGCAGACGGTTACGTGGCGAAGTTCGAGATTAACGAACTCTCGTCCGTGATTCAGGAAGTGCTGGATCGCGCTGCGAATAATATTCGCGGCCCGCTGATTAGCCACCACCAGGTAACGTCTACCCCGCTGCTGGCGAAGTAATCGTTCCGCATTTATCTGGTTAGCCCATAAAAAAACCGCCGATATCGGCGGTTTTTCTTTACCTGTTTCCAGGCTTACATCATCGGCATCGCCAGTTGAACGATGCTGATCAGCGGCTGCGGATAGATACCTAACAGCAGCACCAGTAACGCGGAGATAAGTACCACAATCCCGCCTGCGCTGTAAGCCCAGTTAGACGGTGCATCGCGGTTCAACTGTTGCGGTGCGTTCAGGTAGAGACTCACCGCCACGCGCAGGTAGTAATACAAACCAATCGCCGAGCCAAGCACCACCGCGGCAGTCAGCCACCACAGATGCGCTTCAACACCGACCGCCAGAATGTAGAACTTACCGATAAAGCCCAGCGTCATCGGAATACCCGCCAGCGACAGCATCATCACCGTCATTACCGCAGACAGGATCGGGCGGTGCCAGAACAGGCCACGGTAGGAGTAAAGCGACTCTGCATCCGGGCCACGATACGGGCTGGACATCAGGCTGACCACACCGAACGCGCCAAGGCTGCTGAACAGATAACCGGCCAGGTAAACACCAACGGTTTCCATCGACATCTGGCCGCCTTGCAGCGCAATCAGCGCCACCAGCAGATAACCCAGGTGCGAAATAGAGGAGAAGCCCAGCAGACGTTTAATGTTGGTCTGGCTCAGCGCCATCAGGTTACCGAAGATGATGGAGACGAAAGCAATAATACCCAGAACCACGCGAACTGCTTCGCTTTCACCCACCGGTGCGTAGAGGAACAGACGCATCACCACGCCAAAAATGGCGATTTTGCTGGCGGTGGCCAGGAAGGTGGACACCGGCGCAGGCGCGCCCTGGTAAACATCTGGCGTCCACAGATGGAACGGCACCAGCGAGAGTTTAAAGCCAAGTCCGACAATCATCATGCCCAGACCCGCCAGCAGCAGCGGTTCATGCAGCATCCCTTCGCCCAGGCTTTTACCGATCGCGACAAACGACAGGTTGCCAGTTTGCGCATAAACCAGCGCGATACCGAACAGCAGGAACGAGGAGGCGGCAGCGGACAAAATGGTGTATTTGATACTGGCTTCCAGCGAGCGTTTCTGGCGGAAGGCGTAGCCCACCAGCCCGAACAGCGGCAGAGAGATCAGCTCAATACCGAGGAACAGCGCCGCCATGTGATTCGCGTTCGCCAGCAGAATGCCGCCGAGCGCGGCAATCAGTACCAGCAGATAAAACTCTTCTTTGTTATCGCTATACCCTTCCAGCCATGGATAGGCAAAGGTGCAAGTGGCGAGGCTCGCCAGCAGCACCAGCCCGGTGTAAAGCATGGCGTAGCCATCGACGCGCATCAGCGGGGTGACATCCATCGCCCCCGCCTGGCCGACGAACCACAAAGAGAGCAGCGCGACGTTCAGGCCAATGACTGACAGCGTGGCATTGAGAAAATGGTTGCGTCGCCACGCAATGGAGAGCATCACAACCACCACCGTCAATCCGACGATTAGCAGCGGCAGCAGCGCAATCAGGTGTTGTGGAGTTATCGTCATGGCGATTTACGGCCTTGTAGTAGTAACAGAATTAACAAACCACTGCTGGATATTGCCCATCGCGGCATGCGATGTATCCAGAATCGGCTGCGGATAGAAGCCAAGCAGTACCAGAAGCACAACCAGGATCAGAATCATAAACAGCTCGCGCAGCGACAGACCCCGCAGTTCCTGGCTGGCGAGTTCGCTTTTCGCCTTGCCGAAGTAAGCACGATGCAGCATCGCCAGCGAGTACACCGACGCGAACACCAGGCCGAAGGTGGAAATCACCGTGATCGTCGGCACAACCTGGTAGCTGCCGAACAGGATCATGAATTCACCCACGAAGTTACCGGTGCCCGGCATCCCAAGCGTTGCGACGGCAAAGAACATTGACAGCGCCGGCAGCCACTTAATTTTGCTCCACAAGCCGCCCATCATACGCATATCGCGCGTATGCAGACGTTCGTACAGCTGGCCGCACAGAATAAACAGACCCGCAGCGGAAAGACCGTGGGCAATCATCTGAATCACCGCGCCCTGGTAAGCAAGCTGGCTGCCGGTGTAGATAGCAATCAGTACAAAACCCATGTGAGACACAGAGGTGTACGCGATCAGACGTTTGATATCGGTCTGGGTGAAGGCCATCCACGCCCCGTAGAAAATACCGATCACGCCAAGCCACATGGCGATAGGCGCAAACTCTGCCGACGCGTTCGGGAACAGCGGCAGCGAGAAGCGCAGCAGACCGTAAGCGGCGGTTTTCAGCAAGATGCCCGCGAGGTCAACGGAACCGGCGGTCGGTGCCTGCGAGTGCGCGTCTGGCAGCCAGCCGTGCAGCGGCACCACCGGCATTTTTACCGCAAAGGCGATAAAGAAACCAAGCATCAGCAGGTATTCGACATTGCCGGACATCGGCGTCTTCAGCAGATCTTCGTAAGCAAAAGTCCATACGCCGGTCGCGTTGTAGTGCACCAGCACCAGCGCCAGGATGGCAATCAGCATGACCAGGCCGCTCGCCTGGGTATAAATGAAGAACTTGGTCGCCGCGGTAATACGCGTCTTCCCGTCGGAGGCTTTATGGCCCCACAGCGCGATCAGGAAGTACATCGGCACCAGCATCATTTCCCAGAAGAAGAAGAACAGGAACATGTCGATGGCAAGGAACACGCCGATAACGCCGCCGAGGATCCACATCAGGTTCAGGTGGAAGAAGCCCTGATATTTCTCGATTTCACGCCAGGAGCAGAGCACCGCCAGCACGCCGAGGAAGCCGGTCAGCACCACCATCAGCAGCGACAAACCATCCATCGCCAGATGAATGCTAATGCCAAAGCGCGGGATCCAGTCATGCTTGAACGTTTCCTGCCACTGCGGAAGGCCGGTGACTTGCGTCAGAGAATAGCCGCCCTGCAACCAGAGTTGCAGAGAAAGCGCCAGCGTCAGTCCCATGGTGATCAGCGCGATCCAGCGCGGCACCTTCACGCCGAAGCGCTCGGTCTGCCAGCAGAGGAAGCCGCCGATAAAGGGAATCAGAATTAGCCAGGGTAGTAACATGGCGATTTTTGTTCCTTGTTTAAGTCCGTCTCAGGCTATCTTGCTCGTCATAGCGAACCCCGGCTGTGCTCGCAATCCTCACGTACATCTGTACGCTCCGGTTGCTCTGCGCAGGCGGTGTCCACTCTGACTTCACCGATAACGCCTGTCCATTCGGACCAGATTTTCAACGAATTTCTAAAAATTCTCTTTCCGTTTGCAGGCAGGATAAGCGCACTCAGCCGGCCAACAAACTCAGCGCAATACCATCAACAGCGCCAGCACGACAACCGCGCCAATGCTCATGGATGCCACATACCAGCGCAGGTAGCCGTTCTCGCTAAACAGCAGACCTTTGCCTGCGAAGCGGGAAAGGATCGCCGGGATGTTCATCAGCGCATTGAGCGGATCGCTCTTCAGCAACCATGCGATACCGAGGTATGGCTTCACAAAGACGCGATCATAAAGCCAGTCGAAGCCCCAGGCATTGAACCACCAGGTACCGAAGAAACGCCCCGTTGCGCTGTTGGCAATCGAATGCACCAGTGTGCGGTTACCCAGCCACAGCCATGCTGCCAGCAGGATACCGATAATCGCTACCGCACCGGATGCCACTTCCAGCATCACGACACTGCTGTGCGCAAGCTCGGTGGTTTCCGGCAACACGCCTTTCAGCGGCGGCACGATCATCGCGCCAACAAAGGTAGACAGCACCAGCAACACGATCAGCGGCAGATGATGGGTAATCCCCTTCCCTGCATGCGCGTGGATTTGTTCTTTTCCATGGAAAACAATGAAAATCAGACGGAAGGTGTAGAGCGATGTCATAAAGGCACCGACCAGGCCTGCAATCATCAGATTGATATGACCATTTGCTACCGCACCAGCAAGGATTTCGTCCTTACTGAAGAAGCCTGCGGTGATCATCGGCAACGCGGACAGCGCCGCACCACCGACCAGGAAGCAAACATACACCAGCGGAATCGACTTACGCAGGCCACCCATTTTGAAGATGTTCTGCTCGTGATGACACGCGAGGATCACCGAACCGGAGGAGAGGAACAGCAGCGCTTTAAAGAACGCGTGCGTCATCAGGTGGAAAATCGCCGCATCCCATGCCTGTACGCCCAGCGCCAGGAACATGTAACCAATCTGGCTCATGGTGGAGTAAGCGAGCACACGTTTGATATCGGTCTGCACCAGCGCGGCGAAACCCGCCATCAGCAGCGTTACGGCACCCACAATCCCCACCAGATGCAGCACTTCCGGCGTCAACAGGAACAAGCCGTGCGTACGTGCAATCAGGTAGACACCGGCGGTAACCATCGTCGCCGCGTGGATCAGCGCAGAAACCGGGGTCGGGCCAGCCATCGCATCCGCAAGCCAGGTCTGCAACGGCAGCTGCGCGGATTTACCCACCGCACCACCCAGCAGCATCAGTGTCGCCCACATCAGCATGTTATTGCCATTGGCGAAGTGCTGCGGTGCCAGTTCAACCATTTCGCGGAAGTTCAGCGTGCCCAGTTCGTTGTAAAGAATGAACAGTGCGAAAGCGAGGAACACGTCACCCACGCGGGTAACGACGAACGCTTTCATCGCCGCGGCGCCATTCTTCGGATCGGTGTAGTAGAAACCAATCAGCAGATAGGAGCACAGACCCACACCTTCCCAGCCGAGGTACATCAACAGCAGGTTATCACCCAGCACCAGAACGACCATGCTGGCGATAAACAGGTTGGTGTAGGCGAAGAAGCGGGAGTAACCCTCTTCACCACGCATATACCAGGAGGCGTACATGTGGATCAGGAAGCCAACACCGGTAACCACGGAAAGCATGGTCAGAGAGAGGCCGTCCAGCACCAGATTGAAGCCGATGTTGAAATCACCGACTGCCATCCATGTCCACAGCGGTTTTGCGAAAGGTTGCTGGCCGTGATTGAAGAAATCAACGCCCGCATACGCGGTAACCAGCGCAGCCAGGCCAATCGACCCGACACCTACGGTTGCGGAAACATTTTCCGACCAGCGGCCACGGGAAAACGCCAGCAGCACAAAGCCAATAAAAGGAAAAATAATGGTTAAGGCGAGCATATTCATCCACGCATCTCACTTACTGAATCGATATTCAGATTCTGGCGGCGACGATGGAGTTGCAGCAGCAACGCCAGGCCAATGCTCGCTTCGGCAGCCGCGAGGCTAATGGCGAGAATGTACATCACCTGTCCGTCGGTCTGACCCCAGTAGCTGCCCGCGACCACAAAGGCCAGCGCAGCGGCGTTAATCATGATTTCCAGCCCAATCAGCATAAACAGCAGGTTGCGGCGGATAACCAGACCGGTCAGCCCCAAAACAAACAAAATCGCAGCGAGGATCAATCCATGTTGCAACGGGATCATGCGTGCTCCTCCGTTTTTCTTTTCGCGCGGTCTTCCGTGCGATTGCTCAGCACTTCGCCCGGGCGGTCTTCGCGTCCCAGATGGAAAGCAACAACCAGCCCCGCCAGCAGCAGCATCGAAGCCAGTTCTACCGCCAGTACGTAAGGACCAAACAGCGTAATGCCAACCGCTTTCGCGCCAATCGCCGTCCCCTCGATACCCTGATCGTTAACGCCGAGGATGGCGTAAATCATTACCACCAGCAGCACTGCGGAGAGCAGCGCCGGGCCAATCCAGATTTGCGGCGACAGCCAGTTGCGCTCCTGCTCGACCACGGTATTGCCGAGGTTCAGCATCATCACCACAAACACAAACAGCACCATGATGGCCCCGGCGTAGACGATGATCTCCAGCGCCCCGGCGAAGTATGCGCCGAGTGAAAAGAAGACCCCGGCAATCGCCAGCAGAGACACAATCAGATACAGCAACGCGTGTACCGGGTTGGTATGCGTAATCACGCGTACCGTCGTCAGGATGGCGACCAGGCCACAGATATAAAAAGCGAACTCCATTGCCCCTCTCCTTACGGTAACAGGCCCTTGACGTCGATAGGCTTGGCTTCATTTTCCGCTTCGCCTTTATCTTTGCCGTCGATTGCCATACCTGCCATCCGGTAGAAGTTATATTCCGGGTATTTGCCCGGACCGGAGATCAGCAGATCCTCTTTTTCGTACACCAGATCCTGACGTTTGTATTCGCCCATCTCGAAATCCGGGGTGAGCTGAATCGCCGTTGTCGGGCACGCTTCTTCGCACAGACCGCAGAAAATGCAGCGCGAGAAGTTGATTCGGAAAAATTCCGGATACCAGCGGCCGTCCTGCATCTCCGCTTTTTGCAGCGAGATACAGCCGACAGGGCAGGCTACCGCACACAGGTTACAGGCAACGCAGCGCTCGGAACCGTCCGGGTCGCGCGTCAGCACGATACGGCCACGGTAGCGCGGTGGCAGATAGACCGGCTCTTCCGGGTACATACGCGTTTCGCGTTTGGCGAACGCATGCAGGCCAATCATCCAGATACTACGAACCTGGGTGCCGAAGCCCACGAGTAATTCTTTTAAAGTCATGGTCTTTTCACCCCTTATTGCGCTTGCCAGAGAATGACAGCCGCCGTTCCCAGCAAGTTAATCAGCGTCAATGGCAGGCAGACTTTCCAGCCGAAGGACATCACCTGGTCATAACGCGGACGCGGCAGCGCGGCGCGGATCAAAATGAACATCATCATAAAGAACGCGGTTTTCAGCGCGAACCAGATGAATGGCGGTAACAACGGTCCTTGCCAGCCACCGAAGAACAGCGTGACCATCAGCGCGGAAATGGTGACGATACCGATATATTCCCCGACAAAGAACAGGCCGAACTTCATACCGGAATATTCGATGTGGTAACCATCCGCCAGCTCCTGCTCCGCTTCCGGCTGGTCAAACGGGTGACGGTGACACACCGCAACGCCCGCGATCGCGAAAGTCACAAAACCGAAGAACTGCGGGATAACGTTCCACAAACCGGCCTGGTTGTTAACGATGTCGGTCATGTTGAATGAACCGGCCTGCGCAACCACACCCATCAGGGAAAGCCCGAGGAACACTTCATAGCTCAAAGTCTGCGCGGAGGCACGCATCGCACCGAGCAACGAGTATTTGTTGTTACTCGACCAGCCAGCGAACAGCACCGCGTAAACTGCCAGACCCGCCATCATCAGGAAGAACAGGATCCCGATATTGAGGTCGGCCACCACCCAGGTGGGGCTGACCGGCACAATGGCGAACGCCAACAGCAACGAGGTAAAGGCAATCATTGGCGCAAGAGTAAAAATCACGCGGTCCGAAAAGCGCGGGATCCAGTCCTCTTTAAAGAACATCTTGATCATGTCCGCCACCAGCTGGAGTGAACCACCCCAGCCTACGCGGTTCGGCCCGTAACGGTTCTGGAACAGACCGAGCAGACGACGTTCACCAAAGCTCATGAACGCACCGCAGGTGACCACCACCAGCAGAATGACGACCGCTTTCAGAATGCTTAACAGAATGTCGATAACATCCGGTGTTAACCAGCTCATGCTTGCGCCTCCTGCAGATTTTCAAGACGTGCTCCGGCCAGTACCGGCGCGATACCCGGCATCCCCATTGGCAGACCAACCTGCCCCGCCACCAGACCTTCCGAAACCTGCAACGGCAGGCTGATCGTCTGCCCTTCGTAAGTGAAGGAGATATGCGCGCCCGCGTTCACGCCAAGCTTCGCGGCGTCTGCCGGGTTCAGCTTGATGTACGGCTGCGGCATGCGGCTCTGGAACACCGGAGAGCGCTGCGACAATTCATCACTGCCAAACAGGTGATAGTAAGGCGCGATACGCCACTTGCCATCCTGCGCTTCGAACGCGCCTGGTACGGTAGTGAAATAATCAAGACCGCTTTCAGACGCTTCGATCAGGCGTACGCCCGGATCGCCGTGACGCAGGTGACCACCCACTTCGTCCTGGAATTTGTTCCAGGCCTGCGGGGAGTTCCAGCCCGGCGCCCATGCAAACGGAATTTGCGAACGCGGTGCAGACGGCTGGTTGTTCCCTTCCATTGAGAAAGCGAACATGGTGTCTTTGTCCTGCGGCTGACGCGGTTCGTGCACGCTGATATTGGCGCGCATCGCGGTGCGTCCACTGTAGCGGTGCGGTTCACGCGCCAGTTTCTGACCACGAATGCGGAAGCTGGCATCCGGTGCGGCGTCTTTAATACCGGCCAGCTGCGGCAGCGCTTCAATGGCCGCGTCGATCACATGATCAAGCTGCGTCCAGTCCACTTCGCGGTTTTGCACGGTGCTGTGCAGCGAGTGCAGCCAGCGCCAGCTTTCCAGCATCAGCGTTTTGCTGTCGTAATAGGTCGGGTCATAAACCTGGAAGAAGCGCTGCGCGCGGCCTTCGTTGTTGATGACCGTACCGTCACTTTCAGCGAAGCTGGCTGCGGAGAGCACCAGATGAGCGCTGTCCATAATGGCGGTGCGCTGATGATCAACCACCAGTACCAGCGGCGCTTTTGCCAGCGCCGCGTCAACGCGGGCAGCAGAAGCGTGACGGTGCAGATCGTTTTCCAGCACGACAACGGCGTCAGCACTGCCGCTTTCCAGCTCAGCCAGCGCGTCATCGAGGCTACCGCCACCGATAAGCCCCAGCCCCATGCTGTTTACCGAACGGGCAATCATGGTGATGCCGACATCAGAACCACGGCCTTTCAGCGCTTTAGCTACGTTTGCCGCCGCCTGAATCACCGCCGTGCTACCGGCGTTAGTTCCGGAGATAATCAGTGGTTTTTTCGCCCCGGCCAATGCCTGAACAATCACATCCACTTTGCTTTTCAGGTCATTGCTCAGACCGTCAACCGCAGGAGACGCGTCGTCCAGCGCATGCGCGATGGCGAAGCCTAAGCGAGCCTGATCTTCAACCGGTGCGCAGTAGGTCCACGCTGCGATATCGTCCAGACGGGTACTGTCGACGTTGGTAACAAACAGCGGATGTTTAGCACGCTGACCAATGTTCATAATCGCCGCGATCTGCCAGTCGGCCACTTTCTGCGCCGCCGCCATTTCGCGTGCTTTGCCTTTCACCGCCTGACGAACCGCCAGCGCGACGCGCGCGCCGGTCTGGGTGATATCTTCCCCAAGAACCAGAACCGCATCATAGGATTCAATTTCACGCAGCGCCGGGGTACGGATGCCGCCTTCGCGCAGCACTTTCAGCGCCAGCTCAAGACGTTCCTGCTCACCTTTGGCAATACCGGTGTAGAAGTTTTCTGCACCAACCAGTTCACGCAGCGCGAAGTTACTCTCTACGCTTGCGCGCGGAGAACCGATACCGATCACTTTCTTCGACTGACGCAGAATATCCGCCGCACCCTGCATCGCCTGTTCGGCGTTGAGGGTAATCAGATCGTCGCCACGGCGCTGAACCGGCTGGCGCGGTCTGTCTTTCAGGTTGACGTAGCCATAGCCAAAACGACCACGGTCACAAAGGAAGTAGTGGTTAACAGTACCGTTGTAACGGTTTTCGATGCGGCGCAGTTCGCCATAACGTTCGCCAGGGCTGGTGTTACAACCCAGTGAACACTGTTGGCAGATGCTCGGCGCGAACTGCATATCCCACTTACGGTTATAACGCTCGGAGTGGGTTTTATCGGTGAATACGCCGGTCGGGCAGATTTCCACCAGGTTGCCGGAGAATTCGCTCTCAAGCACGCCGTCTTCCGGGCGACCGAAGTAGACGTTGTCATGGGCGCCATACACGCCAAGATCCGTGCCGTCCGCATAGTCTTTGTAGTAACGCACGCAGCGGTAACAGGCGATACAGCGGTTCATTTCGTGAGAGATGAACGGGCCGAGATCCTGATTACGGTGCGTACGTTTGGTGAAACGATAGCGACGGAAGCTGTGACCGGTCATTACGGTCATATCCTGCAGGTGGCAGTTGCCCCCTTCTTCGCAGACCGGGCAGTCGTGCGGGTGGTTGGTCATCAGCCACTCGACCACGCTTTCACGGAACTGCTTCGCTTCGTCGTCATCAATAGAGATAAAAGTACCGTCGGATGCCGGTGTCATACAGGACATTACCAGGCGGCCACGCGTGTCTTCCGCGTTTTGATATTGCTTCACCGCACACTGGCGGCACGCACCCACGCTCCCCAGCGCCGGATGCCAGCAAAAATAAGGAATATCAAGGCCTAAAGAGAGACACGCCTCAAGAAGGTTGTCTGCTCCGTTTACCTCGTATTCTTTGCCGTCTACATGAATAGTAGCCATTAGCATGCTTCCAGTTGTCTCAGTCAGCGACTAAGAGTTAATCAAAATTCTGTTCGCGTTCCCCTCATCTGCCTGATGAGGGGAGAACCATTACCAGCGCGCTTTCAGCAAGTTTGGCTGGATACCGCCAATTGCATGGGTATTGCTGAATTGCTGTTTAATGCCCGCTTCGAACTCTTCGCGGAAATATTTAATTGCGCTCTGTAACGGTTCAACCGCACCTGGCGCATGCGCGCAGAAGGTTTTACCCGGCCCGAGTTGTCGACACAGTTGCTCAAGTGTCTCGATATCTCCAGGCTGGCCTTCGCCGCGCTCCAGCGCACGCAGGATTTTCACGCTCCACGGCAGACCATCGCGGCACGGCGTACACCAGCCGCAGGACTCACGAGCGAAGAACTCTTCCAGGTTGCGTACCAGCGACACCATGCCAATTTCATGGTCAACGGCCATCGCCAGCGCCGTACCGAGACGGCTGCCCGCTTTACCGATGCTTTCAAACTCCATCGGCAAGTCGAGGTGCGCTTCGGTCAGGAAGTCAGTTCCTGCCCCGCCCGGCTGCCAGGCTTTAAATTTCAGGCCATCGCGCATACCGCCCGCGTAATCTTCAAGGATTTCACGCGCGGTGGTGCCAAACGGCAGCTCCCACAGACCCGGATTTTTCACGCGGCCAGAGAAGCCCATCAGCTTAGTGCCCGCATCTTTGCTGGTCGAAATGTTCTGATACCACTCAACGCCGTTCGCCAGAATCGCCGGGACGTTGCACAGGGTTTCGACGTTGTTAACACACGTCGGTTTACCCCACACGCCGGAACTGGCCGGGAACGGTGGTTTGGATCGTGGGTTAGCGCGGCGGCCTTCCAGCGAGTTAATCAGCGCCGTTTCTTCGCCGCAGATATAACGTCCCGCACCGGTATGCACGAACAGTTCGAAGTCGAAACCGCTGCCAAGAATGTTCTTGCCGAGCAAACCGGCTTCGGTTGCTTCCGCAATCGCGCGGCGCAGATGCACCGCCGCTTCAATATATTCACCGCGCAGGAAGATGTAGCCACGGTAGGCTTTCAGCGCGAATGCCGAAATCAACATGCCTTCCACCAGCAGGTGTGGCAGTTGCTCCATCAGCAGGCGGTCTTTATAGGTGCCCGGCTCCATTTCATCGGCGTTACACAGCAGGTAACGGATGTTCATGGATTCGTCTTTCGGCATCAGGCTCCACTTCAGGCCCGTGGAGAAGCCTGCGCCACCGCGACCTTTCAGACCAGAATCTTTAACCGCATTGACAATCTCATCCGGCGCCATGCCGGTCAGCGCCTTGCGCGCACCGGCGTAACCGTTTTTGCTCTGGTACTCTTCGAGCCAGACCGGCTGTTTGTCATCGCGCAGACGCCAGGTCAGCGGATGCGTTTCAGGAGTACGGATAACTGTTTTCATTTATACCGCTCCAGCAAGTCAGGGATCGCGTCCGGCGTCAGATGGCTGTGAGTATCCTCATCAATCATCATGTTCGGGCCTTTATCGCAGTTACCCAGACAGCAGGTCGGTAGCAGCGTAAAGCGACCATCGAACGTTGTCTGGCCCGGTTTGATCTTCAGGTGGCTTTCAATCGCTGATTGAATGCCCTGATAGCCGGTGATGTGGCAAACCACGCTGTCGCAATAGCGAATAACATGGCGGCCAACCGGCTGGCGGAAGATCTGGCTGTAGAAGGTTGCCACGCCTTCGACATCGCTCGCCGGAATACCCAGCACATCAGCGATGGCGTAAATTGCGCCGTCCGGCACCCAACCACGCTGTTTCTGAACAATCTTCAGCGCTTCAATGGACGCCGCACGCGGGTCTTCGTAGTGGTGCTTCTCGTGCTCAATTGCCTCACGCTCTGCCGCACTCAGCTCAAAAGCCTCGGTTTGTGGTTGTTGATTCTCGTGCATAATTAGCGATCCACATCTGACATAACAAAATCGATACTACCCAGATAGACAATCAAGTCTGATACCAGGCTGCCGCGGATGGCCGACGGGATTTGCTGCAGGTGCGCAAAACTCGGGGTACGAACGCGGGTGCGGTAGCTCATGGTGCTGCCGTCGCTGGTCAGGTAGTAACTGTTAATACCCTTGGTTGCTTCAATCATCTGGAAGGATTCGTTGGCCGGCATTACCGGACCCCACGACACTTGCAGGAAGTGAGTAATCAGGGTTTCGATATGTTGCAGCGTGCGCTCTTTCGGCGGCGGCGTAGTCAGCGGGTGATCCGCTTTGAACGGGCCTTCCGGCATGTTGTTGAGGCACTGCTCAAGAATGCGCAGGCTCTGGCGCAACTCTTCAACTTTCAGCATCACGCGGGTGTAACAGTCGCTCACGCCACCGCCAACCGGGATTTCAAAGTCGAAATTTTCGTAACCGGAGTACGGGCGCGCTTTACGCACGTCAAAATTGATGCCGGTCGCACGCAGGCCTGCACCGGTCGTGCCCCACTCCAGCGCTTCTTTTGCGTTGTAAGCGGCAACGCCCTGTGAACGGCCTTTCAGAATGGTGTTACGCAGTGCCGCTTTCTCGTAAGAGGCCAAACGTTTTGGCATCCAGTCGAGGAATTCACGCAGCAGACGATCCCAGCCACGCGGCAGATCGTGCGCCACGCCGCCAATGCGGAACCAGGCCGGGTGCATACGGAAACCGGTGATCGCTTCCACCAGATCGTAGATTTTCTGACGATCGGTAAAGGCGAAGAACACCGGCGTCATTGCGCCTACGTCCTGGATGAAGGTTGAGATATAAAGCAGGTGGCTATTAATGCGGAACAGTTCAGACAGCATCACGCGGATCACGTTGACGCGATCCGGCACGGTGATACCGGCCAGTTTTTCTACCGCCAGCACGTAAGGCATTTCGTTTACGCAACCGCCGAGATATTCGATACGGTCGGTGTAAGGAATGTAGCTGTGCCAGGACTGGCGCTCACCCATTTTCTCCGCGCCACGATGGTGGTAACCGATATCCGGCACGCAGTCGACGATCTCTTCGCCGTCCAGTTGCAGGATGATACGGAACGCACCGTGCGCAGAGGGGTGGTTCGGACCGAGGTTGAGGAACATAAAGTCCTCGTTTTCGGTGCCGCGTTTCATGCCCCAGTCTTCCGGCTTGAAGGTCAACGCTTCCATTTCCAGATCCTGTTTGGCTTTGGTCAGCTCAAACGGATCGAATTCGGTTGCGCGCGCCGGGTAATCTTTACGCAGCGGGTGACCCGTCCAGGTTTGCGGCATCATGATGCGCGTCAGGTGCGGGTGACCATTAAAGGTAACGCCAAACATCTCCCAGGTTTCACGCTCATACCAGTTGGCGTTCGGGAAAAGTTTGGTCATCGTCGGCACATTCAGATCGTTTTCGGCCAGCGCCACTTTCAGCATGATGTCGCGGTTGCGATCGATGGAAATGAAGTGGTAGAAAACGGAAAAATCCGCGGCGGGCAAACCGGCGCGGTGTGTGCGTAGACGTTCATCCATGCCGTGCAAATCGAACAGCATGACGTACGGTTTCGGTAATTTCTTTAAGAAATCGACCACTTCCAGCAACTGCTCACGCTTAACCCAAACAACGGGTACCCCGGTGCGGGTCGCCTGAACGGTAAAGGCATCCGGCCCAAAACGGTTGCGCAATTCGCCAATGACCGGATCATCCAGATGATCCCGGGTCTGCCATGCGGCTTCTTGCGCAGTTAAATCGGTCATATTGTTCACCATTGCAAAGGGTCCGTGGTGACTGTTGGGTATGGCTTCGCGTTATTGGATTATTGAAATGCGAAGTTTCTTCCATTACCCACAGGCGCAAATTAAATCTCGTCCGGCGTACGCAGATTGGTCACGGCGATACGCTCGCCACGCTTACGGTCGCGTTCCGACTGCATATTGGCGCGATAAACGCCCTGATCGCCAACCACCCATGAGAGCGGACGACGCTCCTTGCCAATCGACTCCTGCAGCAGCATCAGCGCCTGCATATAGGCTTCAGGACGCGGCGGGCAGCCAGGGATGTAAACATCCACCGGGATAAATTTGTCGACGCCTTGTACGACTGAGTAGATGTCGTACATACCGCCAGAGTTGGCACAGGCGCCCATGGAGATAACCCATTTAGGTTCCAGCATCTGGTCGTAAAGGCGCTGAATGACCGGCGCCATTTTGGTAAAGCATGTGCCTGCTACCACCATCAGGTCTGCCTGACGAGGAGAAGCACGCAACACTTCCGCACCAAAACGCGCAACGTCGTGCACCGCCGTAAAGGATGTCACCATCTCTACGTAACAGCACGACAGGCCAAAGTTATATGGCCAAATTGAGTTTTTACGTCCCCAGTTCACCATATCGTGCAGGGCATTCTCGAGTTTGCCCATGTAAACGCTACGGTTAATTTCTTGTTCCAGGGGGTCGGTTACGATCTCCTGTTTCTGCAGGGGGTAACGGTCGTTCTCACCGTTAGGATCTATGCGGGTGAGCGTATAATCCATCTTATTGCCTCGCGGTTAGCGTTGACTGTCAGTGTAGCTGTTAGTCTCTGGGTTGATTTGCTCACGGCGCGAACGCACGGGCGTCCAATCCAGCGCGCCAATACGCACCAGATAAACCAGACCAGCCAGCAGCACTAATATAAAAATTGCGGCTTCGACAAACCCGACCCAACCACTCTCGCGAATGGAGGTTGACCATGCGTATAAATAGAGCGCTTCCACATCGAAGATGACGAAGAACATGGCCACCAGGTAGAACTTGGCGGATAGACGTAAGCGAGCGGAACCGACGGAGTCGATACCCGATTCGAAAGGAACGTTTTTGTGCCTCGCGCGTGCGCGACCGCCCAAAAACCGACCGCCGATCAGCATCAGGCAACACAGGCCAATGGCGACAATAAGAAAGATAGCGAATGCCCAGTGATGAGCGATGATTTCAGTGGATGTTGACATACGCATTGCTTAACTCAAAAGGTAGCGTTATTACCTCTGCTCTTGCTGGCAGATGACGCCACATCGATTCACGGGGAGGAATAAAAAACCACACATTAACTGTGTAAAAGGCGAAAACAGCTAAACGATGTGGGTTTTTACTCCTTTCTATAACCTTTTGTCAACTTTAACAAAGGTTTCCTCACATTAGTTTACATCGGCAGCAATTCATTAACATTTAGTGCCGTTTTCTTGAACGGCTTCAAACATTCACAAGAAATATCCAGTGTTGAATCGTGTCCGTAGCGAGGTTTTACACTAATTACCCGCTTATTTTGACAGGATTTTGTCCGGATTCCTCCCCCTCAACGGGAGTATTTTCTTGATCTGAGACACGCTTTTGTTAATTCATTCAGTGAAACAGCAACAATCCGCCTTGATTTTTAACATGACCAGCAGGCATGAAAGACTATAGTTGAAAAAAGGAGATCTTGCTGTGAGTGATATTAAATTATTGAAAGAAAGAATAATTTTCAGGAATGGGGCTTCTGTGATTCATCATCTGTGCGCAAAATGAACCGATAACCGCTTTTTTGCCGCCAGCGGTTCATTTTTGCACTTACATTTTGTTACCAGATTTGGCAGGGGATGTTAGCTAAAATCCCCTTCGATAACCAGCGGATCGCCTCCTCCTTCAGGAGTACCGCCGCTGTAATGCCAGGGGTTTTGATAATGTTCCATGGCCTGGAAAATTACCTGTGCCAGCTCATTGCGGCTTTGCGGGTTATAACAGAGCAAATATTCCGTATCCGGCAACAGCGGCAGCCCTTCGGCTCTGCCCAGCACGCGCAAATCAGGGCTCATCATTTCCACCGGCCGCGCGGTTACACCTAATCCGGCTTTTACAGCTGCTTTGACCGCCGACAACGACGAAGCAACATAAGCCATACGCCAGGGAATATCCGCATCATTCAGCGAATTGATGACCATATCGCGAAATGGGCTGGGCTCATCCAACAGAACCAGTGGTATCGCCTCACTTTTCTGTAACACGTACTCAGCCGAGCAGTACCAGTGCGTGGGCGATGTGCGTAACGTCAGGCAATCGAATTGCGCGGAACGGTGAGTCGTCACCACGAGATCAACATCATGCTCTTGTTCGCGTTCGTCAGAAAAGGGGTTGCGTTTCACGCGCACATCAAGAGCTAGCTTCGGATATACCGAGCTAATACGATTAAGCAAAAACGGTAAAATGGTGTCTGCGGACTCATCAGAAGCACCAATAGTTAAGACGCCCTGAAGGTTGCTAAACATTAACGACGTGCATGCTTCGTCATTGAAACGTAAGATCTTTCGCGCATATCCCAGTAACTGAATACCATGTTCAGTTAACAGTTTATTGCGGCCATGACGGGCAAATAATTCTTTTCCCACTAATTGTTCAAGCCGCTGCATTTGCTGACTTACAGCGGATTGTGTGCGACAAACTGCAGCAGCGGCCGCAGCAAAAGTGTTTAGATCGGCGACCGCAACGAAAGTTCTCAGCAGATCGAGGTCGAGATTCAATATCGGACGATTTGCATTTATCATAATTTTTCACTTACGGGTCGTTCGCGCGGAGTGACCCGGGTTTATGCTGTGCTCGTAAGATTAAGTAATTCCATTTAAAAAGTGCATCCAGCAGGTTTATAACCAGGTAAAGCTGGCAGTCGTTCAGGTGTTTATAGTTCGCTGTCTAACGCAAGCTGAACTCGATGGCTTTATTTCGCCTTCTGCCATTCCTTTTAGATATATAAAAGATGCCAAAGCGCGTTATTCCTTTTAAGAAAAACATGTTTGTGCAACGTTCATAGGCTATACATAGCACTGCGCCATATAGAACCAGCCTATATAACTGGTCAGAATTAAAAGCGAGTAATAACAATCGACTACAATTAAGAAATAAACCTTAACTAAAGCAAGGCTTTTGGTATCAGTTCCATTTCTTGCCCCACGAGTTTAACCTAAAACCTTTATATTTATAAGCATTATTACGAATTATCTTAAGCAAACAAATGGCTTCCACCATACCATCTACTAATTAATATTAGTGATAGTCATCGTTCCCATTCTCAATATTAAATAGCTATTAATTAAGTGAAGAACTAACTATTAATAATGCTTAACATTGCGTTCACAGCCAACTCACCTCTTCGCCAGGCCAAATGAGGAGGTAATCTATCGCGCTGGTTTTAAGCAGAAAGCGAATTCTACCGTAGCACAACGGCCTCAAACCGAGACTAAACGAACGCTTTTAGGCGGTAAAAAATCTCACCTAAAAACACAAAATCAGCATTAAAAACCAAAAAATAAAACAAACACAGAAAAAATAAAAAACATAAAGCCTAATAAATAGTTAAAAAATCGTTAACCATCAGAGACATTAAGACAAAATCTTCTCCTGCTAACCCTTCAAAACGGACCGAGGGGGGAGTACATTGTTCCGTGCTCACTTCCACGGCAGGCAGTGGCTATTCCAGCTAAAAGGTCAAAGGTTCATGTCCTCCATCGAAAAATCCAGCAAATTAGATAACGTCTGTTACGACATCCGTGGCCCGGTTCTGAAAGAAGCAAAACGTCTTGAAGAAGAAGGCAACAAGGTCCTCAAACTCAACATCGGCAACCCAGCCCCTTTCGGCTTCGAGGCACCGGATGAAATTCTGGTTGATGTGATCCGCAACCTGCCCAGCGCGCAAGGTTACTGCGATTCAAAAGGGCTCTATTCCGCGCGCAAAGCCATCATGCAGCACTACCAGGCGCGCGGCATGCGCGAAATCACTGTGGAAGACATCTATATTGGCAACGGTGTTTCCGAGTTGATTGTGCAGTCGATGCAGGCGTTGCTGAACAGCGGTGACGAAATGCTGGTGCCCGCACCGGATTACCCGCTGTGGACCGCTGCCGTCTCACTCTCTGGCGGCAAAGCGGTGCACTATTTATGCGATGAATCGGCAGGCTGGTTCCCCGATCTCGACGATATCCGCGCCAAAATTACGCCGCGTACGCGCGGGATTGTCATTATCAACCCGAACAACCCAACCGGCGCGGTCTACTCCAAAGAGCTGCTGCTGGAAATCGTTGAGATCGCGCGTCAGCACAACCTCATCATCTTTGCAGATGAAATCTACGACAAAATTCTTTACGACGAAGCGCAGCATCACTCCATTGCCGCACTCGCGCCGGATCTGTTCACCATCACTTTTAACGGGCTGTCGAAAACCTATCGCGTCGCGGGATTCCGCCAGGGCTGGATGGTGTTGAGCGGGCCTAAAAAGCACGCGAAAGGCTACATTGAAGGACTGGAGATGCTGGCGTCGATGCGCCTGTGCGCCAACGTTCCGGCTCAACATGCGATCCAGACCGCGCTCGGCGGCTACCAGAGCATTAGTGAATTTATTGTGCCCGGCGGTCGCCTGTATGAACAGCGTAACCGCGCGTGGGAGCTGATCAACGAGATCCCGGGCGTTTCCTGCGTGAAACCAAGCGGCGCGTTGTATATGTTTCCGAAAATCGACGCCAAACGCTTCAATATTCACGACGACCAGAAAATGGTTCTCGACTTCCTGTTGCAGGAAAAAGTGCTGCTGGTACAAGGCTCTGCGTTTAACTGGCCATGGCCGGATCACGTGCGAATTGTGACGTTACCGCGTGAAGACGATCTGGAAATGGCGATTACCCGTTTTGGTCGTTTCCTCTCGGGTTACCATCAGTAAGGATACCGGGGGAGGATTTGCATCTTCCCCCACTCTCTGCGCACAATGGCTCAGGTCGCAGTCACAGACAAGGTAAACCATGAGTCAGAGCCACTTTTTCGCCCACCTTTCCCGCCTTAAACTTATCAATCGCTGGCCACTGATGCGCAATGTGCGCACAGAGAATGTCTCCGAACATAGCCTGCAAGTCGCGATGGTCGCCCACGCGCTGGCGGCCATTAAAAACCGTAAATTCGCAGGCCAGCTCAATGCTGAGCGCATCGCACTGCTGGCGATGTACCACGATGCATCGGAAGTGCTGACCGGCGATTTGCCAACGCCGGTAAAATATTTCAACTCGCAAATCGCCCAGGAATATAAAGCCATTGAGAAGATCGCCCAGCAGAAGCTGGTCGAGATGGTGCCGGAAGAACTGCGTGATATTTTTGCGCCGCTGATCGATGAGCATCACTACACCGCAGAAGAAAAATCGATCGTGAAACAGGCAGATGCCCTGTGCGCTTATCTGAAATGTCTGGAAGAGCTCTCCGCTGGCAACAACGAATTCTTGCTGGCCAAATCACGGCTGGAAAAAACGCTCGATGCGCGCCGCAGCCCGGAAATGGATTACTTTATGCAGGTGTTTGTGCCGAGCTTCCATCTGTCGCTGGATGAGATCAGCCAGGATTCGCCGCTGTAACTGAACATGCCGGGCCAACAGCCCGGCCAGGTCAGGTCATGTCAGAACGGAAACAGCACCGGGATTAATAATGCGCAGACCACCATCACCAGTAACGTGAACGGCACGCCAATTTTTACGAAATCACTGAACTGATAGTTACCCGGCCCTAAAACCAGCGTATTCACCGGTGAG
This sequence comes from Kosakonia sp. PSU_27, assembly GCF_039409795.1. Taxonomy (NCBI): domain Bacteria; kingdom Pseudomonadati; phylum Pseudomonadota; class Gammaproteobacteria; order Enterobacterales; family Enterobacteriaceae; genus Kosakonia; species Kosakonia sp. PSU_27. Next base: position 296,016 of record NZ_JBCIVK010000003.1, on the reverse strand, counting down.
GAAACAGGCGTCATAAACGCCGCCGAGGCCGCCATCGCCACGACCATGGCAAACGGATAAGGTGACACGCCCATCGATTTCGCCGCCGCCAGCGCAATCGGCGCCATCAATACCGCAGTGGCGGTGTTAGAGATAAATAACCCAATCATGGCGCACATCACGAACAGACATATCAGCATCAGATGTGGGCCGTAGCCGCCGCCCAAATCCATCAACCCTTTCACCACCAAATCCACACCGCCGGTTTTTTGCAGCGCCAGCGCGAACGGCATCATGCCGACAATCAAAATAATGCTCGGCCAGTGGATCGCTTTATACGCACTTTCCGCATCAATACAGCGAAATTTACCCATCAGCATACAAGCTATGATCGCGGCCACCGGATTGGGAATTTCATCAGTCAGCATTAATGCAATCATCAATACCAGACAAAAAATAGCGTGTGCCGCCTGGCTATGCGCCGGGGAAGCGGCGCTCTCCTCCACCGGTAAGTTGAGCACCACAAAGTCGCGCCCGTGCGAACCAAGCTGGCTGATAAGTTTCCAGTTGCCGACCACCAGAAAAACATCGCCCAATTGCAACGTTTCATCCGTCACTGCGCCTTCCAGCGCCTCGCCGTTGCGTTTCAGACCAACAACATTAAGACCGTAGCGGGTGCGAAAACCGATTTCGCGCACGGTTTTACCAATCAGTTCCGAATCGGGAATCAACGACACCTCCGCCATTCCAACATCCAGCGCCTGGTCGGAAAAATACTCACCGCGCAGGATCATCGGCTCAAGCAATTGTTCAGCGCAAAACTGGCGCAAGTCGACTTCGGCGGCAGACATATCAATCAGCAGCACATCACGGGCACGAAATTCGGACACCCCATTAACGTTAACAATGACACGCCGGAAATGTCGCCAGCGCTCAACACCGATAATGTTGGCACCATAGCGTTCACGCAGTTGTAAATCATCCAGGCGCTGTCCAATCATTGGCGAACCGGGGCGAATCGCCAGGCGGCGCGCCCGTCCGGCAAGACGATACTCCTTAATAAGATCGCGAAAACTGCGACGTTTCCAGCTTTCACGCGCGGTATCGTCACTCTCCCCTTTCAACGTGAAACGCATCAACAGCATATAAATAATGCCAAGCAGCAAGATCACCAGCCCTAAAGGCGTCACGCTAAAAAAGCTGAACCCGCTAAAGCCTTCGCGTAGCAATTCACTGTTAACGACAAGATTTGGCGGCGTCGCTACCAGCGTCATCATGCCGCTAATAAGGCCGGCGAAGCTGAGCGGCATCATCAGCCGTGACGGCGAAATCTGCATGCGCATTGACACACTGAGCACTACCGGGATGAAGATCGCCACCACGCCGGTCGAACTCATAAACGCGCCAAGCCCGGCAACGGTAACCATCAACAGCACCAGCATTTTGATTTCGCTGCTGCCCGCCATGTTGACCAGCCACGTCCCCATATTCGTCGCCACACCGGTGCGCACCAGGCCATCGCCGATGATAAACAGAGCGGCAATTAATACGACGTTCGGGTCGCTAAAACCGGAAAACGCTTCGGAAATCGTCAGCGTTCCACTGAGAACGAAGGCAACAATAACAAACAGCGCAACAGCATCCATACGCACTTTGCCCGTCGCAAAAAGCACCACCGCGATGCCCAGCAGACACAGTACCCAGATAAGTTCACCGTTCACAACGAATCCTTGTCAGTTGATAGTGGAGAAATAGTGCCATAAAAAACCCCACAAAAGTGGGGTTAAATCATGGAATCAGGCCTTTAGCGTGACATCCACCAGGCCGTCCGGCCGTTTTGCGACATCGAGCGCGTCGAGTGTGGTGAGCCGGAAATCTACTTCATCAAGCCGGGGCGCATCTGCAGGAACATTTACCGCAATCACATGGCAACCTGCAGCAAGGCCGGAAAGGACACCCGCCGGCGCATCTTCCACCACCACGCACTCTTGCGGTGCCAGCCCCAGCAGCTGAGCGCCGAGGAGATAAGCATCAGGCTCAGGTTTGCCGCGAGTGACCTGCTCGGCGGTGACGAACACTTTCGGCGTCGGCAACCCGGTCGCACGATGTCGCGCGTGCGCGACAGGCACCGACCCGGAAGTGACGATAGCCCACGGAATCGCTGACTCATCTAAGTGCTGAAGCAGCGCAATCGCGCCAGGCAGCGCGGTAATACCATCGGTATCTGCCGCTTCAATTTGTTCAAGCCAGGTAAACTCAGCCGCAATCTCTGCTTCAGACTTGCCCGGTAAGAAATGCCGCAGCGAGGTAATCGCCTGTTTGCCATGGATAAAATTCAGTACTTCATCATGCGCGATACCAAATCGATCAGCCCAGTTACACCATGCCCGCTCCACGGCAGGCAGCGAATTCACCAGGGTGCCATCCAGGTCAAACAGAAATCCTTTACACTGCACACTCACCTCCTCAGGCGTTAATAATCTGATTAATTTCGTTACTGCTCAGGTGGTACTGACGCGGGCAGGAGTGCCACACACTCAACATGCGCTGATATTTTTCCCACATTGGGGTTTGCGCGTTAAAGCCATGGGTTCCCGCGTCGAAATGGGTATAACGGCCTTCGATGTTGACCATAAAACGCACATAGCCGAGATAACGCGCTTCCGTTGCGGCGTCAAAGCCAAGGAAAGTCACGCGGCGCTCATCAATGGCGCTGGTATCTTTCAGGTTGGTCCAGGAGACATGCAGTGCGTGGTACATCTCCATGATGTCGATAACCGTGCGACAGGTCTCTTCTTTCAACTCGCCGAATTCACGATCCAACTCACGCATTTGCAGGCCATATCCACGCTCAATAATGGTTTGCAAACGGCGATAGCGCTCCGCATTTGCCGGGTCCATCATGGTCATCATTTTGTACTGGTTGGATAAGATCAGACGTTGGGCATTAGTCATTTCCATCTTTCGACTCCTGTGGCACATCGGCGCATTAAAAAAGATGTCTTGAGTTTACCTGCTGAAAAAGACGGCTTTTTTGATTTGCCGGGGGTTTTGGGTAGAACACGATGAAAAATAAAAAAGAAGACATCGCAAAAATGCCTTCTTTTATAGAGATTACGAAATTTGCTAAAACTCACAAATCATCAAGAAATGTTTTATCGAGCTGCTTAAAAGCACGTTTAAGCGTGTCGGCCAGCGCCTGGTAATCAGGCTTACCCTCTACAGGTGCCAGCGCCTGACCCGCTTCTTGCAGCTTGCCTCGCACTTCATAAAACCAGTGCAGAATCGACGGCGGTAGCGGCGTCACGGAACGCTTACCCAGCCACCAAAGCCCTTGCATTGGCAGGCTCAGCGCAAACAACGCGGTAGCCACCGCCGGGCCAAGCTGGCCACCGAGCGCAATTTGCCAGCAGAGAGTAAACACTGCCACTGGCGGCATAAAGCGCGTGGCATAGCGCATTGCGCGGATCACGCGGTTTTCAACGAACATCGGAGCGAGGCGTTTTTCCATAGGCCAGGTCTTCGCATAGTGCTGACCCCGACGAAACAAACTAAAAAAATTGACGGGTCGATTCTCTGAAGTGGACATGGTTTACCTCAACTTCACATATAAAAATTAAAAAAATTGTGCAAAACAACAACTGTGAATGACATCGTTAAAATTTTTTGTCAATCCCACCTGGTATCAGGTATCCTGTGGCGGCCTTGACCGGTTCATTAGACGAATATCTTTAAGTCGTCAAATTTAAGCTCATTATGCCACTGCCTGAAATTTGCGCAAAATAGCTTAAAATTTTATGTATTCTTCTCATCATGCCAGAAAGTAAACCCGGCATGATGTTAATCATAATTGTCAGTGTCCACCTGCGCTACGCTGTGCGACTCACTGACCTTTTTTAGCCACGTATCATAAATAGGTACTTCCATGTCGAGTAAGTTAGTACTGGTTCTGAACTGCGGTAGCTCCTCACTGAAATTCGCAATCATCGATGCAGTTAATGGTGACGAGTACCTTTCTGGTTTAGCCGAATGTTTCCACCTTCCTGAAGCGCGCATCAAGTGGAAAATTGATGGCGGTAAACAAGAAGCGGCTTTAGGTGCAGGTGCCGCTCACAGCGAAGCGCTGAACTTTATCGTTAACACTATTCTGGCACAAAAACCAGAACTGTCTGCACAGCTGACCGCAATCGGTCACCGCATCGTGCACGGTGGCGAAAAATACACCAGCTCTGTGGTTATCGACGAATCCGTTATTCAGGGCATCAAAGATGCAGCCTCGTTCGCACCGCTGCACAACCCGGCTCATCTGATCGGTATCGCCGAAGCGCTGAAATCCTTCCCGAACCTGAAAGACAAAAACGTGGCTGTCTTCGATACGGCGTTCCATACCACCATGCCGGAAGAATCCTACCTGTATGCGCTGCCGTACAAACTGTACAAAGAGCACGGCGTTCGTCGCTACGGCGCACACGGCACCAGCCACTTCTATGTGACTCAGGAAGCAGCCAAAGTCCTGAACAAACCGGTTGAAGAACTGAACATCATCACCTGCCACCTGGGCAACGGTGGTTCTGTTTCCGCTATCCGTAACGGCAAATGCGTTGACACGTCCATGGGTCTGACCCCGCTGGAAGGCCTGGTAATGGGTACCCGTTCTGGTGATATCGATCCGGCTATCATTTTCCATCTGCATGACACTCTGGGCATGAGCGTTGAAGCTATCAACAAAATGCTGACCAAAGAGTCCGGTCTGCTGGGTCTGACCGAAGTCACCAGCGACTGCCGTTATGTAGAAGACAACTACAAAGATAAAGAAGACGCGAAACGCGCAATGGACGTTTACTGCCACCGTCTGGCGAAGTACATCGGTTCTTACACTGCGCTGATGGACGGTCGTCTGGACGCGGTTGTCTTCACCGGCGGTATCGGTGAAAACGCCGCCATGGTACGTGAGCTGTCTCTGGGCAAACTGGGCGTTCTCGGCTTTGAAGTTGATCACGAACGTAACCTGGCTGCCCGTTTTGGTAAGTCTGGCTTTATCAACAAAGAAGGCACCCGCCCGGCTGTCGTTATCCCGACAAACGAAGAGCTGGTCATCGCGCAAGACGCGAGCCGCCTGACTGCCTGATTCCACACACCGCCAGCCCACGCTGGCGGTGCTGTTTTGTAACCCGTCTCGCAAGACGGTAACGAAAGAGGATTAACCGTGTCCCGTATTATTATGCTGATCCCTACCGGAACCAGCGTCGGCCTGACCAGCGTCAGCCTTGGCGTTATCCGTGCTATGGAACGCAAAGGCGTTCGTCTGAGCGTCTTTAAACCGATCGCTCAGCCGCGCGCTGGTGGCGATGCGCCAGACCAGACCACCACAATCGTGCGTGCCAACTCTGGCCTGACTGCAGCAGAACCGCTGAAAATGAGCCACGTTGAGTCGCTGCTCTCCAGCAACCAGAAAGACGTGCTGATGGAAGAGATCATCGCCCGCTATCACGAAAGCAGCAAAGACGCTGAAGTGGTGCTGGTTGAAGGTCTGGTTCCGACGCGTAAACATCAGTTCGCGCAATCGCTGAACTTTGAAATCGCGAAAACGCTGAACGCAGAAATCGTGTTTGTCATGTCTCAGGGCACCGACACGCCAGAGCAGTTGAAAGAGCGTATCGAACTGACCCGCAACAGCTTCGGCGGCACGAAAAACACCAACATCACTGGCGTTATCGTTAACAAACTGAACGCACCGGTTGATGAACAAGGCCGTACCCGCCCTGACCTGTCTGAAATTTTTGATGACTCGTCCAAAGCAAAAGTTATTCATATCGATCCGGCGAAACTGCAAGAAGCCAGCCCGCTGCCGGTGCTGGGCGCTGTGCCGTGGAGCTTCGATCTGATTGCTACCCGCGCAATTGACATGGCCCGCCACCTGAATGCGACCATTGTTAACGAAGGCGATATCAAAACCCGCCGTGTGAAATCCGTGACCTTCTGTGCGCGCAGCATTCCGCACATGCTGGAACACTTCCGCCCGGGTTCACTGCTGGTGACCTCCGCAGATCGTCCGGACGTGCTGGTTGCTGCTTGCCTTGCCGCGATGAACGGCGTGGAAATCGGGGCGCTGCTGCTGACTGGCGGTTACGAAATGGACGCCAGCGTGCGCAAACTGTGTGAACGTGCATTCGCCACCGGCCTGCCGGTATTTATGGTGAATACCAACACCTGGCAGACCTCCCTGAGCCTGCAGAGCTTCAACCTGGAAGTTCCGGTTGATGATAACGAGCGTATCGAAAACGTTCAGGAATACGTAGCTGGCTACATCAATGCCCAGTGGATCGATTCTCTGACCGCAACTTCCGAACGCAGCCGTCGTCTCTCTCCGCCGGCATTCCGTTACCAGTTGACTGAGCTGGCGCGCAAAGCGGGCAAACGCGTTGTTCTGCCGGAAGGCGACGAACCGCGTACCGTGAAAGCTGCCGCTATCTGTGCTGAACGTGGTATCGCGACCTGTATCCTGCTGGGTAACCCGGACGAGATCAATCGCGTTGCCGCTGCGCAAGGCGTTGAGCTGGGCACCGGGATTGAAATCGTCGATCCGGACGTGGTACGTGAAAGCTACGTTGCTCGCCTGGTTGAGCTGCGTAAGAGCAAGGGCATGACCGAAGCCGTCGCCCGCGAACAGCTGGAAGACAACGTGGTTCTCGGCACGCTGATGCTGGAACAGGACGAAGTTGACGGTCTGGTTTCCGGTGCTGTGCACACCACCGCGAACACCATCCGTCCGCCGCTGCAGTTGATCAAAACCGCACCGGGCAGCTCACTGGTTTCTTCCGTGTTCTTTATGCTGCTGCCGGAACAGGTTTATGTGTACGGTGACTGCGCCATCAACCCGGATCCGACCGCTGAACAGCTGGCAGAAATCGCGATTCAGTCTGCGGATTCCGCTATCGCGTTCGGTATCGAACCGCGTGTGGCAATGCTCTCCTACTCCACCGGTAACTCCGGCGCGGGTAGCGATGTAGAGAAAGTGCGCGAAGCAACGCGTCTGGCACAGGAAAAACGTCCTGACTTGGTGATCGACGGTCCGTTGCAGTACGACGCTGCCGTTATGGCTGACGTTGCGAAATCCAAAGCGCCGAACTCTCCGGTTGCAGGTCGCGCTACCGTGTTCATCTTCCCGGATCTGAACACCGGTAACACCACCTACAAAGCGGTACAGCGTTCTGCCGACCTGATCTCCATCGGGCCGATGCTGCAGGGTATGCGCAAACCGGTTAACGACCTGTCCCGTGGCGCGCTGGTTGACGATATCGTCTACACCATCGCACTGACCGCGATCCAGGCTTCACAGCAGTAATCTGCTGTAAACGGCAACAAAAAGGCGACCTGATGGTCGCCTTTTTTATTTACACCTGCTTATTTACAACAGCTCGCGTGCCGCCGCCACGATGTCATTCGCTGTGAGTCCATACTCTTGTTGCAGAAAATCCTGTGTCCCTACCTGGCCATAACGCTCCTTCACGCCGACACGGCGCATCGGCACCGGGCAGGTTTCCACTAACACTTCCGCCACGGCTGAGCCCAGCCCGTTATGAATGCTGTGGTTCTCACAGGTAACAATCCGCCTGGTCTTCTCTGCGTAGTTCTTCACCAGCTCACGGTCGATAGGTTTTAAAGTAAACATATCGATCACCGCCACGCTGATACCTTCTTGCGCCAGTTGCTGCGCGGCGGTCAGGGCTTCGGCAACCATAATGCCATTGGCAATTAACGTAATGTCTGTCCCCTCGCGCAGCACATTACCTTTACCGATGGTGAAGCGTGAGCCCGGCTGGTAGATGGTCGGCGCCTGTTTGCGGATGGTGCGCACCCAGTAAAAACCTTCCAGCTCCGCCAGTTGATGCAAAATATCGGAGAACATTACCGCATCTGTCACTTCCAGCACGACCGAATGCGCCAGCCCGCGCACAATCCCCATATCCTCAAATGACATGTGCGTCCCGCCGTTGTGGCACGCAGTGACACCCGCATCGGAGGCGATAACCTTAACATTGTTGCGCTGGTAATCGAGCGCCATAAACAACTGGTCGAAACAGCGTCGGCTGGCAAAAGCGGTGAACGTGTGCACAAACGGTTTACGTCCAGTCAGTGAAAGCCCTGCCGCCGTGCCGATCACGTTGGCTTCCATGATGCCGCAATTGATCACCTGCTGCGGATACTTTTTATGGACGCTATCCATCGCCATCGAACTCATCAAGTCGGCTTCCAGGGCGATAATATCGCTGCCTGCCTCGATCTGCTCGCTGATAAAACCGGCATAGACTTTGCGCATCTCGATACTGTCTTTGCCGCCGGGTTCAGCCACCTTAATCATGTGCCGCCTCCAGTTGTTTAATGGTGTCGTTTAGCGCCTGCTTCATCTCATCTGTCAGGCGTAAGTGGTGAGAATTACTGAGACTTTCGAGGTACGGCACCCCCTGCCCTTTAATGCTATCGAGGATCACCAACCGCGGCCTTGCATCGGCTGGCGGAACAGGCTTCACCACCTCCAGAAGGGCAGCAATGTCGTCCCCCTTCACCGTACAGACATCAAAACCGAAGGCGCGGAATTTCCCTTGCAGATCGAAGGCGCAGATAATTTCATCCAGCTCGCCATCCAGTTGTTGCTTGTTCCAGTCAACAAACACCGTCAGATTGTTGAGCCGATGATGGGCAATAAACTGGAATGCTTCCCAGCACTGCCCTTCATTTAACTCACCATCGCCAACGATGCAAAACACGCGATTAGGCCTGCCCGCCAGCTTATGGCCTAGCGCTATTCCCCCCGCGATAGAAATTCCCTGCCCCAGCGATCCGGTTGTGGCATCTACGCCCCTCGTTTTTAAGCGATCCGGATGGCTTGGCAAACGGGTTCCATTTTCGTTGAGCGTCATCAGCGCTTCCTGAGGAAAATAGCCTTTCAATGCCAACGTGCTATACAGCGCCGGGCCGGCGTGACCTTTCGAGAGCACAAAGTAGTCGCGTTCCGGCCAGTCCGGGTCGGCCGGGTCAATCCGCATGACCTCGCCATACAGCACCGCGAGGGTTTCTACCACCGACATGCTGCCGCCATAGTGCCCAAAACCAAGATGCGTTAAGGCCTTGAGAGTGGCGATACGAATGTCCCGCGCAAATTGTGTTACTTCTGCAATTGTGCTCATGACTTCGCTCCGTTCTTTTCATCTGCATCGCTGGCAGCCGACTTGCCTTTTGACATCACATTCCAGATCACTAAGGCAATGAACAACGCCACCACCAGACCGGTAATGGCCATCGGTGACAGATAACGCGCGAGGTTGCCCAGCACAATGCCAATAAAGCCAAAGTCGGCATCGGAGAAAGTGGTATTGGCAAAGCCGAGCGCGCCCAGTACAGGCAGCAGCAACACCGGCAGGAAGGTAATCAGCAAACCGTTGGCAAAGGCACCGATCATCGCGCCCCGTCGCCCGCCGGTAGCGTTACCAAACACGCCCGCCGTTGCACCGGTGAAGAAATGCGGTACCACGCCAGGCAGAATCAGCACCAGCTTCATCTGACCGAGCAGGAACAGCCCCACCAGCCCGCCGAGAAAACTGAACAGGAAGCCAACCAACACTGCGTTTGGCGCATAGGGATAAACCACCGGGCAATCCAGCGCCGGACGGGCATTGGGAACCAGTTTTTCAGAAAAACCGGTAAAGGCCGGCACGATTTCCGCCAGGATCAAGCGAACGCCTTGCAGGATAATGAACACACCTGCGGCAAAGGTAATAGCCTGAATAATCGCGTAGACGAGGAAGTTCTGCCCGGCGCTCAGTTGTCCCTCAACATACTCACGCCCGGCGCATACAGCGAGGATCATATAAATAATGATCATTGTCAGCGAGATAGAGATGGAACTGTCTCGCAGGAAGCTCAGGTTTTTCGGCAGGTTCATCTCTTCGGTTGAACGTGACCCTTTACCGCATTTACTGCCGATCCAGCCGGATAACACGTAGCCCAGCGTACCAAAATGACCAAAAGCGATATCGTCGTTGCCGGTGATCCGCTTCATATAACGCTGTGCAATCGCCGGGAAAAACGCCATCACCAGGCCGAGAATCAGCGAACCGGTAAACACCAAACCGATACCTTCAAATCCGGCAACGGTGAGGATCACCCCAATCATGCAGGCCATATAAAAGGTGTGATGTCCGGTAAGGAAAATGTATTTCAGCCGCGTAAAGCGCGCGACAATAATATTCGCCACCATACCGAACGCCATTATCAGCGCTGTAGACGCGCCATATTTTTCAAGCGCAATTGAAACAATCGCTTCGTTATTCGGAATAATCCCCTGAATATTAAAAGCGTGCTCAAACATACCGCCTAACGGATTTAACGACCCAACTAATACCGTTGCACCGCCGCCGAGTACGATAAAACCAAGAATGGTTTTCACCGTACCTTTAACGACATCCGAAAAAGATTTTTTCTGCGCAACCAGGCCAATCAGCGCAATTAACCCCACCAATACTGACGGGACTTTCAAAATATCAACAACAAAGTTTAGCGTTTCAAGGATAAACATATCCACCTCGCTTTATGCATGTCGCACCGTGGTGCGCTGCATCCGGTTGATGTTAACGGCTGGCGAAGAAAGCGCTGATTTTCGCTTCCAGTTCATTGATATCAATAATGTTATTAAGCACAACCAACTGGTTTTCCGGCACGCTGGCGCTGGCTGCAATATCTTTTGCCATTACAAACACATCGGCGGCACCTGGTGTGGCAGATGAGAGGTCGGAATGTTCGACTTCCGCTTCAATATTTAATTTTTTAAGCACTTTTTTAATATTCATTTCGACCATAAAACTACTGCCCAGGCCGGATCCGCAAATTGCCATTATTTTCATTGTGTTTACCTTTTTTGAGTAGAGTACAACCGCATCGCCCATAGCAGGCAATGTTTCATCACTGGTGAAATAAAATAAAAATCAGAAACGATGAATAATGTTTTTAATTTCCTCCAGAGTGTTTGCACGATGTAATTGTGCCATATCTTCATCGCTGGAAAATAACTCTGCCAGCGCGGCGATCATTTCAATATGGTTGTGTTTATCCGGTGCGGCCAACATAATAATGGTGTCAACCGGATCGGATTCTTCAGATCCAAAATTCACCCCTTGAGACAATTTTAATAATGACAGGCCTAAGCCTTTTGCCCCTTCCTCTGGCCTGGCATGCGGCATGGCCAGCCCTGGTGCCAGCACATAATACGGTCCCAGTTTATGATGTTGCGCGACAATGGCCGTCACATACTCCGGCGTAATGGTGCCGGACGCGAGCAGCGGTCTGGCGCAAATCTCCAGCGCTTGCGGCCAGTTTTCCACGCTTTCTAACACCTGAATAGTTTTGTCGTTAAGCCATTGGTTTAACACTTCGCACTCCTTATCGGGATGAGATGGGCAAACTTTATGCAACTCTGCAGCGCTTATCCGTGATGATAGTCGCAAAGATAGCGCTACCAACAGGAATGATCGAAAAATGTGATAGCGCTATCAGATATGAAAACGCAGGGGAATTCGCAGAAAAAGCAGGCATTTCCGGCGTATACTCCCTTGAGATGACTCATAACTCAGCGCCTGAGCTATCAGGGCTTTCAGGAAACGGAATGACAATAACCCGAAAACGTCGGAGCACAGGAAAAGTCACCCTTGCCGATGTGGCGCAACTGGCGGGCGTCGGCACCATGACCGTCTCCCGGGCATTACGTACCCCGGAGCAGGTTTCAGATAAATTGCGCGAGAAAATTGAAGCTGCCGTGCAGGAACTGGGGTACATGCCTAACCTCGCGGCCAGCGCGCTGGCTTCCGCCTCATCGTGGACGATTGCCATGGTGGTGCCGAGCCTTGCCGAATCCGGCTGCTCGGAAATGTTCGCCGGTTTGCAGCAGGTGTTACAACCTGCGGGCTATCAAATCATGCTCGCCGAATCACAGCACCGGCTGGAGCAGGAGGAGAAGCTGCTGGAAACGCTGCTCGCCTCCAATCTGGCCGCGGCCATTTTACTTAGCGTCGAACATAGCGATACCGTACGCCACTGGCTGAAAAACGCCTCTATTCCGGTAATCGAAATCGGCGCAGTGCGCGCCGATCCCATTGATATGAATATCGGTATTGATAACGTTGCGGCAATGTTCGAACTGACGCAAATGCTGGTGCAGCGCGGTTATCAGAATATCGGCTTATTGTGTGCCAACCAGGAGCAGTGGATTTTTCAGCAACATTTGCAGGGTTGGTATAAAGCGATGCTACGTCACCATCTTTCACCAAACAGGGTGATCAATGCCGCCGCACCGCCCATCTTTTCTACGGGAGCGGCACAATTACCGGAATTTCTGCTGGCGTGGCCGGAACTGGACGCATTGGTGTGTGTCTCGGATGAGCTGGCCTGCGGCGCGCTTTACGAGTGCCAGCGGCGCAGAATTAAGGTTCCGGACGATTTAGCGATCGTCGGCTTCGGCGACAGCGATGTCAGCCGGGTATGTGTGCCACCGTTAACGACAATTTCCGTGCCGCATCGCAAGATTGGTATTGAAGCAGGACGCGCGCTGCTGGCGCGACTGAATGATGAAACCTGGGAAAACAAAACGCCGATTGCACCGACGTTTTGCTTGCGGGATAGCTGCTAGTTATTCCGTTTCCTGCGCTATTTCCACTTCATTGCTGGCATTGCGCGTCATCCACAGCGCCAGCGCTTTCAGTGAATCAGGGGTGAACTCGTCGCAGCGGGCGGTGATCTCTTCCGGCGTCATCCAGCATACTTCGCTGACCTCTTCTTCCTGTAACGCGAATGGACCGTGGGAAACGCAACTGAACAGCCCGCCCCAGACCCGACAGTGTTCATCTTCAAAGTAAAACTGGCCATGCTCGGCAAACGGCACACCCGCAATACCTAACTCCTCTTCCGCTTCGCGGCGCGCGGAATCCAGCAGGTTTTCCCCTGCCTGCACCACACCACCGGCGGTGGCATCCAGCATACCGGGCATAAAATCTTTGATCTCTGTGCGACGCTGTACCAGCACTTTGCCCATCCCATCATGCACCACAATGTAGGTTGCGCGGTGACGCAGACATTGCGCCCGCATTTGCTGCCGGCTGGCCTGCGCTATCACCTCATTGTCTTCATTGACAATATCCACCCACTCCATGCCTGCAAAATGACTCTGTTCCACCATCGGGAAATCTTCTCTTTAGGGCGCTCTGTTGGCGCGTTTCGGTTGAAAGGTAACTTACGGATTAATCGTGATCTGCGCAATAACCCGCTGATCATTAAGTGTGATAACGCGCAATACGTCCTCTTCCAGCATGCCGTAGCTGGCCGCGAACCCGCCTTTTGGGATACTGACCGAACCGGGGTTGAAGTGGAAAATATCGCCCCGTTTCTCAGCAACCGGAATATGCGTATGACCATAGACCAGCACATCGCCCGCCGCCAGCGGCGGCTCGTCATCCGGGCCAAAGAGATGACCGTGCGTCAAAAACAGGCGGCGTTCAGGCAGTAAAACCTGCTGCCAGGGCGCCGTAATCGGGAACGTCAGTAGCATCTGATCCACTTCACTGTCGCAGTTGCCGCGCACGGCAACAATCCGGCTGGCCTGTTCGTTCAAACGTTCCGCCACCTGCGCTGCCGCGTAGCCTTCTGGTAAGGCATTGCGCGGGCCGTGATTCAGCACATCGCCAAGGATCACCAGCCAGCGGGCATCACTTTGCGCGAACAGTTCCAGTACGCGTTCCGTCGCGGGCAACGACCCATGAATATCCGATGCAAACATCAGTTTCATCACTGCACCTCATGTGGAAGAAAACGCCCCATAATAACGGAAGTTGTCGGGCTTATCAGCCCGCGCGCTTAGCGGAAAGTGCAACAAAGCGCTGGACCGACGAGCGTTGCCACTGGAAGGTAGCGTAATCCGCCAGCCGCTCCGGGACGTTGTCGCCGTTCAACACAAGCCGATTCAGCATCAATGCCAGGTCAACATCAGCGATACACCATTCGCCAAACAGATTCGGTTTATCGTGCGCCAGCAGCTCACTGGCAATCGCGAACAGCTTGGCGGCGCTCGCCTGCCCGGCAGCACTGAGCGGCGCTTTTTTGGCGCCGGCAAACACCACCGTTGTCGAACGCTCTTCGCGGATAGGCATCAAATCGCTGCGCAGCCAGGCCTGAATTTGCCGGGCGCGCGCACGTTTTTGCAGATCAAGCGGATAAATACGTTCCCACTCCGGCGGGGCGAAGCGCTCCTCCAGATATTCATCAATCGCCGTGGATTCACTGAGCTCAAACCCTTCAATCTCCAGCACCGGCACACGTTGCGTCAGGCTGAAACCCGGCCAGTCCGGCGCACGTTGCGCACCACTATCGAGATCAACGGTTTTCAGGGTAAAGGGCAGTCCTTTTTCATGTAGTGCGACATAGGCCGACAGCACATACGGGGAAAAATACTCTGCGTCAGACCATAAGGTAATAGCCGGTTCGCTCATAACATCCTCGTTCAGTAGTTGGGATTTTTCTTCAAAATATAACGTCCTGTGCGCACTGTCACTTGATGAAAGTTCACGCATCAGAGGTAACACCTATACTCAAACTCAGACGTTTCTTTTCCGCTTAACGGGAGCTTTGATGATAGACCTCTATTTTGCGCCCACACCAAACGGTCATAAAATAACGCTTTTTCTGGAAGAGGCGGAGCTGGAATATCGCCTGATCCGTGTGGATATCAGCAAAGGCGATCAGTTTCGCCCCGATTTTCTGACCATCTCACCTAACAACAAAATTCCCGCCATTGTCGACCATCTGCCCGCCGATGGCGGTGCGCCGCTTAGCATATTCGAATCCGGGGCGATCCTGCTTTATCTGGCGGAAAAAACGGGAAAATTGCTTAGCGGTGAACTCCGCGAGCGCCATCTTACGCTGCAATGGCTGTTCTGGCAGGTTGGCGGGCTGGGGCCAATGCTCGGACAGAACCACCACTTTAACCACTTTGCGCCGCAGCCGGTGCCCTATGCTATTGAGCGCTACCAGGTAGAAACCCAGCGTTTATATCAGGTGCTGAATAAGCGTCTTGAGCGCGTACCGTGGCTGGCAGGCGAGCATTACAGCATTGCCGATATTGCCGCCTGGCCGTGGATCAATGCCCACGCACGCCAGCGCGTCGATCTGGAGGATTACCCGGCGGTATTTAACTGGTTTGAGCGCATTCGCACTCGCCCGGCGACTGAGCGGGCGCTTCAGAAGGCGCAACAAGTATAAGCATTGCGGGTAACCTCTTCACATTGCTGAAAAATTTGATGCAAAATGTGCCCGCCATCGCATGCGGGTTTTGCTGAGTCACATATGCTGAGGAAAAGCACACACATCCTGGAGGGAAGCATGAAGATACTGATTACCGGCGGAACTGGCCTGATTGGTCGTCATCTGATCCCCCGCCTGCTGGAGCTAAAACACAGTGTGACGGTGGTAACGCGCAACCCCGCCAAAGCACAACAGTTGCTTGATGCGCGCGTCAGCCTGTTAAAAGGGCTGAACGAGCTGAGCAACCTGGATGATATCGATGCGGTGATCAATCTGGCCGGTGAACCCATTGCCGATAAGCGCTGGAGCGAGGAGCAAAAACAGCGTCTGTGCAACAGCCGCTGGCAGATAACCCAGCGGATAGTCGATCTGATCAACGCCAGTGACACACCGCCGCAGGTGCTGATTTCCGGTTCAGCTTCCGGTTACTACGGCGATCTCGGTGAAGTGGTGGTCACAGAGGAAGAGCCGCCCCACAACGAATTTACTCATAAGCTGTGCGCCCGCTGGGAGCAAATCGCCTGTGAAGCGCAAAGCGATCGCACCCGAGTTTGCCTGCTGCGCACAGGCGTGGTGCTCGCACCGAAAGGCGGCATTCTCGCTAAGCTGCTGCCGCTGTTTCGTCTTGGCCTTGGCGGCCCGATTGGCGATGGTCGCCAGTATCTGGCGTGGATCCATATAGACGACATGGTTAACGGCATACTCTGGCTGCTGGATAACGATCTGCGCGGGCCGTTCAATATGGTTTCACCCTATCCGGTTCGTAATGAGCAGTTCTCGCATACGCTCGGTCATGTGTTGCACCGCCCAACCATCATGCGCGCCCCGGCGTTTGCCGTACGCCTGATGATGGGCGAATCTGCGGTGCTGGTGCTTGGCGGCCAACGCGCGCTGCCAAAACGCCTCGAAGCCGCCGGTTTTGCCTTCCGCTGGTACGATCTGGAAGAGGCGCTGGGGGATGTGGTTCCCTCCTAATTTTCGTGGCATCCGTACGTCGCTGGCGGTGGTAAGCTAAAACGCCTTACCACCGCAAAGGCGATTTCATGACGTTGCACACGCCCCGCTTTACGCTCTCTTCATTTCTGGAATCCGACTGGCCGTTTTTTCTGCAGCTGCGTTCAAACGACAGCGTGATGCGCTATATGGCCGAAATCGCCTCAAGGGCACAAATCCGCACCCTGTTTGACGATCGCCTGCGGGACAGCAACGCCTTTATCATTCGTGACCAACACAGCGCGGTTGGCGATATCGGCCTGCGTATCAGCCAGCATAACCCACACGAAGCCGATGTTGGTTATTCGGTTGCGCCAGCAGCCCAGGGGCGCGGCATCGCCTCCGAAGCCCTGCAAGCGCTCTGCGATTACGTCTTTTCACAGGGTAAAGTGAATGCGCTGAATGCGTGGGTACTGGCGGACAATCAGGGTTCCGTACGAGTGCTGGAAAAGAGCGGTTTTACCCGCGTACAAGTGCTGGAAAAAGTGTATCTGCTCCATGGCGAGTATTATGACGACTGGGTTTACCGGCGTGAAAAATAAGGCTTACACGCGGCGCTGACAGGCACGTTAAAAAAGAGGGATACGGACGGGATGAACTCCGGCAAAATGCGGTTTTGGCTTTATCTTGTACTGTTCACGATATGGATTATCTGGATACTGTTTGCCAGCAGGCTTAGCCATAAAGTCTACCTGCAAGCGGGCGCGCCCGACACGTGGGTGATGCTGGCAATTGCCGTGCTGGTGGCGTTATTAGCGACATGGTGTAGCAGGAAAAAAGTCACCCGCAACAAAACCCGGCTACTGACGTTTTTGGGCCTTGTTTTGTTCGCAGAGATGACGTTGTGGAATGTGCCGGAAGCGTGGGTGCGCTATAGCGCAAACGAGATGGTGCACAGTGAAGTGGCTTTCTCGATTGGTCACCCTGGTCCACCGGTAAGTAAGAGTAAGCACTGCGAAGCCGGGTTACGTTTCTATGACGAGTGGCTTCAGCGTCCGATTGAGCTGTGTACACGCGATGCCATCGTTGTCCCCGGCGCACAGAAAGTGCAGCTGGAAAAACGCGTAAGCGCCAGGGGCGCCGTGTTTACCCACTATCGTTTTATCTCAGCGAACGGCATCCCGCAGGGATGGTGGCCTGTCTCGCCACCTTCCCGTTAAGGCACTTTATTTCAGCGAACCTTTGAGGAACTGCTGCAAACGCGGGCTTTTCGGATTGCCGAATAATTCATCCGGTGTGCCTTCCTCTTCAATCTTGCCCTGATGCAGGAAGATAACGTGCGTGGAAACATGGCGGGCAAACCCCATTTCATGGGTCACCACCACCATTGTTTTCCCCTCTTCCGCCAGCTGTTGCATGATGCGCAGCACTTCGCCCACCAGTTCCGGATCCAGCGCCGAAGTGGGCTCATCAAACAGCAACACTTCCGGCTCCATCGCCAGCGCACGGGCAATGGAGACGCGCTGCTGCTGACCACCGGATAAATGCACCGGGTATTTTTGCTGCTGCATCGTATCAATGCCGACCTTCGCCAGGTATTTCACCGCACGTTCGCGGGCTTCCTGCTTGCTCAGACCGAGCACCTGAATGGGCGCTTCCATGACGTTTTCTAATACCGTCATATGGCTCCACAAATTGAAGTGCTGGAACACCATCGTCAGACGGGTACGCAGCAGACGCAGCTGGTTTTTGTCGGCGACTTTTAACTGGCCGTCTTTGTCGCGCACCAGATTGATATTCTGTCCGTTAACCACAATCGAGCCTTCGCTCGGTTTTTCGAGAAAGTTAATGCAGCGCAGAAACGTACTTTTACCGGAGCCGGAGGAGCCAATGATGCTAATCACATCACCAGCGTTCGCCTGCAACGACACCCCTTTCAGCACTTCATGCTCGCCGTAGCGCTTGTGTAGATCGATAACGTTTAATTTATTCTCAGACATCGTGTTCTCAGTGCGTCGAAGAAGGTTTCATATGCTGAAGCCAGCGCTTTTCCGCTTTACGAAAGAGGCTTATCAGCACATAAGAGATAATCAGATACAGCACTGCGGCAAGACCAAACGCGGTAAACGGCTGGTAGGTCGCAGAGTTAATATCGCGAGCAATTTTCAACAGATCCGGCACGGTGGCAGTAAATGCCAGTGCGGTGGAGTGCAGCATCAAAATCACCTCGTTGCTGTAAGCGGGCAGCGCGATGCGCAACGCCGAGGGCAGGATAATGCTGCGATACATTTTGAACGAGGAAAAACCATAGGCGCGCGCCGCTTCAATTTCACCGTGCGGCACAGAGCGGATCGCCCCGGCGAAAATCTCGGTTGTATAGGCGCAGGTGTTGAGCGTGAGCGCCAGCACCGTACAGTTAAGGCCACTGCGGAAAAAGGCGTTCAGCAGTTCGGTACCCTTCACCACTTCCAGCGTGTACATCCCGGAGTAGAACACCAGCAACTGCACATACAACGGCGTGCCGCGAAACACATAGGTGAATAACCAAATCGGGAAACAGATAAATTTGTTGCTGGAAACGCGCCCGATAGCCAGAAATACCGCCATCACGCCGCCCATCACCACCGAGGAGATCAGCAACCACAGCGTGATAGCCACGCCGGTCAGGCGATAGCCATCGCTCCACAGCAGGGATTTCCAGTACTCCTGAATAATCTCGATCACAGGTCAGCCCTCTTCACACCCACCGAGTAGCGACGTTCGAGCAGAAGCAGTACGCCATTGGAAGCCGTTGTAAAAATGAGATAAATGACGCCGCAGACAATAGCGAAATAGAAAGGCTCCCAGGTGCTTTTCCCGGCGAGCTGAGTAGCTTTAACCACATCTTCCAGCCCCAGCAACGAGACCAGCGCAGTGGCTTTGAGGATCACCTGCCAGTTATTGCCAATGCCCGGCAGCGCGTAACGCATCATCGCCGGAAACAGGATGCGGCGGAAAGTCTGGCGACCGGTAAAACCGAAGGCGGTTGCGGCTTCAATGTGCCCCTTCGGCACTGCCATATAAGCACCGCGGAAGGTTTCAGTGAAATAGGCGCCGTAGATAAAGCCGAGCGTGATGATACCCGCCACCATCGGATCAATATCCAGCTGTTCCATACCCAGCGCATCAGTAATGCCATTGAGCGCAATTTGCAGGCCGTAAAAAATAAGCAGCATCAGCACCAGATCCGGCACACCGCGGATAAGCGTGGTATAGCCTTCAAAGATCAGCGCGAGAAGCCGGTTTTTCGAGAGCTTCGCGCCCGCGCCCGCAAGGCCAATCAGCACCGCCAGCACCACGGAACTGAGCGCCAGCTCCAGCGTGACCAGCGCGCCTTGTAAAATAACTTGAGAAAACCCGTACAGCATGCAGCCAGTCCTGTCGTGTGTGGTGTTGCCGTGTCTCTTCCCCTCCCGCAGCGGGAGGGGCCGCACGTTAATCACGCGTGGTGTTAACCACCGTAAACATCAAAATCAAAGTATTTCTTCGCCAGCTTTTCGTAAGTCCCGTCAGCGCGCATCTCTGCAAAGGCTTTATTCAGCGCGTCGCGCAATTCGGTGTCGCCTTTACGCACGCCCATACCGGTACCGACGCCAAACAGTTTTTCGTCTTTAATGGGGGGACCACCAAATTTATAAGCTTTGCCCTGCGGGGTTTTCAGGAAACCTTCGCTGGCGGCCACTTCATCCTGAAACGCGGCGTCGATACGGCCTGCGGTCAGGTCGGAGTAAATATTGTCCTGCCCCTGATAGGAGACAATTTCTACGCCTTTCGGCGCCCAATGTACGTTGCCATAGGTTTCCTGCGTGGTGCCTTGCAGTACGCCAATGCGTTTGCCTTTCAGTTTGTCCAGCTCCGGCTGAACATCAGAATCTTTCGCTACCACCAGGCGGGAATCTGCCGCGTAGAGCTTGTCGGTAAAATCAATTTCCTGCTGGCGTTTTTCCGTAATGGAGAGCGACGACATAATGGCATCGATTTTTTTCGCTTTCAGAGACGGGATCAGCGCGTCGAGTGGGTTTTCGATAAACACACATTGCGTATTAATGCGTTTACAGAGCTCTTTTGCCAAATCGATATCAAAACCCACTAATTCCCCCTGCGCATTCTTCGATTCGAATGGCGCATAGGTCGGATCGGTACCGATACGTAATTTTTGCGGAATGGCGGCGAACACGTTGGAAACGCTGGAGAGAGCGAGCACCAGAGAAAGAGATAACACCAGTTTTTTCATCATTATCCTCAACAGACTGTCTTCCCTAAGGGAATTCTCATCACAATACGGTGCCGCTATCGTGCCACTTTATGCCCCGTTAAGGCAAAAAATTATGGCTGTCCAATGGCTTTTATTTGCATTCTGAATGCTTAACTATGCACTCATGCACCATTACGGAGCATTCGACGCACTGTTCTGGAGCATTCACCGTATCTCTGCACCATGCCGATTTTCCGGCATGGCACAGTTTTCCCTTTTGACCCGGCATAACGGGTCGGCCAGTCTTAATCGCCGTAGACGTTAAAGTCGAAGTATTTCTTGGCGAGTTTGTCGTAGGTGCCGTCTTTGCGCAGTTCGGCAAACGCTTTGTCGAAAGCGGCTTTCAGCTCGGTATCATCTTTACGCAAGCCGATACCGGTGCCGTCACCAAAGTATTTTTTGTCTTTTACTGACGGGCCAGCAAAAGCAAAATCTTTCCCGGCGGGCTGTTTCAGGAAGCCTTCGCTGGCGGCGACTTCATCCTGGAACGCAGCGTCCAGACGACCTGCGGCGAGGTCAGAATAAATCAGATCCTGGTTCTGATAAGCCACCACATCAATGCCTTTGCTGCGCCAGTTGTCATTGGCGTAACCTTCCTGCGTTGATCCTTGCAGCACGCCAACATGCTTGCCTTTCAGCGACTCCAGCGTCGGTTGAATCGGCGAGCCTTTAGCGGCGATCAGGCGGGAATCTGCGGCGTAGAGCTTGTCAGAGAAGGCGATCTCCTGCTGACGTTTTTCGGTAATCGACAGAGAAGAGATAATGGCATCGATTTTTTTCGCTTTCAGCGACGGGATCAGCGCGTCGAAATCGCTGCCCACCCAGGTGCATTTCACATGAATGCGTTTGCACATTTCATTGCCGAGATCGATATCAAAACCCACGAAGTTCCCTTTCGCATCTTTCGATGAGAACGGCGCGTAGGTCGCATCCGTACCGATGCGTACCGTCTGGGGAAGCGCTGCATAAACGCTGGCCGTCGCCGACAGGCCCAGCAGTAAAGACAGAGCGAGAACCGTCTTCTTCATACATTACCCTCAAGTGTTCTGTTTTTATTTTGTATTACGTTGTGTTGTGTGTGTTGCTGACAGTTACCTTGCACGTCTTATGCCACTTTCCCGGGCGTTAAAAAACACCGCGTTAAATATGTTAATAAAACGTTGCAAACTTACTTAATAATGAAAGATAGCAGCTCTGCTGAACGAACCGCAGTGCTAACACAGCGAAAAGAGGATTAAATGTTGAGGATATGATCGCGCTTGCAGAATTGCCCCAAAAAAGCGCATGCCGGTAAGCGACGCACTATTTTGCGACATCGCTCCCTTGCCAGCGGGTAAAAAGGTCGTGGGGTAATTCAATATCGAACTGATCCAGCACGCGGTTAACCGTCTGATCAACCACCTCCTGCAAACTTTGCGGGCGATGATAAAACGCCGGAACCGGCGGCATAATTACCGCTCCCAGTTCCGCCGCTTGCGTCATCAAACGCAGGTGCCCAAGGTGCAACGGTGTTTCACGCACGCACAGCACCAGGGGTCTGCGCTCTTTGAGCACCACATCCGCCGCACGCGTCAGCAGGCTGTCGGTATAACTGTGCACAATGCCGGAAAGGGTTTTGATCGAGCATGGCAAAATCACCATGCCTGCGGTTTTAAACGAGCCGGAAGAGATACTGGCAGCGATATCGCGCGCGTCATGCACCACGTTCGCCAGCGACTGCGCATCGCGCAGCGAGTAGTCGGTTTCCAGAGAGAGGGTCTGTCGGGCGGCCTGACTCATAACCAGATGGGTTTCCACTTCCGCCACGTCACGCAGCACCTGCAGCAAGCGCACGCCGTAGATGGCACCGCTGGCGCCAGAGATCCCCACAATGAGTCGTTTCATGATTGTTGCCCCTTTTTGCACGCACGAACTTTGCCTGATTATAGAGGGCGTTGCAACAGATTGCGCCCCTCAGAGCAAGGGGCGCGGAAGGATCAACCTTCGTTATGCATCTCTAAACTTTCCACTTCGTTCTGAAGCTGCACTGCTTTGGCATCGTCATTACGCAGGGAGTCGAGATAATCGAGGTATTGCTGATCGACATCTTTAGTGACGTAGACACCGTTAAATACCGAGCATTCAAATTGCTGAATATCCGGGTTTTCGGCACGCACCGCGTCAATCAAATCGTTAAGATCCTGGAAAATCAGCCCGTCAGCGCCGATGATCTGGCGAATTTCGTCCACTTCACGACCGTGGGCAATCAGCTCATTTGCCGTTGGCATATCGATACCGTAGACGTTCGGGAAACGGATTTCCGGGGCGGCAGAAGCGAGATAAACCTTCTTCGCACCCGCTTCACGCGCCATCTCGATAATTTGCTCAGAAGTGGTGCCACGTACGATGGAGTCATCCACCAGTAGCACGTTTTTATCGCGGAACTCGGCACGGTTGGCGTTCAGTTTGCGGCGCACAGACTTACGGCGCAGCTGTTGGCCCGGCATGATAAAGGTGCGGCCAACATAGCGGTTTTTCACAAACCCCTGGCGGTACGGTTTGCCGAGAATACGGGCGATTTCCAGTGCGATATCGCAGGAGGTTTCCGGAATCGGAATTACCACGTCGATGTCCAGATCTTCCCACTCGCGGGCAATTTTTTCGCCAAGCTTGGTGCCCATGTTGACACGCGCGCTGTAGACGGAAATTTTGTCGATGAAGGAGTCCGGGCGTGCAAAGTAAACGTATTCGAACAGGCACGGGTTGCTGACCGGGTTGTCCGCGCACTGACGGCTGAACAACTGGCCTTTTTCAGTGATATATACCGCTTCGCCCGGCGCGATATCACGCAGGAATTCGAAGCCCAGCGTATCCAGCGCCACGCTTTCAGAGGCGACCATATACTCGGTGCGGCCATCGCCGATCTCGCGTTTGCCCAGCACCAGCGGACGGATGCCATTCGGGTCGCGAAACGCAACCATGCCGTGGCCGATGATCATTGCCACACAAGCGTACGCACCGCGGATCTGGCGGTTAGTAGCGGCAATGGCGGCAAAAATGTTGTCTGCTTCCAGCGGATAGTGGCGGAAGTTATCCAGCTCGCTGGCAAAGATATTGAGCAGGATTTCAGAATCAGAGGTGGTGTTAATGTGGCGACGCTTCTCTTCGAACAGCTTTTTACGCAGCTCATGCGCGTTGGTCAGATTGCCGTTGTGCGCAAGCGTAATGCCGTACGGGGAGTTAACGTAAAAAGGCTGCGCTTCTGAAGCACTGGAGCTGCCCGCCGTGGGATAACGTACGTGACCAATACCCATATTGCCCTGCATACGCTGCATATGGCGGGCTTCAAATACATCACTCACCATGCCGTTCGCTTTACGCAGACGGAAACAGTTATTGGCATCAATTGTGATGATGCCCGCAGCATCCTGCCCACGGTGCTGAAGCACCGTCAACGCGTCATAAATCGACTGGTTTACCGGCATAAAACCGGCGATACCGACAATACCGCACATACGTCTTTTCCTCGTTAAGAGTTTGGTTTAGTAGGCGTAATTGTCGAAAACAGTTTGAACACGGACAGCGCGCAACAACCGGAGCGTACACGTAGTACGCGAGGATTGTGAGCACTGCCCAGGTTCAAAATGGCGAGTAAAATAGCCTAATACACCAAACTCTAAGCCACATCTCAGGGCTTATGCCCTGGGCAAGAAACTCGACGAGCTTTGCAGATAGTCAAAGAACCATCTTATGATGAAGCTGAATTGCGGGATAAGCTGCGACTTCTGCCAGTCGTCACTTTTCGACAGGCCTGTAAAGGTATCCAGAAAGAACAGAATGGCGGCGACGATCAGCACGCCGCGTAGCGCGCCAAAACAGATCCCCAACACCCTGTCAGTACCCGACAGGCCGGTTTTCTCCACCAGCGCACCGATCACATAGTTAACGATAGCGCCAACAATCAGCGTCGCGATAAACAGGACCGCGATGGCGATGCCATTGCGCACCAGTTCGTCTTCAAAGCCCGTGAACCAGACAGACAGGTAAGTGTAGTAATGACTGGCGACAAAGAAAGCACAGCCCCATGTCACCAGCGATAACGCTTCACGAACAAAGCCGCGGATCAGGCTTACCAGACAAGAAAAACCAATCACCGCAATGATGGCGTAATCAATCCAGACCATATGTGTCCCACGATTTTACGCCCTGTCGTCCAGTTCGGGGCGCATTCTAACAGAAAAAGAAAACGTTTGCGTAGGGATTTCCTTCCCGCGCGGAAATAAAAATGGCGCTGAAAAAATATTCAACGCCATCGGAACTTTGGCCTCTTCGGGCGTGGTAATTACTGGCTTCCCTCGCCCGCTTACCTCAACAAGTGAGGCAAGGTTGGGTCATTAATTCGCGCTATAGTTCATAACGACGCCGCTTAAACCCGAGATCTGTTTAAGCTCGCCAAGCGAATCTTTTAGCTTGTCCCGTGATGCATCCGGTCCCACCAGAATGCGGGTGATTTTACCCTGAACCGGCGTTGTCGGCGACGTGTAAACGCGATACCCCGCGCCACGTAATTTGCCCACCACTTCATTCACTTTATCGGCGTTTTTCAGCGCGCCCAGCTGCACCACATACGCTTTACCGGTCGGCGCGGATTTATCTTCCTGCGCTTTCACCGGCGCGTCGCTGGCCGCCGTCTGCTGCTCACGCGCGGCTGGCGGTTGCGCCTGCTGCTGCGGTTGCGGTTTTGGCTGCGGCTTCTCGACCGGTTTTGGCTTTGGCTGTTCTGCCGGCGTACTGCTCACTTCCGGGTCCGGGCTGCCGTTCACCGCCAGGCGCGACGGATCCAGCGATGGCGCTGCCGCGTTCCCGGCACGCACCTCCTCCGCAGCCCCTTCCGGCGGCTGCGCCGGTAACGCTTGCGTTGCCGCAGGCATCATATCGGGCTCATCGCGATCGCCGGGTTTCGGCACCAGCGGAATTGCCGCGAACTCATCCTGGTAATGCTTTTTCTGCCCGTCGAGCAGCCCGGGGAGAATAATCACCCCGAGCGCGACCAGCACAATGGTACCCATCAAACGGTTCTGAAACTTACTTGCCACCGGTTCTCCCCGCTTTTTCCATCGCTTCCATGACATGCGCCACCGTGTGGAACGAGCCACACACCAGCACGGTATCGCAGGCATCGGCGTCCGCCATTGCCGCCTGCCAGGCCTGCGCGACATCCGGCCATGCACGACCGGTTTGCAGATGTTCCAGCAGTTGTTCCGCTGTCGCACCGCGCGGCCCTTCCAGAGGGGCACAATACCAGCTATCGACCACCGGCTCCAGACAGGCAAGCGTTCCGGCGATGTCTTTATCATGCAGCATGCCAATCACCGCCAGCACGCGCCCGGTTTTCGGTAGTGCGGAAAGACGCCCGGCAAGATAGCCTGCCGCATGAGGATTATGCGCGACATCGAGGATGAGACGCGGCGACTCGCTCACAATCTGGAAGCGTCCGGGTAAAATCGCCCCGGCGATACCGTCGCGGATAGCCTGCTCGTTCACCGCCAGCTTGCTGGCACGCAGCGCGGCTACAGCCGTTGCGGCATTCGGCTGCGGTACCTGCGGTAGCGGCAATCCCTTCAGCTCGCCCTGTGCATCGCGAAAACACCAGCTATCAGCGTCCACCTCATACTGCCAATCCACGCCGCGACGCAGCAGGTGCGCGCCTTTTTCCTGCGCCACCCCGGCAATGGTGTACGGCATGTCCGGTTCGCCCACCACCGCCGGTTTCCCGGCGCGGAAGATCCCCGCTTTTTCGCGGCCAATACTTTCACGATCCGGCCCCAGCCAGTCGGTATGATCAAGCGCAATGCTGGTGACAACGGCGACATCGGCATCGACCAGATTGGTCGCATCCAGGCGACCACCAAGGCCGACTTCGAGGATCACCACATCGAGCTGCGCCTGTTTAAACAGCCACAGCGCCGACAGAGTGCCGTATTCAAAGTAACTCAGCGAAATATCGCCACGCACCGCTTCAATTTCGGCAAACGAATGAGTATGTGCGCTCTCGGGCAGCTCATCGCCCTGTACGCGCACGCGTTCGGTGTAACGCACCAGATGTGGCGAACTGTAAACGCCGACGCGATAACCCGCAGCCAGCAGGATAGATTCCAGGGTGCGGCAGGTCGTGCCTTTGCCATTGGTTCCGGCAACGGTAAAGACAAACGGCGCGGGACGGAGCACATCAAGACGCGCCGCCACCTGGCTTACGCGCTCAAGGCCCAAATCGATGGTTTTACTGTGCAGGTTTTCCAGATAAGAAAGCCACGCGGCCAGGGGCGACGTGGCTTGCGGAATGCGTTTTGTGTCCATGATGCCCGTTAATAATGTACGGTTTGAAAAGCAAAAGGGCAGAGCCTGTTGGCTCTGCCCTTCGGTATTATCAGGCTTCGCCTTCCTGATCGGTCGGTGACGGCATCACCGTGCCCGTCAGCGTATCTTCCGGTTCCGGCGCCGGCAGATTCATCAGCTTCGCCAGAATACGCGCCAGCTTCAGGCGCAGTTCCGGACGGCGGATAATCATATCGATTGCGCCTTTTTCGATCAGGAACTCGCTGCGCTGGAAGCCCGGCGGCAGTTTTTCACGCACGGTCTGCTCGATAACACGCGGACCGGCAAAACCAATCAACGCCTTCGGTTCCGCGATGTTCAGATCGCCCAGCATCGCAAAGCTTGCAGAAACGCCACCCATTGTCGGGTCGGTCAGCACGGAAATATACGGCAGACCGCGCTCCTGCATTTTCGCCAGCGCGGCAGAGGTTTTCGCCATCTGCATCAGTGACATCAGCGCTTCCTGCATACGCGCACCGCCGGAAGCGGAGAAGCAGATAAGCGGGCAGTTGTCTTCCAGCGCCTGCTCGACCGCACGCACAAAACGCGCGCCGACAACCGAACCCATGGAGCCGCCCATAAAGGCGAACTCGAACGCCGCGGCCACAACCGGCATGCCGTGAAGCGTGCCTTTCATCACCACCAGCGCGTCTTTCTCGCCGGTTTCCTTCTGCGCTGTCGCCAGACGGTCTTTGTATTTTTTGGAGTCGCGGAACTTCAGCACATCTTTCGGCTCAAGTTCGCTACCCAGTTCTACCAGTGAACCTTCATCCAGCAGGCTATGCAGGCGATTACGCGCTGACATCCGCATGTGGTGGTCACATTTCGGGCAGACCTCAAGGTTACGCTCCAGCTCGGCGCGATACAGCACCTGGCCGCAGCTGTCGCATTTTGTCCACACGCCTTCAGGAATGCTCGCCTTACGGGTGGGGGTAATGTTGCTCTTAATTCTTTCAATCCAGCTCATTGATAACCTTTATACATGAACCTGGTAGCCCATAAATGGTGCACATTAAAACATAACGGTTCGCAACTTGGGATAAAAAAGTGGTCGAACCGCCACTGACTTCTTATTTTGCCTGTCGCGACGCGGCGCGACGGTGACGAATAACTTCAAACACTCCGGGAAGTATAGACACCACGATAATTCCCACAATCAGCAGCTTAAGATTCTCCTGAATCGCCGGAATGGTGCCAAAGAAATAGCCTGCGTAGGTGAACAGTAACACCCACAGCAGCGCGCCGGCCACGTTGAACAGCGCGAAGTGGCGATAGGACATATGCCCCATGCCCGCAACAAAAGGCGCAAAAGTGCGCACGATCGGTACAAAACGTGCCAGAATAATCGTTTTACCCCCGTGCTTCTCATAAAACTGATGCGTTTTATCGAGATAGCTGCGACGGAAAATCTTTGAATCCGGATTACTGAATAAACGCTCGCCGAACAGACGCCCAATGGTGTAGTTCACCGCATCGCCCGCAATCGCGGCGACCAACATCAGCACTACCATCATATGGACATTCAGATCGTTGGTGCCAAGCGATGCCAGCGCACCGGCGACAAACAACAGCGAGTCGCCCGGCAAAAACGGGGTCACCACCAGACCGGTTTCGCAAAACAGGATCAGGAACAGGATGGCGTAAACCCAGACGCCGTATTGCGCTACCAGCTCCGCCAGGTGCACATCAATATGCAGGATGAAATCAATAAGGAAGTGTATTAAGTCCATGTCTGGTTATGCCTTTTTAAATTGCGACTAGTCCGCCAGGAACAGCGGGCCCATTGGCGCAGCGGGAAGCTCAAAGCGCGCGGGATAATCCACCGACACCAGATAGAGCCCTTCCGCTTTCGCCGTTGCTGCCGCCAGCGTTCTGTCCTTTACCGCCAGCAACTCTGCTATCCAGCTCTCCGGCTGGTTGTGGGCGCCTACTTCCATCAGGCTGCCGACAATATTCCTGACCATATGATGTACAAAGGCATTGGCTTTGATATCGACCACAATATAAGCACCGTAACGACTGACGTTGATATGCATCAGGTTGCGCCACGGCGTGCGCGACTGACACTGCACCGCGCGAAACGAGGTAAAGTCGTTTTCACCGAGCAGACACTGCGCCGCACGGTGCATGCGCTCCGCGTCCAGCGGCTGGTGATAGTGCGTCACACCGTGACCGAGCACCGCCGGGCGCAAACGATGATTGTAGATGACGTAGCGGTAACGGCGAGCCGTGGCGCTAAAACGCGCATGAAAATCATCCGGCACATCTTTGACCCAACGTACCGCGATGTCACCAGGCAAATTCGCATTTACACCCAGCGTCCAGGCCGCGTCTTTGCGCAGCGCCGTGGTTTCAAAATGCACCACCTGGCCGGTCGCATGTACGCCTGCGTCGGTACGCCCGGCGCAGAACACGTTAATGGGCTCGTTAGCCACCTGCGAGAGCGCTTTCTCCAGCTTCTCCTGCACGCTACGTACTTCCTGCTGACGCTGCCAGCCGTAATACTTGCTGCCGTCATACTCAATGCCAAGCGCAATTTTGTAGACCGGCGCTTTCAGCTCGTCCTGCATCAGTACAGATACTCCTGAACCAATTTTTCCGCGATTTTCACCGCCATCAGCGCACCGCCAAAACGTACGTTATCGGCAACCGACCAGAACTGCACCTGCTCCGGCATACCGTAATCGTTACGCACGCAACCGACAGAAAGGTGCACCTGGCCGGAGGCATCGCCGACCTGGGTCGGGAAATCTCCCGCTTCAGAGAGCACGATATCTTCAAAGCGGCTGAATGCGTCGCGCGCCTCTTCCGCCGCCAGCGGACGAATCGCTTCAAAACTCACCATCTGCGCGTGGCCGTAAAAGACCGGCGACTGGACGCAATTCGCGGAGATCATCAGCCCTTCGTCCTGCAAAATTTTGCGCATCTGATCGATGATAACCCGCTCTTCACGCACGCTACCTTCGCTGTCTGACAGCAGCGGCAGCATGTTGAACGCTAACTGGCGGCCAAAATAGTCGTCTTCATCAATCGGGATACCGTTCAGCAGCTTGGCGCTCTGCCCGGCCAGCGCGTCCACCGCCTGCTTGCCGTTACGGGAAACGGACAGCAAGCACGTTACGCTCACGCGTGATAAACCACCTTCATCAATCAGCGGTTTTAGCGCCGCCAGCAACTGGCTGGTGAGGCTATCCGGCACGGCAATAATGTTGCGATTACGGTAATCCGCCAGTACGAACGGGTTAACATCCGGCATCACCAGCGGCACATCCGGTTCCAGAGCAAACAGACCGCTGGTGTCGATTACCAGACAACCCGCGTTGGTCGCCTCTTCAATATAGGTGGCAGAAGCCTGTGCTCCCGCGACGAAAAAGGCCAGTTGCGCCTGCGTCCAGTCAAACCCGGCGGCATCTTCCACACGCACGGTTTTACCGGCAAAACGCAGGTTTTCACCGGCACTTTCGCTTCTGGCCAGCGCATACACTTCGCCAACCGGGAACTGGCGCTCCGCTAACGTTTCGAGCAAGGCTTCTCCGACAGCGCCCGTGGCGCCGAGAACGGCAATATTCCAGCCTTCAGACATGGTGATTTACTCCAGGAAAAAAGCGTCCCCGCCGCACTATTCGGCAGGGAGCATTAAGATGACATTAACGTGCCGGGTTATGCGTGGCGTTGAAACCAAGCTGTTGCAGCAGCGCGGCGGCGCTGGCGTCATCGCACTGCACGTACAGCGATGACCATTCACGGCGCTCAAGGTAATTTTTGCGCAGCTTGTCAAACTCACCCGGCGTGCCCGCTACTTTTCGCAGCAGCGCATCGTCGCGGCGCACATCATACACCAAATGCACCAGCCTTTTTAGCGTTGACTGATCAAGCGGGCCATGCAGCGTAATGCGGCCAAATTCCGGTGCGGGCAGCAGCGTGTCGAGCGCCACTTGCTGGCGCTTGCCGAGAAAATCGCTAAAGGCTTCAAACACCTGCGTGGTGCCGCGCGCTTTGCCTTCAAGGGTGTAACCGGCGATATGCGCCGTCCCGATATCGACAAGGTTAAGCAAATCGACATTCAGATCCGGCTCCGGCTCCCACACGTCCAGCACTACGCTCAGCGCCTGCCCGGCCTGCAAACGTTGTAACAGCGCGGCGTTATCCACTACCGGCCCGCGGCAGGCATTTATCAGAATAGTGCCAGGCTGCAGGCGCGAAAGCAGCGCATCATCCGCCAGGTGCAGCGTTTTATACGGCCCCTCTTTAAACAGCGGCGTATGGAATGTCAGCACATCGGCTTCGCGCACCAGCTCGTCCAGGCTGCAGAAATCCCCGTCGTCGCCACGATCGGCGCGCGGCGGATCGCATAGCAATGTACGAACACCGAACGCTTCCAGTCGCGCCTGCAGGCGACCGCCCACATTGCCGACACCCACGATACCAACGGTGCGATCCTGTAACGCAAAGCCGTCGCGCTCCGCCAGCATCAACAACGAGGAGAAAACATATTCAACGACCGCAATCGCGTTGCAGCCTGGCGCGGCGGAAAAGGCAATCCCCGCCTGTTGCAAAAACGCCTCATCAACATGGTCGGTCCCTGCCGTCGCCGTGCCGACAAATTTGATCCCCGTGCCCTGTAATAAACCGTCATTCACCTTCGTGACAGAGCGCACCATTAAGGCGTCCGCATCAGCCAGTTCCGCCACGGGAATCGGGCGACCGGGAACCGCTTTTACCTCGCCAAGGCGACTAAAAAGATCGCGGGCGTAAGGCATATTTTCATCAACAAGGATTTTCACGCTTCAGTACCTGTTTGAGAACGGGAGTTGAGCGCGCAAGTGTGCCATAATCTCGCGGCCGGGCATACCCGCAATGCCGCCACCGCCACGCGAGAGTAAGAGGAAACCATGATTCAACCCATTCAGGGTGCCCCCGCGCGCCCTCCCGGGCAAGAGCCAGCTCCAGCCGCCAATAATATCGGCGAGCAACCGTTATCCACGATGCAGCGCACTGTGCTTGAGCGTCTGGTTATTCGCCTGATTGCGCTGACCCAACAGCAGAGCGCGGAAGTCTGGGCGGGCGTTAAGCATGATTTAGGGCTGAAGAACGACACGCCGCTGCTTTCCCGCCATTTTCCGGCGGCGGAACAGAACCTCAACCAGCGCGTAGAGACGGCAACGCAGAACCACACAACTCGCCAGATGGTTTCACAGCTGACGGAGCTGTTAAGCCAGGGGAATAATCGCCAGGCGGTGAGTGATTTTATTCGCCAGCAGTTCGGACAGACGGCGCTAAGCCAGCTGACACCGCAGCAGTTGAAAACGGTGCTGACGATGCTGCAAAACAACCAGATCACGATTCCGCAGCCGCAACAGCGCCCTTCTACCGAGCGCCCGCTGCTGCCCGCGGAGCATAACTCGCTCAACCAGGCGGTTATCAAACTGACCGCAGCTACCGGTGAATCGGGCAAACTTATCTGGCAATCGATGCTGGAGCTGTCCGGCGTGAAAAGCGGCGAACTGATCCCGGCAAAACATTTTACGCCGCTGATGACCTGGCTACAGGCGCGTCAGACATTGAGCACGCATCCCGCGCCAACGCTGCATGTTATCCAGACGGTGCTGAAGCAGCCGCTGGATAATAACGAGATGCGCAGTATCACCGAGTACGCGCAGCAGACATGGCAAGCGACGCCGCAGACGGTGTTAACCACCGCGCAGGTACAGGATATTCTGAACCATGTGTTCTTGCGCCGCACGGAACGGGCGTCGGGGATGATTGAAGTGCGTGATATTCAGCCGATTTACAGCCCCTTCGTGGCACCGATTGTAGAGACGGTAAAAGCGATCTCCACCCGTCCGGGTTTCTTCTTTATCGCCCTGCTGATCGTGGCGTTTCTTTTCTGGCTGCTCAGTTAAAAAAATCCCCTCCGCTGGAGGGGATTCGCTTTTACAGATTGTCACCGTTATGTTTGATCACGTCCTGATACCACCAGAACGATTTCTTGCGACTGCGCGCCAGCGTGCCGTTGCCGTCGTTGTCTTTATCGACGTAGATTAAGCCGTAACGTTTTTTCATTTCGCCGGTGCCCGCCGAAACCAGATCGATACAGCCCCACGGGGTGTAGCCCATTAAATCAACGCCATCCTCCACCACCGCTTTTTTCATTTCACTGATGTGGTTACGCATATAGTCAATGCGGTACTGATCATTGACCACGCCGTCGCTTTCAGGCTTATCAATCGCGCCAAAGCCGTTTTCCACCACAAACAGCGGCAACTGATACATGTCGTAGAAGTAGTTCAGGGAGTAACGCAGACCAACCGGGTCGATTTGCCAGCCCCAGTCTGACGCTTTGACATACGGGTTCGGCACGAGGCTCTTGGTTTCGTCGTAATCCAGCTGCGGGTTATCTTCTTTCGCTTTGGTCACGAAAGACATGTAGTAACTGAAGCCAATATAGTCGACGCGGCCACGCGTGAGGATCTGTAAATCTTCGTCGGTAATATCGAGTTTGAAATCACGGCGAGCGAAGTAGTTGAGCAGATGCTGCGGGTAATAACCGCGCACATGCACATCGGTAAACCAGTAGCGGCGATGCATCGCCACCACCGACATCATCATGTCGTCCGGCGCACAGGTTAACGGGTAGATCGGACACATGGCGATCATGCAGCCAATTTTAAAATCCGGGTTGATTTTATGTCCGGCCTCTACCGCCAGCGCACTCGCCACCAGCTCATAGTGCGCCGCCTGATACATAATCACTTCCCGATCTTCACCAGGCTGGTACTTCACGCCGGAGTTAGTAAAGGGCGCGAAATCTTCGTGGTAGTTGGCCTGGTTATTGATTTCGTTAAATGTCATCCAGTATTTCACCTTGCTGCGGTAGCGGGTGAAAACGGCATTAGCGAAGCGGACAAAGAAGTCGATGAGTTTACGGTTACGCCAGCCGCCATATTCGGTGACGAGGTGATAAGGCATTTCGAAATGAGACAGGGTAATCACCGGCTCAATATTGTACTTCAGGCATTCGTCGAACAGATTGTCATAGAATTGCAGCCCGGCTTCGTTTGGCTCCAGCTCGTCGCCTTTCGGGAAAATACGCGTCCAGGCAATGGAGGTGCGAAAACATTTAAAACCCAGCTCGGCAAACAGCTTAATGTCGTCTTTGTAGCGATGGTAAAAATCGATGGCATCATGGTTGGGATAATTTTTACCGGGCAGCACGCCGTCGGTAATCTCACGCGGTACGCCGTGCGCGCCAGCGGTCATTACATCGGCAACACTCACGCCTTTACCGCCTTCCTGCCAGCCGCCTTCCAGCTGATGCGCGGCAACAGCCCCACCCCATAAAAAATCCGCTTTAAACCCGGACATATCTCTCTCCTTTCGCTCAATGGTGAACAAAGGATAAACAAGCCCGCGATGACATGACATCATCGCGGGCTTGTTTTGTGAAACCGGTTGCAAAGAGTTTTATTGCTGTGGTTTTCTGCGCTATTTACGGGAGCGGAAAGCGATTAACGTCACGATAATGCCGGTCACTGCCGAGATAGCCCCGGCGAGGAACACCGAGGGATAGCCGAGCGAGGTTGCCAGCAGGCCGGTCAGCGGGCCGGTGACGGCATACGAGATGTCCTGAAACGCGGCATAACCGCCAAGCGCCGTACCGCGTACCTGCGGCGGCACGCGTTTCACCACTTCCACACCGAGCGCCGGGAAAATCAGTGAACAACCGCAGCCGGTTAGCGCCGCGCCAAGCAGCGCCGTCCACGCGTCGTGCGCCTGCCACAGCAGCAACAGCCCCACGGTTTCAACTATCAGCGAGGCTATCGCCACCCGCACGCCGCCAAAACGGTCCGGCATCCAGCCAAACAGAATACGCATCAGCACAAACGCACCGCCAAAGGCGGTCAACGTAAAGCCCGCCATTGCCCAGCCGTTGCTGGCGAAATAGAGCGAAACAAAGGTACCGATGACCGCAAAGCCGACGCCCTGCAATGCCAGACCAAGGCCCGGCTGCCAGATAAGCCCAACCACACTCCACAAAGAGGGACGCTCACCCGCATGTGCCGGGACTTTGCGCACGCTGCCGTTAAACGCCCAGGCAACAAACGGTAACGCGATAGTGGTCGCAGCAAGCGCCGCAAAACCAAACTGGCTGTGGATCAATAACCCCAGCGGCGCACCTGCCGCCAGTGCGCCATAAATCGCCATCCCGTTCCACGACATCACTTTGCCGGAACGCGCCGGGCCAACCAGCCCCATGCCCCAGGTCAGCGTTCCGGTCAGTAACTGGCTTTCGCCAAAGCCGAGAATTAAACGCCCCACCACCAGCAACGCGAATTTCGCCAGCGGTTCAACCGGCAATAACGCCGCGAGAAGCCACGCCACACCCGCCAGCGCGCAGGCAAACATTCCCTGCAACGCTGAGCGTTTAGCGCCGAACTGATCCGCCAGCCGCCCGGCGTAGCCGCGCGTTAAGACGGTAGCAAGAAACTGAATTCCGACCGCGATACCGACCATCGTGTTGCCGTAGCCGAGTTGCTGGTGAACAAACAGCGGGATCACCGGTAGCGGCAGCCCAACGGTCATATAGGTAAGAAACACCGCGAAAGCGATGCGAAACAGCGAGACATTCGCTGAAGAAGAACGAACAGATTGTGATTCTGCAGACATGCATTACTCCATAACGCAGAGTAAGGCGGGATTTGGAAGTACCACGCCCCCTCTACCTGAGTTTCAGGATTAAGGCGCGTTGGTTAACGTTAAACGCTTACGCATTATCGTGGGGATAATGTTGCGGGTGGAGTTTGCCTGTCACCGTAGCGGGTTGTCAACGCATAAAAATCCCCGCAATAAAAGCGGAATTGTTTTCGCCGCCAGGACGCGTGACAGAAACCGTAAAACAGCCTCTGCCAGTTCGCTAAGATGTCACTTCAACGACAATCAAGACAGAGCCAAAGCCCGTTGCTGCCCCGCAGAAGAAGGTTTAACGCTGGCAATAAAAAAGGGAGCCTCAGGCTCCCCTTCTCACGGTCAGACAAACTTATTTCAGTTTGCGCATCACCAGAGTGGCGTTGGTGCCGCCAAAACCGAAGCTGTTAGACATCACGGTAGTCAGCGTGGCATCCATCGGTTTAGTGACAATGTTCAGGCCTTCAGCCTGCTCATCCAGCTCTTCCACGTTAATGCTCGGGGCGATAAAGCCGTGCTCCAGCATCAGCAGGGAGTAGATCGCTTCCTGAACGCCAGCCGCACCCAGAGAGTGACCGGTCATCGCTTTGGTCGCGGAAATCGCCGGGCTGTTGTTGCCGAACACTTCGCGGATAGCGCCCAGTTCTTTCACATCGCCAACCGGCGTGGAAGTCCCGTGGGAGTTCAGATAGTCGATCGGCGTATCAACACCGTGCATCGCCATCTTCATGCAGCGCACTGCGCCTTCGCCTGACGGCGCTACCATGTCTGCGCCATCGGAGGTCGCGCCGTAGCCAACGATTTCCGCATAAATGTGCGCGCCGCGCGCCAGCGCGTGCTCCAGCTCTTCAACCACTACCATACCGCCGCCACCTGCGATAACGAAACCGTCACGGTTTTTATCGTAAGTACGGGACGCTTTTTCCGGCGTTTCGTTGTATTTGGTAGAGAGCGCGCCCATTGCGTCGAACTCGCAGGCCATTTCCCAGCACAGCTCTTCGCCGCCGCCGGCAAAAACGATGTCCTGTTTGCCCAGTTGGATCTGCTCTACCGCGTTACCGATACAGTGTGCGGAAGTGGCACATGCGGAGCTGATGGAGTAGTTCACGCCGTGAATTTTAAACGGTGTTGCGAGGCACGCTGAAACCGCAGACGCCATCGCTTTGGTGACCACATACGGGCCAACCGCTTTCAGACCACGCGGGCTGCGCATTGCATCAGCACCGAAAACCTGAGATTTAGACGAACCGCCAGAACCTGCAATCAGGCCCACGCGCGGGTTGTTCTGGTAAACCTCGTCTTTCAGGCCGGCATCTTCAATCGCCTGCTGCATGGAGAGATAGGAATAGATAGAGGCATCGTTCATGAAACGAACCACTTTACGGTCAATCAAACCAGTGGTGTCCAGTTTAACGTTACCCCATACGTGGCTGCGCATGCCGGAATCTTTGAATTCCTGAGAGAATGTGATCCCCGAGCGTCCTTCACGCAGGGATGCCAGGACTTCCTGCTGGTTGTTACCAATGCTGGAAACGATGCCCAGGCCAGTAATCACTGCACGTTTCATTCAATACCCCTAAAGTCGCACTAATTAAGTTTCGTGTCGCAAGATAGCGTACACTTGTACGCCGAACAAGTCCGATCAGACAATTTCTGAGGAAATTTGCGCCTTTCTTTGTCCCTCGTTAAGATCGTGACACTGCTTGATGGACGAGTAACTTACGTGAAACAAACCGCTATACAATCCGCCAACCTGGAATTCAACGCTGAGGGTACACCTGTTTCCCGAGATTTTGACGATGTCTACTTCTCTAATGATAACGGGCTGGAAGAGACTCGTTATGTTTTTCTCGGCGGCAACCGTCTTGAACAGCGTTTTCCTGACCACCCGCGCCCGCTGTTTGTGGTGGCGGAGAGCGGTTTCGGCACCGGTCTGAACTTCCTTACCCTCTGGCAGGCGTTTGCGGCCTTTCGCGCAGTTAACCCCGACGCTACCCTGGAAAGATTACATTTCATCAGTTTTGAAAAATTTCCGCTCACCCGCGACGATCTGCGCAAAGCGCACGCCCACTGGCCGGAACTGGCGAACTGGGCAGAACAGCTACAAGCACAGTGGCCGCTGCCCTTTGCCGGTTGCCACCGCCTGTTGCTGGATGGCGGTCGTGTGACGCTCGATTTGTGGTTCGGTGATATCAACGAACTGACCGATACGCTGGATGATTCGCTCAACCAGAGCGTCGATGCCTGGTTCCTTGACGGGTTTGCGCCCGCCAAAAACCCGGACATGTGGACACCCAATCTGTTTCAGGCGATGGCGCGTCTTGCAAGGCCTGGCGGTACGCTGGCGACTTTTACCTCGGCGGGTTTCGTCCGGCGCGGTCTGCAAGAGGCGGGTTTTACCATGCGCAAAAGCAAAGGTTTTGGCCGCAAACGCGAAATGCTCACCGGGGTGATGGAGAACCCGCAAATGCCAGCGGTTCGTGCGCCGTGGTTTGCCCGCAGCGGCACAGAGAAGCGCGAAGTGGCGCTAATTGGCGGCGGGGTAGCCAGCGCACTATTGTCGCTGGCGTTGCTGCGTCGCGGCTGGCAGGTCACGCTGTATTGCGCCGATAACGCCCCTGCCGAAGGCGCATCCGGCAACCGCCAGGGCGCACTCTATCCTTTGCTCAGCGCGCACGATCCGGCGCTGGCGCGTTTCTTCCCGGCGGCTTTTACCTTTGCCCGCCGCGTGTACGACGCGCTTCCTGTTGAATTCGACCATCAGTGGTGCGGCGTGACACAACTCGGCTGGGATGATAAAAGCCAGCATAAAATCGAACAGATGCTGACGCTGGATCTGCCCCCGGAACTCGCCAGGCGCGTTGAGGCTAATGAGGTCGATGCGCTCTGCGGCGTGGAAACCGGCTGCGGTGGCATCACTTACCCGGCAGGCGGCTGGCTTTGCCCGGCGCAGCTCACGGCGTCCGCTATCGCGCTGGCTTGTGAACAGGGTTTGCAGGTGCACTATGGGTATGATGTCGAGCAATTAACGGCTGGCGATAATTACTGGCAGTTGCATATCAAAGGCGGCGAGTTACGCCAGCATGCCGCCGTGGTGCTGGCTAACGGGCACCGCATTCACCACTTTGCGCAAACGGAAAAACTGCCGGTGTATCCGGTGGCAGGCCAGGTCAGCCATATTCCCAGCACGCCTCAGCTCAGCCCGTTACGCCAGGTGCTGTGTTATGACGGCTATCTGACGCCGCAAAACCCGCACAATCAGCAGCACTGCATTGGCGCCAGTTATCATCGCGGTCAGCAGGAAACCGCCTACAGCGAAGCCGATCAGCAGCAGAACCGCCAGCGGTTGCTCGACTGCTTCCCGCAGGCTTCATGGGCCAAAACGGTGGACGTCAGCGCGGGCGAGGCGCGCTGCGGCGTGCGCTGCGCCACGCGCGATCACCTGCCGATGGTTGGCAACGTGGCGGATTACGACGCAACGCTTAGCGCCTATGCGACCCTCGCAGAACACAGCGAAACAGCCGTCAGCGCGCCCGTCTATGACGGCCTGTTTATGCTGGGAGCGCTCGGTTCACGAGGTCTTTGCAGCGCGCCGCTGGCGGCAGAAATCCTGGCATCACAAATGAGCAATGAACCGATCCCGCTGGACGGTGAAACTCTGGCGGCAATGAACCCGAATCGTTTATGGGTCAGAAAGTTATTGAAGGGTAAAGCGGTGAAATGAAGTGGATGTTTTCCCTCTCCTGAATGGAGAGGGAAAGAACGTCTTAGTGCGCTTTCGCCTGCTGATACAGGTTTTCCCACATGCCGAGCACCAGCGCCTGATCGCGCGGCGATAATTCCCCCGCCTGAATAGCGGTTTGCACACTGGTGGTCACTTTGCCGTACAGGGTTTCGGGCGCATGGTCATCGCCGCTCTCCAGCTCCGCCACCGCCAATGTCAGGTGGCCGCGCAGATAACCGCCCGCGAACAGCTCATCATCACTGGCGTGGTCCACCATGTTATCTATTAACGCCAGAATGCGTGATTCAAACTCCGCGATCATCTCTCTTCCTCATTTTAAAAAATGGCCTTACAGGTCTTCCGGCCACGGAAACTGTGCTGCCGCTAAGGGCGGCGTCTGGTAATAATCCTGTAGTGCTTTAATAAAACGCGCCGGACGTGCAGGAATGCCCTGCTCCAGATACGCCATCACCTGTGCATGTACACGGCGCTGGAACACGATGCGATCGGGTTCGAAATCGCCTTCCAGATTGTCGCAACTGACGTTAAACGGGAAACCTGCCGCCACGCAGAACAACCAGTCAAACGCCTGCGGTTTGACTTCAACATCTTCGAATTTCCCCTGCGTCGCCGCATCGCGACCGTCCGGGCAGTACCAGTAACCAAAATCCACCAGCTTGCGCCGCTCGGCTCCCGCAATGCACCAGTGCGAAATTTCATGTAACGCGCTGGCATAAAAGCCGTGGGCAAAGGCAATGCGGTTATAAGGAACATCCGCATCAGCAGGAAGATAGATCGGTTCGTCGTCGCCTTTAATCAGACGGGTATTAAAATCGTCGGCAAAACAGCCGTCGAAAATATCAATTAATTGTTGATAGTGATGCGTCATACATTCACCCCCAGATACTGGAGGATCTCCTGCCCGTGACTGTCATAGAGAAGTTTGGCGCTCATCACCGCCGAGACAATCACAATCATCGGACGAATGAGCTTTTGCCCTTTGCTGAGCACCAGACGCGAGCCCATGCGCGCGCCGAGAAATTGCCCGGCCAGCATAACAAAACCGGTGCCCCACACCACTTTGCCGCCAATAATAAATAGCAGCAGCCCACCGACGTTGGAGGTGGCATTCAGCACTTTGGCATGAGCGGTCGACTTTGCCAGGTTAAAACCCGCAAGTGTGACAAACGCCAGGGCGTAAAACGAGCCTGCGCCCGGGCCGAAGAAACCGTCATAGAAACCAACACAGCCGCCGGAAACCAGCGCGAAAGGCAGGCCGTACAAGCGGCGCTGACGATCCTCTTCGCCCAGCCCTGGCATCAGCAGGAAATAGAGGCCAATACAGATAACTAAAATTGGCAGGATCTGGCGCAGCACATCGGATTGCACATGTTGCACCAGCAGCGCGCCGGTGGTGGAGCCGATAAAGGTCATCAAAATATTGAGCTTCTGATCGGCGAGATTCACCACTTTGCGGCGAATAAAATAGAGCGATGCCGAAAGCGAACCGCCGCAGGCCTGCAATTTGTTGGTCGCCAGCGCCTGCGCCGGTGACATGCCCGCCGCCATCAGCGCCGGAACGGTTAGCAGCCCACCACCGCCCGCCAGCGCGTCAATAAACCCGGCCAGCAGCGCGACAAAAAAAAGCGTCACCAGCAGCAGCGGTGACACCATAAACAGTTGTTGAAAGAGTTCCATCAGAGTGCGTGTTCATCCAGTAAAGCCTGACAGGACGGCGGCAACGGCGGCGGCGTCTTTTTCTCAGGTGTTGAACTACCCGGCTTCGCCGGTTCAAACCAGCTTTGCAATTCCGCGCCGCAACCATCGCCTGGCGGCGGCAGCGGTTGATCCTGGCACTCCAGGCTGTCCGCCGGGCAGCGCAGGCGCACATGCATATGCGCGCGATGCTGGAACCACGGGCGCACTTTGCGCAGCCAGTCACGATCGCTACCCGCATCCAGGCAAAGCTGCTGCTTGATAGCCGGGTTAACGAAGATACGCGTCACCTCGTTATCCTCTGCCGCCAGCTTGATCATGCTGCTGATTTCCGGCTTCCACAGCGCGGGCACCACCTGTTTGCCATCGCTGGAAACCAGATCCAGCGCCTGCGGTTTGAGCAATTGCGCCGCGCTCCAGCGCGTTTTCGGAAGCTGCAGGAAGATATCAACATCCAGCCCCGACTGGTGGCTGGCGTGACCGCCGTTAAAGCGCCCACCGGCTGGCATTCCCATATCGCCTACCAGCACCGTACCGAGCCCGAGGTTGTATACCTGAGTGCTGAAGCGCTGAATGAATAACACCAGATCCGGATGGCCGAAATAGCGCCGTTGATCGGTGCGCATCACCTGGTAGTGATCCGATTGCAGCGGCAGCTCATGCGCGCCAACGATGCAACCATTGGAAAACGCGCCGATAGATTGGGGGCTACCGGCGATGGGATGGGTCAGTTTTTGCCATGGCGTCGCCGCCATGGCAGTTGCGCTCACCAGCAGGGCAAACAGGGCGATTGCCGTTTTTTTCATGGTTACCAGCGTGGAATATCGGTTATTACATCAGCATTTTGCGCGCGCTGACGCAGGAAGTGATCCATCAAGACAATCGCCAGCATCGCTTCAGCGATCGGTACGGCGCGAATGCCAACACACGGATCGTGACGACCTTTGGTGATCATTTCGACCTCATCGCCAAAGCGGTTGATCGTCTTACCGGGCACGGTAATGCTTGAGGTGGGTTTCAGCGCAATAGTGGCGACAATTTGCTGGCCGCTGCTGATACCGCCCAAAATGCCGCCCGCGTGGTTACTCTGAAAACCCTGTTTGGTGATTTCGTCGCGGTTTTCGCTGCCGCGCAGTTTTACCACCTCAAAGCCATCGCCAATTTCAACGCCTTTCACCGCGTTAATGCTCATCAGCGCATGGGCAATATCCGCATCAAGGCGGTCAAACACTGGCTCGCCAAGACCTGCCGGTACGCCATCAGCGACAACGGTCACTTTCGCGCCAATGGAATCGCCCTCTTTTTTCAGGCCGCGCATCAGCTTATCCAGTGCGTCAATTTTATCGGGGTCCGGGCAGAAAAACGGGTTCTGCTCCACTTGCTCCCACGCTTTAATCGCCAGCGGGATGTCGCCCATCTGCGTCAGGCAACCACGAATAACAATGCCAAATTTCTGCGCCAGGTATTTTTTAGCAATAGCGCCAGCCGCCACGCGCATCGCCGTTTCACGGGCGGAAGAACGGCCACCGCCGCGATAGTCGCGCACGCCATATTTTTGCTCGTAGGTGTAATCCGCATGTCCCGGACGGAACAGATCTTTAATTGCGCCATAATCCTGCGAACGCTGATCAGTATTTTCAATCAGCAGACCAATGCTGGTGCCAGTGGTCACGCCTTCAAACACACCGGAGAGGATTTTCACCTGATCCGGCTCGCGGCGCTGAGTGGTGTAGCGCGATGTCCCCGGGCGGCGTCTGTCCAGATCGTGTTGCAGATCCGCCTCGGTCAGCGGAATGCCCGGCGGCACGCCGTCGACAATACAGCCGAGCGCCAGGCCATGCGATTCGCCGAAGGTGGTTACGCGAAAGAGTTGTCCAATTGTGTTTCCTGCCATCACGGCTCCGTTGTCGTTGTCTGTGTTGAGCGTCGTTTTAATCTTTATAGATGCTGAAATGTTCGCGAGCGGCGATAAGCTGCGCTTTGGTCAGCATGAAGACGCCGTCCCCGCCGTTATCAAACTCCAGCCAGGTAAACGGTACGTCCGGATATTGTTCCATCAGATGTACCATGCTGTTACCCACTTCACAAATCAGGATGCCGTTGTCAGAGAGGTAATCCGGCGCGCAGGCGAGGATGCGGCGCGTCAGTTTCAGGCCATCGCTGCCGGAGGCCAGGCCAAGTTCTGGCTCGTGGCGATACTCGGAAGGCAGATCTGCCATATCTTCTTCGTCAACGTACGGCGGGTTGGTCACAATCAGGTCGTACTGCACTTTCGGCAAGTCGCGGAAAACGTCGGAGCGGATTGGCGTCACGTGATGAATAAGCCCGTGCTCTTCGATATTGTGTTCGGTTACCGCCAGCGCGTCCGTGGAGATATCGACGGCGTCCACTTCCGCTTCCGGGAAGGCATAAGCACAGGCAATCGCGATACAGCCGCTACCGGTACACATATCAAGAATATGCTTCGGCGGTTCATCGATAAGACCCGCAAAGTGGTTGTTAATCAGCTCGCCAATCGGCGAACGCGGCACCAGTACGCGCTCATCAACATAAAATTCGTGGCCGCAAAACCAGGCTTTATTAGTGAGGTAAGCCACCGGAATACGTTCATTAACGCGGCGGATCACGCGTTCAACAATGCGGTGACGCTCGCTGGAGGTCAGGCGCGCGGTGCGCATATCTTCCGGGATATCCAGCGGCAGGTAGAGCGTTGGCAACACCAGTTGCACCGCTTCGTCCCACGGGTTGTCGGTGCCGTGTCCGTACCAGATATTGGCGGCGCTAAATCGGCTTACCGACCAGCGCAACATGTCCTGAATGGTGTGCAGCTCGTTCACTGCTTCGTCGACGAAAATTTTATCCATGGTATCCCCCAGGCGCATGCTCGCATTAAATTCGGCGGCTAGTTTGCCACGAAGACGGCGATAAATCAGCATTCTCACGCACCTGCGCGGGGTAAAAATGCATTTTGCTGCACCGCTGGCGCAATGAGTCGGGTACACTGAAAAAAAGAAAAGATGAGATGCGCAGATGAAAAAGAAACCATCGCTTAGCGAGGAGGAACAGGCGCTGTTCCGGCAACTGATGGCCGGTACACGCCAGATAAAGCAGGACACCGTGGTTCATCGCCCGGCACGAAAAAAAATCACTGAAGTGCCGGAGAAACGGTTGTTGCAGGAGCAAGCCGATAACAGCCACTATTTTTCTGATGAGTTCCAGCCGCTGTTAAACACCGAAGGCCCGGTAAAATATGTGCGCGACGATGTCAGCCATTTTGAGCTGAAAAAGATCCGCCGTGGCGATTATGCCCCGGAGCTGTTTCTTGATCTGCACGGTTTAACCCAGCTTCAGGCGAAACAGGAACTGGGGGCGTTGATTGCCGCCTGCCGTCGCGAACATGTGTTTTGCGCCTGCGTGATGCACGGCCACGGCAAACATATTCTCAAACAGCAGACACCGTTGTGGCTGGCCCAGCACCCGCATGTGATGGCGTTTCACCAGGCCCCGAAAGAGTATGGCGGCGATGCGGCGATACTGGTGCTTATAGAAGTGGAAGAGTGGCAGCCGCCGGAGTTGCCCTGAAGCGCAGAAACGACAAGAGCCGCGCAATGCGGCTCTTTATCTTTCATGGTCCGGCGAATCAGATAGCTTTTGGCATCTTCAGGTTGCAGGGACTCATTTGC
Source organism: Kosakonia sp. PSU_27 (assembly GCF_039409795.1). NCBI lineage: Bacteria > Pseudomonadati > Pseudomonadota > Gammaproteobacteria > Enterobacterales > Enterobacteriaceae > Kosakonia > Kosakonia sp. PSU_27. The sequence continues at coordinate 251,306 of NZ_JBCIVK010000003.1, read as the reverse complement.
CAGTTAAAGACACCTTTACCGTCTTCATCCAGCGTAACGCTGGCGATGGCGGAGGTGGTAAACATCGGCGGCGCTTCACCCGGGCAGAGTTCGGACACCAGGTATCCGACCAGCGGCAGGTGAGAAATCACCAGCACGGCGGAAGTACCTTCGTTTGCCAGCGCCTGCAAATAGGCGCTAACCAGGCCGATATCGCCGCAGGGCGTCAGTTCCGGCAGGACATCCACGTTGTCAGGCAGGTTCATACACTCCCCTACCTTATCCAGCGTCTGTTCAGCACGTAAAAAAGGGCTGACCAGAACACGTTCAATATCCACTTTTTGGCCTTTCAACCATGTTGCCATCAGACGGGTTTCGTCACAGCCACAAGGGGTTAAGGGACGAACCGAGTCACTGGCTGCATCGAGGGCAGCGTCGCCGTGACGCATGATAAAAACTTGCATATTGCACCGCTTTTGTTAACCAGAATCATTAATACTTTCACCGCAAAATCATTTCACGACATCGGAAAATATTAATGGCCGGGCATTGTGCCTGATCCATTCGTTGAATGAAACGCTGTTTTTTACCTCAATGGCGCAACTATAGTCAATCACTGTTTATTAAATAACCGTAAAGCCCATGAGGTATAACAGAATTACTTTTTTAGACACTAACTGAAACGTTCGGTTTCTTTTGTCGGCCAGAAAGTTACACCTTGTTCCGCCATGCGTAACAGCGGCTCGCAAGGAGCAAAACGCTCGCCGTACTGCGCCTGTAACCGCTGTAGTGTCGCCACCACTTCGCTTACGCCCAGCGCATCCATATAGTGGAACGGCCCGCCCAAAAACGGTGGGAAACCGATGCCAAACACGGCACCAATGTCACCATCGCGCGCGCTGCGAATCACCTGTTCATCAAAGCAGCGAGCCGCTTCGTTCAGCATCAACATCACGCACCGTTCTGCTATCTGCTGACGCGGTAACTGCGTGCCATCTGAAACACCGATTAAGCGGTAGATCGATGGGTCTGGCTGCTTTTTGCTTTTACGCCCTTTCGTCGGGTAAAGATAGAAACCGCGCTCATTTTTTCTGCCTTTGCGATCGTCATTCAAGATTGCGTTAACCACACTTGCAGGCGCGCTAAAACGTTCTCCATAGGCAGCTTCCAGCACCGGGATAATTTTGGTGCCGGTATCGATCCCCACTTCATCCAGCAACTGGATAGGCCCCACCGGAAAACCGAATTTCACCAGCGCCTGATCGATAGTTTCAATGCGTTGCCCTTCGCTTAGCAGGCGCATCGCTTCATTTATATAAGGCGCGAGGATGCGGTTAACGTAAAAGCCCGCTTTATCTGCCACCACGATCGGCGTTTTGCCCTGTTTTTTCGCCAGCTTCACCGTCGTGGCAATGGTCTGCTCATCGGTGCCGGCATGCGGAATTACTTCGACCAGTGGCATTTTTTCCACCGGGCTGAAAAAATGTAATCCGATAACTTTTTCCGGACGCGCCGCATGCGCAGCAATATCGCCGATCGGTAAAGACGAGGTATTGGAGGCGAAAATGGTATGCGCTGCGCAGTTAGCTTCGACTTCAGCGACCATTTTCTGCTTCAACGCAAGATCCTCAAACACCGCTTCAATCACCAGATCGCGATGGGCAAAGCCACGATAATCGAGCGAACCGGAGATCTTCGCCATCTGGCTGTCGCGCTCGGCGGGTTTCAGGTAACGACGGCGCACTTTTTTATCCAGTTGTTGCCAACTGTATTTCAGCGCATGGTTAATGCCCTTCGCATTAATATCTTTAATGCGAACCGGCAACCCACCTTTGCTGGCCGTGACAAATGCGATACCGCCGCCCATCAACCCACCACCCAGCACGCCCACACTGTTAAGCGGGCCGGGTTCGACGACGCTGCCAGGATCTTTTTTGATATCGGTACTGGTAAAAAAGAGATGCCGTAGCGCCTGCGATTGCGGCGTCATCGCCAGTTGACCAAATGCGCGCGCCTCGGCGTCATAACCGCTGCTGCGCCCCTGGGCAAGGCCGGTTTCAACCACCGAGAGAATGCGCGATGCAGCAGGATAATTCCCCTGGGTTTTCTGTTCGGTTTTCTTCACGACCATGCGGAACAATAAAGTGCGGCCAAGCGGCCCGGCAAGAATGCGTTCACGCACCGGTAAATGGCGGCTGGCAGGACGCCCCTGCGAAACCAGTCCGACGGCGGCGTCCAGTAAAATGGAAGGCGGAACCACATCGTCAACCAGACCTACTTTTAATGCCTGCCGTGGGCGTAACTGCTTACCGGTGAGAATCATCTCCAGCGCGGTACTCACGCCGATCAGACGTGGCAAACGTTGCGTACCGCCAGAACCAGGAAGTAAACCCAGTTGCACTTCCGGTAATCCCAGCACCGTTTTGGCATCGTTTGTACAAATCCGGCGATGGCACGCCAGCGCCAGTTCCAGCCCACCGCCGAGGCAGGGGCCATTAATCGCGGCGATGACCGGGATCGGCAGGGCGTGGATTTCCGCCATCAGTTGCTGCCCCTGACGGGCGAGCTCTTCGGCCTCTTTCGCCGTCTGGCAGCGGGCGATCATATTGATATCCGCGCCAGCAATAAAGTTGTCCGGTTTTGCTGAGATAAACACCACGCCGCGCAACGCTTTGTTTTCGCGGATCTGTTTTAAAATGGCGCGAACATCCGTTGCGAACTCCGCTTTCAGGGTGTTCATCTTCTCGTTCGGTACATCAATAGCGACTACCGCCACATTGTCGGAACGCACACTAAGGGTAAATGCCGATGTTGTGGTCATTACTCTGCCTCCAGAACCATTGCCGCACCCAGACCGCCCGCGGCACAGGCCGTGACCAGACCAAAACCGCCGCCACGACGGCGCAGCTCATGCAGGGTCTGAGTGATCATACGCGCGCCGGTAGCGGCAAACGGATGCCCATAAGCGATAGAGCCGCCAAGCACGTTAAATTTGCTGTCATCCACTTCGCCGGTTGCCTGTGAACGTCCCAGTACCTCGCGGGCAAAACGCTCGCTGGCCATCAGCTTCAGGTTGCTCAGGGTTTGCGCAGCAAAGGCTTCATGCATATCAAGCAGGGTTAAATCCGCCATTGATAATCCGGCTCGCTCCAGCGCCAGCGGCGTTGCCCACGCCGGGCCAAGCAGCATATCTTCACGCACATCAATGGCGGTAAACGCATAGCTGCGCAGGTATCCCAACGGCACCAGCCCAAGCTCCTTGGCGCGGGATTCCGTCATCAGGATCACCGCCGCGGCACCATCGGTAAGCGGCGTACTGTTGGCCGCCGTCACCGTGCCGTGCTGGCGATCAAACGCCGGGCGCAGTTTTGCATAATCCGCCAGGCTCGAATTTGTACGTACGTTGTTATCTTTCTCGACCGGGTCACGAAATGGCGGTGCGTAAGCGGTCATCACCTCTTCTGCCAGTTTGCCTTCTGCCCAGGCCTGGGCGGCAAGCTGGTGTGAACGGTGCGCCAGCGCATCCTGCTGCTCACGGCTGATACCGTAGGTTTTCGCCATCTGTTCAGCGGTATCGCCCATGCGCAGGCCGGTGGAATATTCCGCTACCGCCGGAGGAACCGGCAGCAGGTCGCGCAGACGCAGGCGCGAGAAGAGTTTCAGTTTTTGCCCCATGCTGCGCGCTTTGTTGGCATCCACCAGCGTTAGCGCCAGTTTTTTGCTGACGCCAATCGGCAGCACCGAAGACGAATCGGCCCCACCGGCGATACCGGCACGGATGGTGCCCGCCAGCAGACTTTCGGTGACATTCGCCACCGCCTGAAAGCTGGTCGCGCAGGCACGGCTTACACTGTAAGCGTCGGTATGCACACTCATGCCGGTGCCAAGCACAATTTCGCGCGCAATATTCGGCGCTTCGGGCATTTGAACCACCTGGCCAAAAACCAGTTGTTCAATCACTTCGGGGGGAATTTCGCTGCGTGCCAGCATCTCTCCCACCACCATTTTGCCAAGATCGATGGCCGGCACGCCGTGGAAGACGGTCGCCTGGCGGGCAAAAGGGGTACGTAACCCACTGACAATGGCAATGCGGTCGCCCTGGCGGGTGACAAGCGGTAATGCCTTCATAACACTCCCCTGTTAACAGCGTAATGCATTAAGTGGTCTGACCTGATAACAGTCTTAACCAATTTTTTACATTTAGCCAATGGGAGGGAGAAAAAAATGGGAGCTAAGGCACAGAGATACTTAACAAAACGCCCCCGCTGGACGGGAGCGTTGGTGGGATAATTAACGCAGACCGAGCTGGAAAATCAGCGTTTCAGCTTCGCAAGCGAAGACAAAATCGATATCCAGGCGCACACCGTCTGCCACTTCCGTGAACGTGGAAGTGATTTGGCAAGGATCGGATTCCACGCTGCGGGCTCTGGCGCTCAGCGCAGCCAGGGTTTCTTCCGCATCGGCGCGTTTAGCGAACACGCGGCTGTAAGAGGCGGTGCAGTCGGAGTTGTCCATAATGGTGCCAACATCCATACAGCAGCAAACCGGGGTTTCATCAGCACTGCATTTACTCATGGTAGATTTCCTCTGAATTCGCACCCAAGGTGCCAGATAAACGTTGCGCATATTTTACGCCGCGAGGGAATGTGGCTCCAGTCGTTAATTCCGCAAGCGGTGATAAGTGACCGAAATCACACTTAAAAATGATCTAAAACAAAAATCATCTAATCGACTGATTAACACCGGGGGCAATTTTGCTGCGCAGATCCCGTTTCGAAGATCACAATTGAAAAATCTTATATACATACTTGCAACATTTCCTCTGGTCAGACCTATACTCTCGCCACTGGTCTGATTTCTCAGATGTACCTCAGACCCTACACTTCGCGCTCCTGTTACCCCGCGTAACAAAGTTTGTATAAAAATAAATCGATTTCGAATGAGGTTATGGTCATGAGCCAGAAAACCCGGTTTACCAAGTCTGCGTTGGCAGTCGCAGTGGCAATCGTTTCTACCCAGGCCTGGTCCGCAGGCTTTCAACTCAACGAGTTTTCATCCTCTGGCCTTGGCCGGGCTTATTCCGGTGAAGGCGCCATTGCTGATGACGCAGGCAGCGTCAGCCGCAACCCGGCGCTGATCACCATGTTCGATCGCCCAACCTTCTCTGGTGGTGCGGTGTTTGTCGATCCGGATGTTAACGTAAAGGGCCGTTCTGCCATTGGTAACAATGCCAGCCAGGACAACATCGCCCCGACCGCGTGGATCCCGAACCTGCACTTCGTGGCACCGATTAACGATCAATTTGGCTGGGGCGCGTCCGTGACCTCTAACTACGGGCTGGCCACCGAGTTCAACAACAGCTATGCAGCCGGTTCAATGGGCGGTAAAACCGATCTCGAAACGCTGAACCTCAACCTGAGCGGCGCGTATCGTCTGGATAGCCACTGGAGCTTCGGCCTCGGTTTCGATGCCGTTTATGCACGTGCGAAAGTGGAGCGCTACGCGGGTGACCTGCCGCAAATCATCGGCGCAGGTCTGCCTGGGCTGGTGCAATCCGGTCGCCTGTCACCACAAGATGCACAGCGACTCGCCGCGCAGGCTGGCGGTATTAGCCGCGATACGCAAATCGCCCATCTGAAAGGCGATGAGTGGGGCTTTGGCTGGAACGCCGGTATTCTCTACGAGCTGGATAAAAACAACCGCTACGCTTTCACCTATCGCTCTGAAGTCAAAGTCGACTTCGACGGCGATTATAAGAGCAGTCTGCCCGCAGCGCTGAACCCGATCAATGCGGCGCTCAATCTTAACTTGCCATACGGTACCGGCGGTGCCACCACCAACGGTTCGCTCTCATTGCACCTGCCGGAAATGTGGGAAGTGTCGGGTTATAACCGTGTTGACCCGCAGTGGGCCATTCACTACAGCCTGACTTACACCAGCTGGAGCCAGTTCCAGGAGCTGAAAGCGACCGGCGACAACGGCCAGACGCTGTTCTATAAAGATGAAAGCTTTAAAGACGCCTACCGTATCGCGCTGGGTACTACCTATTATATGGATGATAACTGGACCTTCCGCGCCGGTATCGCCTTCGATGACAGCCCGGTTCCGGCAGACAAACGCTCCATCTCCATCCCGGATCAGGATCGCCTCTGGCTGAGCACCGGTGCGACCTATGCATTTAATAAAGATGCGTCCGTCGACGTCGGCGTTTCTTATATGCACGGTCAGAAAGTTAAATTCACCGAAGGCCCGTATACCTTCAGCTCTGAAGGTCGTGCATGGCTGTACGGCGCGAACTTCAACTACGCGTTCTGATAAACCATCAGACATAAAAAAAGGTGAGCGCCGTGCTCACCTTTTTTATTTGCTGGGCTGGGTTTATTGCGAGTCGATATCTTTCAAATCGCCCTCTATCGCCTGCGCGTTCGGGTTTTCCTGCGGTTTCAGCTTACCACCGTTGGCGATAAAGTCGTGGCGCTGGAAGTAGGCTTCACGCACCAGAATGTACGGATCGGAAGACTGGCGCAGCAGGCCGTCTGAATCCAGCAGTTGCGCGCGCGATTCAATGCCTTCAACCGTCCATTTGCCCACCGACAGCGGCCATGTCAGCCACGACAGCACCGGATAGAGCGTATCGGCCATATCACCACCGTCTTCACGCAGCGTGAAACTGCCATAGAACGGCAGTTGCATATAAGGGCCGTAACCCATGCCGTAATGCCCCAGCGTGCTACCAAAACGGTGCGGTTCAACGCGCTGCAATTTCGGGTTCGCGGCACCCGCGACATCCATCAAGCCGCCCATCCCCAGCAGGGTGTTCAGGAAGAAGCGTGTAAAGTGAACCATCCCCTGGTACGGATCGCCTTGTAAGAAGAAGTTCACCATCACCGCCGGTTCTTCAAGGTTGCTGGTGAAGTTGCTCAGACCATTACGCGCTGGCTGCGGCACGTAATCACGCCAGACAACGGCAACGGGCCTGACAACATACGGATCCAGCACATTGAAGTTGAAGCTGTACATGGTGCGGTTGAACCCTTCCAGCGGGTCTGAACGTCCCTGCGAATCTTTACCGGAACTGGCACAACCGACCAGCACAGTGGTAGCCAGCGCAAGCGCCGACAGGCGGAATTTCATAGGTGTCTCCCTGAAGAAAATGGTCATCGCTGAATGCCATTTTTGAATAACGCAAACGCGGAAATCCGTTTTGCGCAGACAATGCGCAACGCATTGTATCAGCACATATTCTGATGTCCACGCGGCGAACAACTCTCACTCAGCCTAACCGAACTCACCTTTACGGCTCGTTAACAATTCTATACAAACTTCCTCAATATCGTATTGCCATTATTGCTTTTCGCGCAATTTAGGACGATGCCGTCACGGAATAAGCGTGAAAACCGCTACGCTTAAATTTTGCCGCCATCACCAAGCGAGGCCATCGTGGACAATATTAAAGAAGAGAAAATCGATAAACACAGCGATGACATACAAGTGGAGAGCGACGAGAAGAAGAGTGGGAAGAAAATAGAACTTGATGAAGAACGCCTGCCCTCACGCGCCATGGCGATTCATGAGCATATTCGCCAGGACGGCGAAAAAGAGCTGGAACGCGACGCGATGGCGCTGTTCTGGTCAGCGATTGCGGCGGGTTTATCGATGAGCGCGTCGCTGCTGGCAAAAGGGATTTTTCACGTACAACTCGACGACATTCCCGGCGGTTTTCTGCTGGAGAACCTCGGTTACACCTTTGGCTTTATTATTGTCATTATGGCGCGCCAGCAGTTGTTTACCGAAAACACCGTCACGGCCGTATTACCGGTGATGCAAAAACCCAGTTGGGTTAACTTTGGCCTGATGACGCGCTTATGGAGCGTGGTGTTACTCGGGAACCTGGTTGGCACGGCTATTGCCGCCTGGGCGTTCGAGTATATGCCCATATTCGATGAAGCCACCCGCGATGCTTTTGTCAAAATCGGCATGGAGGTGATGAAGAACACGCCGCTGGAGATGTTTTCCAACGCCATTATCTCCGGCTGGATCATCGCCACCATGGTGTGGATGTTCCCTTCAGCGGGCGCGGCGAAAATTGTGGTGATCATTTTAATGACCTGGCTTATCGCGCTGGCGGATACCACGCATATCGTGGTCGGTGCGGTGGAGATTTTCTATCTGGTGTTTAACGGCACGCTGCACTGGAGCGAATTTATCTGGCCGTTCGCCCTGCCGACACTCGCCGGGAATATTTGCGGCGGCACCTTTATTTTTGCTCTGCTTAGCCACGCGCAGATCCGTAACGATATGATCAACGCGCGTAAAGCCGAAGCCAAAGCCCGCACCGACGAGCAAAAACAGCAACGCGACGGCGCAGAAAAAGGGGCTTAAACGGCGACAGTTTAATCACTTGGCGGCATGTGAGCTTAACGCGAGACGTAAATAACGTTATACTCCCGCCGCTTTGTCCCCTTAGTTAAATGGATATAACGAGCCCCTCCTAAGGGCTAGTTGCAGGTTCGATTCCTGCAGGGGACAATATCCCACTTCCTGCGAACATCGTTCAAAGTCGTCATTACCCTACAGATTCAGTAAGTTAAATCACTTCCTGCGTCTGCCAACCGCCATTGGTTCTTATCAACGTCCTGCTGCTTAGTGTTACGCCACCAGTTGCTGCATCACCTTAATAAATGCAGAGGTCACCTGCTCCTCCTGTGCGTGACGACCCTCTTCAATCACCCAGCGTCCTCCCGCCATTACCCTTTTTATCGGGTTTGTTGAGCAGGCGAAAATCCAGCGGTTCAGACGTTCACGATCGCCTGCGGCTGCAAGGAAGGGATCGCGGCTGTCGAGCAACAGCATATCCGCGCGATCGCCGACCGCCAGTTGACCAATCGCCTGCCCCAGCGCACGGCGTCCGCCCTGCAATGCCCCCTGATACAGTACATTGCCAATATAAGGCTCATCCGGCAAAGACAGTAAGTTGCGCCGCCGTTTGTTTAACCGTTGCCCGTACTCAAACCAGCGCAAATCCTCGCTGACGCTGACGCTGATATGGCTGTCGGAGCCAATTCCCCAGCGCCCCTGCTGCGCAAGATAGTCCGGCCCCGGGAAAATACCATCGCCAAGATTGGCTTCAGTGGTCAGGCACAGGCCCGCCACTGCGCCGGAAGCGGCAATCTGTTGGGTTTCCTGCGGCGTAATATGCGTGGCATGGATCAGACACCACTGTTCATCCACCGGCATATGCTGATAAAGCCACTCCACCGGCCGCAATCCAGACCAGGCCAAGCAGTCATCAACCTCTTTTTGCTGCTCAGCAATATGAATATGCACCGGTTGTGGTTGTGGACAGGCTTTAAGCACGCTCTGCATCTGTTCCGGCGTAACGGCTCGCAGCGAGTGGAAGCACAGCCCGGTACGCTGCATCGGCTCAGCAGCAAGCTGCGACGTCAGCGTGGCATGCAGTGCAAGGTAGCCTTCCGTATCGTGAATAAAGCGGCTCTGCCCGGCGGTCGCTGGCTGCCCACCAAAACCGGAGAAACTGTAAAGCACCGGCAGTAATGTCAGGCCAATACCCGCCGTTTTCGCCGCCTGCGAAATACGCATCGCCAGCTCGGCTGGCTGTGCGTAAGGTTTTCCGCCACGATCGTGGTGCAAATAGTGAAATTCGGCAACGGAGGTATAACCGGCCTTCAGCATTTCGATGTACAAATAGCTGGCAATGGTTTCCAGCTGTTCGGGGGTAATTTTATCCACCAGCCGGTACATCAAATCGCGCCATGTCCAGAAGCTGTCCGCCGGATCGCCCACCACTTCGGTTAGCCCGGCCATTGCACGCTGAAAAGCGTGCGAATGCAGGTTTGGCATGCCCGGCACCAAAAAACCCTCCAGGCGAATCGCCGTGTCGTCTGGCTGACTACCGCTTTCGAGCGCGGTGATGATGCCCTGCGGGGAAACCGTGATGCGAACATTCTCCGCCCAGCCCTGCGGCAACAATGCTTTTGCCGCGAAATATACCGTCATATATCCCCTCACCGCCTGCCGTTATTTGATATGTATATACATGCTTATATATATACATCCAAATAGGTGTAGAGTAAACTTCAACGGTTATCCGGCCGAGGAAAGGGTTCATGGAGCAAAGCGATATTTTTAAAGCAGCCGCAGGCGAGACTCGTCTTGATCAGCCCGCCCCTTTCTATGAAAGGGTGAAGAGCATGATTAAAACCAATATCCACAGCGGCGCCTGGCCGGTGAACTACCGCGTGCCGTCAGAAAGCGAGCTGGTTAGCCAGTTTGGCTACAGCCGGATGACCATTAACCGCGCGCTGCGTGAACTGACCGCCGAAGGGCTGCTGGTGCGTATGCAGGGCATTGGCACCTTTGTCGCCGAAGTCCGTGGGCAGTCGGCGCTGCTGGAAATCAACAACATTGCCGATGAGATTGCCAGCCGCGGCCATCGCCATCATGCCAGAGTGCTGGAACTGACCCAGCAGCATGCAGATGCTCAGCAAGCACTGGCTTTTAATCTGCCGAAAGGCAGCCGCCTGTTCCATTCGTTGATTTGCCATTATGAAGACGGCGTTCCGGTGATGCTGGAAGACAGGCTGGTGAATGCGCTGATTGTGCCAGACTATCTGCAGCAGGATTTTACCCGTATCACGCCGAATGCCTATCTCTCTTCCATCGCACCGATTGTCGAAGGTGAGCATATTATCGAGGCGGTGAACGTGCCCCGCAGCGAGTGCGTTTACCTGGAAATAGATGAACACACCCCCTGCCTGCAAGTAAACCGCCGCACCTGGACCGGTCGTCAGGACAAGAAAATCGTCACCAGCGTGCGCCTGGTCTATCCGGGTTCACGTTACCGTCTGGAAGGAAGTATGCGCAAATGAGGCTGCTGCCTTATAGCGGCTACGCTGAGATGCGCTGGAAAAATGGCCAGGGTGTCACCCGCGAAGTGTGCCGTTTTCCCGCCAGCGACCAGTATGACTGGCGCATATCGGTTGCGACAATCCGCGAAGACGGGGCGTTCTCACGTTTCTCCGGTTACCTGCGAAACATCAGTGTACTGGAAGGCGAAGGCATGTTTCTGACGATTGATGACCAGCGCAGCGCGTTAATTCCACCGTTTCAGGCGACGGATTTCAACGGCGACAGCGCGGTGTTCTGCGAGGTTGTCGGCGGGCCGTTACTTGATTTCAACGTGATTTATCGCCATGAAACCACCCTGGCAACGGTGCGCTGGCAGCGCGCTGGCACATGGCAACATCGGCAGGGAGCAATGCTGCTGTTCAATGCCGGACATCGTCTTGACGTCATCGTCGGGGGCGAACGCCATACGCTGCAACATTACGACAGCCTGCTGCTTGATAACCCGGCGACGGTTACCGTCAACGCAGGCAGCGACACGCTTTTCGCCTGCGTGACGCTGACATCCCGTTAACACCGGCTAAACTGCGGCGTCGACCTTCTGAAACGCCGCCAGCCCTCTTCATTATCGGCAATTAACCCGCTCATAAATCGCTCCCGCACGCGTCGCGGGCCAGCACAGCTACGAACTTGACCACCGCCAGCAGCGCGGTCTGGGTGATTTATCACGCAATGCTTAGCCTGTGCTTCCCGTTCATCAGGCTGAACCTGCTGGCTAATCAGCCCTGCAGGGCACCTCTTCACCATTCATACATCGAGCCGCATCGACAGGGATTTCCCTGGCGCACGCAACAGACGAGGCGTGCGCCAGGTAATCGCAAAGCGCACCCTATGCCTGCCTACACACGCGACAGCTCCAGTCTCCATTTTCTCTTGAGCAGGCGATTAGCTTCACTCATCAGCCCCCTCCTTTATCAGTAAAGCAAGCTGGCGGCTCAGTTCGCCATCCGCAATCAGATCCCGGACGGCATGCATATCCGTGTACAGCGGCGTATCGGTTTCACGAAACGCGACCTGCTGGCGCACCCGCGAGAGCGTCAGTTCTGTCCCCACCGAGGCGCGCAGCGGGCGATGAAATTCAATCGCCTGACAAGCGCACAGCAGCTCGATAGCCACGATATCCACCGCGTTTGCCACCGCCTGCATCGCTTTTCGCGCCGAAGAGACGCCCATGCTGATATGATCTTCCTGCCCGGCACAGGTGGAAACCGTATGTACGCTGGCGGGTGCCGCCAGGCTGCGATTATCCCCGGCGAGCGCGGCGGCGACATACGGCGGGATCATCATCCCGGAATTGGCTCCGCTTTTGCCGACCAGAAATGCCGGTAAGCCGCTGAGATGGACGTTGGTAATACGGTCAGAACGCGCCTGCGACGCCGTGCTCAGTTGCGCAATAGCCACTGCCAGCGCATCGAGTGCCAGCGCCAGCGGCGCACCGTGACCGTTACCGCCCGGCAAAATCACCAGCGCATCGTCTTCAATCAAAAACACCGGGTTGTCGGTCACCGAATTGAGTTCGGTAGTAACGATATGACGACAATGCGCCAGTTGATCGCGCACCGCGCCATGGATTTGCGGGATGCAGCGTAAGCTGAGCGCATCCTGCACCCGGTGATCGCGGTAACGCTGAAGGATCTCGCTACCGTGCAGTAAACGGCGCAAATTCTGCGCTGTTTCTTGTTGCCCGTCATGCGGACGCAGAGCGTGCAGACGCGCGTCATAGCCGCGGGTGTTGCCTTTCAGCGCTTCGAGACACATGCCGCCTGCCATATCCGCGACCGGCAGCAACTGCTCGAAATCCCGCACTGCCAGACAAGCCAGTGCGGTAATTTCGTAGGTGCCGCTGATCAGCGCGTGTCCTTCGCGCGGGCCGGGAATGCGCGGCGCAATGCCCGCTTTTGCCAGCGCGTCGGTGGAGGGCAACAACTCCCCCTGATACCAGCACTGCCCTTCGCCAAATAACGATAAGCCGATATGCGCGGTAGCAATCAGATACCCCACGGAACCGCTGGCAGGCGACCACGGCGTCACCTGCCGGTTCAGCATCAGGCACATACGCTGCGCCAGTTCAGAACTGACGCCGCTGTAGCCCTGCAACAGCGATTTCAGCATCACCGCCATCATCGCCCGCACTTCCCGCACCGACAAATCCGGCCCCATCCCGCAGGCGTGACTACGCAGCATATTGAGTTGCACGCTGGCAATTTGATCCGCAGAGAGACGCTCGGTCACCAGGTCTCCCACGCCGGTTGTCAGACCATAAATCACCTTCCCGTCAGCAATCGCTTTGTGAATATAACCGCTGACCTTATCCATTTGCGCCAGCGCATCATCAGCCAGAACAACCTGGGCGCCATCGGCAATGCGCACCAGCTCATCAATGGTCGTGGCATCCCTGCCTAAGGTGACCGCATCCATATGCGGCATGGAAGAACGGATTGTTGTCGTCATCTCGCAGCCGTTCCTTACTTGCTCAACTGGTGTTTAACCAGCCACTGGTGCGCCACATCATCAATGCTGGCGAACTCTGCAAGTTGCTCGTTCATGGCGATCAGATCTTCGGTGGTGAGCTGCGCGGAGATTTTGTTCAGCGTGCTTTCAATGGTCGGGTTCAGTGTGCTGCTGGCGACTATGGGCACAATGTTCTGCGCGGCAAACAGGTGTTTCGGATCTTCCAGCGCAACCAGGTGATCTTTTTTGATTTCCGGCGTAGTGGAGGTCAGATCAGCCACCTGAATCTGGTTATTTTTCAGCGCCGTCAGCGTCAGCGGACCAGCGACATCCAGCACTTTGAAGGTTTTGAAATTCAGGCCATAAACTTCACGCAAGCCGGGAACGCCTTCATGACGGGTTTTCCACTCCGCCGGACCACCAAGCACTAACTGCCCGGCGACAGGTTTCAGATCGTCGATGGTTTTCAGTTTGTACTTGTCGGCGGTTTTCTTCGTTACCGCCAGCACATCGCTGTTTTGCGCCGTGGACGTGTTCAGCATTTTCACTTTTTCCGGCAGCTTAGCGGCCAGCGCTTTCGCCACATCTTCCGAACTGTGCGCGTCGTTTTTCGCATCCAGATAGCTTAACAGCGCGCCGCTGTACTCAGGGATCACGGTGATGGAACCGTCGAGCAGAGCCGGGATATAGACTTCACGGCTACCAATGTTGAGTTTTTTCTCGACCGGAATGTTTTGCGCTTCCAGCGCCCCGGCGTAAATGGTCGCCAGCAACTGGTTTTCCGGAAAATCCGCCGAACCAATAATCACTTTCTGGCCGGCATCCGCAGCCCAGACAGAAGAAGCGACAGACAGCAGTGCGGCACTGAACAACGTTAAATAGCGTTTCTTAATCATCTTATTAACCTTCTGTAATTAAAGGACTCAACATCACTGGTTTTTGGTTTTCCGGGTGATGCCCGGTGAAACCACGACTTTCCCTGAAAGCGAAAAAAAGAGATCAATGATCAATGCCAGCAGCGCGACGAGGATGGCCCCGGCGGTCATCTGCGCAAAGTCGTTGGCGGCACGCCCGTCGATAATCAATCGTCCCAGGCCGCCGAGTGAAACGTAGGCCGCAATGGTCGCAGTAGAGACAATTTGCAGCGCGGCACTGCGAATCCCGGAGAGGATCAGCTGCATTGCGCAGGGCAATTCAACCTGCAACAGCACCTGAAGCGGCGTCAGACCAATCCCTTTTGCCGCGTCATGCACGCTGGGATCGACAGAACGGATACCCGCATGTACGCCCAGCGCCACTGGCGGCAGCGCCAGCACCACCAGCACGATGATGCAGGGTAAAACAAAGGCCAAATCCGATTCGAAATACCCCGCCAGCAGGATCACCAGCAAAATAATCAGACCAAAAGAGGGCAACGAACGCAGGGCGTTGGTGGTACCAATCAGCAGCGCCTCCCCTTTCCCGGTATGGCCGGTGTAGCAGCCGACCGGAAACGCAATGGCGACGGCAATCGCCAGCGCCGCCGCGCTGTAACCGATATGCTGCAACAGCAGCGGCACAATGCCGTCGTCGCCGTACCAGTGGCTGAGATCGAAAAACCATTCACTCATCAGTTATCCCCTTTGCGGTTGCCAGCGGCTTAAAGAGCGGGTTATCGCCACCACCAGGCAATCCAGAATGAAGGCCAGCGCGATGCACAGCACAATCCCGGCGATAATCGGGGTGAGAAACTGAAGCTGAAACCCCTGGGTAAACAGCGAACCTAACTGTGGCGCGCCAATCAGCGCGGCAACCGACACGATGCTGACATTCGAAACCACGGCCACGCGCAGCCCGGAGCCGATCACCGGTACAGCAAGCGGCAGGTCGATCTGCAAAAATTGATGTAGCGGTTTGTACCCCAGCGCAAAAGCAGACTGCCGGGTATCTTCGGCCACGGAATCCAGCCCGTCGCACACGGTTCTGACCAGCAGCGCAAAGCTGTAGATAGTCAGCGCCACGACCACGTTGATTGGGTCGAGAATTTGCGTATTCAGCAGCGGCGGCAGCAGTACAAACAGCGCCAGCGACGGAATGGTGTACAGCAGGCCAAACAGATTCAGGATGAGACCTTTCACTTTTGGCAGGTTGTTCACGGCCCAGCCGACAGGTATTGCCAGCAGCAGGCCGATCAGGATCGGCGTAATCGACAAATAGCAGTGCCAGAGCAGCAAGCTGAGGATCCTGTCGCTTTGCCCCCACAGCCAGTCAAATCTCATAGCGCCTCCTGCGTCAGCGACTTGCAGGCATCCAGCACATTGTCCAGCGCCAGCGATCCCAGCGGGGCAAGCTGTTCATCGACCACCACGGCGCGATGGCAGGGAGAACTGAGCGCCGAATCCAGCAACTGGCGCAGCGTGCCGCCCTGCGGAGAAAACGTCGCGCCAAGGTTCACGTTTTCCGGCGCTATCACCGTTACCTGCTGATGCGTGTCAAACCAGCCGCAGGCTCTGCCCTGCTGCGTCACCAGCAGCCAACGTTGTGCGCTGATATTGCGTGCCTGCGCAAGTGACGCGCCCATTTCGATAGCCGGTTCCGCCTGCAACGCCGTCAGCGGTGCGGAGGTGTGGAAACTGAGTTTGCGATAACCGCGGTCGCGGCCAATGAAATCGGCGACAAATTCGCTCTGCGGCGCATTCAGCAGTTCGCCCGGCGTCGCCAGTTGCGCCAGCTTGCCGCCAGGTTTCAGCACCGCAACACAATCACCCAGTTTCATTGCTTCATCAATATCGTGCGTGACCATAATGATGGTCTTGCTGACCTCTTTCTGAATGCGCAGAAACTCTTCCTGCAACTGTTCACGCACCACAGGGTCAACGGCGCTGAAGGGTTCGTCCATCAGCATAAATTCCGGGTCGGCAGCCAGTGCACGCGCCACGCCGACGCGCTGCTGTTGGCCACCGGAGAGTTGCCACGGGTAGCGTTTCGCCAGTTGCGGCGCCAGACCGACCACTTCCAGTAATTCTGCCGCTCTGGCCCTGGCTTTGCTTTTCGCCGCGCCATTAAGGATCGCGGTAGTGGCGATGTTATCGATGATGGTTTTATGCGGGAACAAGCCGGCATTCTGGATCACATAACCAATACGGCGGCGCAATTGCACAACATCCATCTGAGCGGTGGATTCGCCATTGAGCAAAATCGTCCCGGATGAGGGCTCCACCAGCCGGTTGATCATGCGTAATGAGGTGGTTTTTCCGCAACCAGACGGCCCCACAAGCACAGTAATTTTGCCTCCTGGCGCGACAAGGTTCAGGCCATCGACCACGACGGTACCGTCGTGATAATGCTTGGTCACATTGTTGAAAGTAATCATCGTTACGCCTTATGGTCATCGTTTGCCGTCCCGTTGTGACGGCAATGCAAAAAAACTTTTGTATATCCTTGTATGTACAACTAGCAAGCCATGTGCCATAACGTCATCGCAACATTGATCATTTAAATAAAACCAATTAAAAACAAATAGATATAAAAACATTGTTAATAAATCCAGCACAACAAAACGAATTCCCTCAGCTTCATTTCCCCACACGCTCGCTTTAAAACAGCGCAGAGATGCACTAAAAATGATCATCTCAACGCTTTAAAGCACAATAGCAGTGCAAAAAAATGCACCAATACCCCTTCTTTCACTACGATCAAAAAAGCCATCAATAACAACGCATTGTTTTATATGTGAAATAAATAAATTGATTAAACTGGCACCTTATGTGCTTATCATGTATATACAAGACGTATACAGCAGCATCGCAACGTCAGTAAGCATGTATTCCGCTATCAAACAGAGAAGGTAAACCGCATGAGTAGTGAATTATCCCGTTATCGTGATGTTGAGATCAGAGCGCCGCGCGGCACGACATTGAATGCGAAAAGCTGGCTGACTGAAGCGCCGCTGCGCATGCTGATGAATAACCTTGATCCCGATGTTGCGGAAAACCCGAAAGAACTGGTGGTGTATGGTGGGATTGGACGGGCAGCGCGTAACTGGGAGTGCTTTGACAAAATGGTTGAAGCGCTAAAACAGCTCAATGATGACGAAACGCTGCTGGTGCAATCCGGCAAACCGGTCGGCGTGTTTAAAACCCACAGCAATGCACCGCGCGTACTGATCGCTAACTCAAACCTGGTTCCCCACTGGGCCAACTGGGAGCACTTTAACGAGCTGGACGCTAAAGGGCTGGCGATGTACGGCCAGATGACCGCAGGCTCCTGGATCTATATCGGCAGCCAGGGGATCGTTCAGGGTACGTATGAAACCTTCGTCGAAGCGGGTCGCCAGCACTATAACGGTTCGCTGGTTGGCCGCTGGGTGCTGACCGCAGGTCTGGGCGGCATGGGCGGCGCGCAGCCGCTGGCCGCCACGCTGGCGGGCGCCTGCTCGCTGAATATTGAGTGCCAGCAATCCCGCATCGATTTCCGCCTGCGTACCGGGTATGTGGATGAGCAAGCAACAGATTTAGACGATGCACTGGCGCGTATTGAACGCTACACCCGTGAAGGCAAAGCCATCTCTGTGGCGCTGCACGGCAATGCGGCAGAAGTTTTACCGGAACTGGTTAAACGCGGCGTTCGCCCCGATCTCGTGACCGATCAAACCAGCGCCCACGATCCGCTAAACGGCTATTTGCCGATTGGCTGGCAGTGGGAAGCGTATCGCGAACGCGCGAAGAGTGAACCGGCAGTGGTGACTCAGGCTGCGAAAGCCTCAATGGCCGAGCACGTTAAAGCAATGCTCGCCTTCCAGCAGCAGGGCATTCCGACCTTCGACTATGGCAACAATATTCGCCAGATGGCGAAAGAGATGGGCGTCAGCAACGCCTTCGATTTCCCGGGTTTTGTGCCCGCCTATATTCGCCCGCTCTTCTGCCGCGGTATTGGGCCATTCCGCTGGGCCGCGCTCTCCGGCGATGCGGAAGATATCTATCGCACCGATGAAAAGGTAAAAGAGCTGATCGCGGATGACGCGCATCTGCACCGCTGGCTGGATATGGCGAAAGAGCGCATCAGTTTCCAGGGCTTACCTGCGCGTATCTGTTGGGTTGGTCTGGGGCAACGCGCACGTCTGGGGCTGGCGTTTAATGAAATGGTGCGTCGCGGCGAAGTCTCCGCACCAATTGTCATTGGCCGCGATCACCTGGACTCCGGCTCCGTTGCCAGCCCAAACCGCGAAACCGAAGCGATGAAAGATGGCTCCGATGCAGTTTCCGACTGGCCTTTGCTGAACGCGTTGCTCAACACCGCCAGCGGCGCAACCTGGGTTTCTCTGCACCACGGCGGAGGCGTCGGCATGGGCTTCTCGCAACATTCGGGGATGGTTATCGTCTGTGATGGCACGGATGAAGCGGCAGAACGTATTGCCCGCGTACTGCATAACGATCCGGCGACGGGCGTGATGCGCCATGCTGACGCAGGCTATGATTCAGCGGTCGCCTGTGCCAAAGAGCACGGCCTCAATTTACCGATGATTGCAAAGTAAAACCGACGGCGCGGTGATTGCCGCGCCGAACCATGACGGGAGAACGCGGATGCGCATTTTATGGCGTCACTGCCAGATTGCCACCATGGAAGCGGGCAAATACAACCTGATCCCTCGCGGCGCGCTGATCACCAACGGGTCGCAGATTTCATGGCTGGGCGAAGAGGGAACGCAGCCGGATGATGTGGTCGATCGTGAAGTGGATTTGCAGGGGCGGCTGGTTACGCCTGGGTTGATCGATTGCCATAGCCATAGCGTGTTTGGCGGCGATCGCAGCCAGGAATTTGAGATGCGACTCAACGGCGCGAGCTACGCGGAAATCGCCGCAGCAGGCGGCGGCATTATCAGTACCGTGAATGCCACCCGCAACGCCAGCCAGCAACAACTGCTGGAAAGCGCCCGCAAGCGCATTGACGCACTGCGCAAAGAAGGCGTTACGGCGCTTGAGATCAAATCCGGTTATGGCCTCAGCTTTGCCGATGAAAGCAAAATGTTGCGGGTGATCCGCACGCTTGGCGCAGAAATGCCGCTCACCATCTTCAGCACCTGTCTCGCAGCGCATGCAGTGCCGGGCGAGTATCAGGGGCGCGCTGACGACTACATCGACGAGATTTGCCAGCACTGGCTACCCGCCTGGCACGCACAAGGGCTGGTCGATGCGGTTGATGCTTTTTGTGAACATCTGGCCTTTTCACCGCCGCAAGTGGAGCGGGTTTTCCGCAAAGCGCAGCAGCTTGGCTTACCGGTAAAACTGCATGCCGAACAGCTTTCACTGCAGCACGGCGCAGGGCTGGCCGCCCGCTACAGTGCGCTTTCCGCCGATCATCTCGAGTATTTGTGCGAAGAAGATATCGTGCTGATGGCGCAGCACGGCACCACTGCCGTTCTGCTGCCGGGCGCGTTTTACTTTTTACGCGAGAGCCAGCCGCCACCGGTGGCGCTATTACGTAAGCATCAGGTGCCGATGGCCATTTCCGGCGATCTGAACCCCGGTACGTCGCCCGTGCTGTCGCTGCGCCTGATGATGAACATGGCCTGCACGTTGTTCCGTCTGACGCCTGAAGAAGCGCTGGCGGGAGTGACCTGTCATGCCGCCCGTGCATTAGGTATCAGTGAACGCTGCGGTACGCTCCAGGCGGGTAAAGAAGCCAGCTTTGTCGCGTGGGATGTGGCTCATCCGGCAGAACTCAGCTACTGGCTGGGAGGAACACTGTCAAAACAGGTTATCTATCAGGGGGAGGAAGTCTGGCATGACTAACGGATTCGAATTACATCAGGGTCGGCTGCCGCTACTGGTCAGCATGCCCCATCCCGGCACGCAACTGACACCGGAAATTGCCAGCGGCCTCACCGCGCGGGCACGACGTCTGGAGGATACGGACTGGCATATTCCGCTGCTGTATCAGCCGATTCGCGAGCTTGGCGCCAGCGTGCTGAGCGCTAATTATTCCCGCTATGTGGTGGATTTAAACCGCCCGGCAGATGATAAACCGTTATACGCTACCGCGACCACCGGCCTGTTTCCGGACACCTTTTTTGACGGCGAGTCGCTGTTCGAAGCGGGTAAAGCGCCGGATGACGCCACGAAAGCCGCTATTTTGCATACTGTGTGGCAGCCTTATCACCAGGCGCTGGCGCAGGAACTGGCGCGGTTGCGCGACACTTTCGGTTACGCGCTCCTGTGGGATGCACACTCCATCAAATCGGTGGTTCCGCGTTTGTTTGACGGCAAACTGCCGGATCTGAACTTCGGTACTGCCGATGGCGCAAGCTGCGCGCCGGAACTGAGCGCCGCATTACTGGCATGCTGCGAGGCATTTCCGCGCTACACGAAAGTGCTCAACGGTCGCTTCAAAGGCGGGTATATCACCCGCCATTACGGCGCACCGCAACAGAACATCCATGCGATACAACTGGAAGTGGCGCAGTGCTGCTACATGGATGAGACGAGTTTTGCTTTCTCTGAAGAGAAGAGTGAAGCGTTCCGCCAGCTACTGACTTCCCTGATCAACACCGCGCTCGACTGGGGTAAGCAACGACTGTCCCGTTAACATTAAAAGGGATGCGCAAGCATCCCTTCATGAGGGGATTCATTCCCGTGTCGTTGAGCCTTTATTTCCCGCCACCGCTTAACACTTAATCCATTCCTGGCGTGACGCCAGCCCCTGACACCAAAACATTATGCTGGCTTACAGGGGCTCCTTACGTTTTATAACAGCAAAAATGTATTCAATTTCACAGGCAAAGCCCGCCGCATCCGAATGACCAGCAATGCCTCTCTTCTTCAGCAAGACACTATTGCTGGCAGCAATGTCGTCAGATGGCGTTCCGCCAGCAGAGCAATCGCACGTTCAATATCCGGCGCGAAATAACGATCTTTCTCATAATGCGCAACCTGTTCGCGCAGCAGATGGCGGGCCTGTTCCAGCAGCGGGCTACTGGTTAAGCCTTCGCGCATATCCAGCCCCTGACAGGCGGCAAGCCACTCGACAGCAATGACGCCGCGCGTGTTCGCCGCCATTTCCCACAGACGACGCCCGGCAGCCGGTGCCATAGAAACGTGATCTTCCTGGTTTGCCGAGGTGGGCAAACTGTCCACACTGTGCGGATGCGATAACGCTTTGTTTTCACTTGCCAGCGCCGCTGCGGTGACCTGGGCAATCATAAAGCCAGAGTTAACACCGCCATTTTTCACGAGGAACGGCGGTAGTTGCGACATATGGCTGTCCATCAGCAGGGCAATACGGCGCTCCGCCAGCGAGCCTATCTCCGCAATCGCCAGCGCAATATTATCGGCGGCCATCGCGACTGGTTCCGCATGGAAATTCCCCCCGGAGATCACTTCGTTTTCGGCGGCGAACACCAGCGGGTTATCGGAAACCGCATTTGCTTCAGTTAACAGCACTTCCGCGGCAAAACGCAGTTGCGTCAGGCATGCGCCCATCACCTGCGGCTGACAGCGTAGGGAGTAAGGATCCTGCACTTTATTGCAGTTGTGGTGAGACTGGGAAATGGCGCTGTCATCGGTTAATAGATGGCGATATAACGCCGCCGCGTTAATCTGCCCGCGCTGGCCGCGAACGTCATGAATACGCGCATCGAAGGGACGACGCGAACCGAGCGCCGCCTCAGTGGTCAGCGCACCGCAAACCACGGCAGAAGCGAACAGATCTTCGGCTTCAAACAGGCCGCGCAAAGCAAAGGCGGTGGAGGTTTGCGTACCGTTCAGCAGCGCCAGCCCCTCTTTTGCCGCCAGCGTAATTGGCTCCAGCCCGGCGTTTTTCAGCGCTTCACTCGCCGGTAACCATTCCCCCTGCCAGCGCGCTTTGCCTTCGCCGAGCAGCGTCAGCGACATATGCGCCAGCGGTGCGAGATCCCCGGATGCGCCCACCGAGCCTTTCGCCGGGATCCACGGATAAACCTCCGCGTTAACCATCGCCACCAGCATCTGGATCACCTGCAGGCGAATGCCGGAAAAACCGCGCGCCAGGCTGTTGATCTTCAGCACCATAATTAAGCGAACCAGCGCGTCATCTAGCGGTTCGCCAACGCCTGCGGCGTGAGACAGCACCAGCGAGCGTTGCAAATTCTCCAGATCTTCCGTCGCGATACGCGTCTGCGCCAGCAAACCGAAGCCCGTGTTGATGCCATAGGCGGTGCGGCCTTCCGCCATAATGGTGTTGACGCAGGCAACGCTCTCATTAATGGCCGCAAACGCGCCATCATCCAGCGACAGATGAAGCGGCTGGCTGTAGATTTCGCGCAGCTGCGCGAGGGTGAGTTGGCCCGGAATAAGGGTGAAATTTTTCATGCTTTGCCCTGCCCCTGCATTACAGCAATCATCGGAAGATTGAGCGCCTGCGCTGCGGCGCACTCAATCGCAATCTCATACTCAGCCTCAGCGTGACGCATCACGCCAGTTGTCGGATCGTGAGGCAGCACGCGCGCAATGCGTGCCACCGCTTCATTTGTGCCATTACAAACATTCATCACCCCTGCATGCCGGGAAAATCCCATCCGCATGCCACCGCAGTGGTGCAGCGAGGCCAGGGTCGCGCCGCTGGCAGTGTTAAACATCGGCCAGTTGGATACGGCATCAGAACCGTCGCGCATCGCTTCGGTTTCGCGGTTCGGGTTTGCCACCGCGCCAGAATAAGGTTTGTTACCACCAATGCCGCCATACCCCACCAGTAAGTTCGGGTTTTCGGCAGCATCGGGATCAAGGTTATTGCGCAATGGCGCTTCGGCGAGCCAGCTTTTCGTATTCAGCTCCATGCCTTTAGAGGTCTGCTGGCGATTGAGGGTGTGCGGCATCGGTGTTCTCTCCTGAGGACATGTCCTGATGTGTAAACATATATACTTGCCTATACAATTACGCGCAAGGCAGGATTTAACAGAAAAGATACAATTTTATTATAGTGCGCCAGCAATCACGCTTTTACTGACGCAAATGATCCGAAGCCGAAATGCCCCTGTAACCGGTAACGGCTGCCCAGGAAAAGCAGGCTGGCGGGGAGGACAGTATGTAAGATTGACCATCCATGACCGCGAATAAGCAGGCAGGGATCGTGCTCGTTGCGGTACAACAGGCGGCACTCATCAGCCGAGGCCACCCGGCGTCGATGAAATGTCAGAGCCGTGATGGGTTGTATAGACGTTTATTGGCATAACTTATGACTTGTACCCCGGCGTTTTTTTCAGTAGCGATAACATACTCAACCGCATTGAATCTTTATTTCCCCCTCCCTTATCGCATAAAAAAAGTATATTCATCTATATCAATGCCTGTTTATCTAATTTTTTAAAATTTAATCCCGACCTAATGGCAATTAAAATTTTTTAAAATAAGAAGTATTAAGTGTTAAATAAACAAGAGTAAGATAAAACGAAAATAAATAAGGAGGGCATATGTTTTCATGGAATAACATCAAAAAGACGTTTAAAGAAAAAGTCATCGAAAATGACGATCTGATGGGAAAAATAGCAGGTATTGCGGAAGTTGCGGGCAAATCCATTGTTGCGACAGCCACAAATGCTTTTAAATTTATTATTGAAAAATCGGCCGTTACCAGCGCGGAGATGTTTCTTAAAGTCAAAAAGAACCTTGAAAATGAAATAGCCCATCACCCAACCGATGTCTGGCGCAATAAAATAGCCAATGATATCGCGACCCTGCAGGATGCAATCCGCCGAATCCGCAGTGAAATCAACAGCACTGACGATCAGCAACGTCGCAGATGCTTACAAAATGAGCTGCCAGCGAAAGAGCGTGCGCTAAGAGAAAAAGAGCAGATCCGCGCACAAGGAAGCGACCCAAATTATGTCGCACAATGCAAATCTCGCCTCTCTTCACATCTTGCTAAAAAAGAAAATATGCTAACCATGCTGGCAAAAGATCTGCAAAAAAATGAAGAGCAAATAATGAAAGTGGAAGACGAAATAGCGGCGGCCAGCAGGGAAGATAAAGAAAAGCTGGAAAACGATCTTTCAGATATCAAATCCCATATTTCACGTGTCAAATCTCTGCAGGCTGAAATTGCACGAATTTAAACTGACACACCGACAGATTACGTAACAGCAAACCTTAGCGATGTTGAGAGGTAAGAACAAATGGCACCAACAATTTACCGGGCGAAATGTCTGGACTGCAAACACGAATGGACCAGCCGTACTGGTTTCGGTACGCCGGATTACTGCCCGAAATGCCGCAGTCGCCGGATCACCTCAAGCCCTATCGGCTAAACGCAGGAGTTTGCCGTAACGGTTTTAAAGGCAAAGCGCAGGCACAGCTTGCGCTTTTTTAATAATCGCATCGTACCTTCCGCAAGCTTCCCCAACGCCCTCTTTCCGTAACGGGATTTTTTCCCTGCGGATTATTTTTTTATGCATGTCATCGCAGAAACACGCCGACGCTTGTCTTCGGTCTAATTGCACAAGTTGTGACCTGCTTCAAAAAATTAGCCTTATTATTCAAGCGGAAATGAACCGTTTCAGCAGACCATTTTTATCGTCGCTCAATAGCAATTTATTTAGCAGTGAAAGTATTGTGTCGCCAAAGCCCGACACATTGTAAGTTACTAAAAATAAATAGAAAAAAGGCTCTTGTAAGGCCTAAAAATTAAGCGTACATTAGCCCCGTTTGGTGAGGAATTCACCCGAAATTCTGAGATGGAGCTGTGGCCGAAATAGAGATAATTCTCATTTTCGATGTGGCGTAGTTTCACCTCTCTATACTCAGTCCTGAATGGTCATGAATGCATACTTAGGTGTGCGGAGCGATGAACGTGAAATATTTCTTTATGGGCATTTCGGTGATGGTTATTGTGTGGGCCGGCACATTCGCCCTGATGATCTAACCTGAGCATATCGTGCTGTACAAAAAAGGAGCCAAAAGGCTCCTTTTTTGTTTTGCCAGCCGGGCAAGGAACAGTTACGGTTCCAGATCTTCCGCCGCACTTTTTTGCGCTGCCGGAAGCAGCCCGTCGGCGCGGAACATGGCCTTAATACCGCGTACCGCCTGGCGGATACGATCGCGGTTCTCAATCAGCGCGAAACGCACATGCGTATCGCCATAGTCACCAAAGCCGATACCCGGAGAGACACACACTTTCGCCTCCTGCAGCAGCTTTTTGGCAAACTCCAGCGAGCCCATCGCCGCATACGGTTCCGGAATTTTCGCCCACACATACATTGATGCTTTCGGCATTTCTACCATCCAGCCCGCTTCATGCAACCCTTTAACCAGTACATCGCGGCGGCGTTTATACTGAGCAGCAATATCGCGCACACACTGCTGATCCCCTTCCAGCGCAGCAATCGCAGCCACCTGGAGCGGCGTAAAGGTGCCGTAATCATGATAACTTTTGATCCGCGCCAGTGCGTTGACCAGCACCGGATTACCGACCATAAAGCCGATACGCCAGCCCGCCATATTGTAACTTTTCGACAACGTGAAGAACTCAACGGCGACATCGCGCGCGCCCGGCACCTGCATGATTGACGGCGCTTTCCAGCCATCGTACACAATGTCGGCATAGGCCAGATCGTGAACCACCAGCACATCGTAGCGTTTTGCCAGCGCGACCACTTTTTCAAAGAACTCCAGTTCAACGCACTGCGCCGTCGGGTTAGACGGAAAGCCTAAAATCATCATTTTCGGCTTCGGGTAACTTTCGCGGATCGCGCGCTCCAGCTCATTGAAGAAGTCAACACCTTCCACCAGCGGCACAGAACGTACCTGCGCTCCCGCAATCACCGCACCGTAAATATGAATCGGATAACTCGGGTTCGGCACCAGCACGGTATCACCGTGATCCAGCGTCGCCAGCATCAGATGCGCCAGCCCCTCTTTCGAGCCGATGGTAACAATCGCTTCGGTTTCCGGATCGATATCCACTTGATAACGATCCTGATACCAGCGGGAAATCGCCCGGCGCAGACGTGGAATGCCGCGTGACGTGGAGTAACCGTGCGTATCCGGGCGTTGCGCGACGGTACAGAGTTTCTCAACGATATGCGGCGGCGTCGCGCCATCCGGGTTGCCCATACTGAAATCAATAATGTCTTCGCCGCGGCGTCGCGCAGCCATTTTCAGTTCAGCGGTGATATTAAAAACATACGGGGGGAGACGATCGATGCGCGTAAAACGGCGTTCAGGACTGAAGTCAGCCATAGATTCCTCGGAGTAACGTTAGCGCCCGGACCGTCCGAGCGACGTCGCCGCATTTGCGGCGTATTCAGAACATAGCCCGAAAAAAATCTCGCTGTCGAGAGGTAAGCGCAAAAATAACGCAACGCCATAAAAGGGGAAGTTTAATTTAGGAAAGGGAAAGCCAGATTATCCTCTTATAGAAAAATCCATCATATATTTTAACAATAAAATAAAGATAAAATTACCTTAAAAATTCACCAGTTAGCGCACTGACGCATCATTTCTTTCAGATCTTTTCAATCCCCTTTTGGAAAAGTGGTCTTTCCTCATTCAGCGAATGAATACTGCGGCTGGTCATCTGGGCCGCGGTTTTTTATCATAGCTTTTTGACGCTATTCATATGAGTCCCCCGTGCACGAAATATTCGACATGCTGCTGGCCGTCTTTGACCGAGCGGCGCTCATGCTGATCTGCCTGTTTTTCTTGATCCGCATCCGCTTGTTCCGCGAACTGCTGCATAAAACGGCGCACTCGCCAAAAGAGCTGCTGGGCGTGACGGCCATCTTCTCGATGTTTGCCCTGTTCAGTACCTGGTCCGGCGTGCCGGTGGAAGGTTCGCTGGTTAACGTGCGTATTATCGCGGTGATGTCCGGCGGGATTTTGTTCGGCCCGTGGGTCGGCATTATCACCGGCGTGATTGCCGGGGTGCACCGCTATCTGATTGATATTGGCGGCGTGACGGCGATCCCCTGCTTTATCACCAGCATTATTGCCGGCGTGATGTCCGGGATGATTAACCGCAAAGTGCCCAAAGCGCAGCACTGGCGCGTGGGCATCATCGGCGGCATGATTTGCGAAAGCCTGACCATGACGCTGGTGGTGCTGTGGGCACCGACTACCGCGCTTGGCCTCGATATTGTGTCCAAAATTGGGGTGCCGATGATCCTCGGCAGCGTCTGCATCGGCTTTATTGTACTGCTGGTGCAAAGCGTGGAAGGGGAAAAAGAGGCGATTGCCGGTCGTCAGGCGAAGCTGGCGCTGGATATTGCCAATAAAACACTGCCGCTGTTCCGCAATGTGAATAGCGAGTCCCTGCGCAAAGTGTGTGACATTATTCGCCGGGATATCAAAGCCGATGCCGTAGCTATCACCAATACCGATCACGTGCTGGCTTACGTTGGCGTGGGGGAAAATAATTACCGCGACAGCGACGATATTATCAGCCCAACCACTCGCCAGGCGATGAACACCGGCGAAATTATCATTAAAAACAATGATGAAGCCCACCGCACGCCGGAGATCCACTCGATGCTGGTGATCCCGCTGCGTGAACAGGGCATCGTGACCGGCACGCTGAAGATCTATTACTGCCATGCGCACCAGATCACCTCCTCATTACAGGATATGGCCGTTGGCTTATCACAGATTATCTCAACACAACTGGAAGTTTCCCGCGCCGAACAGCTGCGGGAGATGGCGAACAAAGCGGAACTGCGCGCGTTGCAAAGTAAGATCAACCCGCATTTCCTGTTTAACGCCCTGAATGCTATCTCGTCGTCGATTCGCCTGAATCCGGACACCGCCCGGCAGCTCATTTTCAATTTGTCGCGTTACCTGCGCTATAACATTGAATTAAAAGATGATGAGCTCATTGATATCAAAAAAGAGCTCTATCAAATCAAAGACTATATCGCCATTGAGCAGGCCCGTTTTGGCGACAAGTTGACGGTGATTTATGACATCGATGAAGAGGTCAGTTGTGTGATCCCGAGCCTGCTGATCCAGCCATTGGTTGAAAACGCGATTGTGCATGGCATTCAACCGTGTAAAGGCAAAGGCGTGGTCACCATCAGTGTGGAAGAGTGTGGCAACCGCGTGCGTATCGCAGTGCGCGATACGGGCAACGGTATCGATCCGCAGATGATTGCCCGCGTTGAAGCCGATGAGATGCCCGGCAACAAAATTGGCCTGCTGAACGTGCATCAGCGCGTGAAGCTGCTGTACGGCGAAGGGCTGCATATCCGCCGTTTAACGCCGGGCACGGAGATCGCGTTTTTTGTGCAGCGCCAACCGTCTCCCGCTGCATTGTTGCCTTAACAGGAGAGCTGTATGAAAGTCATCATTGTTGAAGATGAGATCCTGGCGCAACAGGAGCTGAGCTGGCTTATAAAAGCGCATAGCCAGATGGAAATTGTCGGCACTTTCGACGATGGTCTCGACGTGCTGAAATATTTACAGCACAACAAAGTCGACGCCATTTTTCTCGATATTAATATCCCCTCTCTGGATGGCGTATTGCTGGCACAGAATATCAGTCAGTTTGCCCATAAGCCGTTTATCGTCTTTATCACTGCCTGGAAAGAGCATGCGGTGGAGGCTTTTGAACTGGAAGCGTTCGACTACATTCTGAAACCGTACCAGGAGTCGCGCATCATCAGCATGCTGCAAAAACTGGAAACAGCCTGGCAGCAACAATCTGGCCCGGTTGCCAGCCCGCAGCCACGGGAAAACGCAACCATTAATCTGGTGAAAGACGAGCGCATTATCGTCACCAGTATTCATGATATCTATTATGCGGAAGCGCATGAGAAGATGACGTTCGTCTATACGAAGCGGGAATCTTACGTGATGCCGATGAACATCACTGAGTTTTGCAGCAAACTGCCGGCGGCGCACTTCTTTCGCTGCCACCGCTCTTACTGCGTGAATCTGGATAAAATCCGTGAGATCGAACCCTGGTTTAACAATACCTATATTTTGCGGCTGCGGGACCTGGAGTTTCAGGTGCCCGTCAGCCGCAGCAAAGTTAAAGAGTTTCGTCAGTTAATGAATCTTTAAAGCACGTAACCCAGCGTCTGGCGCAGATGAGCGCCAGAGCCCAACAGCCCCGGGTTATCATGCACGATCAGAAATACCGGGATATCCTGGACGTAGGATTTAAAGCGCCCTTTGTCCTCGAAACCACCGCGAAAACCGGAAGCGGTAAAGAAATCGAGGAAGCGCGGCACAATACCACCGGCAATGTAAACGCCGCCGAAAGTGCCGAGATTGAGCGCCAGGTTGCCGCCAAAACGCCCCATAATGACGCAAAACAGTGACAACGCGCGACGGCAGTCAATGCAGCTGTCTTCCAGCGCGCGTTCAGTCACATCTTTCGGTTGCAGATTTTCCGGCAAGCGACCATCTGATTTGACGATCGCGCGGTAGAGGTTAACGAGACCGGGACCGGAGAGCACGCGTTCAGCGGAAACGTGGCCGATTTCCGCACGTAACTCTTCGAGGATAATCCCCTCTTCTTCGCTGTTTGGCGCGAAATCGACATGGCCGCCTTCGCCCGGCAGGCTCACCCAGCGTTTATCCACATGCACCAGATGCGAAACGCCAAGCCCGGTGCCTGCGCCGTAAACGGCGATCGGTTTACCTTCAACCGGCGCGGAACCACCAAACTGAATCAAGTGTTCCGCTTTAAGCATCGGGATCGCCATTGATACGGCAGTGAAATCGTTAATGATTTCCAGATGAGCGAAACCGAGGTTTTTCTTCATTTCGGCAATCGAAAACGCCCAGGTGTGGTTGGTCATTGCCACCCAGTCACCGGTGATCGGGCAGGCGATGGCAATACAGCCGTCTTCAACCGTGACGTCGTGCTCTTTCAGATAAACACGCACCACGTCTTCCAGGCTTGGATAATCGAGGCCGGAGTAGGTTTTGGCCCGGGAGATGTCACCGCTATCGACATCACACAACGCTAAGCGCGCGTTCGTGCCACCCACGTCTCCCACTAAAGCATACTTTGTCATTCTTTTACGGCTCCGCTAAAGTCAGAATAAATCTTTGGCACACTGTAAATTCAAGGCGCTGTAACGACAACGACCATATCATGAGTGCCCCAGGATTATCGATCTTCGTCACAGATTACCTTAAAGGTTTCAGCCCGGTTGCATCCTGAGTGACCAGGCTTCGTTGCAAGGATAAAAAGATGCTCCATCCGCGTGCGAGAACGCTGCTGTTACTGGCGCTGCCTGCGCTCACTATTGGTGTCGCGTCGGGTCTGATATTAGCGCTGGTGATGAAAATCGCCGCCCTGCTGCAAACCGTGTTGTGGAGCGGCATACCGTGGCGGCTCGGCATCTCACCTGATTCCCCCTGGTGGATACTGATTGTTTTGACACTCACCGGCGTTGCTGTAGGCCTGGTTATCCGTTTCAGCACCGGTCATGGCGGGCCGGATCCGGCGACGGTGCCGCTGATTGGTTCGCCGGTTGCGGTCAACGCGCTGCCGGGGCTGACGCTGGCAATGATCCTCGGTCTGGCGGGCGGCGTAAGTCTTGGCCCGGAACAACCGGTGATGGTGCTGAATATCGCCCTTGCCGTTGCACTTGGCGCGCGCATTTTCCCGCGCGTTGCGCCGCTGGACTGGACAATCCTTGCCTCCGCCGGCACGCTCGGCGCACTGTTTGGCACGCCTGTGGCGGCGGCGCTTATCTTCTCGCAAACCCTGAAAGCCAGTGAAGACGTGCCGCTGTGGGATCGCCTGTTCGCCCCGTTGATGGCTGCTGCAGCAGGCGCGCTAACCACCAGCCTCTTTTCGCCACCGCATTTCACGCTGCCCATTCCCCATTATCCGCAGATGCATATCGTTGATATTTTTAGCGGTGCGGTCGTGACGCTGTTCGCCATTGCGCTGGGAATGGTGGCTGTTTGGTGTTTACCGCGTCTGCATCACTTAATGCATCGCCTGAACAACCCGGTGATGACGTTGGGGATTGGCGGCTTCCTGCTTGGCCTTCTGGGCATGGCTGGCGGCCACGTTACCTTATTTAAGGGGCTGGATGAGATGCAGCAGCTTGCATTTGCCCATACCTATACCGTTACCGATTACCTGTTGTTTGCCCTGGTGAAGCTCGCCGCGCTGGTGATCGCTGCAGCCTGCGGTTTTCGCGGTGGGCGTATTTTTCCGGCGGTGTTTGTCGGCGTGGCATTAGGCTTAATGCTGCATGAACATGTCGACGCCGTTCCGGCTGCGGTCACCGTTTCCTGTGCCGTATTAGGGCTGGTATTGGTTGTAACACGCGACGGCTGGCTGAGCCTGTTCCTGGCGGCCGTTGTCGTGCCGGATACCACCTTGCTACCGTTGCTGTGTATCGTGATCCTGCCCGCCTGGTTAGTGCTGGCCGGAAAACCGATGATGATTGTCCCCCGGCGCAGTAAGTAACTACTCACTGTTACGCGTTTCCAGCGCATGGGTGACATCACGCAGCAGATCCGGCAAATCGGCTTGCGGCAACATCACTTCAATCAGCGCAAGCCGGTGGTGATGTGAAGCGGCTTCCAGTGCTTCCACCAGTTGCACCGTTTCACTAACACGCCAGCATTCGGCCTGGCAGTCATGGCTGAGCGCATGCGGAATATGTGTCCAGTTCCAGCGTGCAATATCGTTATAACGCTGATGCGCACCGTGGATCGCCCGCTCCACCGTGTAACCGTCATTATTGAGCAATAAAATGATCGGCCGTTGCCCGTCACGCAGCATGGACCCCAGCTCCTGTATGGTGAGCTGCGCCGCACCGTCGCCGCTAAGCAAAATGACCCGCCGCTGCGGGCAGGCGGTTTGTGCGCCGAACGCGGCGGGCAGACAATAACCTATCGATCCCCACAGCGGCTGCGTCAGCATTTCAACCCCGGCTGGCAGACGCAGAGACGCCGCGCCAAAAGCTGCGGTTCCCTGATCGGCCAGTAAAATATCACCGGGGCGAATAAAAGCCTGCAGTGTTTGCCAGAATGTATGCTGATTTAAAATGCCGGAGTGATGCGGCGAATTAGCGGAGGGCACGGCAACAGGATCGAGCACGCAGCGTGGGTTATTGCGACAAACCGAAATCAGGATATTTACCGCCTCCTGCATCGTAATCCCGCTGAACCACTCTTCTCCTACCCGCGCCGCAAAGGGCTGGATATCAATCGTGCGCTCCACAGGTAACTGCTGGGTAAACCCGGCGGTGATGGTGTCCGTAAAACGCACGCCGACACACATTACCGCATCGGCACGCTCGATCGCCTCCCGCACCTGCGGCGGGCTGGCGGCACCGCTGTACGTGCCGACAAACCCAGGCTGCGTTTCATCAAACAAGCCCTTGCCCATTAACAACGTGGCGTGCGGAATGGGTGCATCCTTCATCCAGCACTGCAACATTTTCTGTACACCAAAGCGGTGAGCGAGAAAATCCGCCAGTAGCGCAACTCGCGGGCTTTCGCTGAGCATCGCCTGTACACGTCGGCGAAAGCTGTCCAGACGCCCTTCATTAGGCTGAAGCGGTGCGGGAGTGATAACGTTTACAGGCGGCGTTGCCGCCATTTTTGCCACATCGGCGGGCAACATCAGGTAACCGGGGCGAGATTCACTGAGCATCGTGCGGATCACACGGTCAATTTCATAGCAGGCGTTTTCTGCCGTTAACACCGCCTGCGCAGCGCTGATAGGTTCATACATGCGCCAGAAATGGCTGAAATCACCGTCACCCAGCGTGTGGTGCAAAAGTTCACCACGTTGCTGTACGCTGCGACAGGGTGCCCCCACGATCTGCAACACCGGCACATATTCCGCAAAGCTGCCCGCGACACCATTAATCGCACTTAACTCCCCCACGCCAAAGGTGGTTAGCAGCGCGCCCGCTCCCTGACAACGCCCGTAACCATCAGCAGCATAAGCGGCATTCAGTTCATTAGCACAGCCCACCCAAAGCACCGCCGGATGCTGGATAACGTGATCAAGAAACTGCAGATTGTAGTCGCCCGGTACGCCGAAAAGATGATGAATACCGCAGCCAGCAAGCCTGTCCAGTAGGTAGTCGGCAACTGAATAATCGTTTTGCATTGCGCTACGTCTCCAAATACTGACACTTACCTGAGTATTGGAGAACTGTGATGAGAGTCCAGGATACGCGTCAGAGAGAAAGTGGAAAGCAAGCTTTACGGTACCTGGCGGTGTAAGCTCAGTGAATGTAAACGCATACACTAACGCTACGCTAATAAAAAGGAGTAACTGCATGGTTTATCTGGCCGATCCC
This sequence comes from Kosakonia sp. PSU_27, assembly GCF_039409795.1. Taxonomy (NCBI): domain Bacteria; kingdom Pseudomonadati; phylum Pseudomonadota; class Gammaproteobacteria; order Enterobacterales; family Enterobacteriaceae; genus Kosakonia; species Kosakonia sp. PSU_27. The sequence continues at coordinate 217,720 of NZ_JBCIVK010000003.1, read as the reverse complement.
GCACGCTATGAAAAGATGCACTACCATCGCTGCGGCGAGAGCGGGTTAAAGCTGCCGGCAATTTCGCTTGGGTTGTGGCACAACTTCGGTGATACCACTTTGCTGGAAAATAGCCGCCAGTTGTTGCGGCATGCCTTTGATCTGGGTATTACCCATTTTGATCTGGCCAATAACTACGGGCCGCCGCCGGGCTCCGCAGAGCGCAATTTCGGCCGGATTTTGCAGGAGGATTTCCTGCCCTATCGTGATGAACTGATTATCTCAAGTAAAGCCGGTTATACCATGTGGGACGGGCCTTACGGCGACTGGGGGTCACGTAAATATCTGATTGCCAGTCTTGACCAGAGCCTGCGCCGCATGGGGCTGGAGTATGTTGATATCTTCTACCACCATCGCCCGGATCCCGAGACGCCGCTGCAAGAAACCATGCGCGCACTGGATCATATTGTGCGCCAGGGCAAAGCCCTGTACGTCGGGCTTTCCAACTACCCGGCAGCGCAGTCGCGCGAAGCTATCGATATCCTTAATGATCTCGGAACACCGTGTCTTATCCATCAGCCGAAATACTCACTTTTTGAACGCTGGGTCGAAGCCGAATTGCTCGATGTATTGCAGGAAAAAGGCGTCGGCAGTATTGCGTTCTCACCGCTGGCTGGCGGGCAACTAACCGACCGTTATCTGCACGGCATTCCCCCCGATTCCCGCGCCGCCAGCGGCAGCCGTTTTCTCAATCCGGAGCAGATTACCGATGAAAAGCTCGCGACCGTTCGTGCGCTGAATGCAGTGGCGGAACGGCGCGGACAGAAGTTATCGCAGATGGCGCTGGCCTGGGTGCTGCGTAACGATCGCGTCACTTCGGTGCTGATTGGTGCCAGTAAAGCCAGCCAGCTTGACGATGCGGTCGGCATGCTGGCAAACCGCCATTTCACCACGACTGAAAGCGATGAGATCGACGCCATTCTCAGTGGCGCAAAATAACCGCAAATTTAGCAAAAAATGCTGCCATTCATGATTTAGGAGTTCCGCCAATAATACGGGGTTTAGCCGCCCCGTAATATTGTTGTAACAGGCCGTTTCGGCCCGATCGTGAAGGAGAAGAGTATGTTCAGGTCACTGATTCTGGCAGCTGTGTTAATGGCTTCTGCGCCGCTGGTCGCAAATGCTGGCGAAATCACCCTGTTGCCATCTGTGAAATTACAAATTGGCGATCGCGATAATTACGGTAACTACTGGGACGGCGGCCGCTGGCGCGACCGTGACTACTGGGGCCGCAACTATGAGTGGCGCGGCAACCGCTGGTATAAACATGATCGCGGCTGGCATCGCGGCTGGGACAAACAGAACGCGTATGAACGCGGTTACCGTGAAGGCTGGCGCGACCGCGACGATCATCGTGGCCATGGCCGGGGACATCACCACTAATTCAAAAAAAGGAGCGCGAGCGCTCCTTTTTCTCATGCTATTTACAGACCTGCCGCACTGCCGATTAACAGCCAGCCATTCAAACTGACCACCAGCACCACAATCACCCAGCCAACCCGTTTAACCATTGGCGTATTGACTAACTCGCCCATTAATTTGTGGTTACTGGTGAAAATCAGCAGTGGCACCAGCGCCAGCGCGATGCCGAAACTCAGCAGCACCTGGCTCATGACAAGGATCCTCGTCGGATCCAGCCCCAGCCAGATAACAATAAACGACGGCATCATGGTGATGGTGCGCCGCACCCACAGAGGTATATGAAAACGCACAAACCCCTGCATCACCACCTGCCCGGCCAGCGTCCCCACGACCGTTGAAGAGAGCCCCGCCGCTACCAGGCTAAGACCAAAAATGGTCGCTGCGGCATGGCTTAATAACGGCTCAAGCGTCAGGTAAGCCTGGTCGAGATCGGCAACACCGGTATGACCGTTAAAATGGAACGCCGCTGCCGCTGTCGCCATCATCGCCAGGTTTACAAATCCGGCGATAGTCATGGCGATACCCACATCCCATTTGGTGGCGGAATAACGCTCGCGCTGAGTGCCCTGGTGCAGATGCTGCGTCAGAGACGAGTGCAGATAAATGACATGCGGCATAATAGTCGCGCCCAGTACGCCAGCTGCGAGGAACACGGCTTCACTACCCGGCAAACTCGGGATCACAATGCCTTGCGCCAGCTGGGCCAGTTTCGGCTGAGAAAAAACCAGCTCAACAATATAAGCCGCAGCGACAAACAGCAGCAGGCCGCCTATCACTTTCTCCAGCGGTTTTTGCCCCCGCCGCTGTAACATCAAAATCAAGAATGTCGCCACGCCAGTAAGCACCGCACCTTGCAGTAACGAAACGCCGAGGATGAGCTTAAACCCGATGGCGGCACCGATAAACTCCGCCAGATCGGTTGCCATGGCGATAATTTCCGCCTGCACCCAGTAGAACCATACCAGCGGGCGCGGATAGTGATCGCGGATCTGCTCTGCGAGGTTCTTCCCGGTGGCAATCCCCAGTTTGGCGGAAAGCAGCTGGATCAACATCGCCATAATATTGGCCCAGACCACCACCCACAGCAGTTGGTAGCCAAAACTGGCGCCCGCCTGAATATTGGTGGCGAAGTTGCCCGGGTCGATATAACCGATAGCAGCAATAAACGCCGGTCCCATTAAGGCAAACCGTAATTTGCGCGCTGCACGCCCATTACTATTCTCAACGCGACTACTGTTCATTTATTGCCCCTAAATATAGCCTTTGCTATGTTTTATGCTACCAAAATGAGAATGATTATCAAGTTCATTTAAATGGGTTTACCTGATTTCTCTGATAGCCAGAAACAATAGAAGGGTTGAATGTCAAGGATGGTGACGGCGACAACAGCATTTGCCGCAGCGTTATGTTAAGAGTCTAGCAGTATGACGCAACTTTTCACGCTTTTACTTAACATAACAGAAATGTATGTTGGATCACTAATTTTGAGTCTGGTCACAGGTCATTAATATAGTGTGTGTTTGATCTCGTTTTCTTTTGTCTTGTTACATAGAATGTGCACGAAATTCCTACCCGTCTCATATTTGGAGCAAATATGTCCCGCGTTTTGCACTTTGTCCTGGCGCTTGCTGTTGTGGCGCTGCTTGCCCTGCTCGTAAGCAGCGATCGCAAGAAGATCCGCATTCGTTTTGTTATTCAACTGCTGGTGATTGAAGTTTTACTGGCCTGGTTCTTCCTGAACTCTGATATTGGCCTCGGCTTCGTAAAAGGCTTCTCCGAGATGTTCGAAAAACTGCTCGGTTTCGCCAACGAAGGTACTAACTTCGTCTTCGGTAAAATGAATGATGAAGGTCTGGCGTTCTTCTTCCTGAAAGTGCTGTGCCCGATTGTCTTCATTTCTGCTCTGATTGGCATTCTGCAACACATTCGTGTGCTGCCGATCATTATCCGCGCCATCGGTACGGTGCTGTCCAAAGTGAACGGCATGGGCAAACTGGAGTCGTTTAACGCTGTTAGCTCCCTGATTCTGGGGCAGTCTGAAAACTTCATTGCTTACAAAGACATTCTCGGCAAAATGTCCCGCAACCGCATGTACACCATGGCAGCGACCGCCATGTCGACTGTTTCGATGTCCATCGTCGGTGCGTACATGACCATGCTCCAGCCGAAATATGTTGTTGCGGCGCTGGTGCTGAACATGTTCAGTACCTTTATTGTGCTGTCGATTCTCAACCCGTACCGCGTGGATGAGAGCGAAGAAAACCTGCAAATGGCGAAGCTGCACGAAGGCCAGAGCTTCTTTGAAATGCTGGGTGAATACATTCTGGCGGGCTTCAAAGTTGCCATTATTGTTGCGGCAATGCTGATTGGTTTTATCGCCCTGATTTCCGGCCTGAACGCACTGTTCGCCGCTGTGCTGGGCATCTCCTTCCAGGGCATTCTGGGCTACATTTTTTATCCGATTGCCTGGGTGCTGGGCGTACCGGCTCACGAAGCGCTGCAGGTTGCCAGTATCATGGCCACCAAACTGGTTTCGAATGAATTTGTGGCGATGATGGATCTGCAGAAAATCGCAGCTAACCTCTCTCCGCGTTCAGAAGGCATCCTGTCCGTGTTCCTCGTTTCCTTCGCGAACTTCTCGTCTATCGGCATTATCGCCGGTGCGATCAAAGGCTTGAATGAAGAACAAGGTAACGTGGTTTCCCGTTTCGGTCTGAAACTGGTGTACGGCTCCACGCTGGTGAGCGTGCTGTCTGCGGCTATCGCCGCGCTGGTTATCTGATTGTCATAGGCTAAAAAAACCGGGGATTTCCCCGGTTTTTTATTCAGCTTTAGCCAGCGGCTGCGGTTTACCCAGCAAATAGCCCTGCAAATAATCGACGCCAGCATTCAGCAATAACTCGCGCTGCGCTTCATTCTCCACATACTCCGCAACAACAGTCAGCGATTTGGCCTTCGCCAGTTCGCATATCGCTTTGACGATCATCGCATCCTGCTTGTCCTGTAAAATATCCCGGATAAAACAGCCATCGATTTTGAGGATATCCGCCTGAAGCCCTTTTAAACGTTCGAAGTTGGCATAGCCAGTGCCAAAGTCATCAATCGCGATTTTGAATCCTGCTTTTCGCAACTGCTTCATATTTTGGATACTCGCTTCTGAATTAGAGAAGGCCTGCTCTTCCGTTATCTCAATAATTACCTGCCGCGGAGAGACGGCATAACGCGCGAAAAGAGCCAGAAATTGTGTAGCAAACTCTTTTTGCATCAGTGTAAGCGGCATTAAATTCACAGAATAACGTGCCGAATCGCCAGGCTCTGGATGCGCCTGCATCCACTGGAGCAGGCACTCTATAACCTGCATATCAAACCGTGCACCAAGGTTGAACTGGGCAATAACGGGAATAAAAACATCTGGCGTAATAAATTCGCCATCAACAACCAACCGTGTAAGGACTTCCTGGTAGCCGCGTCCTTCGGCATTCACAATCGGCTGTCCATAGAGAACGATGCCATTTTCATCCAACGCACACTTCACCTTGTTTAGCTGTAACACGCGCTCCGTAGTCTGGTCGGTAACCTCTTGCAAGCTGTTTGTAAGAGCCAGAACCTGATGATCCGCACTAGCTTGTTCTGAAAGCCAGCTTAACTGGCCCAACGTGTGGTGCAGTTCTTCGCCCGAGCCCTGTAATTCCCCCCAGGACGCGCCAAACTCAATATCCAGGGCGGTATTGTTCCAGTAAATACGGCGACTGTTCAGGTAATCCAGCATATGTTGTAAGCGCGATAATATTTCCGGCCCATTGAGTATTAACAATAACTCGCTGCCCGGAAGCTGGAAAAAACGTTCACCGTTATGTAACAGAGGCTGAAGTTCGTGGGTGATGCTGCGTTTCACATGAACACGCATCATCAGGCCAAAATGGCGGCTGAGGAACTCCAGATTTTTCATATACAGACAGCACACCACACTGTTTGGCTGCTGTTCCATCTGTTGTTCAAGCGCGCGCAAATTGGGCAAACCCGTTAAGGGATCGCTCATCGCCTGCACCTCCCAGCGCGCTTTCAACCACTCGCTACGGTTAAAAACGCGCATCATATAAAGCATGCAGATGGTGAAGCTGATAAAAACGGACATGACAAATGCCAGGGAATAATCGGAACGCACGCCATGCAGGAAATTATCGTTGTATGCCAGTAGCATAAACGCCGCAATATCCCAGCTTAATAACAACAACGTTGTACTTAACTTGCTGATGCCAAAGGTGAAAAGAATAAAAACAATAGGCACTAAATAGCCAGCAATGTAATCATTTTTATATGGAATACATAAAATAGTAACAATAACGACCAGCGAAAAAATCCAACCTAATGTAAATACACGATTCTTTTTTGAAAAACACGGTTCAATGCTTCTTAACCATAATGCACGGGCAAACCGTGGATTGAGGATCATCCGTAAAAAGTAATAGGCACAGGTGGTAAAAATAATCGCAGAGCAAATAAGGCTTTGAATATCGATGATAGAATAAATAACTGATGCAGGGCCAAAATAATTAGACAAACTAAATGGATAGTTAAACCAAACGCCAGCAGTATACATCGAAATTTTTATACCTATGGGAGCAATAACACCTAACCACAGGATACGAGTGCCCATGTCTTTAGCTCTGTTTGTTAGGCTATACCGCCAGCGGGAGCCTAGTTGCCAGCGAACCACACCGCAGAACAGAAACACAAAAAACAACTGACAAAACAAAAGCACTGCTGCCTCGGCAAAAGATAAATGAAAAAAAGCCTCATTTACCAGAGCAAAACCAATAATAACAGGCAGTATTCCGTGCCGTCCGAATAAAAAAATTATTGCCAGCGCTACACTTAACGGCAACCACGCAAGATAAACCTCACTGGCGTCAACAAGAGTAACAGGAGAAATAAAACGGGAAAGAGAGGTAGCTACCAGGCATAAAATTAACGCGAGGAAGAATTTTCTTATCGCACTGTATAGATTATGTTTCATCAGTATTAATGAAATGCTCTGGGCTGGTCAAAAAATGAAGAGCCGAGATAATAGGTTTATTTATTAAGCGAATCAAGTAAGCAGCGGCTCGAATAACCGCCATTACTGACGCTTCACCGGATGTTTGCTTATTAATGTATAGCAGAAAGAATTAACACAGCGCGGAATAAAACGAAAAACCCCCGCGTAAACGCGAGGGTTTGAATTTTGGTGGAGCTAAGCGGGATCGAACCGCTGACCTCTTGCATGCCATGCAAGCGCTCTCCCAGCTGAGCTATAGCCCCACAATATGCCTTATGCGCCAATTCCGTTGGGTGCGGAATTTGGTGGAGCTAAGCGGGATCGAACCGCTGACCTCTTGCATGCCATGCAAGCGCTCTCCCAGCTGAGCTATAGCCCCATCGCGTAAAGCGTGTCGTGTTGACGGGCGGCATAATATGAATTCCCTTGCCAGGTGTCAACGGCAAAATCGCGCCGCATTATTCAATCGCTGAAAAAGCATGCAAATGAAAGACATTGCGAACGCCCTCGCAGCCAGTAGTTAAACATGTCACATTTTCCCCTAAAATGGTGCTATAACATAAACCATTAATTACCCTTACAACAATTCGGGAAATTACATGCTCAAGGAACGAATGACGCCAGAAGAGTTGGCAAGCCTTACAGGATATAGCCGACAAACCATCAATAAATGGGTGCGCAAAGAAGGCTGGGTTACATCACCAAAACCCGGCGTACAAGGAGGTAAAGCCCGTCTGGTCCATGTAAATGAACAAGTCCGCGCATTTATTCGCAGCGCACAGCGCACTGAAGACCAACCAAAAGCCACACTTACCGCCAGCGATACCTCACTCGAGGCATTATTAATCCGGCTGGCAAAAGAGATGACAGACGCGGAGCAAAAACAACTCTCTTCGCTTTTATTACGCGACGGCATTACCGGCTTGTTGCAACGTCTGGGGCTCCGCGATCAAAAATAATATGATGAAATTACCTAACAAAATGACCACCGAAGAATTAGCGGAGTTTCTCGGCGTCGCCAGACAGACGGTAAATCGTTGGATCCGCCAGCAAGGTTGGACAACAGAACCGTTACCCGGTGTAAAAGGCGGTCGAGCCAGGCTGATTCACATTACGAAAGAGGTGCGCAGTTTCATTATGAAAACGCCCTCTATGCGCCATCATAATTCTTCCTATTCTATTGCCGAACCCGCGCCTGTTTACGCCAGCGGAAATAGCGCGCTGCATGAAATTATCAAAGTACTGCAAAATATGACCGCAGAGGAACAAAAACAGCTTTCGACGCTGCTGGCGCGCGAAGGTATTAGCGGGCTTTTAAGCCGTTTAGGCATTGAGAAAACGCTGGCAGAATAAAAAAACGGCCTTATGCAGGCCGATTTTTTATCTGTTTTCCATCAATGGGTATGCTGATGATTCTCCCGCCGGTACGCACCCGGCGGCAGATTAAAGGTGCGGGTAAAGATGCGCGTAAACGTCTGCTGCGAATCAAAACCGTACTTCAGGCAAATGTCGTAAACCTTCTGATCGGTATTACGTAAATCGCGCGCAGCGAGAGATAATTTGCGCGTGCGAATATAGCGCCCCAGACTCTCCCCTTTATAGTGCAAGAAAAGCCGTTGCAGATGCCATTTGGAATAGCCCGCATGCGCTGCAATATCATCAATACGTAATGGTTGATGGAGATTGTCGTCGATCCACTCGACGATGGTGTCGATAACCTGAGCGGAAATAGTCATACTGCGATCCCCCTCTGCTCTTCGATTAATAAACGGGTTTATTCCCACCAGGCGCGGAAAACTTGCGCAGTGTCAGCCGCAAGCACCGGTTCGCCCAGCCTCGGTGTCAGTAAGCGATAGCTTTTGTCCCGGCTTGCTGCCGCCAGCCGTTTGTACGGATCGTCCCAGGTATGTTTTGCCAACACAAAACGCCCCGCATGGCCCGGCAGAACCGCGCGAGCATTAAGTTCCTGCGCTGCCAGCGCAGTCTCTTCCGGCATCATATGAATGTACTTCCAGTCTTCGTCGTACTGACCATTTTCCATAATCGCCAGGTCAACCACGCCAAACTGTTCACCAATCGCTTTGAAATGCGGGCCATAGCCGCTATCGCCGCTGTAATAAACGTTTTGCGTGGCAGTAGTGAACATAAAGCTGGCCCATAATGTCTGATTACGTTTCAGACCGCGCCCGGAAAAGTGGCGCGCGGGTAAAACGTGCACAGCCAAATCGTCGCTCACCACCACTTTCTGCTGCCAGTCCGCTTCCTGAATGATTGCCGGATCCATTCCCCAGTAACGCAGGTGCGAGCCCACACCGAGCGGCGTCACCACTTTTTTGATTTTCGGCATCAGCGCCTTGATAGTGGCGTAATCCAGGTGGTCATAGTGATCGTGCGAAATAATCAGCAGATCGATCTCCGGCATATTTTGCGCCGTCCAGAGATCGTTACCGGCAAACGCCTTATTGAGAAATGAAAATGGCGCCGCGTAATTACTCAGGATCGGATCGATCAGAATGCGCTTGCCCGCCAGTTGCAAATACCAGGACGAATGCCCCATCCACACCAGCGTATCCTGTTCAAGCGGCAGGCTGGCCAGATCAGTGTTCACCGTCGGTAACGGTTGCTGTGGACGCGCGTTCTCGCGTTTAGTGACCAGAAAATCCCACCATGCTGCCAGCATATTTTTCTTTCCGGTAAAACCGGGAGTCGGCAACTGGTTTTGAAACTTCCCGTCACGATAATGCGGTGATTTTTCGACTTCAGTAAGCTGTTCGCCCTGCGGGAGTTGGCCAAATCCGGCATTCAGAACAAAAGGTAAACTTGCGGCAGAGGCAACGAGCATAACAAGAACCACGCTGAAAATGAGACGCTTCATATCCTGACCCGACAAAATCGATCCATTCCGTAGATACGACGCTGGTTAAACTTGATTATGAGTGAGTAAGCACTCATTATAGAAAACAACACTCAACCGTCAAGATCATTTTTTTTCTATGACATTCGACGTTGCAGCGTTACAGAGGGCATGTTTCAATCGTGGTTTTTACAATGTGAGAGGAAAAGTGTAGTGGCTCGTCCAAAGAGTGAAGATAAAAAACTGGCGTTACTGGAAGCGGCTACCGAAGCCATTGCACAGTCGGGGATTGCTGCCTCCACCGCGTTAATCGCCCGCAATGCGGGTGTTGCGGAAGGGACGCTGTTTCGCTACTTCGCCACCAAAGACGATCTGCTCAACGCACTTTACCTGCATCTGAAAAGCGATCTGTGCGGCACCATGCTGGCGAATATCGATCTCTCGATCAACGACTCCAGACACCACACGCAATGCATCTGGAACAGCTATATCGACTGGGGCATCCGCCACCCGAATGGCCACTGCGCCGTACGCCAGATTGCTGTCAGCGACAAACTCACCGACGCAACCCGCCAGCAAGTCGCGGAAATTTTTCCGGAGCTGCATGAGTTATGCCATCGTTCGGTACGGCCGGTGTTTCTGACCGATGAATACTCCCCTTTTGGCGATGCGATTTTCCTGTCGATGGCGGACACCACGATCACTTTCGCCAGCCGGGATGCTTCTCGCATCACCGAGTTTAAGCGCCTTGGCTTCGAAGCCATGTGGCGTGCGCTGGCCATTGAGGAAAATAATGGACAGTAAAACCCTGCAAGCGAGCGCGCACCGTATTGCGCTCGAACTGCCCTTCACCGAACATTGCTGGCCGTTTGGCCCGGAACATGACGTGTTCAAAGTGTGCGGGAAGATTTTTATGATGACCACCACCGCGCACGGCAGGCCGATGGTGACGATGAAAGCCGAGCCGCAAAAATCGCTGCTCAACCAGCAGATCTACCCCAGCATTGAGCCGGGGTATCACATGAACAAAAAACACTGGATTTCGGTATTCGCTGGCGATGACATCGACGAATCGCTGCTCGCTTTCCTGATTCAGGAATCATGGAACCGCGTGGTCGACGGCTTGCCGCGCAAAGATCAAAAACGTCTGCGCCCTTAAGCGTTTTCCGCCAGCCAGTTCAACGCCTTTTCACCGGCCTCATCCACCGGCAGATAAACCAGCAGCCGCGAGCCGTTACGCGGTGCTGAGTACCAGTACATTTGCTGAAGTGAAAACTCGCCTAACTGCGGATGGTTAAAGATTTTTACCTTATTTTCCACACCGCGCACGTCCAGATGCTTGCGCCACAACGCTTCAAATTCCGCAGAAGCCGCACAAAACCGCGCCAGCTTCGCTTCCCACACCGCATCGCCCCGGTGCTCGGCCATGGCCGCGCGGAAATAGGCGACAAAGGTCTGTAACACGCTCTCATCATAGCCGAGCCGGGTACGCCATTGCGGGTGGGTGAGATAAAGATAAATACAGTTGCGATCATCGTCGGGGATTTCGCTGAAATTAACCCCCATCAGGCGCTCAAAACCGGCGTTCCACGCCACAATGTCAAAGTTGGTTTTCTGAATACTGGCCGGTTGCGGCAGCAGGCTATCCAGCAAACGCCGGGTGCCTTCACTGATGCCTTCACATTGCGGCGTATTCAGCGCTTCCGTTGGCGTTAGCCCGGCCAGCAAAAACAGATGGCGGGTTTCCGTTGGCGAACACTGCAAAGCAGCGGCAATCGCCTGCAACACGGTAGCGGAGGGATTGACATCCCTGCCCTGTTCGAGCCAGGTATACCAGGTGACACCCACATCCGCCAGCAGCGCCACCTCTTCACGCCGCAGCCCCGGCGTGCGCCGACGCGTACTGCGCGGCAGCCCCAGCCGCTGCGGATCGAGGCTTTCCCGCCGCGCACGTAAAAACGCACCAAGCTGTTTGCGGTTCTCATCGAGCACCGTCAGTTCCGGGATCTTTTCGACCATCGTCGTCATAACCATCTCCAGCATGGTAGTGCCAGTACCAGTATAGGCAAGAACTGGTACCCGTTTTTCTGTTAAGCGATGCTACGTCCATCCGATGAATGACGCAATGGAGTTCCCATGAAAACGTCTGCTGTTTCTCCGGGCCGGGCAGGCCTGATCCTTCTGCTGACCGGGCAGATGCTGCCATTGATTGACACCTCAATTACCAATGTCGCGCTCGACTCCATCACCCTGTCGCTGCACACCACCGCCACACAGCTGGCGCTGATTGTCGCGCTGTACGGCGTGGCTTTCGCCGTCTGTCTGGCGATGGGCAGTAAACTGGGGGATAACCTCGGTCGCCGGCGTGTGTTTCTATGGGGCGTTGCCCTGTTTGGTATCGCTTCGCTGTTGTGCGGGCTGGCAAATTCGGTCTCCGCATTGCTTGGCGCGCGAACACTGCAAGGCATGGGTGCGGCGTTGATTGTGCCGCAGATCCTCGCAACGTTGCATGTCACGCTAAAAGGCACAGCCCACGCGCGCGCCATCAGTCTCTACGGCGGTATTGGCGGCGTGGCGTTTATCATCGGGCAGATGGGCGGCGGCTGGCTGGTCTCAACCGATATCGCCGGTCTTGGCTGGCGTAACGCCTTTTTTATCAATGTGCCCATTTGCCTTCTGGTGCTGGCGCTCAGCCGCCGCTATGTGCCGGAAACGCAAAACGAAACGCGCACGCGCATTGACTGGCAAGGCACGATCGCCCTTGCGATGATCCTCTGCTGCCTGCTGTTCCCGCTGGCGCTTGGCCCGGAGCTGCACTGGCCGTGGGAAACAAAAGCCGCGCTGCTGGCGCTGATTCCGCTGGCATGGTGGATGCGCACCAGCGCATTAAAACAGCAGCAAGCGGGTTTAATCCCGCTGCTACCGCCACGCTTACTCAAGCTGCACAGCATCCGTTTCGGTCTGCTGATTGCGTTACTGTTCTTTAGCGCGTGGTCGGGTTTTATGTTCTGTATGGCGCTCACGTTGCAAGCCGGAATGGGCATGACGCCGTACCAGTCGGGCAACAGCTTTGTCGCGCTGGGCGTCGCCTATTTTGTCTCTGCCTGGTATGCGCCCAAAATGATTGGTCGCTATACCATGCGTACCATTTTGCTCACCGGGCTGATAATCCAGGTCAGTGGCCTGCTGGCATTAATTGCTACCCTGCAGCTTTCCGGGCGGACGGTGGGTGCGCTGGCGCTCGCGCCGTCTACCGCGCTGATTGGCTATGGCCAGGCGCTGATCGTAAATAGCTTTTACCGCATCGGCATGCGCGATATCACCACCCAGGATGCGGGCGCAGGTAGCGCCCTGCTTAGCACGTTGCAACAAGCGACACTCGGCCTGGGTCCGGCGGTGCTCGGTGGGTTGTTTTTGCATCTTGTCGGCCAGTCGCAAGGCAACTACAGCACGGCGCTGAGTGGTTTTCTGGCAACAGAAGTGGTGATGATGCTGGTACTGGCCGCAGCGGCAGTGAGCGCACGCCATCAACTGGCGCCGCGCTGCCCGGCTAACTCCTGATTCGCGCTATCCGCAGGCGTAAAAAGGGGATAATGTTATCTCCTTGTTAACAAAGGGAGCGCCGTAGTGGAACTTGATATTTACCAGGTGGACGCGTTCAGTACGCGTCCTTTTTCCGGTAACCCGGCAGCGGTATGCATGACACCGCAGGGGCTATCTGCCGCATTAATGCAGCAGATAGCCGAAGAGATGGCGGTATCCGAAACCGCGTTTTTAAACCTTGCGGACAATAACCTGCGCTGGTTTACGCCGCAGGCCGAAGTCGATTTATGCGGCCACGGCACGCTGGCAACCGCACATATTCTGCGCCAGAACGGGCGGCTTGCCGAAGGCGACGCCATCACCTTTCACACCCTTTCCGGCCCGCTGACGGCAACCGCCGCAGCGCAGGGCATTGAGCTTGATTTCCCGCTACTGACGCCGCACATGCAGCCCGAAGCGCCAGCGGAATTACTCAAGGCACTCGGACTGGCGCATGAACAGGTGAGTGGTTACGGTTTGTTCGGCGCGAAGCAACTGGTGGTGGTCGAGGATGCGCAATTAGTTTACGCACTCACGCCTGATTTTGCGGCGCTTCGCGCCGTGCCAGGCCGCGGCGTGGCAGTCACCGCGCCCGGTCAGGATGAGTATGATTGCGTCTCGCGCTACTTCGCCCCGTGGGTGGGTGTGAATGAAGATCCGGTGACCGGCTCTGCGCACTGTGCGCTGGCGGCCTACTGGTCGGCGCGGCTGGGTAAGCGCTCGCTTACCGCCTTCCAGGCCTCACCGCGCGGCGGCGTTTTAGCGCTGGCGCTCAGGGAAAATGGACGCGTGCTGATCGGTGGCGGTGCGCATACGGTGCTGGCCGGCACGTTACGGCTTTGACGGTAGACGCACAATCATCCGCCAGCGGAACCAAATCTGCGCCAGCAGGATCAACACGCCGCCAAGGATTTTTTGCAGCGGTAAGCGCTCACCGTACCAAATCGAAGCGGCAATCACCGTCAGTAAGGGTTCCAGCACCATAATGATGGCAGCGCTGGCGACGGCAGCATATTTTTGCCCTTGCAGCTGCAGGCCAAACCTGAGGCTTGTGGCAATTAAAATGCTCGCCGCCAGCCACATCGCCGTGGTGCTGGTAAAGGGTTGAGTCCAGGACTCAAACAGCGCAGAAATCACCAGCCCGGCAATACCGGTGATTGCAAGCTGTACCGCCGTGAGCGGCAGCAGCGGCACTTCTCTGGCACAGCGGCTGGTGTAGCAAAAATAGATCGACTGCACGAACGCCGTCAGCAAAAACCAGCCCTGGCTGGCATGAAACGTGATGGGCATGTGCAGGCTCAGCAGCGCTAACCCAATAATGGCGACCGGCAAACACTCCCAGTAGGCGCGCGCCGGACGGTTTTTTAGCATCACCCAGGCCACCAGCGGCACAAACAGCATCGACAGGCTCATGATAAATGCCCCCTCGCCCAGCGATGGCGTGGTCGATACCGACCAGATCCACAGACAAAGGTTGAGCGCCATCCATACGCCGCTTATCACCACCTGGCGCACTTTTTCCAGCGCAATGCGTTGCCCGCGGCAAAACGGCAGCAGCACCAGCGCCGCGCCAAAAAAGCGCAGCCCAAGAAAGGCGAAAACCGGCATTCCGCTAATGGCTTCGCGCGAGAAAATCCACCCGCAGGCGGCGATCAGTGTGGTCAGAACCAGAAATAAATCAGCTTGTCGTTGCCGGGTCATGGCAAGGCTCCCTGAGCAATAAAAAAGCCAGCGCGACGGCTGGCGAAATCTTTACACACATCATGCCTGAAATGTCAGGCGCTGGCGCGGGAAATATAACGCCAGTCCATGATTACGCTTTCTGGCGGGCTGTCCGGGTTATCAATGCGGTTCAGCAACAGCCGGACGGCTTCGCGCCCCATCGCCTGTGAAGGTTGCTCGATAGTGCTGAGCGGCGGCGTAACCATTTCTGCCAGTTCAGTGCCATCGAAACCGACCACCGCGATATCCTGCGGCATTGTCAGCCCGGCTTCATGGATCGCCAGCAGCGCCCCGGCGGCCAGCGTATCGGAAACGGCAAACACCGCGTCCGGGCGTTGCGGCGCATTAAGCAGTTGCTGCATCGCGGTTTTCCCGGCGCTGAAACTCAAATCGCGGGCGTACGCCACATTTTCATAGCGCAGGCGTTTTGCCTGTAAACCGCTCCGGTAGCCGCGTTCACGCAGCCGGGCATATTTATAGCTCAGATCGTGGTTAATCATGGCAATGCGCTGGCAGCCGCGCTCAACTAAGCGGTCAATCACGCAGCGGGCGGCGTCGACATCGTTAATGCCCACGCAGGAGACGTCGCCGTTATCGGCGTATTCGGCGCATTGCACCCAGGGCGCGGCGCCAATCATGGTGGACAGCTCCGGCAATTTCGCACACGCATCCATGGTGATGATGCCGTCAACAATCTTGCCCGACAGCAATTTGAGTGCTGAGCGCGAGCGCGCCATGTCCGCACCGGAGTTACACAACAGGATGCGGTACCCGTTTTTTTCCGCCTCTTCTTCGATGCCCTTCACCACTTCGGCGCAAAACGGGTTACCAATGTTAGAGACCAACACCAGAATCATTGAGCTGCGCGCGGTGCGCAACTGGCGGGCTAATAAGTTGGGTTGGTACTGGCACGCCTTGATGGCCTGCAATACGCGTTCACGATTTTTCGGTTTCACGGATTCGCTGTTATTCAGCACACGTGAAACCGTTGCTACGGAAACGCCCGCCATCCTGGCAATTTTCTGAATGGACATAACAACAATATATTCTGCGATTGGCCATAAGATCCGAGGCTATCACAGTTGAGACATAGACATCATCACCCGTCCGGCAGGCCGCAGCCCACCGGATCTGGTAGGGAGTCGCGCGAATTACCCGCGCTTCGGCGTACGACGCAGCAGTTTGAAAGCGACAAACAGGAACACAATCCATACCGGCAGCAACACCGCTGACAGGCGCATATCGTCCATCGTGCACATCAAAACGAGGATCATCAGCATGAAGCCAATGCACAGATAGTTACCCGCCGGAAAGAGCAGCGCTTTAAACTGCGGATCGCGCCCTTTGCGGCGCATCGCCGCGCGGAATTTCAGGTGCGCCAGTGAAATCATGATCCAGTTCAGCAGCAGCGTCGCCACCACCAGCGCCATCAGCATGGCGAAGGCTTTTTGCGGCAGCAGATAGTTAACCAACACCACCAGCGAGGTGATAGCCCCCGAGAGAAACAGCGAATTCACCGGCACACCACGGCGGCTGACGCGCGTCAAAAAGGCCGGCGCGTTGCCCTGTACCGACAAACCAAACAGCATACGGCTATTAGAATAGACACCGCTGTTATACACCGACAGGGACGCCACCAGGATGACGAAATTGAGCGCCGATGCCACCAGATTGCTGTCAAGTTCGTGGAAAATCATCACAAACGGGCTGCTGTTAGCTTTGACGTCAATCCACGGATAGAGCGCCAGTAGCACCACCAGTGAGCCGATATAGAAAAGTAAAATGCGGTACACCACCTGGTTAACCGCTTTCGGAATGGTGGTGTGCGGCTCGCTGGCTTCCGCGGCGGTAATGCCGATCAGCTCCAGGCCGCCAAATGAGAACATAATCACTGCCAGCGCGAGGATAAGCCCGTGCCAGCCGGTGGCGAAAAAGCCGTTATAGCGCCAGAGGTTATCGAAGCTGGCGCGCTCACCGCCGTGGCCGGTAAACAGCATCCACAAGCCAAAGCCAATCATGCCGATAATTGCCAGCACTTTAATCAGCGCAAACCAGAACTCGGTTTCGCCGTACAAGCGCACATTGACGAGGTTGACGGCGTTGATGATGACAAAGAAAGCGGCGGCCCAAATCCAGGTCGGCACGTCCGGGAACCAGTACTGCATGTAGATACCGGCGGCGGTCAGTTCCGCCATTCCCACCAGCACAAACATCGCCCAGTAGTTCCAGCCAGAGAGGAAACCGGCGAACGGTCCCCAGTATTTGTAGGCGAAATGGGAAAATGAACCGGACACCGGCTCTTCAACCACCATTTCACCGAGCTGGCGCATAATCAGAAAAGCGATAACCCCGGCAATGCCGTAGCCCAGTAACACGGCAGGCCCGGCCATCTGGATCGCGGGGCCAATACCCAGAAAAAGCCCGGTGCCGATCGCGCCGCCCAGCGCAATCAGCTGAATGTGACGGTTTTTTAAACCTCGTTGTAGTGCTGGCCCTGCTTCCGACGTGGCATCGGTGCTGCTTCCCGCCGCCTGTGACGCGTTTTTCACGTCCTTCCCCTTTGTGGTTTCATTTAAAGGGGCACCTTTTAACATCTCCGCTGTGGGCTGGCAAGAAATCAACCCTGAGCGGCAAAGCGCAAAACGGCCGGTTGCGTTTAAACCGTCAGGATTTCAATATTCTCTGCGCGAAAGGCTTGATGCAACGCTTTGCTGAGATCGGTTTCGACCACCAGCACATCAATCTGCTGGCTGGCGGCAACAATGTAGCGGGCCACGCCCGGGATCTTATTTGCCGTTAAGGCCACCACCACCTGGTTGCTTTGGGCGATCACCGCCTTTTTAAATTCGCAGTCGGCGTAATCAAACCCGGTCAGCCCCATCTCCGGCGACATCGCGCAGCCGCCGATAAACGCCTGATCGAAAATGATCCCATTAAGCTGGCTGATGGCCGGGCCGCTCACGCAACCGCCGGTGCTGCGCTGCACCAGTCCGCCCAGCATAATCACGTCGCAATGCGGATGTTTACTCGCGGCAACGGCGATTTCCGGTGAATTCGTCACTACCGTCAGGTTTAGCGCTGGCGGCAATGCTTTCGCCAGCTCAAGATTGGTAGTGCCGGTATCGATAAATACGCAGGTACCAGGTTTGAGCAGCTGCACGCAGCGCTGCGCGAGGAGGTTTTTTTTTGCCCGGTCCTGCTCTTTCCTTTCCGTAAAACTCCCGGCGGTTGCCAGCTGCAACACCGCGCCGCCATACACCTTTTTGCAGATCCCCGCTTTACTCAGCTCCTGCAAATCCCGGCGAATGGTGTGCTCTGAAACCTGTAATTCAACGGCTAACTCCGCACAGACTACCCGTCCCTGCGTCTGCAGACGCTGGCGGATCAGATCTTGTCGTTGATCGGGGAAAGCTGCATAATCGAGCATAAATCCTCTTTATAAAACTCACATAGAGCAACAATGAGCATAATCGTGCAAATGAATTACGCTGTCAATTCACATCCCCTACGCCCTGGAGGTCACCTTGAACATTGCCCATGTCGCACTCTGGACACGCCATCTCGACGAACAGCGCGCATTCTGGCGCGACTTTTTTTCCGCCACCAGCAATGAGAAATATGTCAGTCAAAACCGCCCCGGTTTTGCATCCTATTTTATGTCGCTGCACAACGGGCCAACCATTGAACTTATGACCGTGCCGGAGCTGGCTGATGCGCCAAACGCCGCAGAGTTTGTCGGCTGGGCGCATATCGCTATTCATGTCGGAGATGTCGGGGCGGTGGATAAGATGGCGGAAAAAGCCCGTCAGCAGGGCCGGTTAGCCAGCGCCGCGCGGTGGACGGGGGATGGTTTTTACGAAGCCGTGATTCTGGATCCGGATAATAACCGTATTGAACTGGTTGCCGGCTAAAAAAGGCAGGGAGCCTGTTGCCAGACTCCCTGTTCAGGTTACGCGTCGAGGCGGAACTGATGCACCGTCTGCGCCAGTTGCTGCGCCTGATCTTCAAGTGACGTTGCCGCCGCGGCCATTTGCTGCACCAGCGAGGCGTTTTGTTGCGTGACCCCGTCCATTTCATTGACGGCAATTGTCACCTGGCTAATGCCTTTGGCCTGCTCATCCGAGGCGCTGACAATCTCATTGATGATGGTCTGCACGGAATTCACCGCCTGCGTCATCTCCTGCATGGTGTGACCGGCATCATTCACCAGTTGCACCCCGGCTTCGACGCGTTTGCCGGACTCCTCAATCAACGCACCGATATCTTTCACCGCATCGGCGCTGCGCTGCGCCAGGTTGCGCACTTCAGACGCCACCACCGCAAAACCACGCCCTTGCTCACCGGCACGCGCCGCCTCTACCGCGGCGTTCAACGCCAGGATATTAGTCTGGAAAGCAATGCTGTTAATGATCGCCGTGATATCGCCGATTTTTTTCGCACTGTCGTCAATTTTCGCCATCGTTTCGACCACCTGGCCGACCAGCGTTTCACCCCGGCTGGCAATCTGCGTGGCATTGGCAGTCAGCGCCGTCGCCTGGTGGGCGTTGGCGGCGTTATGTTTCACCGTGGCGCTAAACTGCTCCATACTGGCGGCGGTCTGTTCCAGCGCCGCGGCCTGCTGTTCAGTACGCGAAGAGAGGTTAATGTTGCCGCTGACAATCTCCCCGGCTCCCTGACGCACCGAGTCACTGGCTTCTTTGATCTGCCCGACAATCTGCCGTAACTGCGCCTGCATGGTATGCAGGGCATAGAACAGGCTGCTGCGATCGTTACCTTTCACCGGGATGGCGTTATCGAGTTTGCCGTCCGCGACCGCCAGCGCGATATTCGCCCCTTCCAGCGGTTCGCCACCAATCGGCTTCAACACTTTACGGCTGAAGATCAGGCCGAGCAGCGCACACACCAACAGGATGCTGATAACCCCCAGAACAATGGCGTACATCAGTTGACGGTTGGCCGCCGCCATCACCGAACTCACCGGCGCAACGACGCCGAGATACCAGTTATCGGTACTGTTGCCAATAGAGACTGGCTGCCAGGTGATCAGCGCTTTTTCGCCGAGGATCGGATCATCTTGTTCCACGACTTTACTGGTGAAGCCCTCTGTTTTACCCGGGTAAGGCTTACTGGTCAGGTTTTTATCCGGGTAAGAAATCACCTTTCCGGCGGTAGAGAGCAGCACCGCATAGCCGCCCCCTTCCCACGGTTTGATCTGATTCACTTTCTGCTGCAATGAGGCCAGCGAAATATCCGATGTCACAACCGCATGCAGTTTGCCACCACTGACAATCGGTGCCGCCACTGAGGTCAGCAGCGTCGGCACGCCGTTATAGGCGTAGCTGTAAGGCTCAATTAACGTGTCTTTCTGGCTTTTTTGCGGCAGCAGATAGTAATCACCCTGGCCTGGCGTAAAGATCGAGATCAGCGGGTGGAGCTTAAAATTACCGGATTGATCGTGGTCGACAAAAAAGGCATAGCGGCCTTTCGGTGCCTGATCGGGTTTGTCGGCGAACTCTGCATCGCGACCGTCAAAGGCGTTTTCTTCAAAAATAACCGAGATAGAGAGATAGTCCGGATTATCGCGCAGGGCGGAGATCAGCAGTTTATCTGCCGCCTGGCGGTCAGTGATCCCGGCTTCTGGCAAGGCAATCATGCTGTGACCGAGGTTATGCGCCACATCGCGGGCATAGTTCAGTTGTTGCTGGATAGTCAGCGCCTGGCTTTCCGCAATTTTTTGCAGATATTGTTCGGCGAGGTGTTTTTGTTCACTGCTGGACTGCCAGCTCAGTACCCCGATAGTTACCACAAAACCGAGGGTGATGGTGATGGCCCCCGTCAGCAACATTTGCGCGCGGGTGCTCATTTTTTTGGTCACACGTTCTCTGGCCATTACGGCTCTCCTGGAGTCAGCCTTTACGTCATCTTCCTTTCAGCACGAACTCCCTGTGAGATCTCTATCGGCGGTTATTTTTTGATCTTTAATTGTTGGCGAATGTGTTATTGCGCGGTAAAAACGCTTCTTAAAGCGAGAAACAGCAGCCTGTACAGGCCAATGAATGTAGTGGCAGTTAACCAATCGGTCACTGTGGCTTACTGCAGAACTTTACGCTGAGGACGCGAGAGATCACGATTTCGATTAAGGCGCAAGAGAGGCAGCCCCGACAGCACGCCAGGGCGGGAAGGATTAGCCGCGATCGTCTTTCGGGCCGAGGAAATAAAAACCAAACGGCAACGATCCAATGATGGTGAACATCAGGCTGTAGATAGCAACCCATGCGCCCTGCATGATAAACATCGTTACCGTCCAGGATTCCATCGGCAAATTGTACTGATCTTCAACGCCCTCGAAGGTCACTTTCGAAATGACGCTGACGGCAACCAGGAATACAATCACCACCGCAATGATAAATTTTTTCCCCTCGCGGGTACGTAATTTTTCCAGCATACAAACCTCCTGTCATGTGGCTTTTCTGTGCCGCGAGTGTAACCGATCTGCTGCCTGGTTGTTGTGAAAAATCAGGAAAAAGGCCATTTGCGCGAAACCATAACAAGCCCTGTCGAGCCCCTGATATTGCTGCTTTAGCCATTAACACGGAGAAAACAATGAGTAAGGAAATCCCGATACGCTGCTTTTCGATAGCCCTGTTTGTGCTGTGCAACTCCGCAGCGGGCTGGCGCGTTCTGCTGCTTAAACGCAGTGGTAAAATGCTTAACGGCCTGTGGTGCCAGATTGCAGGCGGCATTGAACACGGTGAAACGGCCTGGCAAACCGCACTGCGTGAAGCTCAGGAAGAGACAGGCTTGCAGCTTAGCGAACTCTATTCCGCCGACTGCTGCGAGCAGTTTTACGAAGCGCACCGCGACGCCATCACCGTCGTGCCGGTGTTTGTTGCGTACGTCGATGAAGCCTGCGAGATAACGCTTAACCACGAGCACAGCGAATACCGTTGGGTCAGCTTTGCCGATGCCCACGAATTGCTCACTTTTCCAGGCCAGCGCAAAACACTCGACTGGGTAAAAACGCATTTCGCGGATAGCGCGCCCTCGCCGCTGCTAAAAATGCCTTCCACGCTTTAAACGCGCCATTTTTATACTATTTTTATCGCCGCGTATTTCCTTTTTACGCGGCGTTTATATCAAAATAAAAAGCGCTCTTTTATGCTGAGTTCACCGCCAAAAGGCCTGACAGAAAGAAAAAATATGAACTCGCTGATGACTATTCCGCTGCTGAAAAATATCCGCACCTTTTTTACCACCACAACATTTCCAACACCGTTGCATTCGCGATCTGTGTTGATGGTGGATCAGGAGATCAGACAGCTTCAGCAGAATTTTTCTCATGAAATCAAGGCGTATCTGAACGAACACCCGCAAACAAAACACGTTGATATATATCTTAACGATACCCATGGCACATTCCGCGGAAAAAGAGTCGCCGTCGAAAACTTATTTTCGCTAAGCTCGGGTTGTTATTTTCCGCAATCTGTTTACGCCATGGATCGCGAAGGGAAAATAATCACCTCTTCACCCGACAGACTTATTAACGAAGAGCCTGATAATGTATGCTTACCCGTTTCCGGCACGCTACGCCCGAGCGCGCACGATCCGCGCCATAACGCGCAATTATTATTAACCATGCTCGACAGCAATAATATGCCCTGGCCGCTGGAGCCAAGAGTCATATTGCAAAATGTGCTGCGTCAGTTTCACCAGCATGGTCTTTACCCGGTGGTGGCAGCGGAAATGGAGTTCTACCTTGTTGACCCCGCTGCACAGCAAAACCGCCCGCAGGGCTGTTTTCATCTGGCCGTGCCGTCGGCCTACTCTGCGTTTATTGAAGAGCTGGAAAGTATGGCGGCAGCGCAACGTCTTCCCTTATCCGGCATCGTTAGCGAAGCCGAGGCCGGACAGTTTGAGCTGAACATGTGCCATTCGCACAACGTGGTGGATAGTTGCGAGCAGGTGCTGGCGCTGCGCAAACTTACCGGCACCGTGGCCGGGAAATTCGGCTATCAGGCCAATTTTATGGCGAAACCCTTCTCAGAACTGGCCGGTAATGGCCTGCATTTTCACGTCAGCCTTAATGACGCGAATGGCGACAATGTGTTTGCCAGCCCGGCAGAGGCACCCAATGAGATGGTGCGGCTCTCCCTTGCCGGCATGCTGGAACTGATGCCCGCGTCGCTGGCGATCATGGCGCCGGGCGTTAATGGGTTCAGGCGGTTGCGTAAGAATCTGGACGAACCGCTTTTTCACTCCTGGGGTTACAACAAACGCAACGCCGCACTGCGCATTCCCTGCTCTGATGCGCGCAACCGGCGGATCGAATATCGCCTGGCGGGCGCGGACGCCAACCCTTATCTGGTGATGGCGACGTTACTGACGGGTATGTTATACGTCCTGGAGCGTATTGATGATGAGGCGCTGGCCAACTTCACCCACGCCTCGCCCGATCTGCCATTGTTCCAGCAACCTGCGCTGGAGGCGTTTCGCCAGTGCGCTTACCTGGCAGACCATTTAGGCAGCGCATTTTGCGATCAGTGGTATCACGGCAAGCTGGCGGAACTGAATGCGTTTGAGCGCATTGTGACAGCAGAAGAATTGTCCTGATCTGCCTGGCTGCGGTTGCATCAAGGTCTTAACCTAGCCATTTCGTCATTACAAACGTAATGACAGGGGTAAATCCATGAGCAATTTGAATGTTCGTATCGATGACGATTTAAAAGCGCGTTCCTTTGCCGCTCTGGAAAAACCTGGCGTAACACCTTCCGAGCTCCTGCGACAGACGCTCGAGTATGTTGCCGAGAACGGCAAGCTACCGTTTCAGCGCACACTGCTTAATGATGAGGATCGCCAATTGATCGAAATCGTGCGTGAGCGTTTACGTGATCCGAAACCGGTTCGTGTGACGCTGGACGATTTGTGATGAAACGCTGATACATCAATGCGGCCAGGGAAAGGCCGCTTTTAGCAAACAAGGAGGTTGTATGGTTTATCAACTGGATTTCGATGAACGCGCGTTAAAAGAGTGGCGAAAGTTAGGCAGCCCTGTTCGCGAGCAGTTTAAAAAGAAAATTGCTCAGGTGGTTAAAGCACCGAGGATTGAAGCAAACAGACTCAGCCATTGACCTGATAGCTACCAAATCAAACTGCGCGCTTCAGGTTATCGCCTCGTCTACCAGTTGACCGATGGACGGATTGTGGTGTTCGTTGTCTCTGTCGGAAAACGCGAACGCCACACCGTGTATGGCATCGCAGAAAAGCGCCTGAAATAACCCGCGCTGCGCGGGCTGCTCGCTTACCCGGGCTGCGGAAGCGTGCCATCCCCCTCCCCCAGCGGGCGCTGCATCAGTACCGTATCGAGCCAGCGCCCGTGCTTCATACCGACGCTTTTCAGCGTGCCGATAATCACGAAACCGGCGCGGCTGTGCAGCCGTAATGAACCTTCATTTTCGCTGTTGCCAACATTGGCGATGAGTTGGCGGTAACCGTTTTGCTCCGCCCAGACTACCGCGCGGGCGAGTAGCGCTTTGCCTGCGCCTTGCTGGCGAAAGTTGTCATCAACATAGATGGAATCTTCCAGCGTGTACTGATACGCCCGTCGCTCGCGATAACGCGATAAATAGCAGTAGCCCCGAACCTGCCCTTCATGCACGGCGACATACCACGGCAAGCCATTGTGGCGGGTTTTCGCCAGCCGCGTACGCATTTCATCCATGTCCGGCGCTTCGGTTTCGAACGTGGCGTTACCGTGCATCACATGATAAGCATAAATCTGCACAATCGCGCTAAGATGGTGTTCTTGCGCGTCAATAATTTCCATAAACTGTTCCCCGTTTGATGATATCTACAGGCTACCGGTAACGCCGCCCGCACGGCACCAGGCTGCGCTTATCACCGTTATAAGGAAAACTTTGCCATGCCCCACTTCAGCTTTGACCAGTTAGCGACGTTTAAGCTGGTGCTTGCCCGTGGCAGTTTTACCGCCGCCGCAGAGGTGCTAGGCATTTCGCAACCCGCCGTCAGCCTGCAAATCCGCCAGCTTGAACAGGCCCTGCACGTTCGCCTGATTGAACGTTCCGGGCGTGGTCTGCGTGCCACCGCCGCCGGAGAAACCTTTCTGGCGCATTGTGCAGAGATCGAAAATGCCGTCAGCGCCGCGGTGCAGTCGGTGGCACAGCATCAGCACGCGGTCAGCGGCAGCGTGACGATAGGCACCGGCGCGACGACCTGTATTCATCTGTTGCCGCCGCTGCTGCAAAAGTTGCACCGCGAGTTCCCGTTACTGTCAGTCGGGGTGCGCACCGGCAACACCAGTGATATCGTGCGCGCGGTAGAAGAAAACCGTATCGATATCGGCCTTGTGACGCTGCCCGCCAACGGACGTAATCTGGCGATTTCACCGCTATTTACCGAAGAATTTGTGGCGATCGCAGCCCACGACGCTGACGGCGTTTTATTGCCAACACCGGCAACGCTTGCCCCCCTGCCGCTGATTATTTTCGAATCCGGCAGCAGCACGCGCCTGCTCATAGAACAGTGGTTTAGCGCAGGTGGTGTCACCCTCGCGCCAGTGATGGAGCTGGGCAGTATTGAAGCGATAAAACGCATGGTGCGCGCCGGGTTGGGTTACAGCATCGTGCCCGGCGTGGCGGTTCAGGCTGAAGAGGACCGCCAGGGCCTGCGCGTACAACCGGTGCAGCCGCCGCTCCAGCGCCAGTTAGCGCTGGTGATGCGTCAGGATAAAGTGGTGAGCCGTGGGATGCGGGAAGTATTGAAAAGCCTGCAACAGGCGGGCATCACGCCCGCCGGATAAAACACCTATCAGAAGTCGTAACTCATTGAGACTTTTACGGTACGCGGATCGCCCTGGTAAATATAGGTGCCGTTGTCTTCTACGCTGGCCCAGTATTTCTCGTTGGTGACGTTATCCACGCCCACGCGCCAGACCATCTCGTTTTTCTCCGCATTCAGCTGCATACGGTAGCGCAGGCCAAGATCGAGTGTGGTGTAACTGTCGAGTTTGCGGCTATTGGCGGTGTTTACATATTGCGAGCCGGTATAGTTCACTCGTGCCGTGGCGGTCAGGCCATCGACCGGTTTGATGTCATACTCGGCCCCCATCACGCCGTAGAACTTTGCCACACCAATCGGCCGGTTACCCTGATTGATACCATCTTTGGTTTTCGTCAACCCGGCATCCAGCCAGGTCGCGCTGCCATTCAGACGCAGACCGAACACCGGCTCACCGAACAGATTCAACTCCACGCCGCGGTTACGCTGCTCACCATCCAGCCCGTAAACATTGGTCGCGCTGTTAAGAATGCCGGTCGGCTTTTTGATTTCAAACAGCGCCAGCGTACCGCCGATGCGACCAAAGTCCGTTTTCACGCCGATTTCGTTCTGTTTAGAATGCGCAATCCCCACGCTTTGATAGCGATTTTCCGCTGTCTTCGGCGCTACGCCGCCTGGCTGCAACGCTTCGGTATGGTTGGCGTAGAAAGAGACGACATCCCACGGCTTATAGACCACGCCGTACGTCGGCATCCAGCGATCCTGGGTATAACGCGCAGTGGTGGTTTCCGCACCGGTGGCATTGCTGTAGTTGCGCACCCACAATTTCTGGTGACGCGCGCCCACGGTAAACAGCAGCCGGTCCTCAAATACGCCGAGCGTGTCGCTCAGGGTATAACCCTGCGAGCGGTAGCGCGCGGTTGTCAGCGGGTCACTGTAGTTGCCGCTATGGGTCAAATTGTCCGGCAGCGGAATAGCCGAAGGATCATAAATATTCACCACCGGCAGATTTTTTTGATCGGACTGGGTCCAGGCCACGCGATCGCGCTTGATATTCGCCGAATAACCGACGTTCACTTTATGGGAAACAAAACCGGTATCGAAGTTACCGCGCAACCCGGCCATGCCGCTCCAGGAGTCGGAAATCCGCACCGTATCCATGCGGCTGAAGGTCGCGTCACCGTTTTTATTGAACAGTTTAGGCGCGCCGTAGGTGCCGTCTTCATGAGCATGTTGGCCGCCGAACGCGCCGTAAGCTGTCCAGTCATCGGTCAGATCGTATTCGGCGCGCGCCAGGCCAAATTCGTTCTCAATATCGCTGTGCGCCCAGCGCTGGCTGTAGTTTTTGCGGGTATCCGGCAGCGTCGGAATAAAGTCGACGGCGCTGATATTAACGCCCATTTCGCCGCCGTGAACCGTTTTGTTCTGGTAACCGAGATCCAGCGACGTGCGCAAGCGCTCGCCACGGTAATCGAGACCAATCGATGCCGCCGTCGTGCGGCGATGATCATCTTTCACCGCGGCATCCCCTTCACGATGCAGCAAGTTCATGCGCACGCCGAACTGGTTGTTATCACCGTAGCGACGCCCCACATCCAGCGAACCGCCGACTTGCGAGCGGGTGGTGTAATCGACGCCCACGCGGGTGAGCGGTGTGTCGTCGGCATGTTTCGGTTCGAGGTTAATCATCCCGCCGACTCCCGAACCCGCAGAACCGTTCATCAGCGCATTCGAACCTTTAAAAATCTCCACGCGCTCCAGCATCTGGGTATCGACAATCTGGCGCGGCACAATGCCCGCCAGACCGCCCATCAACATGTCGTCACCATCAAGCTGGAAGCCGCGAATACGGTACGTTTCGGCGAAGTTGCCGTAACCCTGCCCGACCTGCACGCCCGCATCGTTACTGACCACCTCAGCGATGGTTTTCGCCTGTTGATCCAGCACCAGCTTCGAGGTGTAACCGATAACGTTAAACGGCACATCCATCGCTTTTTGCTCGCCCAGCACGCCAAGGCGGCCGCCATGCGCCACTTGTCCGTCCAGAAATGCGGGCACCAGTTCACTGCCGCCGGGCCTGAAATCACTGCCGGTGGCGGACTGCACGACCATGGTCTCTTCGTGAGTCGGTTTAACGCTGGCGTCAGCCGTCGCCGCCTGTGCGCTATGTGCGGCCGCGCCAATGGCCAGTGCAAGCACGGTCTTGCGCAAAGGTATTGAATGTTTTTTGCGGTTATTCATCATCGTTAGCTATTGAAATAAAAAAAGAAATGGCCCGTTTCCAGGCCAGTATCATTACTTGTTCAGATCGATCCTGACGACACTATCCGGGCCACTGGTGGAGTGATCTTTGTTGAATGCCTGTTTGACGGTGACAAACAGCGTCTGACCATCGGCGGAAAGCAGCAGGCTGTTTGGATGCGGCGGCAGATCCCAGCGCTGTTTTACCGCATAGCTGGTTGCATCAAGGCTCAGCACTTTGCCGGACTCGCGCCGGGTAATGTAGATTTCATGACGTCTGGCATTGAATTTCACCGCCAGCGCATCGCCCTCAAGCTGTTTCACAATTTTGCC
The DNA here is from genome assembly GCF_039409795.1 of Kosakonia sp. PSU_27. Taxonomy (NCBI): domain Bacteria; kingdom Pseudomonadati; phylum Pseudomonadota; class Gammaproteobacteria; order Enterobacterales; family Enterobacteriaceae; genus Kosakonia; species Kosakonia sp. PSU_27. The sequence continues at coordinate 189,695 of NZ_JBCIVK010000003.1, read as the reverse complement.
GCTGTGGATATCCAGCACCAGCGTGGTTTTGGCTTTTGAATTGTCGGTGACGAACAAGCGGCCGGTAGCCTCATCTTCAGCGATATTCAACAGCAGCGCCGGTTTGTCGCCCAGTGGTTTCCAGCGTTGCTTAATGCGATTATTGCGCGGATTGACCACCAGGATTTCGCCACCGCCATTCGCCACGTACAAACGTTGCGTCTGCGCAGAGAAGTGCAGACCGGTCACCCATTTGCCCGCGTTTTTGATACGCGCTTTTACCTTCAGGGTCTTCGCGTCAACCACCCACACCAGCGCCGGATCGGCAACGGCACCGATATATAAATTGCCGTTATGCAGCACAATTTCACGCGCGCCGTACGGCTGGCCTTTCTCGTTGCGTTCCGGGAACAGGGTACGGGTAAGCAATTTGCCGGTGCTGGTGTCGATGGCGCTCACGCCGCCGTCCAGCGAATTGGTGACATACACGGTTTTGCCATCCGGGGAGATAGCCATGCCAAAGTTTTTCAGATCGGTGTGGGTCGCGCCGAGGGTTTGTAGTGTTTTCGGATCCAGCTTGTATACCACTCCGCCCTGCACATCTTTAAAGCCTTCCGCGCTGGAAACATACAGTGCATCGCCTTGCGGGCTGATCGCCATTTCATACAGACCGCTCGCCAGTTCGCGTTTCACCACGCTCTCTGGTAACTGCGCCGCCGCAGGTTTTGCTGCCGGTGCCACAGGCTGTGCGCTGGTGGTGGTATGTGCGCTGCAACCGGCAAGCGCCATCGCCGCCAGCAGAGCCAGCACGGACGTTTTCATCTTCATGGGGGATCCTTTACCGTTAATGTCATCAGGGCAGACGAGCGCCCACGCCACGCATCCTGTGCGCGATCGTTTGATGAGGGCAGATGCGGCCCGGCGCAGCTCGTCACGGCTTTTCAGTGTTCCCTGTCAGCCTTCACGCTCACTGTTATTGCGGGGGAAGATCCTTGCTGCGCCCACAAACACCAAAGAGAATGAGAACTATACGCATTCTTGACTTTCAGGCAAGCACTATCGTTTCACTTCCCTGTCGAGTAAAAGAGGCGTGTTAAAAAGTGAAAAACGGCGGGTATGAATACGGCGTGAAAGCAGGAACTGACCGGCAGTACCGGAATTGCGGCATCATCATTCTGCCTGCCGGCAGCGTTTACGCTGCGCCTTCGCAGGCGTTAAGCAAAGGACAAGCGGCAGATGCACTACATAAGGCATCGACGGCGAAAACAGCTATTGATATTAGCGGGTGTACCTTAGTAGCCGCGCAATTTTGAACGTTGCCAGGCGCTGTCAACCAGTTCAGCGGCAGCCTGCACCTGATCGCAAAATGGCGCGCCAAAGGTTTCCATCAGCGCGGCGTGCCGGGTAAGAAACCCCATTCCCTCTTCGTTACCGGCAATGCTCTCCAGAAACCAGTCGGGCACCTCTTTTTTCAGGCACTGTTCGCACAGCGAGGCGCTAAATTGCGCACGCTGATCGGCATCGTTTATCCAGGAGGGTTGCTGATTATCCATCTCAGCGGCAACCGTCGCCTCGAGCGCACGCTGCGAACGGCTGTAATACTCGCGAATTTTCGCCGAACTCCACGCTTTGCCGAAAAATAGCAGCAATATTGGCACTACACACCAGAAGAGGGTCATCACTTACTCGTTATCTGTTTTAGCCGCAGAGATAGTAATGACAAAACCTGACAAAAGCATTAACAGGGATCACTGTTTGACCGGCATCATTAGCAAAAAAGAGACAGTACAAAGCGCTTCCATCGGGCTTATCCACGTCGCCAGAAGGAATGTAATTTTGTTGATGATGTGAGCTGGCGCGAATTTTTTAAACTCAATGCATTAAGCCGGTGAAGTCGCACAAAATTTGGGGTTGACCGCAAAGATGATAAAGATTATCTTTCGCATTACCGAATAGTTGAGCAAATCACTCAGGTATTTGGTACGACATTGCTCACATTGCTTCCAGTATTATTTGCCCGCCTGACAAGTGCGGGCTTTTTTTTACCGCCTCTCCGCCCGCCGCCGCAGATATGACTGTGGTTTTGCTTAGGGAGCAATAATCTCCCGTTATTCATCGGCTTACTTAATTGAAATCAAACCGTCACAAATCCGCCTTAACCTAAGATTATTCTTATATCGGGATGCTGTTTGAATCATGGATATACCGCTCGCTTCACGACAGCTTAATGCTGGTATCTTGCGCCTTGCCGTCCCGCACGTGACCCCGGATGCCAATAACGTGCAGGTCATGTCGCTGTTCAATGAACACAAATCGTTAATTGGCCTGCCGGTGCTGGAAAATAACCGTCCTATTGGCATGATTAACCGGCATATTTTTCTGTCGCAGATGAGCCGTCCGTTTTTCCATGAGCTGTATGACCAGAAAAGCTGCATCGCGTTTATGGATAAAAACCCGCTGATCGTCGATGCCGATTGCGGTCTCGAATATTTGTCCGAGCGGGTGATCGAAACTGGCGACAAAGCCGTCACCGAAGGGTTTATCCTCACCCAGCAGGGGCAATATATCGGTATTGGCCTGGGCATAGATCTTATCCGCACGGTCTCGGACTTACAGGCCAAGCAGCATCTGCAAATTATGCAAAGCCTTGAATATGCCCGCATTATTCAGGAATCGATGCTGAGCCGCTCGCGTAACACCATTGAAAAAACGCTTGATGACTGGTGCCTGCACTGGCACCCGCGTGACTGTGTTGGCGGCGATATCTACGCTTTTCAGCGCGTGGAAAATGGCTGGTTGATGGTGCTGGCGGATTGCACCGGGCATGGCGTTCCCGGCGCGTTTATGACTTTTATTTTCTCCTCGGCGCTGGAAAAAGCGCTCAGCCTCGCCCCAGCGAACGCGCCGGAACAACTGCTCAGCCTGATTAATCAACATATCAAACAGACGCTCAGCCAGGTGCATCCTTCTGCCGATCGCAGCCAGTCCAACGATGGCTGTGACGCCCTTGTTCTGTTTGTCGACACGCAACATGAGCAGGTCAGTTGGGCGAGCGCGCGGATGCACGCTTTCGTACTCAGCGCGGAAAAAGACAGCGCAACAACGCTTGAAAGCTGCCGCAAAGGTGTGGGTTACACCGACACGCCAGTGGATTACCAGTGGCAGCGCTACCAGGCTCCATTACGTCGTGGCGACACGTTCTTGATTGTTTCTGATGGCGCGACCGACCAGCCAGGCGGCCCGCGCAATGTAATGTTTGGCAAAAAACGTATTCAGTCACTGTTAGCGCAAAACCGCACGCTGCCAATGCCTGCACTTTCCGACGCCCTGCTCGCGGCGCTGAAAGCCTGGCAGGGGCAGCAAGCCTCGCGCGATGACATGACGTGGTTTGGTTTTCGCTGGTGAACAACATGCAAATAAACGACCTGCAGGTCAAAGAAGCCGTTCTGTTGCCCCTTTTTACGCTGCAACGGCAAAACGCCGTTGAGCTTTTTTATACGGGCTATTTTTCCCAGCAGCATATTGTTTCGCTGGGTGAAGTCATTCGCACATGGCTGGATAAACACGAATCCTCAGCGGTAACGCGCAGAAAGCTGTTCTCGGCTTTTATCGAGATGGGGCAAAACATTGTGCGTTACTCCTCAGATGACCGCTATTTATCGACTGAACAGCAAGAGCTGCGCTTCGGTTCGGTCTGCTTTCATATGGATCAAACTCACTATTATCTCGAAACCGCAAACCTGGTGGGGCCGGAAGCATCTACGTTATTGCAGACAAATCTCGATGTGTTGCGCGGTATGTCGCAGGCGGAGATCCGCGATGCCTGGAAACAGGGGCTGCGCAGTGAAGCCCCGGCGACCAGTAAAGGCGCGAACATCGGTTTGTTGACCATGGCGCGGGATACCAGCCTGCCGCTGGAATATCGCATTCACCCTCTGGCGGCGGGTTCGCTGTCCGCCTTTCACTTAAAGGCAACGTTCTGCCATGACTGATATGACACTGACGCCGGCTATTGAATTGCCCGCCACCGCCGCGACGCCGGAGGTGAAATTTGATTTTGCCGCCCAACGCCTGATGCTGAAAGGCGAAGCCTACCCGGAGAATGCCGCCGCGTTTTTCCGCCCATTGATGGATGCGCTGGAAGGCTGGTTGCAGAGTGGCCAGCAGACGGACGCCCCACTCCAGCTACATGTGGCGCTGAGCTACTTCAACAGCTCCAGCACAAAGCTGTTATTTACGCTGTTCGAAAGCCTGAATGATTACGCCCGAGACGGCGCGGTGTGTGAGCTGCACTGGTACTATGACGCGGAAGACGATATCTCCGAGGAGTTTGGCCAGGAGCTACGCATCGATTTCCCGTCGCTGACCGTTTTTCTTATCCCGGACATTAACGCATGCTAGATATCAATGAGCTATTCAAGGAGGACTATTCCGTCCTCGAAGATGCTCGTCTGGCCGCTGCCGACGACAGGCTGACGGCGGATGCCTGCCGTGAAAAATTGTGGGCGGTGGCGAAAAACTACCAGCGCCTGATCCGTGAATCGTATCGCCTGATTTCGCGCAGTGATCGCGCTGAGCGCGAACTGAATCGCATGAATGAGCAGTTGCAACAGCTGGCGGCGCGCCTTGAATATGAGGCGACGCACGACCCGCTGACCGCCGTGTTTAACCGCAGCGCGATCATTAATCACATTAACCAGGGTCTGACCACCGGCCATGTGGCGCTGATCCTGCTCGATATCGATCATTTCAAACGCATTAATGATGAGTACGGTCACCCGATGGGCGACCGCGTGATTTGCGCACTGGTGGCGCGTATTCGCCGCGCCGTGCCGCAAAGCGCGGCGATCGGTCGCGTTGGTGGCGAGGAATTCACCATTGTTCTGCCCAAAGCGCGTGTTGAAGAGGCGATGATCACGGCCAGTTATATTCACTCGTCGCTGAACGCCTCGCCACTGGAAGTGCTCCCCCAGCAACTGGTAACCGCCAGTTTTGGTGTCAGCCTGGGGCATAAAGACAGCGATTTCGAGACGCTGTATAGCACGGCCGACACCGCGCTGTATCACGCGAAAAAACGCGGGCGTAACCAGGTGGCGCTGCATGAGGATTTTTTTCGCCCTCAGGTGAAAATGGGGCTTTCATCGGAAAATGTTCAGCATTAAGGGGACGGACGTTTGACTACGTTCGGCAGAGTGCAACGATCCGCAGTAACACATTGTGCTTTGCGGCAGGCTTTCTGCCTGTCTTGCTCTGTTGTAACCGACGCTTACCGGGCCAACGTTCGCGAAAACAGCAGCCCAGGCGCGGGCATCGCAGAAAAATGAAGATAACTGAGTCAATTTGCCAGGGGCTTGTCAGATTGTTTTATTGTTCTTAAGCGGCTTGTTTTTCCAGCGTTTATGCAACCATTCGAACTCCTGATAAGTAAGAGAAGTACGCAGTTTTTCCCGTAACGCCTTAATCAGCGGCTCAGCGGTTTCGTAGGTGTCTATTACCGTCGTGTATGAGGCCTGCTTAAGCATGTTTTCCTCATAAATACCTGCTCTTATGCTTACCGCCATACGCTCATAGAAATTAAGAATGTATTGTATTTTTCGTCCTTCGTAGTTCTCATCCTTTGAAAGATTTTCTGCAACAGGGAACACATATGAACGGAAGGATTTCCCGGAGTCGCGAACGCGCCGAAGTGTATGCAGACCATCAATGTATTCACTGTCTTTTCTGCTTTCAAAAAGAAAGGTCGCCGTTTGGGTTTTCCGGGCCATCTTCACGTTAAATCGGATGGTAAGGACAGCGGTACAAATACCGCCAAAAACAAGCAGATTGCTGATGACTTGCCACGCTGTCGGACTGATTTCCATAGACAATTCCCTGTCATTAGATAAAAAAAGCGGAGCCTGAGCTCCGCCTGTAAAAAAGTTGTCTGTCAGAAACCGTCGAACTCATCACATTTTTTCATATAAATCTCCCTGAACGCGTTACCCTAACAATGAGTGAAATTTCACTTAGGTGGTGATTTTATAACCGCAGTAGCCGCTTCGCAATGGCAAGTCCAATACAATCCTGTCAGATATTTCAAAGTGCGGCACCGCTCGAAAACAACGATAAGCGGTCTGTTTTTTCGGTTCTCAATTGCCGCCTTCAGCGACTGGATTGCAAAAACTTTCTCACCCTGTCCGAATCCGGGTTGGTGAAAAATTTCTCGGGCGGTGCTTTCTCGATCAGCAGCCCTTTTTCCAGAAACACCACTTCATCCGATACCTGGCGGGCGAAATCCATCTCGTGCGTCACCACTACCATGGTGTAACCCTCTGCAGCGAGATCTTTCATCACGCCCAGCACTTCGTTAACCAGTTCCGGATCCAGCGCTGAAGTGGGTTCATCAAATAAAATCACCTCCGGCGACATCGCCAGCGAACGGGCAATCGCCACGCGCTGCTTCTGCCCGCCGGACAGCGTTATCGGGTAGACATCGGCTTTATGGTTCATGCCGACCTTTTCCAGTTGCCGGTGGGCAATCTCATTCGCCTGTTCACGCTTCATCCCCTTCACATGCACCAGCGCTTCGCTGACGTTGTGCAACACGGATAAATGCGGCCACAGGTTAAAGCTCTGGAACACCATGCCAACCCGTTCACGGATGTGTGAGAGATCTTTATGCGACATCGCTTTGCCGGTTTTTTCATCCACACCGATGCGCTGCCCGCTGATGCGTACTTCACCGCGATCCGGCTGTTCCAGCCAGTTCATACAGCGCAGCAGCGTCGATTTCCCTGAACCGGACGACCCCAGAATGCTGACCACCGTGCCCTTCTTTACGGTCAGATTGATATCGCGCAGCACTTCCACGTTATCAAACTGTTTGGACAGGTTTTTGATGCTTACCGCGTTTGCTTCAGGCATGGGTCATTCCTCTTTTCGCTCCGTAATGGCTCAACCGCTTAATCAGCAACTCCAGCAGAATGCTGATGCCCCAGTACAGCGCAATGGCGACAATAAAGGCGTTAAACGGAATAAAGTACGTGGACTGCACACTGTTCGCGGCGGCGGTGATCTCCTGCACGGTAATAATGCACAGAAACGCCGTGTCCTTCAGGCAAATAATCAACTGATTGCCCATTAAGGGCAGCGCGGAAGAGACAATATTCGGCAAAATAATGCGCAGGAAGATCTTATAACGAGAAAAACCTTGCGATACGGCAGCTTCAATATAGCCTGAGGAGAATATTCTGCGCTGGCTGCGTAATATTTCGAAGAAATAGGCACCATGATAAATTACCAGGGCTAATAACCCTGCGGTCCAGGCGTCCATGCTGATACCTAACTGCGGTAAACCGTAATAAAGCAGATACGCCAGAATCAAAAACGGTATTGCCCGCATCAGGCTGACAAAAGCAATAATCAGGCGATGAACAACACGGTTCTGATATTCCATCAGGTAGCAAAACAGCACACCGATCAATAACCCAACCACGGCGGCAATAATAAATAACTCTAACGTCGCCAGCAGGCCGTTGTAAAAACTCTCACGCGCGGCCCAAATAATTCCCCATTGATTCATAAATCCTCCGCCTTTTATCGCGCCAGGCGCTTCGCTTTGCGTTCTGCTACGCCCTGCAACTTCAGCAACAGACCGATAATAATCACGTATAACAGCGCCGCAGCGAGGATCGGCGACAGCGGTTCATAGGTCACAGAGGAGATCCGGTTGGTCACGCGCGTTAAATCCACCACGCCAATCACCGCAATCGCCGGGCTGCCTTTGATCAAAAACGACATCTCGTTGACCAGCGCAGGCAGGCTTTCGATCCACATTTGCGGCAACATGATGTGGCGGAAATAGGTCCAGCGCCGCATCCCCACAGACTCCGCCGCTTCCCGCTGTTCACGGGGGAAGTTTCGGAAAGCGTTGCGCCAGATTTCCGCGTTAAACGCCGAGGTGTTCAGCGTCAGCGCGACAATCGCCGCCAGCGTTTTATCCAGGTTAATGCCGAGCGTCGGCAGGGATAAAAACAGAAACAGCACCAGCGTTACCAGCGGCGTGGCACGCGCCAGGCTGATGTAAACCACCAGAAACTGGTCAATAAACGGGATCTTCATCATGCGGATAAAGGCGATAACCAGGCCAATAACCACCCCGAACGCAATCGCCACGCCTGAGATCCAGAGGGTCGTCCATGCGCCTTCAATCAATAACTGCCATGAGATTAAGTCCATGTTCCCTCCTGTGAAAACGGGCGGCGGTTGCCCGCCGCAGGTTACTTACAAACCGGCTAACTTGTGGAACTGCTCGGCGCTGGTGATCGGCTCTTTCGGCAGTTCATAGGTTTCGCCAAACCACTTTTTCTGCAGCTCAGTGAGCTTGCCGGTTTCAGTCATATGGTTCATAAAACCGGTCATAAATTTCAGCAGCTCAGGTGAGTTTTTCGGGATCGGCCACGCCATGTAGCCCGGACCGGAAACGGCCAGGCCTTTAGCAAAGACCTTCGGTTTGGCTTTCACCAGATCGTTGACGGAAATCACCACGTTAATGACGTAATCAACGCGTTTGTTCGCCAGATCGGCGTAGGCTTCCGGATAGGACTGGTACTCCACCACCGGTCCGAGTTTTCCGCCCACTTTCTCCAGCATCGCTTTCAGCTCCGGCAAACGCGCCAGCAGCGCACTGCCCGCCTGGACGCCCACTTTTTTACCGCTGAGATCGGCAATGGTATTTAAGGTTTTATCGTCGGCGCGTTTGACAAAATAGTGCTGCGCAGAAGCCCACGGCGGGGTGAAATTAAAGACATTGAGGCGTTCATCGGTAATTACCGCACCGGTGAGTGCCATATCGTATTGGCCGGTGGAAACCGCAGCGAGTAATCCCGTCCACGGTAAGATACTTTGGTTAATATTGAATTTTGCGTACTTGCGTAATTCCTCAAGCATATCCTTGTTAAAACCATCCGTCTGGCCATTATTCATAAAGTTGAATGGCGCGTAATCGTCCTCGGTCGCCACTTTCATGGTGCCAGATTTTTCTATTTCGGGTAAATCCGCTGCGACTGCGTGTAAGGAAAACGCCAAAGAGATCATGGCTGCAAGACAATATTTGCCGAATACGTTTTTCATCTCTCCACCCTTATTTAATGTGCCAGACCGGTATATCCCAGGTGTGCCGGAAGCGTTGCAAGATATATGCCTAAATACGACATCGTGTGTTTTTCGTGACTGCGTTTTTACAATAGGGAGGCTTGCGCTTTTGTGAATAGAGCCAGTTCTGGCGAATGAGTGTGTCAGTTAACAGGAAGCTGGTATGGAATTTGCTCCATCGCATTACGCGATATATCCGAAGGAGTGCAGCATGATTCGTCACCTGTTGAATGTGAATTTTGACGGCCAGCGTGGATTGCAGGAGCAAGTCCGCGAATGTTTGATCAACGCCATTCTGAGCGGGATTTTCCCGGCGGATACCGCACTGCCCTCTTGCCGCCAGCTTGCCAGCCAGCTTAACGTTTCACGTAATACCACCGCGCTGGTGTTTGAAGGCCTGGTCAACGAGGGTTACCTGGTGAGCCGCCCGCGCAGCGGTTACTACCTGCACCCGGATTACTACCGCTGCGGACAAAACCCGACGCCACCTGCACCTGAATGCGAGAGCGCTGCACCACACTGGGGCAACCGCCTGAAAATCACCCCCAGCCAGCAGGAATCGATCCTTAAACCAGCAGGCTGGATGCACTACCGCTACCCGTTTATCTACGGGCAGCCCTACACGCAGCAGTTCCCGCTTGCCAGCTGGCGCGCGGCGGCAAACTGGCTGCACGGTGGTGTGCGCGACCCGGCATGGGTGATTGATCATATTGACCAGGATGTGCCGATGCTGATTGAGCAGATCCGCACCCGCGTGTTGCCCAAACGCGGCATCGTTGCCGCACCGGATGAGATCCTGATTACGCTCGGCTCGCAAAACGCGCTCTATTTGCTGACGCGTTTGCTGATGTCGCCCGCGACGCGCGTGGCGGTGGAGAACCCGGGTTTTCGCGAAGCCATTAACACCTTCTTATTAAGCGAGCCGCAAATCGTGCCGCACGACGTGGACAGCGAAGGGCTGGTGCTCAATGAAACCCCTTGCGACTACTACTATGTGACGCCGGGCCACCAGGTGCCGACTGGCGTGACGATGAGCAAAGCGCGGCGCGTGCAATTGCTCGATTACGCTGCCCGCCACGATGCAGTGGTGATTGAGGACGATTACGACTCGGAAAGTAACTTTATGCAAAACCCGCTGCCCGCGCTGAAAGCCAGCGATCGCAGCGGGCGCGTGATTTATGTCAGCAGCTTGTCCAAAGCACTGTCGCCGGGGTTACGGCTGGGGTATATGGTTGCCGCGCCGGAAATCATTGATGAAGCGCGGGCGCTGCGCCGCCTGGTGTACCGCCATCCGCCAACCAATATTCAATACCAGATGGCGCATTTTCTGGCGCAGGGGCATTACGAAACCCATTTGCGCCGCTACCACGAAGACTCCGCCCGCCGCTGGGATTGTCTGCACAACGCGCTACACACGTTTCTGCCGGAGTGCCAGTTGATGCAGGGTAGCGAACATGCCAACGCCTTCTGGCTGCGCACACCAGAACAGATCAACACCCAGCAACTGACCTGGCGCGCCGCCCACGCGGGCGTATTGATTGAGCCCGGCGCGCGGCATTTTCTTGATGCCGCGCCGCCGGATAACTTCTTTCGCATGGGGTTTCACGCTATCAATCCGGATGCAATTGCCCCTGGCGTGGAAGTGTTGCGCGGCCAACTGGCGCAGCTGTGTTGATATTTTGAGCGGTTGTCGCCGCCTCGCAGGAAGGAATGAGTAATCGCTTCCATAATGAAGCAAACCCATTTATCGCGAGAACGCTATGCCACTGCCGGATTTTCATGTTTCCGAACCGTTTACGCTCGGCATTGAACTGGAGTTACAGGTCGTTAACCCGCCGGGTTACGATTTGAGCCAGGACTCTTCACGGCTGATTGAATCGGTAAAACACCAGATAAGTACCGGTGAGGTCAAACATGACATCACCGAAAGCATGCTGGAGATTGCCACCGGCGTGTGCCGGGATATCAACCAGGCGGCACATCAGTTTTCCGCCATGCAGCATGTGATTTTACAGGCTGCATCCGAGCACCATGTGCAGATATGCGGCGGCGGCACTCATCCTTTTCAGAAGTGGCAACGCCAGGAGATCTGCAATGATGAGCGTTATAGCCGCACGCTGGAGACGTTTGGTTATCTGATGCAACAAGCGACGGTGTTTGGCCAGCATGTGCATGTTGGCTGCACCAACGGTGACGACGCGATCTATTTGTTGCATGGTCTTTCCCGTTTTGTGCCGCACTTTATTGCGCTCAGCGCCGCCTCGCCCTACATCCAGGGCACCGACACCCGCTATGCGTCGTCGCGCCTGAACATTTTCTCTTCCTTTCCGGATAATGGCCCGATGCCGTGGGTGGCGAACTGGCAGGAGTTTGAAGGGCTGTTTCGCCGCCTGAGCTACACCTCAATGATTGAAAGCATCAAAGATTTGCACTGGGACATTCGCCCCAGCCCGCATTTTGGCACCGTTGAAGTGCGGGTCATGGACACGCCGCTGACGCTGTCGCACGCCATTAATGTGGCCGGGTTTATCCAGGCGCTGTCGCACTGGCTGCTGGCCGAGCGACCGTTTAAACATCAGCCGCAGGATTATTTACTGTATAAATTCAACCGCTTTCAGGCCTGCCGTTACGGGCTGGAAGGTCTGATTACCGATGTGCACCCCGGTGAGCGGTACACCATTGCTGACGATCTCACTCGCCTGCTGGAGAAGCTCGCGCCGTCGGCAGATAAACTGAATGCGGGTAGCGCCCTGGATGAACTGGCAAACGTGGTGAAACGCGGAAAAAGCGAAGCACAGATGATGCGTGAATTTATTGCCGATGGCGGCTCGCTAATTGGATTAATGCAAAAACACGCTGAGATTTGGGCGGCAGGCTAACGCATTAATTTTTTAGTTATTATTCTTAACCACAACATAAATAACCTGCGCATCAGCAGGTTATTTTTTCTTATTACGCAAAATAATAACCACTAAGTGGTAGATGAATTCAACAGAATTGATAAATATCAACAAGCCCTGCGTTAGAAATAAAGACCCCGCCCCCTACTCCGATAACGAATTAAAGCAAACGAGAACATGAGGCATTTGTATGAGATGGATTTACCGTTTATCAATGAAATTTAAATTATTACTGGCTTTACTGCCTTTATTGTTTGCCCTCATATGGTTAGCAACCAGCGGCATCCTGGCACGCGTGGAAACAGGCCAGCAGATGCGCACCATCATTACCTTAACGGATCTGGCGAAAAATGCCGGTGGCGTTATTCATGAATTACAAAAAGAGCGCGGCATGAGCGCAGGATATATCGGCAGCAAAGGACAGCAATTTAATGCCGAGTTAACTGCACAATATATTCTCTCTGATAAAGCCCTGAGCCAGTTAGCCGAGGCGTTAAAAGCATTCCCGCTCCAGCGGGCGAATAATGATATTCGTCATGCGCTCGATCAATTCCGCCAGCATCAACAAGGCATAACGGATTTTCGCCAACAAATTCATGCCCTCAGCGTTAGCGGTACAGACTCGCTGACCTGGTACAGCACCATTATTAGCGATTTACTCAATGTGGTGGGTGGAATTAGTCAGCTGACGGATAACGGCGAAATTGTGAATCAACTGGCGGCATATTACAGCGTGCTGAATGCCAAAGAGCAAACCGGCGTGGAACGTGCGCTGATGTCCAACGTGTTTTCCGCCGACCGGTTTACCGACGGCCAGTTCCGTCAGCTGAACGAAGTGGTTGGCAAGCAACTTTCCTGGCTGGCGGCAACGCGAGCGTTCAGCACTGCCGCCGTCAATGAACGGCTGACGGCGCAACTGCAAACCCCGGAGGTGACGCGCGCGCTTGAGATGCGCCAGCAGGCAATTGACCATGTGGCGACCGGTGGTTTTGGCGTCGCCCCAACCGACTGGTTTAACGCCCAGACGGCACGCATCAATACGCTGAAATCCGTGGAAGATGCCGCGGCAAATACCCTGTTGCAAACGGCAAAAGATCTGGCGGATAACGCCTGGCGTGATGTGATTGTTTTTGCGGTGATAAGCATTGCAGCCCTGCTGATCGCGCTGTTCTTCGCCCTGCTGGTCGCCAGCAGTATTCATCGCCAGTTGCACCATTCACTGGCCACCATTGAAGGAATGGACGGCGATCTCACCCAGCGTCTGGACGTGCCGGGAAGCGACGAGCTGTCGTTGCTGAACCGCGCTTACAACCAGGCCATCGAGAATATTCAGCATATTGTCAGCGAGATAAAACACGGTGCGGGCGTGTTGCGCGGCGCCAGTTCCGAGATTGCCAGTGGGAACCAGGATCTGGCCTCACGAACGGATGAACAAGCTGCCTCGCTGGTAGAAACCGCGGCCAGCATGGAGCAGATCGCCACGGCGGTGAACCAGACGGCGGATAACGCGAATGAGGCTAAACGGCTGACGCAAGAGATGGAGCAACAGGTGCAGGAAGCAAGCCGGGTGGCGGGTGAAGCCAGCCAGAGCATGACTGCCATTCGCGGCTCCAGCGAGCAGATCTCGAATATCGTTAGTTCAATCGACGAAATCTCGTTTCAGACCAACCTGCTGGCGCTGAATGCGGCAGTGGAAGCTGCACGCGCCGGTGAGCTGGGCAAAGGTTTCGCCGTGGTAGCGAGCGAAGTGCGTAACCTTTCGCAACGGTGTGCCAACGACGCGCACCAGATCCGCGAGCTGGTGAGCAAAAACATGGAGCAGATCCAGCAAGGCGTCACGCTGGTGCAGGCTTCTGACCGCGCGCTGCAATCGGCAAAAGCCCATACCGGGCAGATGCTGGCGTTTGTCAGCGATATTGCGCGTGCGGCGAGCGAGCAGTCACTGGGCGTGTCGCAGGTGCATCAAGCCCTGAACCAACTGGAGCAGGTAACCCAGCAAAATGCCGGGCTGGTCGCCAGTGCGGCGACCGCCAGCCAGATGCTGGATCAACAATCGGAAACCATGGCGACGCTGGTTGACCGCTTCGTGGTAGCGTAAAGACCTGTCGGGGGACGTTGCACAGCGCGCAGCTTTCCCCGACAATGCGGCTTTTCACCTTCGATTAACGCTTATGAAACACTCGCTCGAACCGCTGCTTACGCTGGCAGGTATTCTGCTGATGGCTTTTCTCTCTGTGCTGCTGCTTCCTGCCCCTGCGCTTGGGTTGCAACTGGCGCAAAGCCTGGTGCAGCGCTTCCACCTGCTGGATTTGACGCAGCTTTATATCATTCTTTACTGCCTGTGGTTTTTGTTGCTCGGCACGGTGGAGTTTTTTGTTGTGCGCTTTATCTGGAAGCGCTGGCTCGCTGCCTGAAAACGCGCTGTTCCCCCTCCCTGCGCGTGTAAGGTGGGGAATCTCCCCGCCTTTTACCCTCGATAACTATTCAAAAGTCATTCTAATTTTTTGAACACTACGCGCAAATAGTTCAGCTTTTTCTTTCCCCGTCACCGGCCTATCATTCGTTTCATCAGGGCAAAACAGCCCATTACAAACGGAACTGGCCCGCAGGTTGGCCGTAAAATTAATCAAAACTTTCGTTGCAGGCCAGGTTAACCATGAACCCATTACAGAAACTTTTTAGCGCTTTGTTTCCACAGTCCGCAGGTAACAACGTAGCGGATGTACAGCCAACTTCAGGAGTGACTATGTCAGACAATTTTCTCGCTTTAGCAAAACAACGCCGCACTATCTATGCCCTGGGTAAAGATCTGCCGGTGGCAGAAGATGTGGTCATTGAAACCATCAAAGAAGCGATTCGTCAGGCACCTTCGGCGTTTAACTCACAGAGTTCCCGCGCGCTGATCCTGTTAGGTAAAGAACATGTGCAGTTCTGGGAGCTGACTCGCGAGCAGCTGAGAAAAATCGTGCCGGAAGAGAGCTTTAAAGCCACTTCCGACAAGCTGGACGGCTTTGCCGCAGCGGAGGGTTCCGTGCTGTTCTTTGAAGATCAGGATGTGGTGAAAGGCTTGCAGGAGCAGTTTGCGGCTTACGCCGATAACTTCCCGGTATGGTCTGAACACAGCACCGGTATCGCACAGTACGCCGTGTGGCTGGCGCTGACCGAGAAAGGCATCGGCGCGAACCTGCAACACTATAACCCACTGGTTGACGCCGATGTGCAGCGCACCTGGGGTATTCCGGCGAACTGGAAACTGCGCGGCCATATGAACTTCGGTTCGATCGTGGCCCCGGCTGGCGATAAAGCCTTTATGGATGACGCCAAACGCTTTGTGGTTGCCCGTTAATCCACGGAATTCACGCTGCGTGCAGTAAGCTGACAGCCATAAAAAAGCCGCCTTAATAAAGGCGGCTTTTTATTTACAGCAGGTAAAACTTACTGATGGCTTTCACGCTCAGCAATAAAACTCAGCGCTTTGTTGATACGCGCGATGCTGCGCGCCTGGCCAATGGCGTGAACGGTGACATCCAGCGCCGGAGACTGACCCGCACCTGTCACGGCAACGCGCAACGGCATACCCACTTTGCCCATGCCCACTTCCAGCTCATCGGCGGTCGCCTGAATCGCGTGGTGAACGTTTTCCGCCGTCCAGTCGGTGATAGCAGCCAGCTTGTCACGCACCACTTCCAGCGGCTGACGCGCAACCGGACGCAGGTGTTTTTTCGCCGCATCGGCGTCGAACTCGTCAAACTCTTCATAGAAATAACGGCAGCTTGCCGCCATCTCTTTCAGCGTTTTGCAACGCTCGCCGAGCAGTTTCACCAGCTCAAACAGCTGCGGACCGGTATGGGTGTCGATATTTTCCTGCTCAATGTGCCACTGCAGGTGCGTCGCCACATACTCGGGATCCAGCGAATTGATGTAGTGATGGTTCAGCCACAGCAGCTTGTCGGTGTTGAACGCACTCGCGGATTTGCTTACCGCGCCAAGAGAGAACAGCTTGATCATCTCTTCGCGGGAGAAGATCTCCTGATCGCCGCTCGACCAGCCCAGACGTACCAGGTAGTTAAGCAGCGCTTCCGGCAGGTAACCATCGTCGCGATACTGCATTACGCTGACCGCGCCATGGCGTTTGGAGAGTTTTTTACCGTCGTCGCCGTTAATCATCGACACATGCGCGTATACCGGAACCGGTGCGTTCAACGCTTTCAGAATGTTGATCTGACGCGGCGTGTTGTTGATATGGTCTTCACCACGAATAACGTGGGTAATTTCCATATCCCAGTCATCAACCACAACGCAGAAGTTATAGGTTGGAGATCCATCAGTACGGCGGATGATCAGATCGTCGAGTTCGAGGTTGCTGAACTCAATCGGGCCGCGAATCTGGTCGTCAAAAATAACAGAACCATCCTGCGGGTTGGCAAAACGCACGACGCACGGCTCGTCATCAGCATGGTGCGAATGATCGTGGCGGCAACGGCCGTCATAACGTGGTTTTTCATTATTTGCCATCTGCGTTTCGCGCAGCTGCTCAAGGCGTTCTTTCGAGCAGTAGCATTTGTAGGCGGTGCCCGCTTCCAGCATTTCATCGATAACCGCGTTATAGCGGTCAAAGCGTTTGGTCTGGAAGTACGGGCCTTCGTCCCACTCCAGATTCAGCCAGTTCATGCCATCCATGATGGCTTCAATTGCTTCCGGAGTGGAGCGCTCGAGATCGGTGTCTTCAATACGCAGCACAAACTCACCGCCGTGATTACGTGCAAATAGCCAGGAGTAAAGAGCAGTGCGCGCGCCGCCAACGTGCAGGTAGCCGGTGGGGCTTGGCGCGAAGCGAGTTTTGATTTTCATGAAATGGCCTTACGTTTATAAAGATGCCGACCGTCGGCAATAGCTAAAATGAAAGTGGGCGATATTCTATCACTGTGGGCTGATTCCTCAATGTTGTTGCCGCAATGAGGGGGTTATCAGGCTATTTTGTTTAGAAATCATGCTCTCGCGACGCTTTACGCAGCGGTTTGTCTAATTTTACGACGAACGAACAATTTCTTTTGAAAATGCGTTGACTCATTTTCAACTCTCCCTATAATGCGACTCCACACAGCGGGGGTGATTAGCTCAGCTGGGAGAGCACCTCCCTTACAAGGAGGGGGTCGGCGGTTCGATCCCGTCATCACCCACCACGATTTTGTGGCTTCCGCAGTGTAGATAAGAATGAGAAGTGGGTGATTAGCTCAGCTGGGAGAGCACCTCCCTTACAAGGAGGGGGTCGGCGGTTCGATCCCGTCATCACCCACCACTTTCTCGCCAGCGAATTCTTATCAGTTGAAGTACCGAAGTGGGTGATTAGCTCAGCTGGGAGAGCACCTCCCTTACAAGGAGGGGGTCGGCGGTTCGATCCCGTCATCACCCACCACTTCGGGTCGTTAGCTCAGTTGGTAGAGCAGTTGACTTTTAATCAATTGGTCGCAGGTTCGAATCCTGCACGACCCACCAATGTAAAAAAGCGCCCTAAAGGCGCTTTTTTGCTATCTGCTCAAGTTCAAAATTCGGACCTGCGGCAGGTTCGGGTCGAACGTAGTGAGACAACGGAGCCGCTTGCGGCGACGGCCCGAAGGCGAGTAAAGCGAGTCATCCTGCACCACCCTCCAATGTAAAAACGGCGCTGGTGGCGCTTTTTTGCTATCTGCCCAAGTTCAAAATTCGGACCTGCGGTAGGTTCGGGTCGAACGTAGTGAGACAACGGAGCCGCTTGCGGTGACGGCCCGAAGGCGAGTAAAGCGAGTCATCCTGCACTACCCTCCAATGTAAAAACGGCGCTGGCGGCGCTTTTTTGCTATCTGCTATTCCCCCTTCTCCTGCCCTGTTCCAGCCGTCAGTTAAAATCCGTCGAAATCCATTGATTACCAACCCGCGCGATTCCAGTTATGTGACCAGTAAATCGATGAATTTTTCCCGCCGAACAATTTACCTTAAAGCAACATACAAACAATTAAATCCACGTTACGTTAGCTAAAAAAACCACCCTGACCACAATGTAAAAACGAATAAAATTTCAGTATTTTCAATAAGTAAACACGGTAACGTTTATCCATAATTTATCCTTAATATCCCGATATGATGCCCGCCGAACGGCCATTCGATGAACACAATTCAAGAAATAGATGATGTCGGCCGATAACCATGTTTTATGGCAAAAAGGAGTGTGCAATGACCACAATTTCGACAACAACAGCGTCAATTCAAACGGGTAGCGCAGGTAGTTCATCGTCTACCGGCAACGATACCGCTTCGCAAATCAGCCGCATTACTCAGAAGATCACCAAGTTGACGCAGCAGCTGAAAGAAATCGCTAACGGGAGCGGTTCGACGGAAGACAAGAAGAAACAGCAAGAGATGATTCAGACTGAAATCCAGCAACTGCAAGCGCAGCTGGCGCAACTGCAGCGCAAACAGGCTGAAGAAGCAGAACAGAAACAAGCCCAGCAGCACCCGCAAACGAAAGCGGAAGGTGTTAACAAACCTTCCGACGATCATCAGATTGATATTTACGTCTGAGTAAATAACGGATCGTCCTCACGGGCCTGGTTTAAACACCGGGCCTGTTCTCTGACAACTTCCCACAATGCCTGCGCCGCCCCTGAGAGCGACCTGTTTTTTCGCCGCACCAGCATAATTTTGCGCTGCATATCCGGCACCAGCCGTTTTACCGCCAGCTCGCTTCCCTGCGGCAGCGGCAAGGCGAGTGCGGGCAGAATACTAATGCCTATTCCCGCTTCGACCATCGGAAACAGGGTTGCCGGGTGGCCAATCTCCTGCACGATTGTTGCGCGTACGGCGAAATGGCGCAGCGCCGCATCGATAAGCGGTCGGCTACCAGACGCGTAATCCTGCACCACTAATTGCGCCTCATCCAGCGCCGACCACGGCACCTCAGCAAGCTGTGCCCACGGATGATCGTTACGACACAGCAAAAAGAATGGCTCCTCAAGGATCTCTTCGCTCTCAAAATCGTTCACCGGGCCAGGATCGATAACAATGCCAAAATCCACCTCGCCCTGGCGAATGCTCTCCAGCACCCATTGCTGCGGCCTGTCGTGCAACACAAAATCAATTTCCGGATAACGCTGGTTGCTGCTGGCGATGCATTGCGGGATAAGGTGCGCCGAAATGGTCTGGCTCGCCGCCACGCGCACCGTGCCAGTCAGTTGCTGCCCGACACGCCCGGCTTCACGCAGCGTGCTGCTAAGCTCATCTAACAGTCGTTCGAGGCGTCCGGCCAGTTGATGCCCGGCTTCGGTTAGCACCACTTCGCGGGTGGTACGGTCGAGTAAGCGCACGCCGGTTTGCAGTTCCAGCTCTTTCACGCTGTGGCTTACCGCCGACTGGCTGAGGCCGATTATCTCCCCTGCCCGGCTAAAACTTTTGGCTTGCGCCACCGTGACGAAGACACGTAACTGACGTAAGGAATAATTCATCTTATAAATTCATGAATGGATGCAATAAATCAATTTTATTTCTCAAAGTAGAAAAAGCACAATAGCGACACCGACTTTCAGGAGTGCACATGAAACTTTTTCGTATCCTTGATCCTTTTACGCTCACGCTGGTATGTACCGTTTTGCTGGCCTCTTTTTTCCCGGCGCGCGGCGGTTTTGTGCCGTTTTTCGAAGGGCTGACCACCGCCGCCATTGCGCTGCTGTTTTTTATGCATGGGGCGAAGTTGTCGCGCGAGGCGATCATCGCTGGCGGTAGCCACTGGCGTTTACATCTTTGGGTAATGTGCAGCACGTTTGTGCTTTTCCCGGCGCTCGGGGTGCTGTTTGTCTGGTGGTCGCCGGTGAATGTCAGCCAGGAGCTGTATACCGGTTTTCTGTATTTGTGCATTCTGCCTGCGACCGTTCAATCGGCAATTGCCTTTACCTCGCTGGCGGGCGGTAATGTCGCGGCGGCGGTTTGCTCAGCATCGGCTTCCAGCTTACTCGGCATCTTCCTGTCGCCGCTGCTGGTCGGCCTGCTGATGGATCTGCACGGCGCAGAAGGCAGCCTTGAGCAAGTGGGCAAGATCATGCTGCAACTGCTGCTGCCGTTTGTGCTGGGGCATCTTTCCCGCCCGTGGACCGGCGCTTTTGTGGCAAAGCATAAGAAATGGATTTCAAAAACCGACCAGACGTCGATTCTGCTGGTAGTTTACTCCGCCTTTAGCGAAGCGGTGGTGAACGGCATCTGGCATAAAGTGGGCATCGGTTCGCTGCTGTTTATCGTGGTGGCAAGCCTGGTGTTGCTGGCGATTGTCATCGTAGTGAACGTAGTGGTGGCACGGAAATGTGGCTTTAACAAAGCCGATGAAATCACTATTGTTTTCTGCGGTTCGAAAAAGAGCCTCGCCAACGGTATTCCTATGGCCAACATCCTGTTCCCGACGTCGGTGATTGGCATGATGGTGCTGCCGCTGATGATCTTCCATCAGATCCAGTTGATGGTCTGCGCCGTGCTGGCGCGCCGTTATAAACGTCAAACGGAGCAACAGCAGGCGCAGGAAGCGGCGAAAGCTTAATTGCGTTTCAGGGGCTGTACCAGGTAGCTCAGCCCTTCCGTTTTGATCAGTAACGTTATCTGCATCAACTCGCCCAGCCGCCCGGCGGGAAACGAATCCTTCCGGGCAAACCACAGCAGATACTCTTCGGGCAGATCGATAAGCCGCCGCCCCTGATATTTACCAAACGGCATGAGCGTATTTGCAATCTCGACCAGTTGTTCCTTTTCCATTTACGCTCCCAGCAGGCGCATCATCTCAGCTTCGTCGATAACCTCTATACCCAGTTCCTGCGCTTTCGCAAGCTTAGAGCCTGCGGCTTCCCCGGCAATCACCAGATCCGTTTTCGTCGACACGCTGCCCGCCACTTTTGCCCCTAAGGCGGTTAAACGTGCTTTGGCGTCATCGCGCGAAAGCTGGCTCAGGCTACCAGTCAGCACGATGGTCTTCCCGGCAAACGGGCTGTCGATCTCTTCAGCCTTGACGACAACCGGCGCAGGCCAGTGAATGCCAACATCCTCAACTAACTGGCGGATGACCTCGCGGTTGCTCTCTTCATTGAAGAAGTTGTCCACGTGCTTCGCGACCACAACCCCGACATCAGGTACTTTTTGCAGCTCATCAACGCTTGCTGCCATCAGCGCCTCCAGCGTACCAAAGTAAGCCGCCAGACCAGCGGCTGTGGCTTCGCCAACCTCGCGGATACCGAGCGCATAGAGGAAACGGGCAAAGGTCGTCTCTTTGGCTTTTTCCAGCGCATTGACCACGTTTTGCGCCGATTTAGGCCCCATACGATCCAGCCCCGTCAGCTTACCGGCCGTCAGGCGGAACAGGTCTGCTGGCGTGTGGACGTACTCTTTTTCAACCAGTTGGTCGATTATCTTGTCGCCCATGCCATCCACATCCATCGCGCGACGGGAGACAAAATGCTTCAGTGACTCTTTACGCTGCGCACCGCAAATTAAGCCACCGGTACAGCGAGCCACCGCTTCGCCTTCAACACGCTCAACGTCGGAACCACATACCGGGCAGTGCGTCGGGAAAACCACTTCACGCGTCTCTTCCGGGCGTTCGGAAAGCACTACATTGACCACCTGCGGGATAACATCTCCGGCGCGGCGAATCACTACTTTGTCGCCAATCCGCAAGCCAAGGCGGTCAATTTCATCGGCGTTGTGCAGCGTTGCATTGCTGACCAGCACTCCGGCAACGTGTACCGGCTCAAGCCTGGCGACAGGCGTAATTGCGCCGGTTCGCCCGACCTGGAATTCCACATCGCGAACAAAGGTCATCTGCTCCTGCGCCGGGAATTTAAAAGCGACTGCCCAGCGCGGCGCGCGGGCGACAAAGCCCAACTGTTCCTGTAAATCGAGCGAGTCGACCTTAATCACCACGCCGTCAATATCAAAACCGAGCGTTGGGCGATCGGCTTCAACCTGGTGATAGAAAGCCAGCACCTCTTCCGGCGTGTTGCAAAGGCGTATGCGGTCACTTACCGGCAGCCCCCAGGCTTTGAACTGCTGCAAGCGACCCAGATGGCTGCGCGGCAGCTCGCCGCCTTCGAGAATGCCGATGCCATAGCAGAAGAAGGTCAGCGGACGTTTGGCGGTGATACGCGGATCAAGCTGGCGCAATGAACCTGCGGCTGCATTGCGCGGGTTGGCAAAGACTTTCGTACCGGTACGGCGCGCATCTTCGTTGATTTTTTCAAAACCCGATTGCGGCAAAAACACTTCACCACGCACTTCAAGACGGGCGGGGATATTGTCGCCGTGCAGCTTGAGCGGGATAGCGCGGATAGTGCGCACGTTGGTAGTGATATCCTCTCCGGTGGTGCCATCGCCGCGCGTTGCCGCACGCATCAGCACACCGTTTTCGTAGAGAATACTGACTGCCAGGCCATCCAGCTTTAGCTCGCAGCAGTAAGTGAGCGCGTCGGTGCTTTTCAGCCTGTCCTGCACGCGCTTGTTAAAAGCAAGGAAACTCTCTTCGTCAAACACGTTGTCCAGCGACAGCATCGGCACTTCATGGCGTATCTGGCTAAAAGCGGTAAGTGGCGCTGCGCCAACACGCTGCGTTGGCGAATCCGGCGTGACTAAATCAGGGCGCTGCGCTTCAAGTTCACGCAGTTCCCGCATCAGACGATCGTACTCGGCGTCCGGGATCTCCGGCGCATCCATAACGTGGTACAGATATTCATGATGGCGAAGGCTGGTTCGCAGTTCTGTCAGTTGTTGTTCAATTGAGTCCATATCGCACCATCAATGATAAAAAACCCCCGACTGGCGGGGGTTCTGGAAGGAAATAATGTTTGTGGTCCCGTTACGCGTTGGCGTCTTTGACCTCGCGAATACGATCCTGGTATTCACGTAATTTCTGCGGGGTCATCATCCGACGCTGGTCGTCCAGCACTACGCCGCCGACTTCGTCGGCAATATGCTGTGCGGATTGCAGCATCAGTTTAAAGTTTTGCAGTTCGTCGCCATAGGAAGGCACCTGCATAAAGATGGTGACGCCTGGCGTTGCCATCTCACCCATCGTATCGACATCAAACGTGCCGGGGTTCACCATATTCGCCAGGCTGAAAAGCGCCGGGCCACTGCCGTCCGGGCTAAGATGACGATGGAAGATGCTCATATCGCCGAATTTGAACCCGGCCTGCAAAATGCTGTTCAGCAGCACTTCGCCATTCAACGTGCTGCCATGGTGTGCAGCAACGTTCATAATAATCACGGTTTCTTTACGCTGCGGTTTTTCCACCGGCGCTTCGACAACCGGCTCAGGTTCCGGCTGAGGCGCGGGCTGCGCAAGTTCAGGTTGCGATTGATACTGCGGCGCAGGCTGCTGAGGTGCCATTGGTTGCGGCTGTGACTGTGGGGCAACAGGCTGTTGCGGTGCGTGACGCACCGGCTGCGTTTCAAAGGCAGGTGCCTGCGCAGGGCGCTCCGGCTGCTGCGGGGAATAAGGCTGCTGCGCGTGGTGCGGTGGCTCTGCGGGTTGAACCGGCGGTGCCGACGGGCGTGGCTGTGCCGACGCATAAGGCGGCTGATATTGGTGCTGACGCGGCGCGTCCTGCTCGTTACTGGCTCCCGGCGTGTGGTTCACTTTATGAACACGCACTTCACCTACGCCTTCGTCTTCTTCGACATCCTCGTCATCCAAATCGTCGTCGTCACGTCTCGACTTCATGCGTTTTAATGGGCGATCCCGGAACATGGACGAACGTTCTTTGCGACTGGTCCAAAACCCATGAACCAGCAAAGCAATTATGGCGATCGCGCCAACAATGATTAATATCAGACGCAAATCCTGCATCATTATATTCTCTGTTGTTCTAACACCTTGCCACCACGGCAAACATTTACTCACTAAGAGTATTTGCCCATTACGTCAAGTGCAAGTGCGCGCGTGTCTTTCACAGCATAAAGATGAATGAAATTGTGCTTTTTGCTGTTTTTTCGAACATTTCCGAACGGGTTTCCCCAGTATGATGAATATTATAAGCTGCAGTTTTCGGTCGTCATGAAAGGAGTATGGCCAGATTATGGTTTCATCATCCCCGTCTGTTGCTCGCAGCGGCATGTTTTACTTTTCCCAGGGCTGGAAACTGGTCACGCTGCCAGGCATTCGCCGCTTTGTGATCTTGCCATTAATGGTGAATATTTTGCTGATGGGCGGTGCGTTCTGGTGGCTGTTTACCCGGCTCGATAGTTGGATCCCTTCGCTGATGAGCCATGTGCCGGAGTGGCTACAATGGCTTAGCTATTTACTGTGGCCAATTGCCGTTATCTCAATTTTGTTGGTGTTCGGCTACTTCTTCTCAACCCTTGCGAACTGGATTGCCGCTCCGTTTAATGGCTTGCTGGCAGAACAACTGGAAGCACGCCTTACCGGTGCGACACCGCCCGACGTCGGCGTTTTTGGGCTGCTAAAAGATGTACCGCGTATCATGAAGCGCGAATGGCAAAAACTAGCCTGGTATCTGCCCCGCGCCCTGCTGCTGCTGGTACTTTATTTTATTCCCGGTATTGGGCAAACCATTGCCCCGGTGTTGTGGTTTCTGTTCAGTGCGTGGATGCTCGCTATCCAGTATTGCGACTACCCGTTTGATAACCATAAGGTGCCGTTTAAAGCGATGCGCGTTTCCTTGCGTGAACGCAAGGTTATTAATATGCAATTCGGTGCGCTCACCAGCCTGTTTACGATGATTCCGGTGTTGAACCTGGTCGTGATGCCAGTAGCGGTGTGTGGCGCAACGGCGATGTGGGTCGATTGCTACCGGGAAAAACACGCAATTTGGCGATAAGGATTTATTCCGTTTCTTATTCCATACTGATTAGCATTATTTCACCTCAGCATATAGATATGCGATTTCCTTACTTCCCCATCAACAGTAAGTGCGTATGCTGAGGTGGTTCCCAAATTTCATACAGTTAAGGACGGGCTATGAGTAAGATTTTTGAAGACAACTCGTTGACGATTGGTCATACGCCGCTGGTTCGACTGAACCGCATCGGTAACGGCCGCATTCTGGCGAAGGTCGAATCACGTAACCCAAGCTTCAGCGTAAAATGCCGTATCGGTGCCAATATGATTTGGGATGCCGAAAAACGCGGGGTGCTGAAACCGGGCGTAGAACTGGTTGAACCGACCAGTGGTAACACCGGGATCGCACTGGCCTATGTAGCGGCTGCACGCGGCTACAAACTGACGCTGACCATGCCGGAAACCATGAGTATCGAACGCCGTAAACTGCTGAAGGCATTAGGCGCGAACCTGGTACTGACGGAAGGCGCCAAAGGCATGAAGGGCGCAATCCAGAAAGCGGAAGAAATTGTCGCCAGCGATCCGGCGAAATTTCTGCTGTTGCAGCAGTTCAGTAACCCGGCTAACCCGGAAATTCATGAAAAAACCACCGGCCCGGAAATCTGGGAAGACACCGATGGCCAGGTTGATGTATTTATCTCCGGCGTGGGCACTGGCGGTACGCTGACTGGCGTAACGCGTTATATCAAAAATACCAAAGGCAAAACTGACCTGATCACTGTCGCGGTCGAGCCAACTGACTCTCCGGTTATTTCCCAGGCGCTGGCAGGCGAAGAGCTGAAACCTGGTCCGCACAAAATTCAGGGCATCGGCGCGGGTTTTATTCCCGGCAACCTGGATTTGAAACTGATCGACAAAGTTGTCAAAATCACCAACGAAGAAGCCATCAGCACCGCGCGTCGTCTGATGGAAGAGGAAGGTATTCTGGCGGGTATCTCTTCTGGTGCTGCCGTTGCGGCGGCGCTGAAATTGCAAGAAGACGAGACCTTTACCAATAAGAATATCGTGGTGATTCTGCCGTCTTCTGGTGAGCGTTATTTGAGCACAGCATTGTTTGCCGATCTGTTTACTGAAAAAGAACTGCAACAGTGATGCCAGATTGTTAAATCAGCTCAAAAAAGCACCCATCGCGGTGCTTTTTTGTGGCATATATCAAATTTTTGTCCTACCTGGCATTGCCTGAAACCTCCCGGTCTGGTATTTAACCATCACATTTATTTTGATGCGCGAAATTAATCGAAGGCAAGATTTCACCAAGCTGAATCGATTTTATGATTTGGTTCAATTCTGCCTTTCGCTGCATAATGTTTAATGACGAGCGAAACGTCAGCAGCCAGAAGCGCCAGCGTTTGGTTGCGCCAGGCAGGCTTCTGTAGTTTGTCCCGTTGCGCCGGCGCTAACAATACAGGCTAAAGTCATGCCGCCAGGCTAGACTTTAGTTCCACAACACTAAACCTATAAGTTGGGGAAATACAATGTTCCAGCAAGAAGTTACCATTACCGCTCCGAACGGTCTGCATACCCGCCCTGCTGCTCAGTTTGTTAAAGAAGCAAAAGGCTTCTCTTCTGAAATCACTGTGACTTCTAACGGCAAAAGCGCTAGCGCGAAAAGCCTGTTCAAACTGCAAACTCTGGGCCTGACTCAAGGTACTGTTGTGACGTTGACCGCTGAAGGCGAAGACGAGCAAAAAGCGGTTGAGCATCTGGTTAAACTGATGGCAGAACTTGAGTAAGTTTTACTTACGAGTTCTTTTCAAGATCAGTCACAAGTAAAGGTAGGGTTATGATTTCAGGCATTTTAGCATCCCCGGGTATCGCTTTCGGCAAAGCATTGCTGCTGAAAGAAGACGAGATCGTCATCGACCGGAAGAAAATTTCTGCCGACAAGGTTGACCAGGAAGTTGAGCGTTTCCTGAGCGGTCGTGCCAAAGCATCGGCACAGCTGGAAGCAATCAAAACGAAAGCGGGTGAAACTTTCGGTGAAGAAAAAGAAGCCATCTTCGAAGGGCATATTATGCTGCTGGAAGATGAGGAGCTGGAGCAGGAAATCATAGCCCTGATTAAAGATAAGAACATGACTGCCGATGCGGCAGCGCATGAAGTTATCGAAGGTCAGGCTACAGCCCTGGAAGAGCTGGATGATGAATACCTGAAAGAACGTGCCGCTGACGTACGTGACATCGGTAAGCGTCTGCTGCGCAACATCCTGGGTATGCCGATTATCGATCTGAGCGCGATTCAGGAAGAAGTAATTCTGGTTGCGGCCGATCTGACACCGTCAGAAACTGCCCAGCTGAACCTGAAAAAAGTGCTTGGTTTTATCACTGATATCGGTGGTCGTACCTCTCACACGTCTATTATGGCACGCTCCCTTGAGTTGCCAGCGATTGTGGGCACAGGTAGCGTCACCACTCAGGTTAAAAATGGCGATTATCTGATCCTCGATGCGGTTAACAATAAAGTTTACGTTAACCCAAGCGACGAAGAGATTGAGACACTGCGTGCAGCGCAGGCTCAGGTTGCCGAAGAAAAAGCCGAACTGGCGAAACTAAAAGATCTGCCGGCGATCACCCTTGATGGTCACCAGGTGGAAGTGTGCGCCAACATCGGTACCGTTCGCGATATCGCGGGCGCTGAGCGCAATGGCGCTGAAGGTGTTGGTCTGTACCGTACCGAATTCCTGTTCATGGATCGCGACGCCTTGCCGACTGAAGAAGAGCAGTTCGACGCCTACAAAGCTGTGGCTGAAGCCTGCGGTTCTCAGGCAGTTATCGTTCGTACCATGGACATTGGCGGCGACAAAGAACTGCCGTACATGAATTTTCCGAAAGAAGAGAACCCGTTCCTGGGCTGGCGTGCTGTACGTATTGCAATGGATCGTAAAGAGATCCTGCGCGATCAGGTACGCGCTATTCTGCGCGCTTCCGCTTTCGGTAAACTGCGAATTATGTTCCCGATGATCATCTCTGTTGAAGAAGTGCGCGCACTGAAGAAAGAGATTGAGATCTACAAACAAGAATTGCGTAACGAAGGCAAGGCGTTTGACGAGAGCATTGAAATTGGCGTGATGGTAGAAACCCCTGCTGCCGCGACAATTGCCCGCCATCTGGCGAAAGAAGTCGATTTCTTTAGTATCGGTACCAATGATTTGACGCAGTACACCCTGGCGGTTGACCGTGGTAATGATATGATTTCACATCTTTACCAGCCGATGTCACCGTCTGTACTCACCCTGATCAAGCAAGTTATTGATGCTTCTCATGCGGAAGGCAAATGGACTGGCATGTGTGGTGAGCTTGCTGGCGACGAACGTGCTACACTTCTGTTGCTGGGGATGGGTCTGGATGAATTCAGTATGAGCGCCATTTCTATCCCGCGCATTAAGAAGATTATTCGTAACACAAACTTCGAAGATGCGAAGGTGTTAGCAGAGCAGGCTCTTGCTCAACCGACAACGGACGAGTTAATGACGCTGGTTAACAAGTTCATTGAAGAAAAAACAATCTGCTAATCCGCGAGATGCGCCCAAATTACTGCTTAGGAGAAGATCATGGGTTTTTTCGATAAACTGAAATCTTTGGTTTCTGATGATAAAAAAGACACCGGAACCATTGAGATTATTGCCCCGCTTTCTGGCGATATCGTCAACATTGAAGATGTACCGGATGTTGTGTTCGCTGAGAAAATCGTTGGTGATGGCATTGCTATCAAACCGACCGGTAACAAAATGGTAGCCCCGGTTGATGGTACTATCGGCAAAATCTTTGAAACCAACCATGCCTTCTCTATCGAATCCGATAGTGGCATTGAACTGTTTGTTCACTTCGGTATCGACACCGTTGAACTGAAAGGTGAAGGTTTCAAACGCATCGCAGAAGAAGGCCAACGCGTAAAAGTTGGCGACCCGGTAATCGAATTTGATCTGCCGCTGCTGGAAGAGAAAGCCAAGTCAACCCTGACGCCGGTGGTAATCTCCAACATGGACGAAATCAAAGAGCTTATCAAACTTTCTGGTAGCGTAACCGTGGGTGAAACCCCGGTGATCCGTATCAAAAAGTAATGCGTAATGCATAAAAGAATGGCGCCGAAAGGCGCCATTTTTGCTTTACTGCGGCGGTAAAATCAGCTCGTCATAGCCTTTTTCCAGCGTATATCCCATCACTTCTACGACCCGATCGCCCGCAGCCTGTATCGCCACATCGAGCGCTTTACCCTGAACAATACCGCTCACCAGTTCAGAACAAAACAGGTCACCAGTACCTTTGAGATCTGTCGCCACACGCGGATAACCACTGATATGAACCGCATCGGCAGTAACCAGTACCACGTGAATGTGCTCACCTTGCTGCTCAACCGGCGCACTGGTGATCGCCACCCAATGCAGCGACGCCGATAGCAGGCCTTTTGCCGCCTCAATCGCACTTTGCAAATCCCGGCATGGCTGACCGCTCAGCACTTCCAGCTCGAACACATTTGGCGTAATACCCTGTGCCAGTGGCAGCAGATGTTCACGATATGCCTGCGGGATTTCTGGTTTTACGTAAATGCCGCTATCGGTATCGCCGATCACCGGATCGACCAGAATCAACAGGTGTGGATGTTTTTCCCGCAGCACCGTGAGCCACTTCGCCAGCAGCTTAATCTGACTGGCGCTACCCATATATCCCGTCGTGACCGCTTTAACGCTACGCAGAACATCACGCTCTTCCAGCGCCTGCAAATAGCCGCTAAACCACTCGTCGGGAATGACGCCGCCGTAAAAGGTGTCATAGTGCGGCGTGTTACTGAACAGCACCGTCGGCACGGCCAGTACGTTCAAATGGTGCTGGCGAATATTCGGCACCGCTATACTGTTGCCCACGCTACCGTAGACAACCTGTGATTGTACGGCAACGATATCGGCCTGCTGCGCCCGAGTCTTATCCCTGAACAGGATCATCTCCATTCGGTCTCCTTAACGGGTTAAATCCCCGCGCCCTGCGAATAACTCTCTTCACCAAATACGCCAGTAGAAAGATAGCGATCGCCGCGATCGCAAATAATGGCGACGATCACCGCGCCCGGGTTCGCTTTCGCCACCCGCATTGCCCCGGCTACTGCGCCGCCGGAACTGACACCGCAGAAAATGCCTTCCTGTACCGCCAGCGCGCGCATGGTATTTTCCGCTTCGCGCTGATGGATATCCAGTACCTCATCAACCAGAGACGCGTTAAAAATCCCCGGCATATACTCGGCAGGCCAGCGGCGAATGCCGGGAATACTGCTGCCCTCTTCCGGCTGCAAACCGACTATCGTCACTTTTTTATCCTGCTCGCGCAGAAAACGCGATACGCCTGTGATGGTGCCAGTCGTGCCCATACTGGAGACAAAATGCGTGATTCGCCCGCTGGTCTGCCGCCAGATTTCCGGGCCGGTGGTGGTGTAATGTGCGTAGGGGTTATCCGGGTTGTTAAACTGATCGAGCAGTTTGCCTTCACCGCGCGCTGACATCGCCAGTGCCAGATCGCGCGCCCCTTCCATTCCCTGCTCTTTGCTGACCAGAATCAACTCCGCCCCGTAGGCACGCATCGCGGCGCGCCGCTCCTGGCTCATGTTGTCCGGCATCAGCAATTTCATGCGGTAGCCTTTCAGCGCGGCGATCAACGCCAGCGCGATACCTGTATTACCGCTGGTCGCTTCAATCAGTACGTCGCCGGGTTTAATCTCCCCACGCTGTTCCGCCTGCACAATCATCGACAGTGCCGCTCTGTCTTTTACCGATCCCGCCGGATTGTTGCCTTCCAGTTTGACCCAGATTTCACTCCCGTTGTCCGGGCTCAGGCGTTGCAATTTGACCAGCGGCGTATTGCCAATGGTTTGTTCTAATGTGTTCACAATCGCTGTCCAATAAAAAACCCGGTCGCAGGATGCATACCGGGCTTGTAGGCCGGGCAAAGCTGTACGCTATCCGGCAGAAACCACGTCTGTTTAAGCTATCAGGCAGAATCCGCCAGAGCAAGTTCTGCGCGGGCCTCAATGCGTTCGTTACCGTTATATAAACGGGCATGTTGCAGGCCGACGAACAGACGCTCACCGCGCTGGGGGGGATGTTCATCACGCATCACCACGGTCAACGGCTCCGTGTTCCAGCCCAGCGGCTGCACAACCAGTTGGGTGTAATGACCCTTCGGACTGGCTTCCAGCACCTGTACCGGCAGCGGAGAATCGAGACTGGTGCGACGGCTGACATCCACTTCCCACGGGCGCAGGAACAGATCGACATCCCCCTGGTAAGCCGGCGTATAACCAAGCGGCCAGCGGTGCGCACCAACATGGAATTGCCCACCGCTCACGGTGCCTTTCAGGCGGTTAACCTCACCCATAAACTCCAGCACAAAGCGGGTGGCGGGCTCTCGCCAGACCTGATCCGGCGCATCCGCCTGTTCAATGTTGCCCTGGCTCATCACAACGACGCGATCGGCAACTTCCGTCGCCTCTTCCTGATCGTGCGTCACGAATACGCTGGTGAATTTCAGCTCTTCATGCAACTGGCGCAACCAGCGACGCAGCTCTTTACGTACCTGCGCATCAAGCGCGCCGAAAGGTTCATCCAGCAACAGGATTTGCGGCTCCACCGCCAGCGCACGCGCCAGCGCCACACGCTGTTTCTGCCCACCGGAAAGCTGCGCCGGGAAACGGTCTGCCAGATGTGCCAGTTGCACCATCTCCAGCAGTTGCATCACTTTCGCTTTGATCGCCGCCGCATTTGGCCGTTCGCGGCGCGGCAGCACCGTCAGGCCGAAAGCGATATTGTCGAACACCGTCATATGACGAAACAGCGCATAATGCTGGAACACAAAACCGACGCGGCGCTCGCGCGCATGCAAACGGCTGACGTCAGTACCATGAAAACGAATGCGCCCGCTGGTCTGATGCTCAAGACCAGCAATAATACGCAGCAACGTGGTTTTACCGGAACCGGACGGGCCCAGCAACGCCACCATCTGGCCGGATGGGATATCAAGAGAGATATCATTCAGCACCTGGGTGCGACCAAAAGACTTCTTAATATTGGCAATCTCAATGCTCATGATTTCCCTCCTGTTGCTGGCGTTTTTCCTGATTATTCAAACGCCACTGCAACGCACTCTTTAAAAACAACGTCAAAATAGCCATCAACGTCAGCAGAGCCGCAGCGGTAAACGAACCGACGATGTTGTAATCCTGCTGCAGTAATTCAATTTGCAGCGGCAGCGACAGGGTTTCACCGCGGATAGAACCGGAAACCACTGACACCGCGCCAAATTCGCCAATCGCCCGCGCGTTAGTGAGCACTACGCCGTACAACAGCGCCCAGCGGATATTCGGTAGCGTCACGCGCTTGAACATCTGCCAGCCGGACGCGCCAAGCAGAATCGCCGCTTCATCTTCCTGGCTGCCCTGGCTTAACATCACCGGCACCAGTTCACGCACGACAAACGGGCAAGTCACAAACACGGTAACCAGCACCATGCCCGGCCAGGCGAACATAATTTGCAGATTATGCGCATCCAGCCAGCCGCCAAGTGGGCCGTTTGAGCCATAAAACAGCAGATAGATAAGACCTGCGACCACCGGCGACACAGCAAAGGGAATATCCAGCAGCGTCAACAGTAACTGGCGGCCCGGGAAATTAAAGCGCGTCACCAGCCAGGCCAGCAACGTGCCGAATATCAGGTTCAGCGGCACCGAGATCAGCGCAACCAGCACCGTCAGCCAGATGGCATGGAGCATGTCGGCGTCCGCGAGGTTTTCCAGAACTGGCATCAGGCCTTTGCTAAACGCCTGCACGAAAATGTAAACCATCGGCACGACGAGGATAAACGCCGAGACAATCACTCCCGTGCCAATCAAAAACCATTTGCCCCAGTTCACCTGAGGCTTGTCATAGCGTTTCAATTCAGTTATTTCCGCCATTAGTGACCTACCACACGCTGACCAAAGCGGCTTTGCAGGGTGTTAATGGAAAACAGCAACAGCAAAGAAGCCGCCAGGATCACCGAGGCAATCGCGCTCGCCGCCGGGTAATCAAACTCCTGCAAGCGTACAAAAATCATCAACGAGGTCACTTCGGTCTTCCAAGCGATGTTACCGGCGATAAAGATCACCGCGCCAAACTCGCCAAGGCTGCGGGTAAACGACAAGGCTACGCCCGCCATCAATGCAGGAGAGAGTTCCGGCAGCACCACTTTGCGAAAACTTTGCCAGCGCGTCGCGCCCAGGGTTTCCGCCGCCTCTTCATATTCCGGCCCCAGCTCTTCCAGTACCGGCTGAATGGTGCGCACCACAAACGGAATGCTGGTGAATGCCATCGCCACCGCGATACCAAGCCAGGTATAGGTCACTTTGATATCAAACTTCGCTAGCCATTCGCCGTAAAAACCATTCACCGAAAACAGCGAGGCCAGCGTCAGACCCGCCACCGCCGTTGGCAGCGCAAAAGGTAGATCCATCAGCGCATCCAGCAGGGTGCGGCCCGGAAAGCGGTAACGAGTAAGGATCCATGCCATCAGCAAGCCAAACACGCCGTTAAAAACGGAGGCGACAAAGGCTGCAATCAGCGTGACTTTATAAGCGGCCACAACCTGCGGATTAGTGACCACCTCCCAGTATTGCGCCCAGCTCATCTGCGCCAGCTGCATCACCAGTGCGCTCAGTGGCAACAGCAATATCAGACAAACAAAAAACAGGCTGCTGCCAAGGCTTAAACCAAAGCCAGGCAGCACGCGTTTTGATCCTGCAAACATCACTTACGCCCCGCCGCCAGCAACGTGTCCAGCTCACCACCGCTGGCGAAATGGGTTTTCATCACTTCAGGCCAGGAACCAAACTTGTCCTCTACGCGGAACAGCGCCGTCTGCGGGAATTTATCGCTTAGTTTCGCCATCACTTCCGGGTTGTTCACGCGATAGTAGTAATCAGTGATGATGGTTTGCGCCTGTGGGCTGTAAAGCCAGGTGAGATAAGCTTTGGCCGCTTTTTCTGTGCCGTTGGCCTTCACGTTTTTATCCACCCACGCAACCGGGAATTCAGCCAGGATGTTGACTTTCGGTACGACAACTTCAAAACCCTGCGCTTCATACTGCTTACGGATGTTATTCACTTCCGATTCAAACGAGATCAGCACATCGCCAAGCCCGCGCTCAACAAAGGTAGTTGTTGCGCCGCGACCGCCGGTGTCGAACACTTCAACGTTTTTGAGGAACTGGGTCATAAACTGCTGAGTTTTGGCTTTGTCGCCGCCATCCGCTTGATCCGCTGCGCCCCAGGCCGCCAGATAGGTGTAGCGCGCATTGCCGGAGGTTTTCGGGTTCGGGAAAATCAGTTTTACATCACTGCGCACCAGATCGTTCCAGTCGTGAATGTTCTTCGGGTTACCTTTGCGAACCAGAAACGCCATCGTTGAGTAGAACGGCGAGCTGTTATTCGGCAAACGGCTCTGCCAGTCCGCCGGGATCAGGTTGCCTTTGTCGTGCAGGATCTGCACGTCGGTGACCTGGTTATAGGTCACGACGTCCGCTTTCAACCCTTGCAGAATCGCCAGCGCCTGCTTTGAGGAGCCAGCGTGAGATTGCTTAATGGTCATCTTGTCACCGCCGTTATCTTTCGCCCATTGCTGTTCGAACGGCGTGTTAAGGGCCGCAAAGAGCTCGCGTGATACATCATAAGAGCTGTTAAGCAGTTCCGTCGCTTGTGCCTGAGCGGCCCACAGCGTCAGCGCTGCCAGCGTCTGATATCCTTTTTTCAGTAAGTTAACGGCCATTGCGCACCCTTATAAGCTGATGACATTTCGTCACTCAGTTTATTTATAACGGGTGTGAAACCAGTAACGGTTTTATATACCAATTGGTGATTTGGAATCAGAAAAGAATATAAGCAGAAGGGAGTAGTGACCGGGTTTCCCCGGTCAGCAGAAGTGCGTGGTTTACAGCGCCAGCAGCTTATCCAGCGACGGCGCGAAGTAGTAGCCGCCGGTCACCGGGCGGGTAAAACGCAGCATGGCGTCGCGCTTACCGTCGGTATCGCCAAACATGCTCAGCAGTTGCTGCTCAATGTTGTACAAACGGGCGCAATAGGTGCAGAAATAGAGCCCATGCGTGCCGCTGGCGGTGCCATAAGGCAGGCTCTGGCGGACGATTTTCAGCCCTTTGCCGTTCTCTTTCAGATCAACACGCGTCAGGTGTGACGTGTCCGGGCGCGCATCACCGTCGATCTCTTCATTGGCCTCTTTGGTACGGCCGATCATCATCTCCTGAT
Source organism: Kosakonia sp. PSU_27 (assembly GCF_039409795.1). Lineage (NCBI taxonomy): Bacteria > Pseudomonadati > Pseudomonadota > Gammaproteobacteria > Enterobacterales > Enterobacteriaceae > Kosakonia > Kosakonia sp. PSU_27. The sequence goes on along the minus strand of NZ_JBCIVK010000003.1, from coordinate 154,547 downwards.
CGCCCACGCTCATGCGATTAAGCTGCTTGAGGTTATGCTCCCAACGCTGCACCATCACGTAGCTGCCGCCGGCGTCCACGCCATCCTGAATAATGGCAACCTCGCGGCGTTTCTCATCGCCTGCCGGGTTTTCCGTGCCATCGATAAAGCCGCTCAAATCGCGCTCTTCCACCCAGCGGAAACCGTGCGTCTCTTCTTTAACGTCAATCGCCTCACCGAACGCCGCCAGCGCGGCCTGAGCGACGGAGAAATTCACATCGTGGCGCAGAGAAAGAATATGGATCAGCACATCTCGCTGTGTGGCGGGCGCCAGGCCTTTGCCATACGCCGGAAAATCTTTTAGCTCGTCTGCGCCTTCGGCACCGTTCAGTGCGCGCCAGGTCTTGTTGCCAAAGGCAATAGTCGCGCCCAGCGCCGCATCGGGGAATTGCAGTTGAAAGGTCGCCAGCTTATCGGCGAATACGCGGCTCGCCACGCGAAGGGCATCGGTGTCCCCTTTCACGTTGGCTTCAATCCAAATCGCCGCACGGCAATGTTCTGGCAAAATGCCGCTTTGAACCTGGGACATGACTCCTCCTGGAAAAAAACAGGCCACGAAACCGTGGCGATAATCGCGGTATTGTAACTGTTTTTCCCCCAGCAGCAGCGAGTTGAGATCAAATTAACGGCGCCAGATAAACTTGCTCACTTTCCAGTTTTTCAGCGCATCATCGGATGGCATCAACCCTTCCGGGCCGCTCCACTGGCCGGTAAACACATAGCTGATATGCTGGCTACCCGGCGCTTTACACTCTACGCCCACGCTGTCATCGCCCGCGCCTTTCACACAGTTACCGAAAGCTTTCTCAAACAGCGAATTGAACGGCGCGCCGATTTTTACCCCTTTATCCGTGGCGATACTATTATCGAGCACATCAATACGGCTAACCGCGCCGTTTTCTCCGTTCACCACCAGCGCCAGTTTGTCGTCTTTTAGCGCTTCAAAATAACGAACGATACTGCCTTTTTCCGTCTTCATGCCGCTACGCAGATGGTAATCGCTACCCAGCGCGTCCTGAATTGCCTGCTCGTTTAGTGGCGTGCTGGCGGTGATGTTACCAACACCATTGTCGCTCACCTCGACAGATGAACCAAACCAGTTCCACGGATAGGCCGCCGACCAGTTGACGGAAGCCAGCGTCGAGCAGCCGGTTAACGCCAGCGGCAGAACGCAAATAAGTGTACGCAGGGATTTCATGCTTCATTCCTTTTATTCATTGAACGCCTGTTGGAGTCCCGGAAGTGAAAAAAGTGCCGCTTAATGTTGAGCAAGGGAAAAACAGGCCCGAAGACGCCGGTTTGTCGCAAGCCACCACAGCGCAACCAGATCGGCGATAACCAGAAACAGCCCAATCCCGGAAAGCGCCTCGCCGGTAAACCAGCGCCAGGGTTGCCATACCAGCAGCGCCAGTTGCACCAGCAATACCAGCGGGTAGAGTGCGCGCCACAGGCGGGGAAAATGATCGCGGCGGCCGCTCAGTAAAAAGGTCAATGCCGCAGGAATACCTGGCAGCAAGCCCAGCCAGAAATCATCGTGATCGGGGTAAAACAATGCGAGCAATGCGTCGCCTTGCCCGCGCGATGCCCCCGCAATAACAAACAGCACCCAGGTGCGTGCCTGTAGCAGCAACACGCACCAGAACAGAAAAGGGAGTTTCAGGCGACCATGACTGTCGTAATCGGCGGGATAAATTTCAGTACTCTTCATCTTCAATCAAACGCTTGCCCAGACTGGCCGAATCCATATGTTCATAACCGAGGCGCTCATACATGCCGATAACCATCTCGTTATCTTCCCGCACCATCAGGTTGATTTTCGGGCAGCCGCGGGCAATCAGCTTTTTCTCCAGCCGGCTCAACAAAGCGTTAGCGATGCCGCGCCCGCGAAACTCAGGATGAACGCCAAGGTAATAAGCCGATCCGCGATGACCGTCATAACCGCCCATCACCGTGCCGACCACTTCCCCGCCGACTTCGGCGACCAGAAACAGACTCACATCGTGATTCACTTTGCGTTCAATATCCATTTCCGGATCGTTCCATGGTCGCAACAGCTCACAACGCTCCCACAAGGTGATCACTTCTTCGAAATCTTCCTGGCGAAAAACGCGTATCTCCATGGTATTCCCCGTCATTTTCAGCTGTGTAAACGTAGATTATGGCCCTAAGCGCCTCTGTCGCCAATATCCGGCATCTTCAGCACTGAAATTTGGCATAATGTCACTCTGTCACGTATTGAAATGAAAAGTAAAACATTAGTTCGCACGGATAGTCGTAACGGTAAACACGATACGATATAACACCAGGGACCACGAATAAGACAATTCAGGCGTATGAGCACCTTTAAACCTTTAAAAACACTCACCTCGCGTCGTCAGGTGCTGAAAGCAGGCCTGGCCGCCCTGACATTAACGGGCATGTCTCGCGCTATCGCAAAGGACGAGACACCACTTAAAACCACGACCGGGCACAGTAAACCGAAAGCCAGGAAAGCCGGCGCGAAACGCATTGTGATGCTTGATCCGGGCCACGGCGGTATTGATACCGGCGCGATTGGTCATAACGGTTCGCAAGAAAAACACGTGGTGCTGGCGATCGCCAAAACCGTCCGCGCCCAATTGCGTGCGCAGGGAATTGATGCGCGCCTGACGCGCACCGGCGATAAATTTATTCCGCTTTATGATCGCGTAGAGATTGCCCACCAGCACGGTGCCGATCTGTTTATGTCGATCCACGCCGACGGCTTCACCAACCCAAGCGCTGCGGGCGCGTCGGTGTTTGCGCTTTCTAATCGCGGCGCCAGTAGCGCGATGGCGAAATACCTGTCGGATAAAGAAAACGCCGCCGACGATCTGGCCGGGAAAAAAGCCAGAGACAAAGATCACCTGCTCCAGCAAGTGCTGTTCGATTTGGTGCAAACTGACACCATTAAAAACAGCCTGACGCTCGGCTCGCATATTCTCAAGCAGATCAAACCGGTACACCGCCTGCATAGCCGCAACACAGAACAGGCGGCATTTGTGGTGCTAAAATCGCCTTCGATACCGTCCGTGCTGGTGGAAACCTCGTTTATCACCAACCCGGCAGAAGAGAAGCTGCTCGGCACGGCGGCGTTTCGCCAGAAAATCGCCAGCGCCATTGCCGACGGTGTACTCAGCTATTTTAGCTGGTTTGATAATCATAAAGCCCACACGAAGAGACGCGGATGACCACGCCTGATATCCACCCGGTTAAAAACGCCCTGTTAAATTTGCAGGACAAGATCTGTGACCAGCTGAGTGCCCTTGATGGCGGCGCATTTATTGAAGATGCGTGGACGCGTGCGGCAGGTGGCGGTGGGCGCAGCCGTGTGCTGCGTGATGGCAGCGTGTTTGAACAGGCGGGCGTCAATTTTTCGCACGTTCACGGCGACGCAATGCCCGCTTCGGCCACCGCGCACCGCCCGGAACTGGCGGGTCGCAGTTTCGAAGCGATGGGCGTTTCGCTGGTGGTTCATCCGCGTAATCCGTATGTACCCACCAGCCATGCCAATGTGCGCTTTTTTATCGCCGAAAAACCCGGTGCGGAACCGGTGTGGTGGTTTGGCGGCGGCTTTGATTTAACGCCCTACTACGGTTTTGAAGAGGATGCTCGCCACTGGCACCGCACAGCGCGCGATATCTGTTTGCCGTTCGGCGAAGAGGTATATCCACGCTATAAAAAGTGGTGTGACGATTACTTCTACCTTAAACACCGTGATGAACAGCGCGGCATTGGCGGGTTGTTTTTCGACGATCTCAACACGCCGGATTTCGATCACTGCTTCGCTTTTATGCAGGCGGTGGGTAATGGCTATCTCAATGCTTATTTGCCGATTGTTGAACGCCGCAAAGCCACGTCTTATGGCGAGCGCGAGCGCGACTTCCAGCTTTACCGTCGCGGCCGGTATGTGGAGTTCAATCTTGTGTGGGATCGCGGCACCCTGTTTGGCTTACAAACCGGCGGGCGCACTGAATCCATTCTGATGTCGATGCCGCCGCTGGTGCGCTGGGAATACAATTATCAGCCCGCCGAAGGCAGCCCGGAAGCCGCCCTCAGCGAGTTTATAAAAGTCAGAGACTGGGTGTAATTTCTTTAATCTCAAGCCGGATAAAGTGCGCTGTTCAACGGATATGTCGCTGATGAGGTATTGTTCCGTGCACAGATGTTCCACAGTTTCTGAAACATCGCTGCATGTGAACGGGAAAAGGGGAGCTGCCGCGCTCCCCTTTTCAATGCCCGCGTCTGCGCGATAAATCGGTGCTTTGCACTACGCTCACTTCCCAAGTGCGTGTCTGCGGTTAGCTCGACTCGCGATTACTTGCCCCTTCGGAGTCAGCACAAGCGCTGTTCAGAATGGCTCCCGGGGCAATTTTGTCCGTGGCTCGATTCGCTTCAGGCCGCCATCCATGGCGTCCAGACCTTATAACTCACTCTTCGGTTCGCCGATTTCAGCGGAACGCAACCCATCGCGATTGAATGTCGCCCGGACAGAAAGAGCGAGCGGCTTCCTTCAAAAACAACCCAACAAGCGACAACCCGATTATCGACGGTTCGCAGACACAAACATTACAGCGGCTGCGTTTGCGCCTCCACCACCGCCAGTGCAACCATATTGACGATACGCCGCACCGAGGCAATCGGTGTCAGCACATGGACCGGTTTCGCCACGCCCATCAGCACCGGCCCTACGGTCACCCCTTCCGAACTGGACACGCGCAGCAGGTTGTAGCTGATTCGCGCCGCTTCTACGTTTGGCATAATCAGGATATTCGCCGCCCCTTTCAGCGGGCTATCGGGCATACGTTCATGACGGATACTCTCATCCAGCGCCGCGTCACCGTGCATTTCGCCATCAATCATTAACTCCGGCGCGCGTTCACGCACCAGCGCTAACGTATCGCGCATTTTCACCGCCGCAGGCGCGTTCGATGAACCAAACTGCGAATGCGAAAGCAGCGCCACGCGCGGTTCAATGCCGAAACGGCGTACTGTTTCCGCCGCCAGAATGGTGATCTCCGCCAGCTCTTCCGCGCTGGGATCCTCATTGACGTAAGTATCGGCGATAAAGGTGTTGCCGCTTGGCAACAATAAAGCGTTCATTGCGCCTGCGACATGGACATTCTCGCGGTAGCCGAAGATCGGCTGCAGTACACTGAAATGCTCGTGATAATCACCGATGGTGCCACAAATCAGCGCGTCCGCTTCGCCACGATGCACCATGATCGCGCCAATAATGGTGGTGTTACCGATCACCGCACGCTGCGCCTGCTCCTGCGTGACGCCGCGACGTTTCATGATGTTGAAGTACTCCATCCAGTACTCTTTAAAGCGCGGATCGGACTCGTTATTGACGATTTCGAAGTCCACATCCGGGCGGATTTGCAAACCGAGTTTCTGAATACGCATCTCAATGACGCTCGGACGGCCAATCAGAATCGGTTTTGCCAGCCCTAACGTCACCAGTTCCTGCGTGGCATGCAGTACGCGCGGCTCCTCACCTTCTGCCAGCACTACGCGTTTCGGTGCGTTACGCGCCTGCGAGAAGATCGGCTTCATAAACAGATTGGTTTTGTAGACAAATTCAGTGAGCTTATCGACATAAGCATCGAAATCAGCGATAGGTCGCGTCGCCACGCCGGAATCCATGGCGGCTTTTGCCACCGCAGGCGCGATTTTGACAATCAGGCGCGGATCAAACGGTTTCGGGATCAGGTAATCCGGGCCAAAGCTGAGATCCTGGTCGCCATAGGCTGAAGCCACCACTTCGCTCTGCTCAGCATGCGCCAGTTCCGCGATAGCGTTAACTGCCGCCAGCTTCATCTCTTCGTTAATTGCCGTTGCGCCGACATCCAGCGCGCCACGGAAAATAAACGGGAAGCAAAGAACGTTGTTTACCTGGTTGGGGTAATCAGAACGGCCGGTGCAGATAATGGCGTCCGGGCGCACCGCTTTCGCCAGATCCGGCAGAATTTCCGGTTCCGGGTTCGCCAGCGCGAGGATCAGCGGCTGGCGCGCCATACCTTTCACCATTTCCGGGGTCAGCACTTTCGGCCCGGAACAACCAAGGAAGATGTCCGAACCGGCAACCACATCCGCCAGCGTGCGTTTGCCGTCATCGTCAACGGCATAAGCGGCTTTGGTTTCCGCCATATTCGGTTCGCGGCCTTTGTAGATAACGCCTTTTGAGTCGCAGACCACAATGTTGTGTTTCTGCATGCCAAGCGCCACCAGCAGGTTCATACAGGCAATCGCCGCTGCGCCCGCGCCGGAAACCACCATGCGCACATCGGTGAGGTTCTTCTCGACCACGCGCAGGCCGTTGAGAATAGCGGCGGTGCTGATAATCGCCGTACCGTGCTGATCGTCGTGGAATACCGGAATATTCATGCGTTCGCGCAGCTTCGCTTCAATGTAGAAGCACTCCGGCGCTTTGATATCTTCCAGGTTAATGCCGCCAAAGGTCGGTTCCAGCGCGGCCACAACATCAATCAGTTTGTCCGGATCGTGTTCATCCACTTCGATATCAAAAACATCGATTCCGGCGAATTTTTTGAACAGTACGCCTTTGCCTTCCATCACGGGTTTACCGGCCAGTGCGCCGATATTGCCAAGGCCGAGTACCGCAGTACCGTTGGATACCACGGCGACCAGATTGCCGCGCGCGGTGTATTTGTAGGCTGCCAGCGGGTCTTTTTCGATCTCAAGACAAGGCGCGGCGACGCCAGGAGAGTAAGCCAGCGCCAGATCGCGCTGTGTTGCCAGCGGTTTTGTCGGGGAGACCTGAATCTTCCCCGGACGGGGGAATTCGTGAAAATCGAGGGCACTTTGTTTTAGTTGGTCGTCCATTTGAGGTTCCTTTCACGTTGTTTTCAGAGTGAAACGTGCGATGTCTATCCCAATGCGCCGCATAGTATGGCCTCTGTCGCCCGCATAAACTTTGAACATAGCCAAAATCTCGCCATGACATAAACAAAATTGTTATCAATTTATCGCAACTTTGTTACGTGCCGCAAAACGCAGGGCCCGGGCGCGTCTGCTATGCTTTTTTGTTATGCACCTCTCATCCTCACAAAAGTGCGACAGAAAGCACTCCAGTAATCCATTGCTTTTAAAGGAGTTATTTTTCATGAATCACTTAGACGGCCTCAAACAATTCACTACCGTGGTGGCCGACAGCGGCGACATCGAATCCATTCGCCACTATCAGCCGGAAGATGCCACCACCAACCCTTCCCTGCTGCTGAAGGCGGCCGGGCTGGCGCACTTCTCGCATCTGATTGACGATGCCATTGCCTACGGCAAAGCGCGTGGTAAAACCCAGGAGCAGCAAGTGGCTGAAGCCAGCGACAAACTGGCGGTCAATTTTGGTGCGGAAATTCTGAAAAGCATCCCGGGACGCGTCTCCACCGAGGTTGACGCCCGCCTCTCTTACGACAAAGAGAAGAGCATCGCCAAAGCGCGCCAGCTGGTGGCGTTGTACAAAGATCAGGGCATCGATAAGTCACGCATTTTGATCAAACTGGCGTCAACCTGGGAGGGGATCCGCGCGGCGGAAGAGCTGGAAAAAGAGGGGATCAACTGCAACCTGACGCTGCTGTTCTCGTTTGCACAGGCTCGCGCCTGTGCCGAAGCGGGTGTATTTTTGATTTCGCCTTTCGTTGGCCGTATTTACGACTGGTATAACGATCGCAAACCGCTCGACCCGTATGTGGTGGATGAAGATCCCGGCGTGAAGTCGGTGCGCAATATCTACGACTACTACAAACAACATCGCTATGAAACCATCGTGATGGGCGCAAGCTTCCGCCGCACCGAGCAGATCCTCGCACTGGCGGGCTGCGACCGCCTGACTATCTCTCCGGCGCTGCTGAAAGAGCTACAGGCACAGGAAGGCATTGTTGAGCGCAAACTGGTGCCATCGCGCCAAACCTTCCATCGCCCGGAACCGTTAACAGAAGCTGAATTCCGTTGGGAGCATAACCAGGATCCGATGGCCGTCGAAAAACTGGCCGACGGTATCCGTCAGTTCGCCGTTGATCAGCGCAGCCTTGAAGATCTGCTCGCCGCTAAACTTTAACCTTTGCCATGGAGTGAATTATGTCCCGTAGAGAGCTTGCAAACGCCGTTCGCGCCCTGAGTATGGACGCGGTGCAAAAAGCCAATTCTGGCCACCCTGGCGCCCCGATGGGGATGGCGGATATTGCCGAAGTGCTGTGGAATGATTTTCTGCGCCACAACCCGGCGGACCCCACCTGGTACGATCGCGACCGCTTTATCCTCTCTAACGGTCATGCCTCAATGCTGCTGTACAGCCTGCTGCACCTCAGTGGTTATGACCTGCCGCTTGAAGAGCTAAAAAACTTCCGCCAGCTCCACTCCAAAACCCCGGGCCACCCGGAGATCGGCTATACGCCGGGCGTGGAAACCACCACCGGCCCGCTCGGGCAGGGGCTGGCGAACGCCGTCGGGCTGGCGATTGCCGAACGTACGCTGGCTGCGCAATTCAACCGGCCGGGGCATGACATTGTTGACCACTACACCTATGTGTTTATGGGCGATGGCTGCCTGATGGAAGGCATTTCCCATGAAGTCTGTTCGCTGGCGGGCACGCTCGGACTCGGCAAACTGATCGGCTTTTACGATCACAACGGCATCTCCATTGATGGCGAGACTGAGGGCTGGTTTACCGATGACACCGCCAAACGCTTCGAAGCCTATAACTGGCATGTGATTGGCGATATCGACGGGCATTCACCCGAGGCGGTGAAAAAAGCGATTGAAGAAGCACAAAGCGTGAAAGATAAGCCGTCACTGATTATCTGCCGCACGGTGATTGGTTTTGGCTCGCCGAACAAAGCCGGGAAAGAGGAGTCGCACGGCGCGGCGCTCGGTGAAGAAGAAGTGGCGCTCACCCGGCAAAAACTCGGCTGGAAATACCCGGCTTTTGAAATCCCGAAAGAGATTTACCAGGCGTGGGATGCCCGCGAACGCGGGGCGAAACATCAACATGACTGGAATGAAAAACTGGCGGCCTGGGCCAAAGAATACCCGGATCTGGCGGCCGAGTTTACACGCCGTATGAGCGGTGAACTGCCGGAAAGCTGGGAAAAAACCACCACCGACTGGATCAATAAGCTGCAGGCCAACCCGGCGAAAATCGCCACCCGTAAAGCCTCGCAGAACACGCTCAACAGCTATGGGCCAATCCTGCCGGAACTGCTTGGCGGTTCCGCCGACCTCGCGCCCAGCAACCTCACCATCTGGTCCGGCTCCACCTCGCTGAAAGAGGACCCCGCCGGGAATTACATTCACTACGGCGTGCGCGAGTTTGGTATGACGGCCATTGCCAACGGCATCGCGCACCACGGTGGTTTTGTGCCTTATACCGCCACCTTTTTGATGTTCGTTGAATATGCCCGCAACGCGGCGCGTATGGCGGCGCTGATGAAAGCCCGGCAGATTATGGTTTACACCCACGATTCGATTGGCTTAGGGGAAGACGGCCCAACGCACCAGGCGGTTGAACAACTCGCCAGCCTGCGCTTAACGCCGAACTTCAGCACCTGGCGTCCGTGCGACCAGGTAGAAGCGGCGGTCGGCTGGAAGCTGGCGATCGAGCGACATCATGGCCCGACGGCGTTGATCCTCTCGCGCCAGAACCTCACGCAAATGGAGCGAACCCCGGAGCAGGTGCAGGCCATCAGCCGTGGCGGTTATATCCTGAAAGATTGCGACGGCACGCCGGATGTGATCCTGATTGCGACCGGCTCGGAGATGGAGATCACCGTCAACGCGGCGGAGCAACTGACTAACGAAGGCCATAAAGTGCGCGTGGTATCGCTGCCGTCGACCGATATTTTCGACGCGCAGGATGAAGCCTGGCGTGAATCTGTACTGCCGTCGGACGTGAGTGCGCGCGTGGCGGTTGAAGCCGGGATCGCCGATTACTGGTACAAATATGTCGGCCTGAAAGGGGCGATTGTCGGTATGACCGGTTACGGGGAATCAGCACCTGCCGAGAAGCTGTTCCCCTACTTCGGCTTCACGGTCGAAAACGTGGTGGCGAAAGCCAAAGCAGTACTGAAAAAATAAGCGTGAGCGCGCCAGCATAAATGGCTGGCGCGCCATTTTATTTCACCACCAGCAACGGCTCGCTCTCCTGCGGCGTCACGATATCTTCCTGCTTTTCATCCCACAGCGCTTTTTTCACCAGCACATTGCCGTTGTGCTGCGTATCGCGTTTCACCAGCGTTGCGGCGTCATCGTCTTCCTGAATATTGATGTTGATGGGAAATGAAGGCAGCGCTTTCGTCCATTGCCCTTGCTGGATATCAAAGACATAAACCACTCGCCAGGCGCTGGTCCACCATTGCGGGAAAACAACGACCCGATCGCGCCCGCTATCATCGAGCTGCGACAGCGTTTCCACCCCGCCACCAATGCACTGCGGCACTACCGCGGGTTGTACAGCCGGGTTGCTGCTCCAGAGCTTACATTCACAGTCACCCTCTTCATCGCAACTGCCACCGGTTTTGGGGTCGCGCGCGTTCACCCACACGACATCTTTGCTGTTGCCGTCAAACTTGCCTTTGGTCAACAGCCCCTGCACCGACGCCTCTTTTTGATTCAGGCGGGTGAGCAAATCGGTTTCGCCGCTAATGCGCCAGCCCACAGACTGTTTGCTGAAGGTAAGCTGCGCCGGGTAGTTTTTTACCTGTTTTTCATCGAGCCCAGCTTGTTTGACAAACTCGACCTGAACCTGGCCCGCCTCATCTTCGGCGATATCAAGCGTGGTGATAATGCGCTGCGCATAGTGTGGTGAGTGAGAGGTGAACGCTTGCTGGCGGCGCAGGACCTCGTCGCGCTCAAGATGCTGGCCAAACCATTCGACCTGAGCCGCATAGAGATCGCTGCCGGTTGCCCGGGCATTGCCATTCAGATGGCTATTCCAGACATCAACAAGCTGGGTGATGCTCTGTTTATCCGCTGAGGTCAGTTCAGCCTGTGCAGGCAGAACGGCAAAAAAGAGCACGCAGGCCGCAAGCCATTGTGGGTAAAAGCGTTTCATTATTCCCTTCCCGATATAAATATCCGCAAGGGATTATGTCAGCGAAGGGTTAGCGCGTCACCCACAGCGTTGGCCACGCATCGGGGCCGTGCCAGCTATCGCAGGAGGGCTCCTGCGCGTAACGCACCAGGCGAAAGCGCTGGCCATCAAAACGCCAGCGGCTCGACACGCCGCAATCCGCCAGGCTGCGGCCTTTGGAGAGCGTGGTGAGTTCGCGGGTTTTCTCATCAAATGCCGCATTCATCAGCTCCATTTCATCGTTACCGTTATCCGGCGTGAAAGGCAGCATCAGGCGCACCAGCCGCGCGGCAAATGGTTTTTCCCGTGATACCAGCCAAGCGCGTTCGACCATGTTATACGCACCCGCTTCACAGTCGATCAACAGCAACGCTTTATCATCGGTTAGCGCGCTCACACGCACCTGGCGGCGCATCGGATCCAGCGAACACTGGCTGTTGTTCATTCGCCAGGTGCCGTAATCCAGCAAATCGTTCAGTTCCTGGTGCGTCAGCGGAGCTGGCGCAACGTTGGCCGTGGCTACCTTTTTCAACGCGGGTGCGGGCGGGACGCTTAACGACGGGCTATCGCCCTTTTTAATCCATGCTGTTTCGCTGCCGACACGTTTTTGCAGCGCATCAATAAGCAGCAGCGCCGCTTTCAGCCCGACCAGAGAAATCTCGCCCTTGCTGCCTCGCAGGGTAAGCGCCTGGCCTTCCTGAATGTTTTTTAGAAATGAAGTGATGGCATCAGTGTTATCCGTCACCAGATGCCACGGCGTGATTTGCCAGCGCTCGCCAGCCAGCACCAGCGGCTGGCCGTCAAACAGTAAACGCCCGGCAATCGGCGGTTCTTTGGTAACAGGCGCGTCGATGCCGCCATAGTCGATACGCAGCGTAGCATCGGCACGCGCGCCGGCGCTGCGCTCCAGCGTCATTACCAGCCCCTGATGCTCACCAATATTGCGTGCCACGCAAAAGTTCTGGTTATTACAGGTGACCTGCCAGTCGGAAAAGGTTTGTTGCGCGGGCGCAGCGCACAGCAACGGTGCGGCCAGAAGGCCGAAGAGCAAAGTCAAAACGCTGCGGTAACGCATGGCTGGCACAACCCCGGAAGAATAGACGCAGAACCTGCGTATATTCTATTTCCCGGTAGGCTTGCTCAATCGGATTTGTCGGATAGCTTCATCTGAAAGCGAAGCTGATAACCTTATAAATTTCAGTCCATTAGGCCAGATGTTTGCAAATATTGCAGCAAAATCACCGCTTTGCCATCACGGATCTCACCGTTGGCGACCATCGCTAAGGCCTGCCGGAAAGGTAACTCCAGCACTTCGATATCTTCATCTTCCACGCCGCCACCGTTATTAGCGCGCTGCGCATCGTTATATTCCGCAATGAAGAAGTGGACAATTTCCGTTACCCCGCCCGGCGACATGTATAACTCAAAGACTTTGCGCACTTCGCCAACTTCGTATCCCGTCTCCTCAATCGCTTCCTTACGAATGCACACTTCCGGCTCATCGTCATCCAGTAACCCGGCGCAGGCTTCAATCAGGCGACCGTCCACGTTGCCATTTACCCAGGTGGCAATCCGGAACTGGCGGATCAGCACCACACTCTGCTTTTCGCGGTTATACAGCAGGATAGTGGCACCATTGCCGCGGTCATAAACTTCACGTTTATGACGCACCACTTCACCGTCCTGACGGGTCAAATCGTAGGTGATATTGCGCAGGACAAAATAATTTTCAGAGAGGATTTTATCTTTGATAACTTCAATTTTCAGCGACATACAGGCTCCAGAGCGCTAACAACTTTGCGTAATACTACGCCGCGAAGTGTGACGCCGTGAAGCCTGTTTTATGGCAAACGCCTTAATGCTGCCCTGGTGCTTTGACGCCCAACCAGTCCATCATGCCCTGCGCGGCGTGGCGCCCTTCCGCCATCGCGGTCACCACCAGATCGGCACCGCGTACCGCATCGCCCCCGGCAAAAATTTTCGGATTACTGGTCTGATAGCGATACTGGCTTTCGACACTGGCGGCAATGCGCCCCCAGTCATCAACGCGCACACCGTGGCGCTCCAGCCACGGCATCGAATGCGGGTTGAAACCAAACGCCATGATCACCGCATCGGCAGGCATAACAAACTCACTGCCTTCAATCGGCACCGGACGGCGGCGGCCTTTGGCATCCGGCTCGCCGAGCTGTGTGCGCAGCAAGCGAATGCCGCAAACTTTGCCGCTCTTATCCAGCTCAAGGTTGACCGGCTGGACGTTGAACTCAAACTCAGCCCCTTCATCCCGCGCATTTTTCACCTCTTTCTTCGAGCCGGGCATGTTGGCTTCGTCGCGACGGTAGGCGCAGGTCACTTTGCTCGCGCCATGGCGCAGTGCGGTACGGACACAGTCCATTGCCGTATCGCCGCCGCCAAGCACTACGACATTACGCCCCCTGGTGTTGATAAACGGCTCGTCGACGCTATCCGGCAGCCCCATTAACTGGCGGGTGTTGGCAATCAGGAACGGCAGCGCATCATAAACGCCCGGAGCGTCCTCATTTGGCAACCCGGCTTTCATGGAACGGTAGGTGCCAACACCCACAAACACCGCGTCGTAATCGCTGAGTAACGTATCCAGCGCGATGTCTTTGCCAATTTCGCAATTGAGTTCAAAGCGAATACCCATCGCGCTGAAAATTTCACGACGCCGCGCCAGCAGCGATTTATCCAGTTTAAAAGCGGGAATGCCAAAGGTAAGCAAGCCGCCGATTTCCGGGTGGCGATCGAACACCGTGGCGCTCACGCCATGACGAGCAAGCACATCCGCACAGGCGAGGCCCGCCGGACCAGCACCGATAATCGCGATGCGCTTATCCACCGCCGCAACCTGCTGTAAATCGGGTTTCCAGCCCTGCGCCAGCGCCTGATCGGAGATATAGCGCTCAATATTGCCGATCGTGACCGCGCCATACTCATCGCGTACCGTACATGCCCCTTCGCACAGCCGGTCTTGCGGGCAGACGCGACCGGTGATCTCCGGTAAGCAGTTGGTTTGATGCGAAAGTTCGACCGCAGCCGCAATATCGCCCTCTTTTACCCGCTCGATCCACTGCGGAATATGGTTATGCAGCGGGCAGGTCCATTCGCAAATGCTGTGGTCGCCGCACTTCAGGCAGCGCTCCGCTTCACGATTGGCCTGATCGGCGCGAAACGGCAGATAGATTTCATCAAAACCGCTTTTACGCGCCGCCAGTGGCAATTTATCTGGCTCACCGCGCGGCGGCGTTTTACGCATCTGCCGCACTTTGCGGTCGTTAAAGGCGGGAGTCAGCGCCGCAACACTGTGCCACGGCTGCGCCTCATGGCTGGCAGTTCGCAGACGGCGTGATTTCGCAAGCCCCGCCAACGCGTCGCTGTTCACCAGTAGCAGTGCATTGGCCGGGCAGTTCTGCGCACAGGCCGGCCCTTCCGCTCTGCCCTGGCAGAGATCGCATTTGTGCGCAGTGGCTTTTACCAGCCCGTCACCAGTTGGCGTGACCAGCACTTGCATGGTGCCAAACGGGCAAGCCACCACGCAGGATTTACAGCCAATACATTTTTGCTGATTGACCTGAATCGCCTCATCAACGCGGCTGATTGCGCCATTCGGACAACTGCGGGCACAGGGCGCAGCTTCACAGTGGTGGCAGGTCACCGCGCTGCGGTGCTGCTGATGTTTAATCACGGTGATCCGTGGGTGAAAATGGTCGGCGCTTAACACATGTTGCTCATTATTGTGCGCCATCACACACGCGACTTCGCAGGCACGACATCCTATACATTGCTGGCTATTCGCCATAATAAAACGATTCATGGCACCCTTCTTTTCTGGTTTAATAAACCTTATTTTTTATATGAGCATTGTATTTACCGGGGCTGCACGACACAGGCAATGTTCAATTGCCCAGAAAGGTTATCTATTTGTCACGAGCTTGTAGCAGATCAATTTATTTCAGGATTCCTGAAAAATTATTTCATTCGATGGACGTCCAGGCCGATGTTTACTGTACGTAACATCAGGATTGGGAAGCGCTGCAGTGATAGTCAAAAAACCTGTTTCAGGAAGCCTGGCCAGAGCCTTTTTCTCTCTTGTTTTACTGTCGCTGCTCTCCACCGGCGTGGCGCTCGTCACGCTTGCCAGCAGCCTGGACGACGCGCAAGCCATTAATATTGCCGGGTCACTGCGCATGCAGAGTTACCGTCTTGGTTACGAACTGCAAAAACAGACCGCCGAGCTACAGCCCCACCGCCAGATTTATCAGCAGACGCTGAACTCTCCCGTATTACAAACCCTGAACCACTGGTACGTTCCGCAGGAAGTGCAGCAACGTTATGGGCAATTGCACGAAAACTGGCGCCAGATGGAAAAACATCTGATTCAGGGCGACCAGCAGTGGTACGAACAAAATATCCAGGCTTATGTCGGGCAAATTGATTTGTTCGTGCTGGCGCTCCAGCACTATGCCGAACGCAAGATGATGCTGGTGGTCGCTATTTCGCTGCTGGGCGCAGCAGGGATTTTCACGCTGGTGTTTTTTACGCTGCGCCGTATTCGCCAGCGGGTCGTCAAACCGCTTAATAACCTGGTCGCCACCTGCCAGCGTATCCAGCAGGGGCAATTTTCCTTGCTGCCCCTCGATAACAAACTGGATAACGAACTGGGTTTACTGGCTTCAACGTTCGACAGTATGTCCGGGCAACTGTTTAAACTCTACCGCTCGCTGGAAACGTCGGTGGCGGAAAAAACCCGCGATCTGCATGAAGCTAACAGCCGCCTGGAGGTAATGTATCAGTGCTCACAGGCGCTCAATACCAGCCAGATAGACGCCCTCTGCCTGCACCACGTGTTGCAGATCGTTTACGATCATCAGGCCGCCTGCTTCCTGGAACTGGTTGTCGATGACAACTGGCGGATCCAGCAAGGGGAGCTTAACCCCGCACTGCCGGTGAACAGCTTGCCGGTAAATATGCAGGAGAACGTACTGGGTGAGCTGCGCTGGCAAAGCCACCAGCAGCCGCTCTCTGCGCCGCTGATGTGCAATATCGCCACCATTCTTGGACGCGGGCTCTATATCAACCAGGCGCAGAAACATTACCAGCAATTAATGCTGATGGAAGAACGCGCCACCATCGCCCGCGAGCTGCACGATTCACTGGCGCAGATGCTCTCCTATTTACGTATCCAACTGGCGCTGCTTAAACGCTCGGTGCCGGACGATAACGCCCCGGCACATCTGATTATCGACGACTTTTCGCGCGGTCTGAACAACGCCTGGCAGCAGTTACGTGAGCTGCTCACCACGTTCCGCCTCTCTTTACAGCAAAGCTCGCTACCCGCCGCGCTGCGTGAAGCGCTGGATGTCTTGCAAAGCCAGACCAGCGCGAAGCTGAATCTGGATTGTCGTTTACCCACCCAGGCGCTGGATGCGCAACAGCAAATGAACGTCTTACAAATTGTGCGCGAAGCGGTCATCAACGCGATTAAGCACGCGCAGGCCAGCGAAATCACCGTCAGTTGTGTGACCGATCCTGACGGGCTGCACTCGGTCTACATTCGTGATAACGGCATCGGTATGAACAGTACGCAGGAGCCCGCCGGGCATTACGGGTTGACGATCATGCGCGAGCGCGCTGAGCGCCTTGGTGGTGTGCTGGAAATCGTCTCACCGCCGGGAAGTGGCACGCAAGTGCAGTTTCGTTTTCCGTTACCGGCCAGCGCGGAGCGTCAATAAGTGTAAAGAATTTAAAGTAAATTGATTTTGTACAGGAGGAAATTTCGCTTAAGTTTCGTTATGCATAGTTATGCCTTAATCCGGCATGATAATTTACATTTTCTCCTTTTTTTCTCCACGATTGGTTTCTGCATTGCCGCTACATTGATGCAAGCAATGTCACTATAACGATGCGCAGCAATATGAGGTTTTATTTCTGATGGCGAATTTTTTTATTGATCGCCCCATTTTCGCGTGGGTGCTGGCGATCCTGATCTGTCTTACGGGGACACTTGCCATTATTTCTTTACCCGTCGAACAATATCCCGATTTAGCCCCGCCTAACGTCCGCATTACCGCTAACTACCCTGGCGCATCGGCGCAAACCCTAGAAAATACCGTTACTCAGGTTATCGAGCAGAATATGACCGGCCTCGATAATTTAATGTATATGTCCTCGCAAAGCAGCGCTACTGGGCAGGCGACGGTCACCCTCAATTTCAGCGCCGGTACCGATCCTGATGAAGCCGTACAGCAGGTACAAAACCAGCTGCAATCGGCGATGCGTAAACTTCCGCAAGCCGTGCAAAACCAGGGCGTCACGGTGCGTAAAACCGGTGATACCAACATCTTAACCATCGCGTTTGTCTCCACCGACGGGTCGATGGATAAGCAAGATATCTCCGACTATGTGGCGAGTAATATTCAGGATCCGATTAGCCGCGTAAACGGCGTTGGTGATATTGACGCCTACGGTTCGCAATATTCAATGCGTATCTGGCTCGATCCTGCGAAGCTCAACAGTTACCAGCTCACCGCCTCGGACGTCACCAGCGCCATTTCGTCGCAGAACGCGCAAATTGCCGTCGGGCAACTTGGCGGAACGCCTTCTGTTGATCGCCAGGCATTAAACGCCACTATCAACGCGCAGTCGCTTTTACAAACGCCGGAACAGTTTCGCAATATTACGCTGCGCGTGAATCAGGACGGCTCGGAAGTGCGTCTTGGTGACGTGGCGACGGTGGAACTGGGCGCAGAGAAATATGACTACCTGAGCCGTTTTAACGGTAACCCCGCTTCCGGGCTGGGGGTGAAACTGGCCTCCGGCGCTAACGAAATGGCAACGGCAGAGCGGGTGATTAACCGCTTAAACGAACTGGCCCCCTTTTTCCCGCACGGTCTGGAATATAAAGTCGCTTACGAAACCACCTCATTTGTTAAAGCTTCGATTTTCGATGTAGTGAAAACCCTGCTCGAAGCTATCGCGCTGGTGTTTCTGGTGATGTACCTGTTCCTGCAAAATTTCCGCGCCACGCTGATCCCCACTATCGCCGTGCCGGTCGTGCTGCTTGGCACATTCGCCGTGCTCTACGCATTCGGCTACAGCATTAACACCCTGACCATGTTCGCCATGGTGCTTGCCATCGGTCTGCTGGTGGATGATGCGATTGTGGTGGTGGAAAACGTCGAACGCATCATGACCGAAGAAGGGCTGTCGCCCAGGGAAGCGACACGCAAATCGATGGGGCAAATCCAGGGCGCGCTGGTGGGGATTGCGATGGTGCTGTCGGCGGTATTTGTACCGATGGCGTTCTTTGGCGGCACCACCGGCGCGATTTATCGCCAGTTTTCCATCACCATTGTTTCGGCGATGGTGCTTTCTGTGCTGGTGGCGATGATCCTCACACCGGCGTTATGCGCCACGCTGCTCAAGCCGCTGCATAAAGGGGAACTGCACGGGCAGAAAGGCTTTTTCGGCGCCTTTAACCGCATTTTCAACCGTAATGCCGATCGTTATGAAACCGCCGTCGGTAAAATCCTGCACCGCAGCCTGCGCTGGATTTTGCTCTATATGTTGCTGATTGGCGGCATGGTACTGCTGTTCCTGCGTCTGCCAACGTCGTTTCTGCCGCTGGAAGACCGGGGCATGTTTACCACATCCGTGCAGTTGCCGAGCGGGGCTACGCAACAGCAGACGCTGAAAGTGGTGCAGAAAGTCGAAGACTATTTCTTCACCCACGAGAAAGCGAATGTTGAATCGGTGTTTGCTACCGTCGGCTCCGGCCCCGGTGGTAACGGGCAGAACGTGGCGCGTTTGTTTATTCGCCTGAAAGACTGGGAAGCCCGCGACCCGAACAGCGGTAGCGCGTTTGCCATTATCGAACGTGCCACCAAAGCTTTTAGCCGTATTAGTGAAGCCCGCGTTTTCGCCAGCAGCCCGCCCGCTATCAGTGGTATGGGGAGTTCGGCCGGTTTTGATATGGAGTTGCAGGATCACGCCGGTGCAGGCCACGACGCACTGATGGCCGCCCGCGATCGTCTGATTGAGATGGCGGCGAAAGATCCGGCGCTGACCCGCGTTCGCCACAACGGTCTTGATGACAGCGCACAGCTGCAAATCGATATCGATCAGCGCAAAGCGCAGGCGCTCGGCGTGTCGATTGATGATATTAACAACACGCTGAAAACCGCCTGGGGCTCCAGCTACGTGAATGACTTTATGGATCGCGGCCGCGTGAAAAAGGTCTACGTACAGGCTGCGGCAAAATACCGCATGCTGCCGGACGATATCAACCTGTGGTATGTGCGAAATAGCAGCGGTGGAATGGTGCCGTTCTCCGCGTTTGCCACTTCGCGCTGGGAAACCGGTTCGCCGCGCCTTGAGCGCTACAACGGTTATGCCGCAGTCGAGATTGTCGGCGAATCCGCACCCGGCGTCAGCACCGGTACGGCGATGGATGTGATGGAGAAACTGGTTAGCCAGTTGCCTACCGGTTTTGGCCTCGAGTGGACCGCGATGTCTTACCAGGAGCGTCTCTCCGGCGCGCAGGCACCAGCGTTATATGCGGTTTCCCTGTTGGTCGTGTTCCTGTGCCTCGCGGCGCTGTATGAGAGCTGGTCTGTGCCGTTCTCGGTGATGCTGGTGGTACCGCTTGGCGTGATTGGCGCGTTGCTGGCAACCTGGATGCGCGGGCTGGAGAACGATGTCTACTTCCAGGTCGGGCTGCTGACGGTCATAGGCCTGTCGGCGAAAAACGCGATACTCATCGTCGAATTTGCCAACGATATGAATGCGAAAGGCGAAGATCTGCTGGTCTCCACGCTGCATGCCTGCCGTCAGCGTTTGCGGCCGATCCTCATGACCTCGCTGGCGTTCGTTTTCGGTGTGCTGCCAATGGCAACCAGCACCGGCGCGGGCTCCGGCAGCCAGCATGCGGTGGGTACCGGTGTGATGGGCGGGATGATTTCCGCCACCGTGCTGGCAATTTTCTTCGTGCCGCTGTTCTTCGTGCTGGTGCGCCGCCGTTTCCCGCTGAAAGCGCGCGCGCAGTAATTTCTGCATAACAAAAAGGCGACCTGCTGGTCGCCTTTTTCATGTGTCGGTGCACATTGTTATTTATTAAGCCGTCACTGCTTAATCGTTGATCAGGAAATTATTTACGAAGCATGCCTTCGATAAAGTCTTTCCAGTTCCCCAGTTCATGTTCAATCATAACTACCTCTCTTATTATTTTGGCAATTCTACTCAAACCCGTAACAACATTGAAGAGACGTTAATCAATTGCTTCAATCGCTATTAGCGGGGTACTTTTAATGCTTGCGATAACTATGAGCCGATGTCATGTCATTTACTGTGAATAACGGCAATATTCCATAAAAACTTTAGGGCCAAATGAAATGACGATCACATTGTTCGATAAATCAGCAATTGAAGAGGTGGACTGGCTGGCGTTAACGGCGCTTATTGCCGCAGGCGGACTTAATCAGCGCGACCCGCTACAAGTCGAGCAAGCGTGGCGCAACAGCACCTTTTGCTGGTTCGGCTACCATAACGGGGAACTGGTCGCCACGGCGCGTGCTATCAGCGATCTGACATGGGCCAGCTATGTTGCGGATATTGTGGTCGCGCCAGAAATGCAGGGCCGCGGTTATGGAAAACAGCTAATGTCTGACATTGTCAGAACATTATTACCGTTCGGTAAAACCTTTATTTATTCCGTACCGGAAAAGACCGGATTTTATCAACAATATGGTTTCCGTTTTTTAACCACTGGCATGGTATGCGCAACACCTGAAAGTTTATTCAAACTGGAACAGAGTGGTTATATCCGCTGAAATTTGCTTATCAGACTAATCACAGGCAAATTAAAATCCGTTATTCTAATTTCTTGTACAAATAACCAAAAATGAGACAAAAGGATTCACCATGATCACCATGTACGGTATCAAAAACTGCGACACCATCAAAAAAGCGCGCCGCTGGCTCGAAGCGCAGCGGGTGGAATACCATTTCCACGATTACCGCGCAGACGGTATTCATGCAGATTTACTGCGTACATTTGTTGATGAACTCGGCTGGGAAGCGCTGTTAAACACCCGAGGCACCACCTGGCGTAAGCTGGATGAAGCCCAGCGCGCAACCATCACCAGTGATGATGCCGCCATCGCGTTGATGCTTGAAATGCCTGCAATTATCAAACGCCCATTGCTCTGCGCGCCGGGTAAGCCTATGCTGCTGGGTTTCAATGAATCCAGTTATGAGAAGTTTATCAACGAGGTGTAGTTTATGTCGTGCCCGGTTATTGAGCTGACACAGCAGCTTATTCGTCGCCCTTCTCTGAGCCCCAATGACGCAGGATGCCAGGCGCTGATGATTGAACGTCTGCGCGCTATCGGTTTTACCATTGAGCCGATGGATTTTGGCGACACGCAAAACTTCTGGGCATGGCGCGGGCAAGGCGAAACGCTGGCCTTCGCTGGCCATACGGATGTGGTGCCGGCTGGCGATGCGGACCGCTGGATCAATCCGCCTTTTGAACCGACCATCCGTGACGGCATGCTGTTTGGCCGCGGCGCGGCAGACATGAAAGGTTCGCTGGCGGCGATGGTCGTCGCCGCCGAGCGTTTTGTCGCGCAGCATCCGCAGCATAAAGGCCGTCTGGCGTTTCTCATCACCTCTGACGAAGAGGCCAGCGCCACCAACGGCACTGTCAAAGTGGTCGACGCACTGATGGCACGTAACGAACGGCTGGATTACTGCCTGGTCGGCGAGCCTTCCAGTACGGAAGTGGTGGGCGATGTGGTAAAAAACGGTCGCCGTGGTTCAATGACCTGCAATCTGACGATTCACGGTGTTCAGGGTCACGTTGCCTATCCGCACCTGGCGGATAACCCGGTGCACCGCGCCGCGCCAATGCTCAATGAGCTAGTGGCGATCCAGTGGGATCACGGCAACGAATACTTCCCGCCGACCAGCATGCAGATTGCCAATATCAAAGCCGGAACCGGTAGCAACAACGTTATCCCTGGCGATCTGTTTGTGCAGTTCAACTTCCGCTTTAGTACCGAGCTGACCGACGAAATGATCAAAGCTCATGTGCAGGCGCTGCTGGAAAAACATCAGTTGCGTTACAGCGTGGAGTGGTGGGTTTCCGGGCAGCCTTTCCTGACAGGGCGCGGCAAGCTGGTGGATGCGGTGGTCAATGCTATTGAGCACTATAATGAGATCAAACCGCAGTTGTTAACCACCGGCGGCACGTCAGATGGCCGTTTTATCGCGCGTATGGGCGCGCAAGTGGTTGAACTCGGGCCGGTGAACGCCACCATTCACAAGATCAACGAATGTGTGAACGCGGCGGATTTGCAACTGCTTGCCCGTATGTATCAACGCATTATGGAACAACTCATCGCCTGATGGCCTGGAGGATGACATGGACTGGCTGGCAAAATATTGGTGGATTCTGGTGCTGGTGTTTTTACTTGGCGTACTGATTAATGTGATCAAAGACCTGAGCCGGGTCGATCACAAAAAATTCCTCGCTAACAAGCCGGATCTGCCGCCGCATCGTGATTTCAACGACAAGTGGGACGATGACGACGACTGGCCGAAACAGGATCAGCCGAAAAAGTAAGCCTCACATTATTCACCCCCTTTCGGGGGTGAATTTTTTACTCATAAAAATTCGACAATATTGTCGTCATTCGGCTTGCCACCGCTTAACGCTTCATCGAAATAGTGCTTCGGCACGGTGTAGCGCAAATGTTTGAGCGCCAGCTCAATACTGCGATCATCAATGGCATGGCCCAAATCATCGACAATATCCAGCGTGATATCGCCGCCCAGCGTTTGCACTGCTTCCAGCGCCTTCACCGCCCAGGCCAAATCGATAACCCGGTCTTCACCGCCGTGAATCAGGTGAATGGTTTGTGCCGTGGAAACCGCCTGCGGCAGCGTGGCATAACGCCCGTTGAAGGCAATGACACGCGAGGCCAGATCCGGCTGCGCCTTCAGCCCTTCCAGCGCCATAATCGCCCCCTGCGAAAAGCCAATCAGCGCCGTGGCTAATGCGTTTACACCGCTTTGCTGCTGCCAGTAGCGCACGACGTCAATAAATTGCGGCATCACAGCATCGATACGTTGCTGACGATTTTCTTCCGTCACGCCTGCCACGGAAAACCACTGGCGGGCGGGTGGTGCACCGCAGGCTTCGACGCCGCCAATACTGACGATCAGCGCATCGGGAAAGTGCGGTGCAAACCAGCTGCCGATTTGTCCCATGGAGACCGGGTTATCGCCAACGCCATGAAACAACAGCAGTAATTGTTTTGCCGGGGATGGCGGATTTTGTACAACGAAATGGTCATGTTTCATGGTTGTCTCCTTAAATCGTTGAGTGCAGTTTACGCCCGGGAGCCATAATGACCATGCCATTTAACTGAATGAGTTAGTTAAAAAAATTGCAGTTTCTGCACCTGTGTTTTCAGATTGAGCGCGCGATCAGCATCCAGGTTAAAGAGCGCCTGTTCACACTCCTGGCGCTGAGATAACAGCAGCGCTTTACGCCCGCTCAGCGATAAACGCTGACATAACGCCTGTTCGCTTTCGCCATCGCTTACCCGCCCTCGTAATGCCGGCAAAGGCAAATGCGTTTGTGCCAGCAGACGACATAACGCGCCAAAAGCCGCCGAAAATGGTCGATGTGCAAAAGCAAAACCGGCCAGCTCCAGCCAGTCCTCTTCACTAAGCGTAGTCGACTGAACAACAGGCAGAGACAACGTTTCCTCGCGCCAGTCGGCAAGCCAGGGCAGATCGCGCGCCAGCCGGGTCTGTTCCCGCACCCGCAAGGCTTCGCCAGCCGCCGTCAGCGGGAGTATCGCCATGGCGGTAAGACAACCGCTGCTCGCTTCGCGATGGCTGCCAAGGCGCACCAGTGAAAAACCGCAGCGCTGCCAGAAGCGCCATAACTCTGGCGTATAGCCAAAACTGACAGAGAGGTAATCACACGTCGTTGTTTGCGCCCGCGCATGGGCGATGAGCGCACTGCCAATCCCTGTCCGCTGGCAAAAAGGATGCACAGCAATGCGGCTGATGCGCCGCCCGCGCAGGGTTGCCGCCAGCGGGCTACCGCCGTGCGCGGCCAGCGATTGCGCGACCAGGTTACCACGCGGGCGACGAAAACCCGCCCACACCGCCTGGCTAAGCCCGGCACTTAACCCACCCTCTTCCACCAGCCAGAGCGCGGCAACGGTCGTTTTTGCCCGGCAAGCCTGCCAGAAATGCTGCCCTGGCGCATCCATCATGCGTCGCAGATCGAGCGGTGACGTGCGGTAATGGGCGCTCGCCAGCAGACGATAAATCGCCGCCGGGATCGCCGGCGCCTCTCGCCAGGCCTGCGCCGGTAGCGGTTGCATGGTGATGTCACCTCTCGGCGGTTCCGTGACAGGTTCATCGTCAAACAACAACAGAGCGCTAATCACCTGCTCCAGCGGGCAGTCCGGCGCCCAGCGCAAAGGCGTGGAGAGCGTGTAATGGCGTAACTGCGGAAACCCGGCGCAGAACTTCAGCAAAAAACCCTGCCCGGTGCCTTCATAACCCTGAACAGTGGTGGTGAGCAATACACGGGGGAAAGCAGAAACCAGCGCATGCAGCAGCGGGCCAGGCATGGCGGCGGCTTCATCCACCACCAGCCAGCCGGGCTGCGCTCCCTGCGCCGTTATTTGCTGGAGTAACGCATCCGGGGCGATAAAGTTGAACCGCTCCCCAGCGTAGTGCGCCAGCACATCGGTGGCGGCGCGCGCAGGTGCGGTGACCGTGACAGGCTCAGATATGCGGGTAATATGCATCCCTGCCAGCGCTGATTTTCCTCGCCCGCGCGGTGCCGTTACCACCGCGACACCTGGTGGCATGTGCTGAAGTTGCGCGAGGATCTGCGCCTGCTCGCGCTCGGGTGCACCGGTTGCCGCGTGCCATTCAGCCCGGGGAAAAAAGTCCGGAAGAGAAAAAGGGGATGTTTGCTGCCACACCACGGTTTGTGGATCATTACGGAGCGTACGGCAAAAGTGATCAACAAAAACCGGGGTTGGAATCGGCTCGGCGGTGTCGCTCCAGCGCAGGCTGTCTGCATCCGGCTGCTGCGGCCACAGCGCGAACGGCGGTGTGAGTAACACCAGCCAGCTACCGGCCGTGAGCGTCCCGCCAAGCGCGGCGAAAGCGGCGACATCAAATCCTTCACGCGCATCGAACACCGCATGACGGAATTCCCGTCCGAGCAGGGTGGTTAATGCACGGGGTTGAATGTGTTGTGGCCAGCCGCTGTTTTCACCCACCCACAGCCAGTCGCCGGGAAGGGAGTCGCGCAGTGTGCTCGCCTGCGCTTCACTCCACACAGGCGCACCGGCAATGACCAGCAAGCGACGGATCCCTTCCTGCGCCATGCGGGCGCTCAGTTCAATCAGTTGTTGCATCACGAGGCGATTACAGCTGCCCGCTGAATGTATTGCACTGCGCCGGATCGCCGCTGTCCATTCCGCGTTTGAACCAGGTGTAACGCTGTGTCGAGGTGCCATGCGTAAAGCTATCCGGGAATGCGACGCCCTGGCTGCGCTGCTGTAAGCGGTCATCACCAATGGCTTGCGCGGCGTTTAACGCCTCTTCGACATCGCCCGGCTCCAGCACGCCCTGCTGCTCCATGCTGTGCCCCCAGACGCCTGCATAGCAATCTGCCTGCAACTCCATGCGTACCGACAAGGCATTTGCCTGCTGTTGCGTGGCGTTTTGTTGCAGGCCGCGCACTTTAGCTTCCGTTCCCAGAAGTTTTTGCACGTGATGACCGACTTCATGGGCAATTACGTAGCCCTGAGCGAAATCACCGCCCGCGCCGAGCTTGTTTTTCATCTCATCGTAAAAAGAGAGATCGATATAAATTTTGCTGTCTGCCGGGCAGTAAAACGGCCCCATGATGGATTGCCCGGTACCGCAACCGGTATGGGTGCTGCCACGGTACATCACCAGCGTCGGCTGCTGATAATGTCGCCCCATTTTTTCAAACAGTTGGCCCCAGGTCTCTTCGGTAGTGGCGAAAATGACGCGGGTAAAATGCGCAGACTCATCCTCGTGCGGGTTCGCGGCGCGCTGTTGTTGCGTGGGTGGGCTAACCGGTTGCCCGGTCAGTAAACTGGTGAGATCAACACCGTAATAGCTCGCGACAATCACCACAAACAGCAGGATTATCCCACCCTTGCCACCCGGTAAACGAAACCCCGGCCCGCGCATCGACGGCCCACCCGACTCATTACGTCGGTCTTCTACGTTGTCACTCTCTCGACGGCCTTGCCAGCGCATAACTACCTCACTATCCCAATGATGGACTCAGTGTATATATGATCGTAGGCGCAGAGGGAAGGATTAGCACAGGAAAAAAGTGAGGAAATCCGGAGGATGCGGGCACCCTCCGGAGGTCAGGCAGGGTGAAAATCAGTCCAGTTTCACGCCAAGACGGTGCGCCACGGCTTCATAGGCTTCAATCAGGCCGCCAAGGCTCTGACGGAAACGGTCTTTGTCCATTTTATCCAGCGTCTCTTTGTCCCACAGGCGGCTGCCGTCCGGGGAGAACTCGTCGCCGAGTACCACTTCGCCTTTAAACAGGCCAAATTCCAGTTTGAAATCAACGAGGATCAAACCGGCGTCATCAAACAGTTTGCTCAGCACGTCGTTGGCTTTGTAGGTCAGCTCTTTCATGCGCGCCAGATTTTCTTTATTCACCCAGCCGAAGGTTTCGCAGTAGGATTCGTTCACCATCGGATCGTGCATCGCATCGTTTTTGAGGAACATATCAAACAGCGGCGGATTCAGCTCAATGCCCTCTTCAATGCCCAGACGTTTCACCAGCGAGCCTGCCGCACGGTTACGAATCACGCACTCTACCGGCACCATATCCAGTTTTTTCACCAGACATTCGGTATCTGAAAGCAGCGCTTCCATCTGGGTCGGGATACCCGCTTCTTGCAGCTTGGTCATAATGAAATGGTTGAACTTGTTGTTCACCATGCCCTTACGATCGAACTGTTCAATGCGCGCGCCATCCCCTGCTGACGTATCGTTACGGAATTCGAGCACCAACAGGTCCGGGTTTTCCGTACTGTACACGGTCTTCGCTTTGCCGCGATACAACTCAGCTTGCTTTTGCATCTTCATTACTCCAGGTGTGATTACAAGGCTAATTTGGCTATTTTACGCTGACGCACACGTTTGCGTCACCATAATAAAAAAAGGCCGGAAGATCCGGCCCTGAGGATTATCGGTTAAACGCCGCCTGGAAGGCTGCGACTAACGCGTCGTTCTGCGATTGTGTCAGCGTGTGGCCTTTTGGATCGATGAACTGAAGGCTGCTACGGTTATCGAGATCGCCGACCTGCAGTTTATAGTCGCCGGAGGCCAGACCCGGATCGCGCGCGCCCAGTTCCTGCCAGCTGCTGTCAGACAGCGGCTTGTAGGTCACGGCAATGCTGCCCGTTGAGCGGGTGCTGTCGGTCACTTTCATGCCCACTTTTTCCAGCACGGACGGCAGACGCTGCCACACCACGTTAAACGGACCACGCACCACCAGCATCGGCAGACCGGTATCATCGGCAGCGCTCTGGACATTCAGCGTAGAGACGCTGCGGTTTTCCGCCGCGTTTTGCGCGTCAGTTGCGGTTTTATCCAGACCGGAGGAGATAACGTTCAGCATTTCGGTGCTGTAACGCTGCAGCGACGCGGCGTCCGCAACCGGTTTGCCCGCCTGTTCCAGATTCACCAGCTTGACGACAACCGCCTGCTGGTAACCCTGCGGTTTCACCGAGATTTGATAACGACCACGATACTGCTGATCTTCATCCAGACGGTTCCAGTCAACCCAACCAGTGGTCAGGGTTTGCGTGGCATCGTCACGTTTGTCGATGCTGTAGTCTTTCCCCTGAAGAATGCTGACGACCTGCGGCCACAGCGTGCTGTTGCGGCCGTTTTCGACCATCAGCGTCGCGGTGTCACCGGTAAACTGGGTGCGCGCACCGCTCACCAGCGCCAGCGGCTGCGCTGGCGGACGAATGTCCAGCGCTTTACCTACTGCGCCACTGCCGTTAGCAACAGGAATGGTGTAATCACCGTTTTGCACCGGGAGGATCATCCCTGCGGGCGCGTGAAGTTCAGCAAGCGGAGCCGCATCCAGATAGGATTCGTCACCGCTAACCTGACGCTTATAACGTGAATCGGAACTACAGGCGGCGAGCAACATCACAAGTGAAACACCCGCTACCTTCGCCAGGCGCGACTTCTGTACTGAGTAAGCCATCAAATCTCCCTAAACTTTACAGCAGACCGGCATGCTTAAGCGCAGTGCGGACAACGTCACGACCGTGGTCGGTGATGGGTGTCATCGGCAGACGCAGCGTGTCGGTTGCTACAAGCCCCAACTCCATACATGCCCATTTGACTGGGATCGGATTGGGTTCGACAAATAGTTTGTTGTGTAACGGCATCAAACGCTGGTTGATCACGCGTGCTTCGGCGTAATTCCCCTCGGCCGCCAGTTTGCACATGTCAGCCATATCACGCGCCGCCACGTTGCTGGTCACGGAAATCACACCGTCACCGCCGAGCTGCATAAAGTCCAGCGCGGTGGCATCGTCGCCGCTCAGCAGAATAAAGTCGTCTGAAACCAGCTCTTTGATCTGGTGAACACGACTTAAGTTCCCGGTCGCTTCCTTAATACCGATAATATTTTTAATTTTCGCCAGGCGACCCACGGTTTCCGGCAGCATATCGCAGCCGGTACGCGACGGCACATTATACAGAATTTGCGGCAGGTCAGTATGTTCGGCGATGGCTTTAAAATGCTGGAACAGCCCTTCCTGAGTCGGGCGGTTGTAGTAAGGCGTAACGGTCAGGCAACCCACCACACCGCTGTCGTTGAAACACTGGGTCAGGCTGATGGCTTCTGCGGTAGCGTTCGCGCCCGTCCCGGCAATCACAGGGATGCGCCCGTCGGCCAGTTCAACCGTCATCTTCACCACGTCGGCATGTTCATCATGGCTCAGCGTGGCGGATTCACCGGTAGTCCCTACCGAAACGATCGCCGTGGTTCCGTTGGCGACATGGTAATCAATCAGTTTTTTCAGGCTTGACCGGCAGACTTTACCTTGCGAATCCATCGGCGTGATAAGCGCGACAATACTTCCCGTGAACATGGGCCATCCTCTGTGCGAACAAGATTCTCAATGGTACGTGCGGTGCCGTCAGAAAAGCAAGAGACCTGAGGCTCTGTGGCGGTTGTATGCCGGTTTTTTTTATGCTTTCCTTATGATTACCTCATGTTTGACAGGAAGCTCAGGTTTGACAACCTCATCACAACACTTTTTGG
Source organism: Kosakonia sp. PSU_27 (assembly GCF_039409795.1). Taxonomy (NCBI): domain Bacteria; kingdom Pseudomonadati; phylum Pseudomonadota; class Gammaproteobacteria; order Enterobacterales; family Enterobacteriaceae; genus Kosakonia; species Kosakonia sp. PSU_27. Next base: position 124,992 of record NZ_JBCIVK010000003.1, on the reverse strand, counting down.
TTATCACTGCGCTGGGGGCCGACCGGCCTGGCATTGTGAACACGATCACACGCCACGTCAGCAGCTGCGGCTGTAATATCGAAGACAGCCGTCTGGCGATGCTGGGGGAAGAGTTCACGTTTATAATGCTGCTTTCGGGTTCGTGGAACGCCATCACCCTTATCGAATCGACGTTGCCGCTGAAAGGCGCCGAGCTGGATTTGCTGATTGTGATGAAACGTACCGATGCCCGTCCGCGTCCTGATATGCCAGCCACCGTGTGGGTGCAGGTTGAAGTCCCCGATTCGCCCCACCTGATTGAGCGTTTCACTGCGCTTTTCGACGCACACGAAATGAATATTGCGGAGTTAGTCTCCCGTACACAGCCCGGTAATCTTACCGTTGCGCCAACGTTATTTATCCAGATAACCGCTCATAGCCCCGCGTCACAGGACGCGTCAAATATTGAGCAGGCGTTCAAAGCCCTATGTACAGAATTGAACGCGCAAGGCAGTATAAACATCGTCAACTATTCCCAGCATGATGAACAGGATGGAGTTAAGTAATGAATCCACTGAAAGCCGGTGATATCGCACCGAAATTTAGCTTGCCCGATCAAGACGGTGAACAAGTAAATTTGGCCGACTTCCAGGGACAGCGTGTTCTGGTCTATTTCTACCCGAAAGCCATGACACCAGGCTGTACTGTCCAGGCCTGTGGCCTGCGCGATAACATGGATGAGTTAAAGAAAGCGGGTGTGGAAGTGCTGGGTATCAGCACCGACAAACCAGAGAAACTTTCCCGCTTTGCCGAAAAAGAGCTGCTCAACTTTACGCTGCTCTCTGATGAAGACCACCAGGTCTGCGAGCAGTTTGGCGTCTGGGGTGAAAAAACCTTTATGGGTAAAACCTACGACGGCATCCACCGTATCAGCTTCCTCGTGGATGCTGACGGTAAAGTTGAACATGTGTTTGATGACTTCAAAACCAGCAATCACCACGACATCGTGGTTAACTGGCTGAAAGAGAACGCCTGACAGTAACGCACCTTTTCTCAGGGCGGCCCTATCGGGTACGCCCTTTCCTTTGCCGCCCCCCTGCAAATAGTTGACCACGATCACACTTCCCACCCTGATGTCGACACTTGTGCCGACAGGTTAATTTTCGCTCTACGCTGACCATCACTTTTGTTCGCCCCTCGATCCTCAAAAATTCACAACCATTTGAAATTTAACGATTTATAACTTTGGCACAGCTTATGCTAAAGCAGGCTCAATGTTTTTACCTCGATTCCAGGGAGCCGAAATGAACCGCTTTGTGATTGCCGATCCCGAGTGGTGTATAGGATGCAATACCTGCCTTGCCGCCTGCTCGGATGTGCATAAAAGCCAGGGACTGCAACACCATCCCCGGCTGACACTCGTGCGCACCCCCACCAAAACCGCGCCGATACTGTGCCGCCACTGTGACGACGCGCCATGCAAACAGGTGTGTCCGGTTAATGCCATTTCGTTTCGGGATGATGCCGTTTATCTCAACGAAACGCTGTGCATTGGCTGCAAACTGTGTGGGCTGGTGTGTCCGTTCGGGGCGATCACGCCCGCCGGCAGCCGCCCGCTTAATATTCCCGCCCGTTACGAGCATCACATTGCCGAAGAACAACTGCGCGATGTACCCGGCAGTGCGCCCAACGATCACCCCTTTTTACGCTGGAACGCGGGGGTGCAAACCATCGCAGTGAAATGCGATCTCTGCGACTTTCTGCCCGAAGGCCCAGCCTGTGTACGGGCTTGCCCCACGCAGGCGCTGCATCTGGAAACGGAAAACACACTGCATAAACAGCTCAAGGCCCGTCGGGAGCTGGCCGCGCTGAGTTCAACCGATGTGACCTTCCCTCCTCTTCCCTCTTCGCCGGAGCAACGCTAATGGATGCCCTGCAATTATTGATGTGGTCAATCGTGGTGTACGTCGCCGGAGGCTTCCTGTCGTTGTTGCTTGCCCGCAGTCAGGAACTGGCGATCAACGTCGCCGGGATCGCCGCCATGCTCGGCGGCGTGCTGGGGATCGCCAGCGCCCTGAGCGCGTTGCACGGCGGCGTGCCGCTGAGTTTTCAGGCCATCGGCCCGTTTGATTTCGCCCATTTCGTGGTGCGCATGGATAACCTGAGCGCCTTTATGGTGCTCGTTATCTCACTGCTGGTCACGCTGTGCGGGCTCTATTCACTGGCCTATGTGCGGGAATACATCGGCAAGGGTGCCGGGGCGATGGGCTTTTTTATGAACCTGTTTATCGCCTCAATGGTCGGTCTGGTGGTGATGGATAACGCGTTCTGGTTCATCGTGCTGTTTGAAATGATGTCCCTCGCCTCGTGGTTTTTGGTTATCACTGACCAGGATGAAGAGTCGATCCGCGCCGGGATGCTCTACTTCTTTATCGCCCATGCCGGGTCGGTACTGATTATGATCGCCTTCTTCCTGATGTGGCGGCAGAGCGGCAGCCTCGATTTCGCCAGTTTCCGCACACTCACGCTTGAACCGGGCACCGCGTCAGCGGTCTTCCTGCTGGCCTTTTTCGGTTTTGGCGCCAAAGCCGGGATGTTACCGCTGCACAGTTGGCTGCCGCGCGCCCACCCGGCTGCACCATCGCACGCGTCAGCGCTGATGTCGGGCGTGATGGTGAAAATTGGTATCTTCGGCATTATCAAAGTCGGTATCGACCTGCTCGGTCACAGCGGTATTCCGTTATGGTGGGGCGTGGTGGTGCTGGCTTTTGGCGCGGTGTCGTCGGTGCTTGGCGTGCTCTACGCGCTGGCAGAGCACGACATCAAACGCCTGCTGGCATGGCACACCGTCGAGAACATCGGCATCATTTTGCTGGGCGTCGGCGTCGGCATGGCGGGCATCGCTTTACATCAACCGGTGATTGCCGCCATCGGCCTGCTCGGCGCGCTGTTCCACCTGCTTAACCACGCACTGTTTAAAGGCCTGCTGTTTCTGGGCGCAGGCGCAATCATCTTTCGTCTGCATACCCGCGATATGGAAAAAATGGGGGCGCTCGGTAAACGGATGCCGTGGACAGCCGGCGCATTTCTGGTGGGCTGTCTCGCCATTTCCGCGATGCCGCCGCTGAACGGCTTTATCAGCGAGTGGTACACCTATCAGTCGCTGTTCTCCCTGACCCGCATTGACGCCATCATCCCGCGCCTCGCCGGCCCCATTGCCATTGTGATGCTGGCGATCACCGGTGCGCTGGCGGCAATGTGTTTTGTGAAAGTTTACGGCGTCAGTTTTTGCGGCAATGCGCGCAGTGAAAAAGCCGATCAGGCACGCGAAGTACCGTGGCCGATGGTTGCCGCCATGTCCGTGCTGGCGCTGCTGTGCGTCGTGCTCGGCGTGGGCGCAAGCTGGGTAGCCCCGCAATTAATGCATATCGCGCTGAGCTTAACGCCACCAGCAATGCTTGCCGCCGCCGAAGGCGCAACGCTTATCCCCGGAGATGCGCAGCAAGCGATGCTGACGCCTTCCACCGTGTTCCTGCTGTTACTGCTTTTGCCCCTGCTGCCCGGCGTGCTGTGGTTTCTCAACCGCCAGACGCGCGGCGCGTTTCGCCGCAGCGGCGATGCCTGGGCCTGCGGTTACGCGTGGGAAAAAGGCATGGCCCCTTCCGCTAGCAGCTTTACCCAGCCGCTGCGCGTGATGTTCGGCCCGCTTTACCAGCTACGTAAACAGCTCGATCCGGCTCAGCCCTTACAGCGCAGCCTGGGCGGTATTACGCAGGCGGCAACGCGCACAGAGCCGTTCTGGGACGAGAAAATTATTCGCCCGCTGGTCAGCGCGACGCAGCGCGTGGCCCGCGTGGTGCAGTACCTGCAAAGCGGCGATTTCCGGCTCTACTGCCTGTATGTGATTGCCGCGCTGGTGATCCTGCTGCTGACGATCGCGCTGTGAGGAGGAGACAACAATGTTAGAACAGACATCTGCGTGGTCACTCGGGCTATTTGCCCTCTGCCAGGCAGCCCTATTGCTGGCGCTGACGCCGCTGTTTACCGGGGTTTCCCGGCAAATCCGCGCCCGCATGCACTCCCGAAAAGGGCCGGGGATCTGGCAGGATTATCGCGACTTACAAAAGCTGCTGAAACGCCAGGCTGTCGCACCGGCTTCCTCCGGCCTGATGTTTCGCGCCATGCCGTGGGTGTTGCTCAGCAGCATGCTGCTGGTGGCGATGACGCTGCCGCTGTTTATCCGTACCGCGCCGTTTGCCGGAGCGGGCGACTTAATCACCCTGATTTATCTCTTTGCCCTGTTCCGTTTCTTCTTTGCCCTTTCCGGGCTGGATACCGGCAGCCCCTTCTCCGGCCTCGGCGCCAGCCGCGAGCTGACGCTGGGAATTCTGGTGGAGCCGATGCTGATCCTTTCGCTGCTGGTGCTGGCGTTACTGGCGGGTTCCACCCAAATCAGCGCCATCAGCAACACGCTGGCGGCGGGCTGGATGTCACCGGTCGCCACCTTTTTAGCGCTGCTGGCTTGCGGGTTCGCCTGCTTTATTGAGATGGGCAAAATCCCGTTCGACGTCGCGGAAGCGGAGCAGGAGTTGCAGGAAGGTCCACTGACCGAATACTCCGGCGCGGGTCTGGCACTGGTGAAATGGGGCGTCGGCCTGAAACAGGTCGTGATGGCCTCGCTGTTGCTGGCGCTGTTTTTCCCCTTCGGCAATGCCGTCACGCTCAGCGTGGGCGCGATGGCGCTGTCGCTGGTGATCACGCTGCTGAAACTGCTGGTGGTGTTTGTGCTGGCCTCGGTGGTGGAAAACTCGCTGGCGCGCGGGCGCTTTTTGCTGACGCACCGCCTGACCTGGCTCGGCTTCAGTCTGGCTGCGCTGTCCTATGTCCTCTGGTTAACCGGTTTGTAAGGAGCGCGGAAAAATAATGGAAACTCTTGCTCTGACGACGCTGCTGCTGCCCTTTATCGGCGCGCTGGTCGTCTCGCTTTGCCCACGGAAAACCGCGCCGCAGCTTGCCACGCTCTTCGCGCTTCTGGCAACGCTTGCCACCGTGCTGCTGGCCTGGCGCTTTTACCAAGCAGGCAGTGAAACCGCGGATATGCCGCTGCTGGCGGCGGGTCAGGTGGTGCTGTTTGGTCTGTTAGTCGACCGCATCAGCACCCTGATCCTGTTTGCGGTGGTGTTTCTTGGCCTGCTGGTGGCGCTCTATTCGACCGGTTACCTGACGCGCAGCAACCGCGAGCATCCGCACGACGGCAGCAACCGTTATTACGCGTTCCTGCTGGTGTTTATCGGCGCGATGTCCGGTTTAGTGCTCTCCTCCACGCTGCTCGGGCAACTGCTGTTTTTCGAGATCACCGGCGGCTGTTCCTGGGCGCTGATTAGTTATTACCAGAGCGAAAAATCCCAGCGCGCGGCGATGAAAGCGCTGCTTATTACGCACGTTGGTTCGCTTGGCCTTTATCTGGCGGCGGCCACGCTGTTTTTGCATACCCACACTTTTGCCCTGAGCGCCATCAGTCAGCTACAAGGCCCGGCGGCCTATCTGGTGTATGGCGGCATTCTGTTTGCCGCGTGGGGCAAATCCGCCCAGTTGCCGTTACAAGCCTGGCTGCCGGATGCGATGGAAGCACCAACCCCGGTGAGCGCTTACTTACACGCCGCGTCCATGGTGAAAGTGGGTGTCTACATTTTTGCCCGCGCAATCGCCGAAGGCGGGCACATTCCCCACACCATCAGCTGGATTGGTGTCGGCATGGCGACGCTGACGCTGGTATACGGCTTTTTGATGTACCTGCCGCAAAAAGATATGAAACGGCTGCTGGCCTGGTCGACCATCTCGCAACTGGCATGGATCTTCCTCGCCCTGTCGCTGTCGACCTTCGGTTCACCGCTGGCCTTCAAAGCGGGGATTGTTTACATCTTCAACCACGCCTTTGCCAAAAGCCTGTTTTTCCTCGTGGCGGGCGCACTCAGCTACAGCTGCGGTACGCGTCTGTTGCCGCGCTTGCGCGGGGTAATGAAGACATTGCCGCTGGCGGGCATTGGCTTTTGCGTTGCCGCGCTGGCGATCACCGGCGTGCCGCCGTTTAACGGTTTCTTCAGTAAATTCCCCCTCTTCGCCGCCGGGTTTGCCCTGTCGAATGACGCCCCGATTTTACTGGCGGTAATGATTCTGGCGCTGGTGGAATCCGTCGCCAGCTTCGGCTGGTTTATTTACTGGTTCGGGCGCGTGGTGCCAGGTGAGCCGAGCGAAGAAGTGGCGCAGGCCGCACCGCTGCCGTACGCGATGAAACTGGTGCTGGTGATTCTGATTGTGATGTCGCTGTGCTCAAGCGTGATCGCTGCGGCGTGGCTTGGATAAGGGAGTCGATAATGACGGGAACACTGCTTGTTAACAACCTGGCGGGGCTGATGATGTTCACCTCGCTGCTGGTCACCTGCGCCAGACGCTACTCCGTCTCCTGCTGGTTGTATGCCCTGCAATCGCTGGTGCTGGTCTCTATCTTTTTTACCCTGTCGCAGTTGCTGGACGCCGAACAGTTGCTGATGTGGTCGTTCAGCGCGTTCTTCACCAAAGTGCTGCTGGTGCCGCTGATCATGGGCTACGCCTTTCGCAAGATGGCGCAATCCGGCGTTGGAGAACGGCTGTTTGGCCCGGCCACGCTGGTGCTGATGGCAGCGGCAATTGTGCTGCTGTGCTGGTTTGTGGTGCGCCCGGTGCAGTTACCGATGATCGCCCAGCTCAAACCGGCGCTCGCCGTTGCGCTCGGTCACTTCCTGCTTGGGCTGCTGTGCATTATCAGCCAGCGCAATATTTTGCGGCAGATCTTCGGCTACTGCCTGATGGAGAACGGCTCGCACCTGGTGCTGGCGCTGCTCGCCTGGCGCGCGCCGGAGCTGGTGGAGATTGGCATCGCCACCGACGCCATTTTCGCGGTGATTGTGATGGTGCTACTGGCACGGAAAATCTGGCGCACCCACGGCACGCTGGATGTCAACACGCTGACGGCGTTGAAGGGGTAACACCATGAGCCATACCTTGATGTTCACGTTGTTACTGCTGACGCCGCTGCTGGTTTCTGCGCTGTGTTTCGCCTGCCGCCTGAGCGGCAATGCCGCGCGCACGCTGGTTACGGTGGTGCATACGCTGGGGATTGCGCTGCTGCTGGTTATCGCCCTGTGGACGGTCGCGGAAGCGGTGCGCGAAGGGGAAATTTTCGCCGCCAGCCACTGGTTGCATATCGACAGCCTGAGCGGGCTGTTCCTGTCGCTGCTGGGCGTTATCGGTTTTATCACCGGCCTCTACTCGATTGGCTATATGCGCCATGAAGTTGATCACGGTGAGATCAGCGTGCCGACGCTCTGTTACTACTACGGTTTTTTTCACCTGTTCCTGTTCACCATGCTGCTGGTGGTCACCAGCAATAACCTGATTGTGATGTGGGCGGCGATCGAAGCCACTACGCTCAGTTCCGCTTTTCTGGTCGGTATTTACGGGCAGCGCTCGTCGCTGGAAGCGGCATGGAAATACATCATCATCTGTACCGTTGGCGTGGCGTTTGGCCTGTTCGGTACGGTGCTGGTGTACGCCAATGCCGCCAGCTTTATGGCGCAGCCTGATCACGCCATTTTCTGGACCGAAGTGCTGAAAGAGAGCGGCCAGCTCGACCCGACGCTGATGGTGCTGGCGTTTGTGTTTGTGCTGATTGGTTTTGGTACTAAAACCGGGCTGTTCCCGATGCACGCCTGGCTGCCGGACGCGCACAGCGAAGCGCCGAGCCCGGTGAGCGCCCTGCTCTCGGCGGTGCTGCTCAACTGCGCCCTGCTGGTGCTGATCCGCTACTACATCATTATTTGTCATGCTATCGGGGACAGTTTCCCCAACCGGCTACTGCTGATTTTTGGCCTGCTGTCGGTGGGCGTCGCCGCGTTCTTCATTCTGGTGCAACAGGATATGAAACGCCTGCTGGCTTATTCCAGCGTGGAAAACATGGGGCTGGTAGCTGTTGCGCTCGGCATCGGCGGCCCGCTCGGTATTCTGGCGGCGCTGCTGCACACGCTCAATCATAGTCTGGCGAAAACGCTGCTGTTCTGCGGCTCCGGCAATGTGCTGCTGAAGTACGGCACCCGCAATATGGATGTGGTGTGCGGGATGCTGAAAGTGATGCCGTTTACCGCCGTGCTGCTCGGCGGCGGCGCGCTGGCGCTGGGCGGTATGCCGCCATTCAATATTTTCCTCAGTGAGTTTATGACCGTCACCGCCGGGCTGGCGGCGGAACATCTCGCCGTCACAATCCTGCTGCTGGTGTTACTGACGCTGGTGCTTGGCGGGCTGGTGCGCATGGTGGCGAAAGTGCTGTTCGCCACGCCGCCGCAGCAGGTGGCAACCGGCGAGCTGGGCTGGCTCACTACCGCGCCGATGGTGATTTTACTGGTGATGATGCTGGTGATGGGTACGCATATTCCTCAGCCGGTCAGCCGGTTACTGGCCAGCGCTGCCACCATCGTGCAGCAAAACAATGATGATCATCCCACCCAGCTTAGCTGGCTGTGGGCCAATTTTGATACCACCGCCGCATCGGCAACGCCGTCGCATCGTCAGGGAGAGTGAAAGTGAGTTATTTAGCAAGCGTGAATCTCCAGCAACCTCGCGGCAACGCCTGTCTTGCTGCATTGAAGGCGCAGTTTCCCGGCGCGGTGCTGGACGAGGAGCGCCAGACCTTCGAACAAGTCACTATAACGGTCAAAATCAATCTGTTGCCGGACATCGTGCACTACCTCTATTACCAGCATGACGGCTGGTTACCGGTGCTGTTCGGCAATGATGAACGTACCCTGAATGGTCATTACGCGGTCTACTACGCGCTGTCGATGGAAGGTGCGGAAAAGTGCTGGATTGTGGTGAAAGCGCTGGTCGATGCCGACACGCGCGAGTTCCCGTCGGTGACGCCGCGTGTACCCGCCGCGGTATGGGGCGAACGTGAGATCCGCGATATGTACGGTCTGATCCCGGTCGGTTTGCCGGATCAGCGCCGCCTGGTGCTACCGGATGACTGGCCGGACGATCTGCACCCGCTGCGCAAAGACACCATGGATTACCGTCTGCGCCCGGAACCTACCAGCGACACGGAAAACTACACCTTTATCAACGATGGCGGCAATTCCGCGCGCATTGTGCCGATAGGCCCGCTGCATATCACCTCGGATGAGCCGGGGCATTTCCGTTTGTTTGTCGATGGTGAACGGATTGTCGATGCCGATTACCGCTTGTTTTATGTCCATCGCGGCATGGAGAAGCTGGCGGAAACCCGCATGGGCTACAACGAAGTGACGTTCCTGTCGGACAGGGTTTGCGGCATTTGCGGCTTTGCCCACAGCGTGGCTTACACCACCTCGGTGGAAAACGCGCTCGGCATTGTGGTGCCGCAGCGGGCGCACACCATCCGTTCGGTGCTGCTGGAAGTGGAACGGCTGCACAGCCATCTGCTCAACATCGGTCTTTCCAGCCACTTTGTCGGTTTTGATACCGGTTTTATGCAGTTTTTCCGCATCCGCGAAAAATCGATGACCATGGCAGAGTTGCTCACCGGTTCGCGCAAAACCTACGGTCTGAATCTGATTGGCGGTATCCGCCGCGACATTCTCAAAGAGCAGCGCGTCAAAACCATTCAACTGGTGAAAGAGATGCGCGCGGAAGTGGCGCAACTGGTCGATATGCTGCTCTCCACGCCCAACATGGCGCAGCGCACCCAGGGGGTGGGCATTCTTGACCGCCAGGTCGCACGCGATTTCAGCCCGGTCGGGCCGCTGATCCGCGGCAGCGGTTTTGCCCGCGATTTACGTTTCGATCATCCGTACGCCGACTACGGCAGCCTGCCGAAAACGCTGTTTACCTGGCCGGATGGCGACGTCTTTTCACGCGTTATGGTGCGGGTGAAAGAGGTGTTCGATTCGCTGGCAATGATTGAGTTTGCCCTTGATAACCTGCCGGATACGCCGCTGCTGACCGAAGGGTTCAGCTATCAGCCGCATAAATTCGCCCTCGGTTATGTGGAAGCGCCACGCGGCGAAGATGTGCACTGGAGCATGCTCGGCGACAACCAGAAACTTTACCGCTGGCGCTGTCGCGCGGCGACCTACGCCAACTGGCCGGTGCTGCGTTATATGCTGCGCGGCAATACCGTTTCCGATGCGCCGCTGATTATCGGCAGCCTCGATCCCTGCTATTCGTGTACCGACCGCGTGACGCTGGTGGATGTGCGCAAGCGTAAATCGACAACCGTGCCCTACAAAGAGATCGAACGTTACGGCCTTGAACGTCGCCACTCGCCGCTGAAGTAAGGAAAGAAACGATGCTGAAATTGTTGAAAACCATTCTCAGAGCGGGCGAGCCGACGGTGAAATACCCGTTCGCACCGCTGGAGGTGTGCCCGGGGTTTCGCGGCAAACCGGAACTCGACCCGCAGCAATGCATCGCTTGCGGCGCCTGTACCACCGCCTGTCCGGCGAACGCGCTCACGCTGGAAACGGATGCCGGGGAGAACAGCCGCGTCTGGCAACTGTTCATCGGCCGCTGCATCTACTGCGGGCGCTGCGAAGAGGTGTGCCCGACGCGGGCGATCCGTCTGTCGGAAGAGTTTGAACTGGCGGTCACTAACAAAGCCGATCTGTATGTGCGCGCCACCTTCCGCCTGCAGCACTGTAGCGAATGCGGCGTGCCGTTCGCGCCAGAAAAATCCGTGGCGCTGGCGGTGGAACTGCTGGCCCTGAACCAAAACGCACCGCACCAGCTTGAGAACCTGCGGGCGCAAGCCTCTCTCTGCCCGGCGTGCCGCCGACGCGCGGCACTGGAGCATCGCGGCAGCGTTAACGTGCACTATTACCTGAAGGAGCAAGCATGAGTTCCGACCTGAAAGTGCTGAACCAGCATGTCAGCCAGCCGGTGCCGCTCGAGGAATCCGCGCAGAAAATGAAGCAGCTACTGCTGCGCGATATCCAGCGTTCTGCCTACGTTTATCGCGTCGATTGCGGCGGCTGCAACGGGTGTGAAATCGAAATTTTTGCCGCCATTACGCCGCTGTTTGACGCGGAACGCTTTGGCATCAAAGTGGTGGCTTCGCCGCGTCACGCGGATATTTTGCTGTTTACCGGCGCGGTCACGCGCGCCATGCGCATGCCTGCCCTGCGCGCCTGGGAATCGGCACCGGATCATAAAATCGCCATCTCCTATGGCGCATGCGGCGTCGGCGGCGGGATTTTTCACGATCTCTACTGCGTGTGGGGCGGCAGCGACACCATTGTGCCGATTGATGTGTGGATCCCCGGCTGCCCGCCGACGCCAGCGGCGACCATCCACGGTTTTGCGGTGGCGCTTGGCTTGCTGGAGCAAAAACTGCACGCCGTCGACCATCAACAAGCGGCAGATGAAATTGCCAGCGTACGCTGGCCGACACTGCCACTGGCATTGCGCGTGACCCTTGAACGGCTGGCGCGCCAGCTGGCGGGTTATCGCCAGGGACGCGAGATCACCGACCAGCTCTTCGCTTTATTAACCGCAGGCGATCCCGCGCAGGCTACGCTGCGGGTAAATAACTGGCTGCAACAGGCGGCGGACCCGCGTCTGACCTCCATCGTGCAGCAACTGATGAACGAGCTGGAGCGTGCCCATGTCTGAGCAGCAAGCGAAAGTGATGTTCTGGATGCTGCGGCAGAAGTTTGTCGATAACAGCGTCGAACTGGAAGAAAAAAGTCGCCAGGTGATGTACTACTCGCTGGCGATTGGTCATCACGTTGGGGTGATCGACTGCCTCAACGTGGCGCTCGAATGCCCGCTTGATGAGTATCAGCACTGGCTAACGTTAATCGATGACGCGGATGCCAGGCGCAAAATGCAGGGGTTATTAACCTTTGGCGAAATTGTCATCGATGCCAGCCACGTGAATACGCTGGCACCGACATGCGTGCAGTTATCAAAAACAGCAGAAGAACCCTGGCGGAGCTGGAGCCGCCAGTTGCTGCAACATTTACAGGATATGGCGCATGAACCGGCGATCTATCTGATGGTGCGGCTGTTGCGCTGAATGATTCATCACATAAATATCACCCCAGTGATTTATACGTGAAGCTTGTAACACTACAAAAATAAGGGGTAATGTACTATTTACGCTCACTATTAAGGGCGACGTATCCATGATCTTACGGCAGTTGCTGGAACAGAATACTCACACTTCGTTACTCCGGGCGTTTATCCCTTTACCGCCGCCTTTCAGCCCCGTCCAGTTTATCGAATTACGCTTAAATAACGCCCACTTCTGGCGCTGCTTTGATGATGGCAGCGTCGAAACCAGCGAGCGTGAATACGGCGGAAAAGTCAGCGACAGTTCGCTGCACCTTATTCTGCTGGCGCAAAGTGAGGCGCTGGAGTTGCGTTTTGCCCGTACCGATAGCGGCCAGTTCACGGAGCAGGACAACACGATGTTTAGCTGGCTGGCGCGGCTGGCAAGCCAGGCGCTGGAAACACAACTTTCTCAGGTGGCGTTGAGCGAGTCGATCGAAACGCTGCGTGAAGAGCGCGACCATGATCGGGTGCTGGTGGACATTACCAACTCGGTGCTTTCGCATCTGGATCTTGACGATCTGATCGCCGATGTTTCGCAGGAAATTCACCGCTTTTTCGGTATCGATAATGTCCGCGTGGTTCTGCGCGACACGCTGCACTCCCGCCAGCTTATTTGCCATGCCACCCACTTTCCCAGCTGCCCGCCGGAAACCGAGCGCTTTGCGCTGCGCAGTGATAGCCCGGTGGTGCTGGCGGCGCTCAATGAAAATCAGGGCGCACTGCTGCACCAGGCGCAGGATGCCGGGTTATGGCAGCGCGATCCGGTATTGCAACAGCTATTGATGCAGGGGTTAAACGTGGTATTTATTTTGCCACTGACCTTCAGCCACCACGCACCTGGCGTGCTGTTGCTGGCGCACCGGGACGCCTCAATTTTCAGTGAGCAAAACTGTCGATTATTGCAGCAAATTGCCGACAGAATTGGCATTGCCGTCGATAATGCCGACGCCTACCGGCAGGTGATCCATTTAAAAGAGAATCTGAACAGCGAAAACCGCAAACTGAACGAGCAAATCGCCTCCAGCCAGAGTTTTGGCGACATCATTTACCAGAGTGATGCCATGCGCGACGTGCTTCAGCAGGTCAATATTGTGGCACTGAGCGACAGTACGGTGCTGATCCTCGGTGAAACCGGCACCGGCAAGGAGATCATCGCCCGCGCGCTGCACCAGATGAGCCCGCGCAAAGACAAACCGCTGGTGAAAATCAACTGTGCCGCCATTCCCGCCAGCCTGCTGGAAAGCGAGCTGTTTGGTCACGATAAAGGCGCTTTCACCGGGGCGATTAATGCCCATCGCGGGCGCTTTGAGATGGCTGATGAAGGCACACTGTTCCTCGATGAAATTGGCGATATGCCGCTTGAGCTGCAACCGAAGCTGTTGCGGGTGTTGCAGGAGCGCGAGATCGAACGCATCGGCGGTACGAAAACCATTCCGGTTAACGTACGGGTGATTGCCGCCACCAACCGCGATCTGCGCCAGATGGTGATTGATCGCGAATTCCGTAACGATCTGTTTTACCGCCTGAATGTGTTTCCGCTGGTGCTGCCGCCGCTACGCGAGCGGCCGGACGATATTCCGCTGCTGGCGCGTTATTTCACGCAAAAACTGGCGCGCCGCCTCAATCGCACCATTGATACCATTCCCGCCGATACTATCCAGCAACTGATGCGCTATGAGTGGCCCGGCAACGTGCGCGAGCTGGAAAACGTCATTGAACGCGCGGTACTGCTGGCGCGCGACAACACCTTAAACCTGCATCTGCACGCCCAGCCCGTCAGCATGGTGCAGCCGGTTAGCCACGATCCCTTCCCCTTCACGCTGCCCAAAGTGGCGGAGATGATGCGCCCGGAGCCGCCGGAAAATGACGAAGCGGAACGCCAGCAAATTATTCAGGTGCTGCGCGAAACCAACGGCATTGTCGCCGGGCCGCGCGGCGCGGCCGCCAAACTCGGCATGAAACGCACCACGCTGTTATCGCGAATGCAGCGTCTCGGTATCGCCGTGCGCGAAGTGCTGTAACCCCCTTCGGGTTCTGTGAACCCGCTAACGCTCTCTGGTTTGTCGCTGGTATGCGCTATGCATAAGACGGCGGGTGTCTACTATGCATTGAATCAGGAGAATCAAATGGATACCGGCAACGCGTTTGACCTGCGACTTCCTGCGGAAATGGCAAAAGTCGCCGAGCAGTCTGGATTGTATAAAGTCAGCAAACGAAAAGAGCTGTCGTTCTTCCTCGCGATTACTGCGGGCGTGTTTATCTCAATTGCGTTTGTGTTTTACATCACCGTTACCGCCGGGCCTGCGCCTGCGACCGCGCTGGCGAAGCTGGCGGGCGGCGTCTGTTTTTCCCTCGGGCTGATTCTGGTGGTGGTCTGCGGGGCGGATCTCTTTACCTCAACCGTGCTGACGGTGATGGCGAAAGCCAGCGGGTTGATTAGCTGGCGGCAACTGTTTACCAACTGGGTGATCGTCTATTTCGGCAACCTCGTGGGTGCGCTGTTTTTTGTGGCGTTGATTTGGTTTGGCGGCCAGGCCATGAACAGCAACGGTTTGTGGGGGCTGAATGTGTTGCAAACCGCTGACCATAAAATGCACCACACCTTTATCGAAGCGGTGTGCCTGGGCACGCTGTGCAATTTAATGGTCTGTCTGGCGGTGTGGATGAGTTATTCCGGCCATACGTTGACGGATAAAATCATGGCGATGTTGCTGCCAATCGGCATGTTTGTCGCCAGCGGTTTTGAGCACAGCATCGCCAACATGTTTTTGCTGCCGCTGGCGGTGATCATTCGTGACTTTTCACCACAGAGTTTCTGGACGGCGGTACACAGCTCGCCAGATAACTTCCCGGCGCTGACCATCAGTAACGTGATTACCGATAACCTGCTGCCAGTGACGATTGGCAATATTATCGGCGGCGGCGTGCTGGTGGGGGTGACGTACTGGATTATCTATCTGCGTCATCAGAACGACACGCATTGAGGAGAATGCAGGGCGGCAAGCTGTCTGCCGCCCTGCAAGATTACTCTTCTGACACCGGCGGCGAATCCGGCCAGGCGTGGATCACCGCCTGAATCAGCGTCGCCAGCGGAATAGCAAAAAAGACGCCCCAGAAGCCCCACAGCCCGCCGAAGATAATCACCGATAAAATGATCACCAGCGGGTGCAGGTTAACCGCTTCGGAGAACAGCACCGGCACCAGCAGGTTGCCATCCAGCCCCTGAATAATCAGATAAACGGCAAAGCAGCTCCAGAACTCGGTGCCAAGACCGAACTGGAACAGCGCCACGCCAACCACCGGAATGGTGACGACAAACGCGCCGATATAGGGGATCAGCACCGAGAAGCCGACCAGCACCGCCAGCAGCAGGGAGTAGTTGAGACCAAACAGGATAAAACCGATCCAGGTGGCGACGCCGACGACAATCATCTCCAGCACTTTGCCACGGATGTAGTTGGTGATTTGCTGGTTCATCTCTTTCCACACCTGGCCTGCCAGCCCACGGTTGCGCGGCAGCACGCGGCGCACGGCATTGAGCATCTGCTCTTTATCTTTTACCAGGAAGAAAACCATCAGCGGCACCAGCACCAGATAGACCGCCAGCGTCAGCAACCCGACCAGTGAGGCGAGCGAATATTTCACCACGGAATCGCCCATTGTCAGCATGCGGGAGCGCATGTTTTCCGCCATCGCATCGATGATCCCCGCATCCATTAACGCCGGGTAACGGCGCGGTAAGGTGGCGGCAAAATCAGAGAGCTTGCTTAACATGCCGGGCATATCACGGATCAGGTAAATCCCCTGCTGCCAGGCAACCGGCATCACCACAAACGCCATCACCAGCAGGATGCCGACAAACAGCACCAGAACTATTGTGGCAGCCCAGGTACGCGAACAGCCGATACGTTGCAGACGTGCGGTTGGCCATTCAAGCAGGTAAGCGATCACCAGCGCTACCAGCAGCGGCGCAAGAAGGCCGCTGAAGAAGAAGAGAATACAGAACCCCGCGAGCAGAATGACCAGCAGCGCAATCGCCTCCGGATCGCTGAAGCGGCGGCGATACCACTGCATTAACATTTCGAGCATAACGTTCCTTTATGAACCTCTTGAGCGGGGGTAAGGAGTGGAATTGTATCGAAATGTCACAAAAAAGACTTCGCTTTTCGTATCCTTTGCGGGAAACATAGCAATCCACTGAATACAATGTTTTTCATCCCTAAAGGCGGCTACACTCGAAGGCCGGTGAGCCGGAACGACGCCGCCGAAAGCAGGTCAACAGTGTGTCACCCCAAATACAGGAAAGAGGTTATGTTCAGGCAGTTGAAACGAACGCTGGTCGCAACCCTGATTGCTGCACTCAGTGCAGGTAGCGTTGCCCCGGCATGGGCTGATTCGATAGACAGCACGTTGCCGGATATGGGCACCTCGGCGGGAAGCACGCTCTCCATTGGTCAGGAGATGCAGATGGGCGACTATTACGTTCGCCAGCTTCGCGGCAGCGCGCCACTGATTAATGATCCGCTGCTGGTGCAGTACATTAATTCCCTCGGTATGCGTCTGGTGGCGCACGCGGATTCGGTCAAAACCCCTTTCCACTTCTATCTCGTCAATAACGACGAGATCAACGCCTTCGCCTTTTTTGGTGGCAATGTGGTGCTGCACTCCGCGCTGTTCCGTTATACGGATAACGAGAGCCAACTGGCCTCGGTGATGGCGCACGAAATCTCCCACGTCACCCAGCGCCACCTGGCGCGCGCGATGGAAGACCAAAAACGCAACGCGCCGCTGACCTGGGCGGGCGTACTGGGTTCCATTTTGCTGGCGATGGCTAACCCGCAAGCCGGGATGGGCGCGCTCACCGGCACGCTGGCCGGAACACAGCAAGGGCTTATCAGTTTTACCCAGCAGAACGAACAGGAAGCGGACCGCATCGGTATTCAGGTACTGCAACGCGCCGGGTTCGATCCACAAGCGATGCCGACCTTCCTCGAAAAACTGCTGGATCAGTCGCGCTACTCCACGCGCCCGCCGGAAATTTTGCTGACGCACCCGTTGCCGGAAAGCCGCTTGTCGGATGCGCGCAACCGCGCCAATCAGATGCGTCCGGTGGTGGTGCAATCATCCGAAGAGTTCTACATGGCGAAAGCCAGAACGCTGGGCATGTACAACTCCGGGCGTAACCAGCTCACCAGTGACCTGCTGGATGGCTGGTCGAAAGGCAACGTACGTGAACAACGCGCGGCGCAATATGGTCGGGCGTTACAGGCAATGGAAGCGAAAAATTACGCCGAGGCGGCAAAAATCTTGCAGCCGCTGCTGAACGCCAGCCCGAACAATGCCTGGTATATCGACCTGGCGACCGATATCGATTTAGGGCAGAACAAAAGCGCGGACGCCATTAAACGCCTCAATGGTGCCAGCGAACTGAAAACTAACCCGGTGCTACAACTCAACCTGGCGAACGCTTACCTGGAAGGTGGTCAGCCCGCGGAAGCCGCGCGCATTCTTAACCGTTACACCTTTACGAATAAAGAGGATGTCAACGGCTGGGATTTACTGGCGCAGGCCGAAGCGGCACTGAATAACCGCGATCAGGAACTGGCCGCGCGTGCCGAAGGGTTAGCGCTGGTAGGCAAGCTGGATCAGGCGATCACCTTGCTAAGCAGCGCCAGTTCGCAGGTGAAACTCGGTAGCCTGCAACAGGCACGTTACGATGCGCGAATTGACCAGCTACGCGAGTTGCAGCAACGGTTCAAGCCGTACCAGAAAATGTAATAAGGAGAAGAGATGTCAGAGACGGTGAAGATTTACCATAACCCACGCTGCTCAAAGAGCCGCGAAACGCTGGCGCTGCTGAAGGAAAACGGCGTTGAGCCAGAAGTGGTGCTCTACCTCGAGACGCCGCCGGACGTGGCAACGGTGCAAAAACTGCTGAAAATGCTCGGTATGTCCAGCGCGCGCGAACTGATGCGCAGCAAAGAAGATCTCTATAAAGAATTACAGCTTAGCGATAGCGCACTGACGGAAGCGCAACTGGTGCAGGCGCTGGTGGATAACCCGAAACTGCTTGAACGCCCGATTGTCGTTAGCCACGGCAAAGCACGAATCGGTCGCCCGCCGGAGCAGGTGCTGGAGATTTTGTAGCATTAAAAAACCCTCGCCGCGTGGCGAGGGTTCAGAGTTTAAGGATCTCTTTGACAAACGGAATGGTCAGCTTGCGCTGGGCGGTGATCGACGCGCGATCCAGCTCATCCAGCGTATCGAACAGCGTGCGCATTTCTCTGTCCAGCCGCTTTAACAAAAACCGCCCCACGTCTTCCGGCAGTTCAAACCCGCGGATCCGCGCCCGCAGTTGTAAGGCTTGTAATTTGTCTTCGTCAGAGAGCGGTTGCAGCTTGTAGATTTGCCCCCAGTCCAGCCTTGAGGCCAGATCCGGCAACCCCAGATTGAGCTGGCGCGGCGGTCTGTCGCCGGTTATCAGCAAGCGGGTTTTGCCCTGTTCCAGAATGCGATTGTAGAGGTTGAAAATCGCCATCTCCCACGGCTCGTCACCGGCCACGCATTCGATATTGTCGATACACACCAGCGAGAGTTGCTCCATCCCATCCAGCACTTCCGGTACAAACCAGGTGCGCTTATCGAGCGGCACATAGCCTACGGCATCGCCGCGCTGGGAGAGTTCGGCACACGCGGCATGCAGCAAATGGCTGCGGCCCGCGCCTTCACGTGACCAGAAATAGATGTATCCGCTGTGCGCCTGGCGCAGAACGTTTTGCAGTGCCGCCAGTAAAGAGGGGTTATCACCCGGCCAGAAACTCGCAAAGGTTTCATCATCGGGTAAGTACAATGGCAGGGAGAGCTGTGCCGGCGTGTTCAGAGGTACCTCAACAAGGCTTACAAAAAACGCAGTGAGTCTATCACAAAATGTTGCAAGGTTTGAACCGGGCGCGAGGCCCGGTTCAATTCTGCACGATGTTTACGACTTCGCGACGTCATCTTCTGGCGCGTCCAGCACCACTTCTTCCGGGCGCAGTACGCTAATCAGTTTAAAGATCAGGCTCAGACCCACACCGACGATCGTCGCCAGCGCCATGCCTTTCAATTCAGCCGCGCCAATGTGCACTTTCGCGCCGCTAACGCCGATGATCAGGATAACGGAGGTGAGGATCAGGTTTTGCGCTTTGCTGTAATCCACTTTCGATTCGATCAGCACGCGGATACCGGAAGCGCCGATTACCCCGTACAGCAGCAGGGAAACACCGCCCATTACCGGCACCGGGATAATCTGGATAGCCGCCGCCAGTTTACCGACGCAGGAGAGCAGAATGGCGAAAATCGCCGCGCCGCCAATCACCCAGGTGCTGTACACGCGGGTAATCGCCATCACGCCGATGTTCTCACCGTAGGTGGTGTTCGGCGTAGAGCCGAAGAAACCGGAGATGATGGTTGAAAGGCCGTTGGCGAACATGGAGCGGTGCAAACCCGGATCGCGGATCAGATCTTTTTTGACGATATTCGCCGTCACCACCAGGTGACCGACGTGCTCGGCAATCACCACCAGCGCCGCAGGCAGAATGGTGAAAATGGCAAACCACTCAAAACGCGGCGTGTAAAACGTTGGCAGCGCGAACCAGTGCGCCTGAGCAATCGGCGTGGTATCGACAACGCCCATCGCGAAGGAGAGCGCATAACCCGCCAGCACGCCAATCAGGATCGGGATAATCGCCAGAAAGCCGCGGAACAGCACCGAGCCAAACACCGTCACGCCCAGCGTCACCAGCGAGATAATCACGGTTTTGGAATCCGCAGACTGCCCTTCCGCAGGCAGCAGACCGGCCATGTTCGCCGCCACACCCGCCAGTTCCAGACCGATGACGGCAACGATTGCGCCCATCGCCGCAGGCGGGAACATCACATCCAGCCAGCCGGTGCCCGCTTTTTTCACAATGAACGAGACGATGCAGAACAGCACGCCGCACATAATGAACCCGCCGAGCGCCACTTCGTAGCCCAGCGGCAGCAACAGCAGTACCGGGGAGATAAACGCAAAGCTGGAGCCTAAATAGGCCGGAATTTTCCCTTTACAGATAAAGATATACAGCAGCGTTCCGACACCATTGAACAGCAGCACGGTGGCCGGGTTAATGTGGAACAGGATTGGCACCAGCACGGTTGCGCCGAACATGGCGAACAGATGCTGTAAACTAAGCGGGATCGTCTGCAAAAGCGGCGGTCTTTCACTTACCCCGATAGCACGGCGCGTCATAGTGTTTTCCTCTGAGTGTTGTTGTTGTCCACCCGTCCAAAACGGCGGGCAGTGTTATGAATTCCAAAAAAAAGCCGACTATCAAAGTCGGCTTTCGATTTCTTATCAGTTACTTCGTACCAAAGATTTTGTCGCCGGCGTCGCCGAGGCCCGGAATAATGTATCCGTGCTCATTCAGCCCCTGGTCAATCGACGCGGTGTACAGCTCAACATCCGGGTGCGCTTTTTCCAGCGCCGCCAGCCCTTCCGGCGCGGCAACCAGCACCAGCACTTTAATACTGTGGCAACCGGCATTTTTCAGCAGGTCGATGGTAGCGATCATCGAACCACCGGTCGCCAGCATCGGGTCAACAACCAGCGCCATGCGCTCGTCGATGTTGGATACCAGTTTCTGGAAGTACGGTACCGGCTCCAGCGTCTCTTCATTACGGTAGATACCCACTACGCTGATGCGCGCGCTCGGTACGTGCTCCAGCACGCCTTCCATCATGCCCAGACCTGCGCGCAGGATCGGCACTACGGTGATTTTCTTACCTTTAATTTGATCAACCTGTACCGGGCCATTCCAGCCTTCGATGGTCACTTTTTCCGTTTCCAGATCGGCCGTTGCTTCATAGGTCAGCAGGCTGCCCACTTCTGAGGCGAGTTCACGAAAGCGTTTGGTGCTGATGTCGTTCTCTCGCATCAGACCCAGCTTGTGTTTGACGAGTGGGTGTTTTACTTCCACGACCTTCATACTCTTCTCCTTTCCCCTGACAGGTGGCAGCCACAAAAAAAATCGCCGGATTATACCGCTTTTTCTCCGTTGCGCTACAGGAAGGCGCTTGATCGCGATCAATCAGACTGGAAAAGAGTATATCGCAAGAATCCGCCGCGCCCTTAAATAATGGACTCGCAAACGTTTGCCTTGGCTGTTAGAATTGCGCCGAATTTTATTTCTACCGCAAGTAAACGCGTGGGGACCCAAGCAGTGACCGATAAAACCTCTCTCAGCTATAAAGATGCCGGTGTTGATATCGACGCGGGCAATGCTCTGGTTGACCGAATCAAAGGCGTGGTGAAGAAAACCCGTCGCCCGGAAGTGATGGGCGGTTTGGGCGGCTTCGGTGCGCTGTGCGCGCTGCCGCAAAAATATCGTGAGCCAGTACTGGTTTCCGGCACTGACGGCGTGGGCACAAAACTGCGTCTGGCAATGGATCTGAAACGTCACGACACCATTGGTATCGATCTGGTGGCAATGTGCGTTAACGATCTGGTGGTACAGGGCGCTGAGCCGCTGTTCTTCCTCGACTATTACGCCACCGGCAAGCTGGATGTTGATACTGCCGCCAGCGTGATCAACGGCATCGCCGAAGGCTGCCTGCAATCTGGCTGTGCGCTGGTTGGCGGCGAAACGGCGGAAATGCCGGGCATGTACCACGGTGAAGATTACGATGTCGCCGGTTTCTGCGTCGGTGTGGTAGAAAAATCAGAAATCATCGACGGCTCGAAAGTGGCTGACGGCGATGTGCTGGTCGCACTGGCTTCCAGCGGCCCGCACTCCAATGGCTATTCGCTGGTGCGTAAAGTGCTCGAAGTGAGCGGTGCCGATCCGCTGGCTACGCAACTGGAAGGCAAACCGCTGGCCGATCACCTGCTGGAACCGACCCGCATTTATGTGAAGTCCGTGCTGGAGCTGATTGAAAATGTCGATGTCCACGCTATCGCCCACCTGACCGGCGGCGGTTTCTGGGAAAACATTCCGCGCGTACTGCCGGATAACACCCAGGCGGTAATTAATGAGTCCTCCTGGCAGTGGCCGGCCGTGTTTAACTGGCTGCAAAACGCCGGCAACGTGAGCCGCCACGAAATGTACCGCACCTTTAACTGCGGCGTTGGTATGGTAATTGCGCTGCCTGCGGCTGAAGCCGATAAAGCCATCACTCTGCTGAATGCGAAAGGTGAAAAGGCGTGGAAAATCGGTATCATCAAAGCATCCGATTCCAGTGAGCGTGTGGTTATTGAATGAAAAACATCGTGGTGCTGATTTCCGGTAACGGAAGCAATTTGCAGGCAATTATCGACGCCTGCAAACAGAAGAAAATCAACGGCACCCTGCGGGCAGTATTCAGTAATAAGGCCGACGCGTTCGGCCTTGAACGTGCGCGGGAAGCCAATATTCCCGCCCATGCGCTGAGCGCAGATCAGTTCGCCAGCCGCGATGCGTTTGACCGCGAGCTGATGCAGGAAATCGACGCCTACGCCCCGGATGTGGTGGTGCTGGCGGGTTATATGCGTATCCTCAGCCCGGCGTTTGTCGCGCATTACGCCGGACGTCTGCTGAATATCCACCCTTCCCTGTTGCCAAAATATCCCGGCCTTCACACGCACCGCCAGGTGCTGGAAAACGGTGATGAAGAACATGGTACCAGCGTGCATTTTGTTACCGATGAGCTGGACGGTGGCCCGGTGATTTTGCAAGCCAAAGTGCCGGTGTTCGAAGGTGATACGGAAGAAGAGATCACCGAACGCGTGCAGTCACAGGAACATGCGATTTACCCGCTGGTGGTCAGCTGGTTTGTTGATGGCCGCCTGAAAATGGACAGCAACAGCGCGTGGCTGGATGGTGTGCGCCTACCGCCTGAAGGCTATGCGGCCGACGAATAATTACTGCAATTTATCGCTTTTCACCCTGCCCGCCGTGGCAGGGTTTCTTTCCTCTTCCCCTGCTAAAAGAAAAAGTTACTTTATTTCCATCACCTTAGATGCGAAAAACGGATTACTGTCATACTTTTTTGGCACAGTTGGACATCTGACGGCAAAGCTCGCCATAATAAGTTGTGTCATACGAAGGGACGCCAGCAACGTTCACCTGTCAGTCAGGGCACCGCGAGAGCGAGAAGGATTTGCCGTGTCCCGAGCAAGAACCGGAGTGTAAACAGGAATGGGTCAGGAAAAGTTATATCTCGAAAAAGAACTAAGCTGGTTGTGCTTCAATGAACGTGTTCTCCAGGAAGCCGCCGACAAAAGTAACCCGCTTATCGAACGCATGCGTTTTTTGGGGATCTATTCCAACAACCTCGACGAATTTTATAAAGTCCGTTTTGCTGAACTGAAACGCCGCTTAATCATTAGCGAAGAGCAAGGCGTTACCACGAATTCCCGCCATCTGCTGGGCAAGATCCAGTCTCGCGTACTGAAAGCCGATCAGGAGTTCGACAGTCTGTACAACGACCTGCTGCTGGAGATGGCGCGTAATCAAATTTTCCTGATTAACGAACGTCAGCTTTCGCAAAACCAGCAGAGCTGGCTGCGCAATTACTTCAAACAATATTTGCGCCAGCACATTACCCCGACGCTGATTAACCGCGAAACCAACCTGGTACGCTTCTTAAAAGATGATTACACCTACCTGGCGGTAGAGATTATTCGCGGCGACGAAATCCGCTACGCGCTGCTGGAGATCCCGTCAGATAAAGTGCCGCGCTTTGTTAACCTGCCGCCGGAAACGCCGCGCCGTCGCAAACCGATGATCCTGCTGGATAACATTCTGCGTTACTGCCTGGATGATATCTTTAAAGGCTTCTTCGATTATGACGCGCTGAACGCCTACTCGATGAAAATGACCCGTGACGCCGAATATGACCTGGTGCACGAAATGGAGTCGAGCCTGATGGAGCTGATGTCCTCCAGCCTGAAACAGCGTCTGACCGCCGAGCCGGTACGATTTGTTTATCAGCGCGATATGCCCGATGCCATGGTCGAGATGCTGCGTGAAAAGCTGACTATCTCCCGTTATGACTCCATTATTCCCGGCGGGCGTTATCACAACTTCAAAGACTTTATTGGTTTTCCGAATGTCGGCAAAGCCAACCTCGTCAACAAACCGATGCCGCGTCTGCGCCACATTGGCTTTGATAAGTTCCGCAACGGTTTTGACGCCATTCGCGAACGCGATGTGCTGCTCTATTATCCGTACCACACCTTTGAACACGTGCTGGAGCTGCTGCGCCAGGCGTCGTTCGACCCGAGCGTGCTGGCGATCAAAATCAACATTTACCGCGTGGCGAAAGATTCGCGCATTATCGATTCGATGATCCACGCCGCGCATAACGGTAAAAAAGTCACCGTGGTGGTGGAGTTGCAGGCGCGTTTCGACGAGGAAGCCAACATTCATTGGGCGAAGCGGCTGACGGAAGCGGGCGTGCAGGTGATCTTCTCGGCGCCGGGCTTAAAAATTCACGCCAAACTGTTCCTCATTTCCCGTATGGAAGGGGAAGAGATCGTGCGCTATGCGCACATCGGTACCGGCAACTTTAACGAAAAAACCGCGCGGCTTTATACGGACTACTCACTGATCACGGCCGATGCGCGCATCACCAATGAAGTGCGCCGGGTATTCAACTTTATTGAAAACCCCTACCGCCCGGTGAGCTTCGATTATTTGCTGGTGTCGCCGCAGAACTCGCGCCGCCTGTTGTACGATATGATCGACACGGAGATTGCTAACGCGCAGGAAGGTAAACCTTCCGGCATTACGCTGAAGCTGAATAACCTTGTCGATAAAGGGCTGGTGGACAGGCTGTATACCGCCTCCAGTTCCGGCGTGCCGGTGAACCTGCTGGTGCGCGGCATGTGTTCACTTATTCCGCAACTGGAAGGCATCAGCGAAAATATTCGTGTCACCAGTATCGTTGATCGTTATCTTGAGCACGATCGCATCTATATTTTTGAGAACGGCGGCGATAAACGCGTTTATCTCTCCTCCGCAGACTGGATGACACGTAACATCGATTACCGTATCGAAGTGGCCGCACCGCTGCTCGATCCGCGCCTTAAACAGCGCGTTCTGGATATCATTGATTTGCTTTTAAGTGATACCGTGAAAGCCAGGTACATCGATAAAGAACTGAGTAATCGCTATGTGCCGCGCGGCAACCGTCGTAAAGTGCGCGCACAACTGGCGATTTACGACTACATCAAATCACTCGAACAGCCCGACTAACCTATGCCGATACAAGAAAAGACGCCACGACCGGAGGAATTTGCCGCGGTCGATCTGGGTTCAAACAGTTTCCATATGGTCATTGCGCGTGTGGTCGACGGCGCAATGCAGATCATTGGCCGCCTGAAACAGCGCGTGCACCTGGCTGATGGTCTGGACAGCAATAACATGCTGAGCGAAGAGGCAATGGAGCGCGGGCTGGCTTGCCTGTCGCTGTTCGCCGAACGCTTGCAGGGCTTTGATCCGGCAAGCGTGTGCATTGTCGGTACGCACACGTTGCGCCAGGCACTGAACGCCACCGAATTTCTTAAACGCGCGGAAAAGGTAATCCCCTACCCGATTGAAATCATTCCGGGCAATGAAGAAGCGCGCCTGATTTTTATGGGCGTGGAACATACACAGCCGGAAAAAGGCCGCAAGCTGGTAATCGATATCGGCGGCGGTTCTACCGAATTGGTGATCGGTGAAGATTTCGAGCCGAAGCTGGTGGAAAGCCGCCGTATGGGCTGCGTGAGCTTTGCGCAGATGTACTTTATGGGCGGCACGATTAACGGCGAAAACTTCCGCCGCGCGCGCATGGCGGCAACACAAAAGCTGGAGTCGCTGGCGTGGCAGTTCCGCATTCAGGGCTGGAATGTTGCGCTTGGCGCATCCGGTAGCATTAAAGCCGCCCACGAAGTGCTGATCGCCTCCGGCGAGAAAGATGGCTTTATCACCCCGGAACGGCTGGAGAAGCTGGTCGCCGAAGTGCTGAAGTACAAAAGTTTCAGCGAACTGAGTCTGCCAGGCCTTTCCGAAGAGCGTAAAGCGGTGTTTGTGCCGGGGCTGGCTATTCTTTGCGGCGTGTTCGATGCGCTGGCGATCCGCGAGCTGCGCCTTTCCGACGGCGCACTGCGTGAAGGCGTGCTGTATGAGATGGAAGGTCGTTTCCGCCACCAGGATATTCGCAGCCGCACCGCGCAGAGCCTCGCCAGCCAGTACAATATCGACCGCGAGCAGGCGCGTCGTGTGCTGGAAACCACCACTCAGATTTACGATCAGTGGCTGGAGCAAAACCCGAAGCTCGCTAACCCGCAACTGGCGGCGTTGCTGAAATGGGCAGCGATGCTGCACGAAGTAGGGCTCAATATTAACCACAGCGGGATGCACCGCCATTCGGCGTACATTCTGCAAAACAGCGATCTACCCGGTTTTAATCAGGAGCAACAGCTGATGATGGCGACGCTGGTGCGCTGCCACCGTAAGGCTATCAAGCTTGATGATTTGCCGCGCTTTACGCTGTTTAAAAAGAAGCAGTATTTGCCGCTGGTGCAAATCTTACGGCTTGGCGTGCTGCTGAATAACCAGCGCCAGGCGACCACCACGCCGCCGACACTGCGCCTGACTACCGATGCTAATCACTGGACGCTCAGCTTCCCGTACGACTGGTTCAGCCAGAACGCGCTGGTGTTGCTGGATCTGGAAAAAGAGCAGGAATACTGGGAAGCCGTGACTGGCTGGCGACTGAAAATCGAAGAAGAGCACTCTCCGGAAGTGGCGGCCTGAGCCGCCCGTTCGCTACTTGTTAACCAGCGTCTCCAGCGGCGCTGGCTTACCAATCAGATACCCCTGTAAATAGTCGATACCCAGCGCGATTGCCGCGCTGCGTATCTCTTCGCTTTCCACATACTCTGCCACCACCAGCATTTTTTTCATCCGTGCCAGATGGCAAATCGACGCCACAATCTGATAATCCAGGCTGTTCGAGACAATATTGCGGATAAAACTGCCATCGATTTTCAGGATGTCAGCATTAACGGTTTTCAGCCGCGCATAGCTGGCATAACCGGTGCCAAAATCATCGATCGCCACCCGGCACCCCATCTGTTGCAGTTGCCCCAGCGTCTGGTTGGCCTGCTGAAGATTGGTCATTGAGTTGCTTTCGGTGATCTCAAAAATCAACTGCCAGGCTTCGATGCGGTATTTGCGCAATAAACGCCGGACTTCCTGGGCAAACTGCGTGCGGCAAATTGAGGCCGGAGAGAGGTTAATGGAAAAACGCTGGGCGGGGAGTTTTTCACGGTTTTGCGCCATAAACATCAGCACATGTTCGATCACCCATAAATCGATGCGCGACGACAAGCCGAACTCATACGCGACAGGCAAAAACGCATCCGGGCTGATGTTGTCGCCGTTCTCTTCCCGCATGCGCAGCAGGATCTCGTAGTAATCATCGCCGCGCACGCCATGAATTAACTGAGCCATCAGGATAAAGTGATTTTTTTCCAGCGCCAGTTGCAGGCGATTCATCATATCCACTTTGCTTTTCAGGCTGCGTTGCAGATTCGCCGCGCCCCGGTTTTGCAAATTTTCCGGGTGGTTGGTCGCCAGCGACAAATCGGCGATGGTGCTCATTTCACCGAGCAGTAAATAGAGGTGCTTCACCGGTGAACGCACGTAGCAGTAACTTAACCCCACCTGCGGCTGCAGCGGCATATCATCCCAGATAAAGCGGAACTGCTTGATGCGCGCGTCCAGTTCCTCAATGCGTGTCTGGTGCGACTGGGCATTCAGGCGGATCGCCAGATCGTGCCCGGAAAGTTGATACACGTTCTCTTCCGCCGACAGCAGTGGCCTGAGCCAGTCCGCCATGCGCTGTTTATACTGAATGCGCAGCAGCACGCCATAGTTACGCCCCAGCAGTTCCAGCTCCGGCACGCGCAGAAAACAGAGCACCGACCACGGCGTATCCGCCATAGCCCGGCTCAACGCACGAAGATTGGGCATATTGGCAACCGGATCGATAAATGCCAGACGGCGGGCGCGATCATGCACCAGTCTCTGACGCGTCGCCATCATCGCCATGGCGAGAATGATGAAGGAAAAGACCAGGTAACTTGATGAGGCGATCGCGAGTTGCACGTCGTAAGCGGGAAACCATGGCAAATAACGGTAAAAAAAGTGAATAGAGATGACCAGCAGCGGTGTCCAGACCAGCGACATAAAACGATAGCCGTAGCGCATTGATCCCCACAGCATCACCGGTAACAGAAGTGAAAGCGTGTAGTTGGTGCTGAAAATGGAACTGTTTTTATTCAGCGGCATCAGTAACAGCAGCAAAATGCCAATCACCACGGCGAACCAGACCCCAATCTCAATGCGCGTAACTTTACGATCAAACTCGTGACGCATTTGCGATAACCACGACATCGCATAACGCGGATGGCGAATAACGCGGATCAACAAATAGCTAAACGGCACGCCGGTCATCGTCCCGACCAGTAATGCCTGGTAATTGATGAGCATCGGCACATTCCACGCCAGCGCGCCGCCGTCGCTTGTTGCCCGATCGTAAAGATTCAGCCAGACGCCCAGCTCAAGAATAATCAGATAAATCGACGCCGGGCAGAGCACCTGCCAGAAAATACGCTGCGAAACCAGCAATGCCGTGCCATAAGCCACCCGGTGGCGGCGAGTGACAAAAATACGGTAACCCGCCCAGCTAAGTATTACAGGCAGCAGCAAATGCACGCCTTTACTGGCCATTTCCAGCGGCGGTGCGGGCCAATAATGGCAAATCAGCGCCAGCACAATGCCCGGCAGCGCCGCCCAGCCATAAAACATCATCAGGGCGATCAGCAACGCCATCGGCAGATAATAGAGAATGACCGTCTGACCAGAAACGGTAGTAAATGTATTAGCGAGGCTAAACAGTGGGTACAAAATAACAGGCGTGATGAGCGGCAAAGCCCACCACTGATCTTTCAGGCGATGATATTTTTGAATAAGTGTCATAGATGCTCGGTTACCCAACCCAGATCCTGGCGGGTGTTTCAGGCAGGTATCCGACCCGACTGTGCTGTACAACGGTGAAGTGCCAGTTTGTTAACAAACAGAAATTCTAATTCCGGACAATATCTGTTAATTGATTTGCATCAAAAAAAGCGCGCCAGCCAGCTTTAATTACCGGCTTAATGCGCATTATCGTCCATTTTTCATTGCTGACGTAAATATTTAATTTATCTTATATAATCCATGGTGATAATTTAATCATTGTGATTTTGCGCCAGGCTTAATTGACCTGACAAAAAGAGTGTGCATTAATGTCGCTGTCGCCCGTAAATCGGGTATTCCTAAAGGAACCATTGTGAGTCAGGCAACCAGTATGCGAAAACGACATCGATTTGACAGTCGCATGACCCGTATCGTACTTCTTATCAGCTTTATCTTTTTCTTCGGCCGCTTCGTCTATTCCTCTATTGGCGCCTGGTACCACCATCAGGACAAAAGCCAGTCACAACAAATCAGTCAGACTATCGACCCCACCGCACGACGCTAAAGTTTATCCGATTTTGCTTACACGCTTTACCGCGTGGGTTTGCGCTCGTCTGTGCAACGGTATTCGCCCCATTGCACAAACGCGTTGCTTATCTGTCGAGGTTTAACCAGCGCTCTTCCAGCCGCGCCAGCGCCGTGTAGGCTTCGCCAAGCCCAACCGCCAGTTTGAATCCTTCCGGCCAGTGACCGGTGGCGGAAATACCTTCACTTTCAAGCCGCAGAACAAACTGCAAACGCCCATAATCCGACACGCATTCCGCCATGATCTTCGCGATTTGCGCACGTTTAATGACTGAGCCAAAGGCCAATTTCCGCAGCCTCCGCAGATCTTTAATCCCCCCGCGCACAGCTTGAATAAAGGTGAACACCACGTATGCCGCCATCAATGCAATCAGCACAGAGAAGGTCGCCTTAAAGACCGGCTCCGCCATCGGATAGCGGGAGATATAATGGATGAGGCTGAAAATAATTCCTACCCCCGCAGCGGATGCCACAAGAACCGACAGCGCCGCCAGCCATTTTTTGGGGTTCAGCAAATCATGAATTTTACTGCGAACAAACCGACAGATTGCCACCCAATCAAGCAACATCAACCCTAACACTACATTCGCGGCGGCCAGCCAGCCGTTATAAATGGCGTATCCGCTA
This sequence comes from Kosakonia sp. PSU_27, assembly GCF_039409795.1. Classification (NCBI taxonomy): domain Bacteria; kingdom Pseudomonadati; phylum Pseudomonadota; class Gammaproteobacteria; order Enterobacterales; family Enterobacteriaceae; genus Kosakonia; species Kosakonia sp. PSU_27. The sequence continues at coordinate 94,675 of NZ_JBCIVK010000003.1, read as the reverse complement.
TAGGTGTAAAACGGTATCGCCGCCAGCGACAGCGCCGGGGAGAACAGCCCGGCAATACTGACCACCAACAGGATGACAAAACTCATCACGCGAAACAGTACAAAGGTGCCGGATATAAAACCCTTATCAATAAATGACGCAGCAGCGCGCGGAGCGGGACTATCACTGCCCGTTTTTTTCGCTTTCTCTGTTTGCGCCGTACGCCCCGCTTTGCCGAACAGCAAAATTGGTGCGGTCACCGCCATCGCGTAACTCACGCTGAAAAGGGTAATAAACGGCAGTGCAATGGCCAGTAACAACGTGCTGGCAAGTGCTGCTTTCATGCTCCATAAACGCATCTTCGCAACGCGATAAACCCCGCTTAAGGCATCGGATAATGACAAGCTCAGCAGGATATTCTTGCGCCCGCGCCAGAAGTTGGTTTCCGAAATATTCAGCACGTATTTCTTCATCCCCTCTTCCAGCTCATCATTCATTTTCGGCAGATGACGACAGGCGCGAAACGCGGTCTCCTGTAACCAGCCATCCTCACCAGCAATCGCGGTGGTCAGCACCGGCGCGGCACGCGATTCGGAGAGCAGCCCGGTCGCTTCCAGGCAAATTTTCGCCAGCAGAATGTTATCGCCCGTTTTAACGTGCTGTATCACAAAGGCAGAGAGTTCCTCTTCGAACGGTTGTAGCACCTCGCGGCGGGAGCCAAATGCGTCAATTAAAAAGCGCAGGCAGTGAATAGCGCGAATGCGCTGACCTGCATCCGCAAAATGGTGCTGGATCTCACCCCAGCAGAGTTCCGCTAACCGTTTTGCTTCGGCTTCGCTACACAACTGGGCATACAGCACCAGCGCATCGCGACCGCGCGAATCCGTAGGAATGTGCGAATCCGGCACTTCCGCGGGCTGCTGCAAAAAGCGGGTGGTGACGAAATACTCCAGAAAGCGTCGATGAACAAACGCAAACGACTTCTCATCGCCAGGGGTGACTCTGGCAATACGGGCAAAACGCAGGAGTTCCAGCACCGTGTCCACGTGTTCTGAATTGAAATAGCTGCGGATCACTTTCACCGGCGCTTCGAGGCCAAACGTCGAGGAGCGAAAAACAAACCACGCGATATCCGTCGCAACCTCGATCACCTCACGAGAGGAGATCCCCGTATCGCGCAGCTCCTGTTTGCAGAGCTGTATCCGGCTGTCGATATAGTTTTTATAAATCTCAGCCTGATTGACCGGCAATGTCTCGTTAACCGCGATCCATTCGCCAAGAAGCGCCATCATAAACGGGTTACGCACCAGCGGGATCAGATCCAGTCGGTGGCTGAATAACGTATTTCGCACCTGATCAGTAAATTGCGGATACCGACTCAGCGCTTCTGAAATACCGGCTTCGGAAAGCGGGCGGATCTCCAGCACTTTATCCGCCAGAAACGCGCGCGTCGGCTGGCGGAATACGCGCGAAGCTAAAACCCCGCGTGAGGCCGTTTGCGTAGTAATAAAGCGCGAGATAACCGTGGACAACGAATCGATGACCGTCGAGTTTTCGCTGGCGTCCAGCAACTCGGAGATCTCATCAAACGAATCGAAGATAAAAAATAAGCGACCGGTACGCCACAGGTCATGAAAGTAGTCATTAACAAAATCTCGCGTGTAGGCGTCACCACGCCGGACGAGGTTTTTAATGACAAACGCTTCCAGATCTTCGACAGAAAACTCTTTGCGACCGCCAGTGACAATGCTGTCAGGTACCCACTCGCGCAGGTTGATGTAAATCGGCACGCGGTGCGTCTTTTTAACCTCCGCCAGCATATCTCTGGCAAGTTTGCGCAGCGCCACGCTCTTGCCGGAACCCGGTGCGCCCAGAATCAAAAACGACCGTGAGGTTCTGTCTTTGCGGATCGCGTCTTGCAGCCCAAGGATCTTTTTACGGGAAGCGAGACCTTTCGCTTTACGGATCTCAACCTCGGCTTCCAGTTCGGTGTAGTACTCAGGGCTCCAGTTACTGCTCACGTCAATCGAGGTGAGATCCTGCTGCAACATGTTGCAGAACACCTCCAGCTTTCGTGCAAAACGATCTTCCGGGAAATCCTTTTTCAGCGGCGTCGGATGCCCACCGCCAACGCTTCGATCGCGCAGGCAAAAGAACACAATACCAACGATGATGACAACGCTGGCAAGGATCCACGGCGAAGGCTGACTGATAAGCTGGATATTCTTCAGCCACGCAGGAGCATTTTGCAGCACCGGCAATGTCCAGATAGTCGGTAACAGCGTATTTAACGCGCTGGAACCGCTGCCAATGATGCCGAATCCGAGCACCAGCACCAGCGCGCGTATCTTGTTCGCACCATACCCGGCGGGCATCAGCAACGGGCGCGTGAAATAGATCATCAGGCAGATAAACACGGCAACTGAAGCCGCATTAAACCACGAGGAATAGAGCCCGGTTCCCACCACGAAGCACAACGCCAACGCAAGGAGGAGTAAAACGAATTTTTGGCTACCCGACATGTGAATCCTTCTTTGTGCTTGTGACGCCTTTTGCAATAAAACAGCACTATAACGCCTCCGGCACCGCAAGCCGGAAGCAAACTACCTGATTTAGTGGGGGTTGTCTGAGGAGAAAAGCCCGATGCGCTTCAGTGAGCAATGCGCACGACGCTTTCACAGCGCATGCGTTGCTTTAATCCGCATCAGCGCGACGGGTGAGGATCTCTTGCACATAATGCTCAATTGCAATGTGATGTTCCCGATTGATGCGCGCAATAAAAGTCTGCAGGGAATCGTTCGTTGCGTGGAGCGTATCCGCAAGCAGTTTATCGAAATCGCTTTGCGTGAAACGGGCATTTCCCTTTAGCGTGGAATGCTGAAGCAGGGTGTGCGCAATGATTTCGAGCACGGCGCGTCGGTAATTATCGGCAAGCAGAACATCCAGATCGCTTTGGCGAATAACAAAACGAAAATCGAAGCTGACAAACCCGGAATCGACCGGCAACGAGTATGTCAGCTTATCGCCTTCCTGCCAGACCTGCGGCTCATAGCCATCCCCCATTAGCTTTACTGACTGCATCGCGCTCCCCGTTCAGCACCGTTGATATGTTCGAATTACCTTAACGTGGTGAAGAACATAGCGTAAAGCCATCACTAATGGCAGTGGCCCACATGGCGAATATAAGCGATCCTGTGAGCCGCCGGAGTAAATCAGCAGGGGAAAAAAATGAATCCAGATAGCAGTGAACTGCCGCCCTTAGCGTGGCCAGAATTTACCGATGAGACAGCACGGTTGGCCTGGTGGCGCGCCTGCGTACAGGCCTGGCGCGAACAGTGGAATAACCCTGCGCCAGTGGCTCCGGTTAACGCCAAAGAGATTGAAGCGCTTGAACAACGTCTGGGCTGCGCGCTCCCGCCGCTGCTTCGCCGTTATCATGAAACGCTCGGCGCACTCGAACTGGCCGAAAGGTTGTGCAGTGTCACGCCCGCGAAATACGCCAGCATTGAACCGCTGTTAGCGGCTTACCCCGGCATTCATGACATTCTCGAAAGTGCGGCAGACGCAGCGTCGCAATGGGCGCTGGTCCATCAGTTGATCGTCTTTGGCGACTACCTGGGCAACGGCAATTTGTGGTGCTTTCACCGGGAAACCGGCGAAGTGTGGTATTTCGATCACGACAGCTCGCCGATGTTGACGCAGGTTTTCGCCGACGTGGGGCAGTACCTCGACGTGCTGATGTTCAAATGCCTGCTGGAAGCCCACGGCGAGGAAGATAACGAAGATCTGCTGCGCGAACACCTGGGTGATGACGTTGTGGAAAAGTGGATGTACTGAGCAGCGCTATATTGGAACAGCAGCAGCGATGCAACAACGTCCGCGCCTTCCATGAGCGCTTCTGTACTGTCGACCAATACGTTGAATAGCGGGTAACCGGGTAACGACGAACCATTAAAGAATCACAAACAAGGCAGGCATAAACCTGCCTTGTTTTTTTTGACAAAACGTTAGCTCAGTTTAAAAACGGCTACCGTCTCTTCCAGCAATTGAGACTGCTCTTTAAGCGAATGCGCTGCTGCTGATGCTTCTTCGACTAACGCGGCGTTCTGCTGCGTTACCGTGTCCATCTGCGCAACAGCCTGGTTTATCTGCTCAATACCGCGACTCTGTTCACCGGTCGAGAGCGCAATTTCCGCCATCAGTTCAGAAACCTGCTTAACGGTGCTGATAATGCGTTGCATGCTCTCGCCCGCCTGCGACACCCTTTCGCTACCCAGCAGCACCTGTCGGCCGGATTCCTCAATAAGCTCTTTGATCTCTTTCGCCGCGAGTGACGAACGCTGCGCCAGATTACGGACTTCGCTTGCCACGACGGCAAACCCGCGCCCCTGCTCGCCAGCTCTTGCCGCTTCAACCGCTGCGTTGAGTGCCAGAATATTGGTCTGGAAAGCAATGTCTTCGATTAAGGAAATGATGGTGTCGATTTTGCCGGCGCTGGATTCGATCTCTTTCATCGACATCACTGCTTTTTCAACAATCGTATTCCCTTCCTGCGCGGAGCTGCGCATCGCCGTCGCAAGGGTATTTGCCTGTTGTGTGTTTTCGGAGGTGTGCTTAACCGTTGAAGTCAGCTGTTCCATGCTGGCAGCGGTCTGCCCAAGAGAAGCCGCCTGCTCTTCGGTACGGGCCGAGAGATCGGTATTACCGGCAGCGATTTCTTCTGCCGCATGGGCCACGCTCTGGCTGGAATTACGCACCTGGGCAATGATTTCCAGAAGAGCAAGACGCATTTGCTCCAGCGAACCGAGCATGTCGCCAATCTCGTCTTTAGAACCGTAAACAACAGGAGTGTGCAGCTCCCCTGCCGCCATCTTCTGGCAGTGCAAACGTGCGGCATCCAGCGGCGAAAGAACACGGCGACGCAGCAGGATAAAGATAGCGACAATGATCAAGGTAAACAGTAAGGCGAAAACACCAATGGTCACCATGCTGTTCACGAAGCGATTCTGCGCGTCGTTGTTAAGGCGCTGGGCGTACTTTTCGCGAAAGGCCAGCAGGTTATCGAGAGTGATTTCAAACTGACGATCAAGCTGCGGGATGGTGGTGCTGACGAGCTGGTTGAAACGCGCCGTGTCGTTGTTGCTCGCGGCGTCCATCAACGGTCGCAACCCTTGATCAACATACGTTTGCCAGGCCTGGCTGTAAGGCGCGGAAAGCGCCTCTTCGCCCTCGACAGGTGGCGCAGCCTTGTAGTTGTTGAACGCATCGGTGGCTTTTTGCATCACCGCTTTCGCGCTCTCAAGCGACGCATCCGTTTTCTGTTTGTCGCCCAGGGAGGCGTTAATCATGGCTTCCATCAGACGCACACGCAGTGTGCGGCTATGGTTAATCGGGTCAATAACCGACAGCACGACTCTGATCTCTTTGTTCACGTTATCCAGCGACTGGTTGCTGTGAGTAAGTGACCAAAGGTTAGAAGCCGAGCTGATGAGAAAAATACCAAGTAACAGACTAAAAACGAGAAATGAAAAACGCCTAACTGACATATTTATTACCCAGGGTTGAGGTGATTTCATGAATTTCTGCTCCCTTTGAAAGAAGCATACCGAAGACAACTTATCGGCAATCTGGCGTTAAAATTTAATTTAAATCACATTACACATTTGAATCAAAGAGTTAGAAAGAAGGTACTTGTGAGAAAGAAAATATGCTTAGGATTCACCAATTTATTCAAACTAACGTTTCAAATATGTCGTTTCATGGAATAGCTATTCATCCTGGCGATGAACCGAGCTTGTTCAAAAAACGCACATTCATGACATCAAATGGAAGGCAGAAACAAGGAATTTATGCGCAGGAGGGGAAATACAGGTACAGGGGGCTGATAATTTAAAAGCATGGAATTCGAAACAGAAGAGGCTTTTCCACCGCTATAAGGAAGAAAAAGGGAATAAAAACGTTAAATTAAACTTCTAACTGTGTTTTCTGATTAAATCATTTTTATAAATATCAAAGCGGTGTTTAAAGAGCTTTTCATAATCTTAATTTCCATTTGAGTGCTTATATTCTTAATCAATCACACCAAATAAATATGAAGCATCGACAAGAGGTTATAAAAAACATACCTGATAGCACTTATACTATTAAGCCTCCTCACAACGGGACAAAAATATTGAGTTAATTGCCAATAAGTTCCGCAAAAACGCCATAAACAAAAAAGCCCGCTTTCGCGGGCTTTATATTTCTAAGATTCAGCAGGAGCTAAATCTTATTCCCACTCAATCGTAGCTGGCGGTTTACCGCTGATGTCATACACCACGCGGGAAATACCGTTCACTTCGTTGATGATGCGGTTGGAGACGCGGCCGAGGAAATCGTACGGCAGATGCGCCCAGTGTGCGGTCATAAAGTCGATGGTTTCTACTGCACGCAGAGAGACAACCCAGTCGTATTTACGACCGTCACCCATCACGCCCACGGAGCGAACCGGCAGGAACACGGTGAACGCCTGGCTCACTTTGTTGTAGAGATCGGCTTTATGCAGCTCTTCGATAAAGATCGCATCCGCGCGGCGCAGCAGGTCGCAATACTCTTTCTTCACTTCGCCCAGCACGCGAACACCGAGGCCCGGCCCCGGGAACGGATGGCGGTACAGCATGTCGTACGGCAGGCCCAGTTCCAGACCAATTTTACGCACTTCGTCTTTGAACAGCTCACGCAGCGGTTCAACCAGCCCCATCTTCATCTCTTTCGGCAGGCCGCCCACGTTGTGGTGAGATTTAATAACGTGCGCTTTACCGGTTGCCGAAGCAGCGGATTCGATCACGTCCGGGTAAATGGTGCCTTGCGCCAGCCATTTCACGTCTTCCAGCTTCAGTGCTTCTTCGTCGAACACTTCCACGAACACACGGCCGATGATTTTACGTTTTGCTTCCGGATCGTTCTCACCGGCCAGTGCGGCCAGGAAACGGGATTCCCCTTCAACGTGAACAATGTTCAGACCGAAGTGGTCGCCAAACATGTCCATTACCTGCTGAGCTTCGTTCAGACGCAGCAGACCGTTATCAACGAATACGCAGGTCAGATTTTTGCCGATAGCGCGGTGCAGCAGCATCGCGGTCACTGAAGAATCCACGCCGCCGGAGAGGCCGAGGATCACTTTGTCATCGCCAACCTGCTGACGGATGCGCTCAACGGCGTCATCGATAATTTTTGCCGGCGTCCACAGCGCTTCACATTCACAGATGTCGCGCACAAAGCGCTCCAGCATACGCAGCCCCTGGCGGGTGTGGGTCACTTCCGGGTGGAACTGCACGCCGTAGAAGCGTTTTTCTTCGTTCGCCATGATGGCGAACGGGCAGCTTTCGGTGCTGGCTACGGTGACGAAGTCAGACGGGATCGCCGTCACTTTGTCGCCGTGGCTCATCCACACATCCAGCAGCACTTTGCCTTCTGCGGTCAGCGAATCTTCAATGCCGCGAACCAGCGCGCTGTCGGTCTGCACTTCAACCTGCGCGTAGCCGAATTCACGCTCGTTAGAACCTTCAACGTGGCCGCCGAGCTGCATCGCCATGGTCTGCATGCCGTAGCAGACGCCAAGCACCGGCACGCCAGCTTCGAACACATATTGCGGTGCGCGCGGGCTGTTGTCTTCGGTGGTGCTTTCCGGGCCGCCGGAGAGGATGATGCCGCTTGGATTGAAGTCGCGGATCTGCGCTTCGGTGACATCCCACGCCCACAGTTCGCAGTAAACGCCCAGTTCACGCACGCGGCGCGCAACCAGTTGGGTGTACTGAGAACCAAAATCGAGGATAAGAATACGATGTTTATGAATGTTGTCCGTCATTGACGTTACTTCCGAGGCAAGTTACGAAAGCGCCCGGTGAGAGCACCGGGCGCGAAAATCATTAAGAACCCATGCGGTAGTTCGGGGATTCCTTGGTGATGGTCACGTCGTGAACGTGGCTTTCCTGAATGCCCGCGCCGCTAATGCGCACGAATTCCGCTTTGGTGCGCAGGTCGTCGATAGTACCACAGCCGGTCAGACCCATACAGGAGCGCAGGCCGCCCATCTGCTGGTGAATGATCTCTTTCAGGCGGCCTTTGTAAGCCACGCGGCCTTCGATACCTTCCGGCACCAGTTTGTCGGCGGCGTTATCGCTCTGGAAGTAGCGGTCAGAAGAGCCTTTGGACATCGCGCCCAGCGAGCCCATGCCACGGTAGGATTTGTAAGAGCGGCCCTGGTAGAGTTCGATTTCGCCCGGGGATTCTTCGGTCCCGGCAAGCATCGAGCCAACCATCACCGCGGCAGCGCCTGCGGCGATGGCTTTGGCGATGTCGCCAGAGAAACGGATACCGCCATCGGCAATAACCGGAATACCGGTGCCTTCCAGCGCTTCAACCGCGTCGGAAACGGCGGTGATCTGCGGAACGCCCACACCAGTCACGATACGCGTCGTACAGATGGAGCCAGGGCCGATACCGACTTTCACCGCGCTGACGCCAGCTTCTGCCAGTGCGCGAGCACCTGCGCCAGTTGCGACGTTACCGCCAATGATTTGCAGATCCGGGTATTTAGCACGGGTTTCGCGAATGCGCTGCAGCACGCCTTCGGAGTGACCGTGAGAGGAGTCAATCAGCAGCACGTCCACGCCAGCGGCAACCAGCGCGTCAACGCGCTCTTCGTTGCCCGCACCTGCGCCAACCGCGGCGCCAACGCGCAGTTGGCCCTGCTCATCTTTACAGGCGTTCGGTTTACGTTCTGCTTTCTGGAAATCTTTAACGGTGATCATGCCACGCAGGTGGAAGCTTTCGTCAACAACCAGCGCTTTCTCAACACGTTTTTCGTGCATTTTAGCGAACACAACTTCGCGGGATTCACCTTCACGTACGGTGACCAGACGCTCTTTCGGCGTCATGTACACGCTAACAGGCTGGTTCAGGTCGGTGACGAAACGCACGTCACGACCGGTGATGATGCCAACCAGTTCGTTGTCGTTGTTCACCACCGGGTAACCGGCAAAGCCGTTACGTTCGGTCAGCTCTTTCACTTCGCGCAGGGTGGTGGTCGGCAGAACGGTTTGCGGGTCTTTAACCACGCCGGATTCATGTTTCTTCACGCGGCGAACTTCTTCCGCCTGGCGCTCAATCGACATGTTTTTGTGAATAAAGCCAATGCCGCCTTCCTGTGCCAGGGCAATTGCCAGGCGCGCTTCCGTCACGGTATCCATCGCCGCAGAGAGCATAGGAATGTTCAGGCGAATGGTTTTAGTGAGCTGCGTGCTCAAGTCGGCAGTATTCGGCAGAACGGTGGAATGAGCGGGAACGAGGAGGACGTCGTCAAACGTCAGTGCTTCTTTAGCGATACGTAGCATGGGCAATATCTCTGACCTGGGGGGTTAAATATTGCCGTGGCATTATACAGAGCGTAACCGATTGCATCCACACTTTTTTAAGAAAAATACTTGCCATCCCCTCGTTTCGGGTTACTATCGAACGAATAACTTGCTGATTTAGAATTTGATCTGGCTCACATGTCGTCGTTCCAATCCCCCTCAATTTTTACGGTTAGCCGCCTTAATCAGTCGGTGCGCTTACTGCTGGAACGCGAACTCGGCCAGGTGTGGATCAGCGGGGAAATCTCCAACTTTACCCAGCCCGCTTCCGGTCACTGGTACTTCACCTTAAAAGACGATACCGCCCAGGTGCGCTGCGCGATGTTCCGCAACAGCAACCGTCGCGTCACGTTTCGCCCGCAGCACGGCCAGCAAGTGCTGGTACGCGCCAATATCACGCTGTATGAACCGCGCGGCGAATACCAGATTATTGTCGAGAGCATGCAACCGGCTGGTGAAGGTTTGCTGCAACAGAAGTATGAGCAACTTAAAGCTAAGCTCGCGGCCGAAGGGCTGTTCGACCAGCAATTCAAAAAACCGCTGCCCTCGCCCGCCCATTGCGTTGGTGTTATCACGTCTAAAACCGGCGCCGCGCTGCACGATATTCTGCATGTACTGAAACGCCGCGACCCGTCACTGCCGGTGGTGATTTACCCGACTGCGGTACAGGGCGAAGATGCGCCCGCGCAGATTGTGCGCGCCATTGAGCTGGCTAACGCCCGCGAAGAGTGCGACGTACTGATTGTTGGTCGCGGCGGCGGTTCGCTGGAAGATTTGTGGAGCTTTAACGACGAGCGCGTGGCGCGGGCGATTTTTGCCAGCCGCATTCCGGTAGTCAGCGCCGTTGGGCATGAAACCGATGTGACCATTGCCGATTTTGTAGCCGACCTGCGCGCGCCAACGCCCTCTGCGGCGGCGGAAATTGTCAGCCGTAACCAGCTGGAGCTGCTGCGCCAGGTTCAGGCGATGCAACAGCGTTTAGAAATGTCGATGGATTACTATCTGGCAGGCCGTAGTCGCCGTTTTGCCCAGGTACACCATCGTCTGCAACAACAGCATCCGCAACTGCGTCTGGCGCGCCAGCAAACTGTGCTGGAACGCCTGCAACAGCGCATGCATAACGTGCTGGATAATCAGTTAAAACGCGCTTCCGTGCGCCAGCAGCGCACAGTACAGCGTCTGAATCAGCAAAACCCGCAGCCGCGTATTCACCGGGCGCAAAGCCGTATTCAGCAACTGGAATATCGTCTGAGCCAGAATATTCGTGATCGCTTAAGCAGCACGCGTGAACGCTTCGGTTCGGCAATCACTCACCTTGAAGCGGTCAGCCCGCTGGCAACGCTGGCGCGTGGCTACAGCGTAACCACAGCGACCGACGGCAAAGTGCTGAAACAGACCAAACAGGTTAAAGCGGGTGACAAACTGACCACGCGGCTGAACGACGGCTGGGTAGAGAGTGAAGTCAGTGCCGTTACGCTCGTGAAAAAAACGCGCCAACGTAAATCCTCTTAATTAGCGCGCTCAATAAATCAGACGAACCTATACTTTTTGTTGTTCTTTTTTGTTTTATCAAGGAGATCAACATGAATGCACGTCATCCGTACAGTGTTATCCCGCCTTATATCCTGCGCCGCATTATCGACAATGGCTCTGAACTTCAGCAACGCTGCGCCCGCCAGACCTTAACGCATGTACAAACGTTGATGGCGCACAGCCACGGCAAAGTCGATGCGCCGCTGGTCACTTCGCCCGGCGAACTGGTACGCGATATTTATGACGCTCAGCAAAAAGAGACATTGCCCGGTGAGCAGGTACGCTATGAGGGCCAGCCACCGACGGGTGATGTCGCCGTCACCGAAGCGTACGACTACCTGGGTGTCACCCATGATTTCTTCTGGCAGGTTTATCAGCGCAACTCGCTGGATAACCAGGGGCTAATTCTCAGCGGCACCGTGCATTACGGCAAAGATTACCAGAACGCTTTCTGGAATGGTCAGCAGATGGTGTTTGGCGATGGTGATGGCGAGATCTTCAACCGTTTTACCATTGCTATTGACGTGGTAGCGCATGAACTGAGCCACGGCGTCACAGAAACGGAAGCCGGGCTGATCTATTTTGAACAAGCTGGCGCATTAAATGAGTCATTATCCGATGTGTTCGGTTCGCTGGTAAAACAGTACCACCAGCAGCAGACGGCGGATCAGGCGGACTGGATCATTGGCGAAGGCTTGCTGGCAAAAGGCATTCATGGCAAGGGGCTGCGTTCGATGTCGAAGCCGGGAACGGCTTATGACGACCCGTTACTGGGTAAAGATCCGCAGCCTGCGCATATGAAAGATTTTATTAAAACGCGTGAAGATAACGGCGGTGTGCACCTGAATTCCGGCATTCCTAACCGGGCATTTTACCTGGCGGCAACCGCTATAGGCGGCTATGCATGGGAAAAAGCCGGATACGCCTGGTACGACACGGTGTGTGATAAGTCACTGGCGCAAAATGCCGACTTCGCCACCTTCGCCAAATTCACCATCAAACATGGCGAAAAACGGTCCGGCAAAAAAGTCGCCGCTGCTATCGAACAGGCGTGGAAAGATGTCGGAGTTTTATGATGAACGAACCCGAATTAACCGACGACGCGGTAGTCGAGTTAGCCCGTGAAGGCGGGCTGGCTTACATTCCTAAACTGAGCGGCGCGCGAAAAATCGTCATCGCCCAGCTCAGTGCGGAGCAGCGCCAGCGGCTGGTGGACATATTGCACCAGACGCTCCCGCTCGCTGAGCCGCCAGGCCAGCCGGACTCTCCGGGCAGCGGCGATCAGCGCTTCTACCGTTTGCAGATAACCTGGACCGCCCAGCAAACGGATGTGCTGCTGCTTATCCCGGAAAGCAAAGCGCCACCGTCGTTTGTCGAACTGTGGCGCGAAGGGGAAGACTGTATTTGCAAACCTTAGAGCAGCGTAAACTCGACGCGTTTTTTCGAAATCAGCCCGTGGCCGTGCTGGCAGAAAAAGTCAACCGCGCCACAGGCTTTTAACACTTCCAGAGGCTGGTGGCACTCCGGGCAATGTGCTTGTACTTCAATGTCTTTGCCGCAGCCGTCGCAGTGAGCATGTGTTCCCACTACTTGCAGCGGGTTATGGCAAGTCGGGCAGGTAAGTTCCATAAGGCGCTCCTTAATTTTTCACGGGGTTTATCATACACCGCTGGCGACAAAAAACCCGCCTGGAGACGGGTTAAGTGCCGCGTCAGGTTTGGTTTGCTATTCGCCCACCATCACGAAGCGGGAGCTCTCGAATGCCTGATAAACCCGCTGAGAGGGAAATGCCGGGAATGTCGCCCGTTGCGCTGCGGTTTTCAGCGCTGCACAGTAAGCTCTATTCCCTTCCCACGTCTCGATATTGTTCAGTTTGCCATCATAGGCAAACTCCAGATGTAAGCGGCATTTTTTCCCTTTCCATTCAGAACGATCGGCAAGCCGTGATTCGATAGCGTTTTTTATCGCGCGGGCCTGTTTCCCGTACTCATCCTGATCGGTAAAGCGCCCTGAGTCGCAACTACCAAGCGCAGTGGTTTTATGGCAACCGGAGGGGTGAAGCGGTGTGCAACCTGTCATTACACTGCCCAGCAGTATTAACAGTAAAACCTTCTTCATTTCATATCCCTTTTGAAATTATTTATTGAAGCCAGTTATTAACCCGTTGTTTTTATAGCTATAAAGAGTGTACTGCTATCGACAGGCTGAAACAGCACCTGAATTTTGTAGGTGAGCCAATTCTGGCAAACAAAAAACCCGCCAGGCGGCGGGTTTGAAGCAAGTGATTACTTACTTTTTTTGATGTGCTTAATCAGGCGCTTACGTTTACGCATCTGGTTCGGGGTCAGGGTGTTACGTTTTTCAGCAAACGGGTTTTCCCCTTCTTTGAACTGAATACGGATTGGCGTACCCATCACATCCAGCGATTTGCGGAAGTAGTTCATCAAATAGCGTTTGTAGGAATCCGGCAAATCTTTTACCTGATTGCCGTGGATCACCACAATCGGCGGGTTATAACCACCAGCGTGGGCATATTTCAGCTTCACGCGACGACCACGCACCAGCGGCGGCTGATGATCTTCTGCCGCCATGTTCATAATGCGGGTCAGCAATGCGGTACTGACACGGCGGGTGGAGCTGTCATAAGCTTCGCGAACGGATTCAAACAGGTTGCCAACGCCGCTGCCGTGCAGTGCAGAAATAAAATGCACGCGGGCGAAATCAATAAAGCCCAGGCGGTAATCCAGCGTCTCTTTCACCTGCTCTTTCACTTCCTGGCTCAGACCGTCCCATTTATTGACGACGATAACCAGCGAGCGACCGCTGTTAAGAATAAAGCCGAGCAGCGATAAATCCTGATCGGAGATACCTTCACGGGCATCAATAACCAGCAGCACGACGTTTGCGTCTTCAATAGCCTGCAGCGTTTTGATAACCGAGAACTTTTCTACCACATCGGTGATTTTGCCGCGTTTACGCACACCAGCCGTGTCGATAAGTACGTACTCACGCTCATCGCGCTGCATTGGAATGTAGATGCTGTCGCGCGTGGTGCCCGGCATGTCATACACCACCACGCGCTCTTCACCGAGAATGCGGTTAGTCAGAGTGGACTTACCGACGTTCGGACGCCCGACAATAGCCAGTTTGATCGGCAGATCCTGCGGGTTGAAATCGTCTTCCGGCTCTTCTTTCTCGCCGTTTTCGTTGGCTTCGAACTGCGCCCAGTATTCGGCGTCTTCATCCACCTCTTCCGGCGGGTTGAGTTCGTCCATCCATGGCATCAGCACATGTTCAAGCAAGCTGGTCACGCCGCGCCCGTGGGAGGCGGCGATAGCGTGGATTTCACCCAGACCGAGGGAGTAAAAATCGGCCGTTGCCTGATCCGGATCCAGACCGTCAGTTTTGTTCGCCACCAGGAAGGTCGGTTTTTCGCGTGAACGCAGGTGTTTGGCAATGGCCGAATCGGCAGGCATCAGCCCCGCGCGCGCATCGACCATAAACAGCACGACATCAGCTTCTTCAATCGCCAGCAGCGACTGTTCCGCCATGCGCGTTTCCACGCCGTCTTCGGTGCCATCGATACCGCCGGTATCGATACAGATAAATTCGCGGCCTTCAACTTCAGCACGACCGTACTTACGGTCACGAGTCAGACCCGGGAAATCCGCCACCAGCGCATCACGGGTGCGTGTTAAACGGTTAAATAGAGTGGATTTTCCAACGTTAGGGCGCCCGACAAGCGCGACCACAGGTACCATGTTTAAAGCCTCATTACAGAAAATTCATTAGCAAAACGTCGCGGATTGCGCGCCGTTTTAAAAACAGGAAAACGGCTCCTGCAACAGGAGCCGTCTTCAGGAACGACAAACCCGACGCGCTTAGCGCGAAAGGGCGTACACTGTGCCGTCTTTCGCCTGGATCAGCAGTTTGCCCCCGGCAACCACCGGCTCGGTCAGGAAACCGGAGCTGTCGACTTTCTGCTGCGCGACAAAGCGCCCGTCTTCGACGTTAATCCAGTGCACGTAGCCTTCGCTATCGCCTGTCACAATGTAACCATTATACAACGCCGGAGCGGTAAGGTTACGGTGCAGCAGATCACTTTGCGTCCACAGGGTTACGCCACCGTCGGTAGTCAGCGCCAGAATACGATCGCTCTGGTCAATCATATAGATGCGGTTACCATCAACCACGAAATCGCTCACTGAGCCCAGCTCGCGTTTCCACATAATCTGGCCGCTACGCAGATCGAGCGCGGTCATGTTGCCGTTATAGGCCAGCGCGTAAACCACGTTGCCAACAACAACCGGCGTGGTATCGACATCGCTCAGACGATCGATCTCTGTCGGGCCATTAGCCTGGGAGATGCGCTGCTGCCAAATCATCTGGCCCTGCTGCATCAATACCGCACTTACGCGACCGTTATCACCGCCGACAATGGCAGCGCCAAAGGCGGTAGTCGGAGCGGATTCACCGCGCAGAGAAAGCGCAGGCATATCAAGGTTGACGGTCCATTTGGTTGCGCCATCGCTTTCGTTCAGCGCCTGCAACTGACCGTTGCTGGTGTGGATCAGCACTAAACCGTCGCTTACTACCGGGCGAGAAAGCGCTTCGCCAGCGACTTTCGTTTTCCACGCCTGCGAACCATCGCTGGTGTTCAGTGCGTAAACCTGCGCTTTTTCGCTGCCCACATAAACATGGCCACCGGAAACGGTCACACCGCCAGAAAGCAGTGCAGCGCGAGTGGAGAACCAGCCATCTTTTTCAGCCAGGTTAACCGACCAAATTTCATGCCCATCTTCAATGCTAACCGCTTTCACCACACCGTGACGATCGGCGGCGTAGACCACGCCATCAGCAAAAGCCGGATGCAGGTTAGAGTAGAAGTCACCAATACCGTTGCCCACGGAGGTGCTCCATGACGTGGTCGGGGTGAATTGGTTTTCAACCACCGGCAACGGGGACATTTTGACAACGTCTTCTTCGCTGTTAAACAGGGAACAGCCGCTCAAAAGCGTGACGGAAAGCAGCCCTGGCAGAAGTAATTTACGCAATTGCATCGGGTCCCTCTTAGATGGACAAATTATTGATTTTCATCTGCATCATTTCACTCAGCGCAGGAGAAGCATTGTTTTTAATGCCGTTTTCCCATGCGGTGCGCGCACCTTGTTTATCACCTTTGCTCAGCAGTGCTTCACCACGCAGATCGGCAACTATCGCTGACCAGCTTTCCGCTTTGACAGCATCCAGCGTTTTCAACGCAGCGTCTTGTTGCTTTTGCTGTACCTGAATGCGCGCCAGACGCACATTGATTATCGACTTGAGATTTTCATCATTCGTCGCAACCAGCCCTTGCTGCAGCTGAGCGGCGGCTTTATCCAGTTCGTTCTTTTCAACGTATTGCTGCGCCAGCTCCAGCGACGCCAGCGCGCCGTAGGTGTTTTTGTTGTCAGCCGCGAATTTTTCCGCCGCGGTGAACGACTCTGGTTTGTCCGCCGAAAGCGCGGCAACCGCGTTTTCATAAGCCTGTGAAGAGGCTCTCGCCGTGTCCGCCTGATGGCCGTTCCAGTAGCGCCAGCCAACCAGCGCACCAATACCCAAAACGACGCCAACGGCCAGCGCTTTACCATTCTCGGCAAAGAAGCGCTTAATCGCGTCTACCTGGTCGTTTTCGTTTTCGTAAATTTCCACGCAGTCCTTCTCCTTAACGATAATTCACCGGGGAGATTAGCCCAGTAGTGTGCGCAAATGCGCCGCAACGCTCTCCTGCGTTACCGTACTCTGCTCACCAGAGCGTAAATCCTTCACCACAACATTACCGTCGGCAATTTCAGTTTCACCGAGCACCAGTGCGACGCGAGCGCCCCACTTGTCCGCGCGGGCAAATTGCTTTTTAAAATTGCCGCCGCCGTGGTTCATCATCAGCCGTACGCCAGGTAACGCATCGCGCACCTGTTCACCCAACTGCATAGCAGCGGATTGCGTATTGGCACCAGACGCCACCAGGTATATATCGACAACGGATTCTGCTTTAAATTCCGGATTAACTGCCTGAACTAACAAAACAAGTCGTTCAAGACCCATTGCGAAGCCAACCGCCGGGGTCGCACGACCGCCAAGCTGCTCAACCAGGCCGTCATAACGACCACCTGCGCAAACAGTGCCCTGCGCGCCAAGACTGGTGGTTACCCACTCGAAAACAGTGCGGTTGTAGTAGTCCAGACCGCGCACCAGACGCTGGTTCACCGTATAAGCGATACCCGCCGCATCAAGGAATGCGCAAAGACCTGCGAAGTGTTCGCGGGACTCGTCATCAAGGTAATCACCCAGTTTCGGTGCATCGTTCAACAGCGCCTGAATGTCCTGGTTTTTGGTATCCAGTACGCGCAGCGGGTTGGTATACATACGACGCAGGCAGTCCTCGTCCAGCTTATCTTTATGCTGCTCAAGGAAAGCCACCAGCGCATCGCGATAGGTCGCGCGCGCTTCAAGAGAGCCAATAGAGTTGAGCTCGAGCGCAACGTGCGAAGCAATGCCCAGCTCGCGCCACCAGCGTGCGGTCAGCATAATCAGCTCGGCATCGATATCCGGCCCTTGCAGACCAAACACTTCCACACCCAGCTGATGGAACTGACGGTAGCGCCCTTTCTGCGGACGCTCGTAGCGGAACATCGGCCCAACGTACCACAAGCGCTGCTCCTGATTGTACAGCAGACCATGCTCGATGCCGGCGCGTACGCAGCCCGCGGTACCTTCGGGACGCAATGTCAGGCTGTCGCCGTTGCGATCGTCAAAGGTATACATCTCTTTTTCAACCACGTCGGTCACTTCACCGATCGCGCGTTTGAACAGCGGGGTCTGCTCTACAATCGGCAAACGGATTTCACTGTAACCGTAGCTGCCGAGCACGTTTTTTAAAGTGCCTTCAATGCGCTGCCAGATGGCGGTTTCGCCAGGCAGATAATCGTTCATGCCGCGAATGGCTTGAATATTTTTTGCCACGTTTATTCTCTTTATTAATACAAAAAATGAACCCTCAGGGCCGCGACGAACTGCGGGTCGCGCCGGGCGGGTTCATCATACACGGGAAGCCTGCCGCTTCCCAGCAACCTTATTTTTCTACCTGTTGCACATCGATACGACGCGCTTCATCCAGCATTGATGCTTTCGCGCGAATGCGGGCTTCAAGCTGGCTAATCATATCGCTGTTATCCAGGCGGTCTTTGCGCACGCCATCTTCGTACAGGCCGCTTTTCTTGTTGCCGCCGGTCACACCCAGCGTGGAAACCAACGCTTCGCCAGGCCCATTTACCACGCAACCGATAATGGAGACATCCATCGGCGTGATGATATCTTCCAGCCGCTGTTCAAGGGCATTGACCGTACCGATAACGTCAAATTCCTGGCGGGAACAGGTCGGACAGGCGATAAAGTTAATGCCGCGCGAGCGAATGCGCAGCGATTTCAGGATATCAAAACCAACTTTAATCTCTTCCACCGGATCGGCAGCCAGCGAAATACGCAGTGTGTCACCAATGCCTTCTGAAAGCAGTAAGCCCAGACCGATTGCAGATTTGACCGCACCTGCACGTGCGCCACCGGCTTCGGTGATGCCAAGATGCAGCGGCTGATCAATCTGTTTTGCCAGCAGGCGATAGGATTCAACAGCGAGGAATACGTCCGACGCTTTCACGCTGACTTTGAACTGATCGAAATTCAGGCGATCGAGATGATCGACATGACGCATGGCGGATTCGAGCAGCGCTTGCGGCGTTGGCTCGCCATACTTTTCCTGCAGATCTTTTTCCAGCGAACCGGCGTTAACACCAATGCGAATCGGGATATTTTTATCGCGCGCACAATCAACAACGGTGCGAATTCGCTCTTCGTTGCCGATATTGCCGGGGTTAATGCGCAGGCAGTCAACGCCATATTCGGCGACTTTCAGCGCAATGCGATAGTCAAAATGGATGTCCGCAACCAGCGGGACACTCACTTGCTGTTTGATCAACTTGAATGCTTCCGCCGCGTCCATGGTCGGTACGGAGACGCGGACGATATCCGCGCCGACGCGCTCAAGCGCTTTGATTTGATTGACCGTAGCTTCAACATCCGTGGTACGGGTGTTTGTCATGGACTGTACGGCGATGGGCGCGCCATCGCCAATGGGAACATTACCAACGTAAATCCGTTTCGATTTCCGACGCTGAATCGGGGCCTGGTTATGCATGAAAAATCTCCCGCGTTGCGCGTCTGTTACTGTGCTGCTGATTGTTCGGCATTGAGGGTCAGACGCGCAACCTGGTTAGTTCTGATAAAACGGCTCAGATCGACAGGTTTACCCTGATACTGAATCTGAACGGCTGACGGCGCGCCAATTTTCAGCTTATATGGCGCCTGGCCGGTTAAATTGAGCGTGGCGTCTTTACGTTGCAAGCCACTGAATAATTTCTTCCCGGTGGCATCGCTCACTTCCAGCCAGCAATCGGCAGTAAAGTTCATCACCAGTGCGTTAGTATCTGCTTGCGCACCTGCGACACCGGCCTGGCTGGTCGGGAGCTGTGCAGTATTCGCTGGAGCGGCAGGCTGCTGCATGGCGTCGACATTCGCCTGCGACGGTGCAACAACGGTGTTCTGGTTTGCAGTAGTAGCAGGGGTTTGCGGCGCGCTGGCGGCTGGTGTTTGTGCCGTCGCCGACGGGGCTGGCGCTTCAACAGGCGTGCCGGAATTATCAACCGGGTCTGCAGCAGCAGTGTCGTTATTCAGCGGTACGCTTTGCGCGTTGCTGTTGCCCGTATTCAATTCCGCAGAAGATTGATCGGCCATGTTGGTGATCTCTTGCTGCTGCGCTTTGTGGTTATCCCACCACCATGCGCCTGTCAGGCCGATTGCGACCAGAAACACCAGCCAGGTGATAAAACTCATCATCCAGCCACCGCGTTTTTTACGCGGTTTGCCTAAAGCAAAAGTCTGCATTGGCGCAACTTTCGCCGCTCTGACCGGCGCTTGTTTTTCAAGAATCGGCAGCAGCTCTTCTTCAGGGATGTGCACAAGACGGGCATAGGAGCGGATGTAACCGCGTACAAAAGTCGAAGCCAGATCGGCGGGGGACCTGTCCTCTTCGATATCGCGTACCGTGGAGACCTTCAGGCACAAGCGCTCTGCAACCGCTTGCTGGCTGAGTCCAAGTTGTTCACGGGCGTTGCGCAGACGTACGCCAGTGGTTTGTGCTTCATTTTGGTCGTGAGTGGCTTCAGTATTCATTCGCTACAACTACTGGTACGTGAAAATTAAACATTCAGGCGCGCATAACCGCAATGCCTACACGCGCCGCGAAAAAACCGGGTCGGTTAAACCTGGCCCACAGTATAGGACTGTCAGGCTCGTCATAACAGAACAGCTTTCAGCACTTTTTGCTAAACCATTGTTCCATCACTACATACTGCCTTAAAGTCAGGAGAAACGCACCGTAATTATTAATGGCCTGTATGTGTACAGGCCAAATAGTCGACATTTTCACAAAATGCAGCATATTCTTCGCGCTGCAACTTATGATTATAGTGCCTTGATCTCAATAGGCTCGCCCTGCATACGCTTACGCATCGTACGTTTGGTACGGTCAATCACATCGCCCGCCAGCTGTCCACACGCGGCATCGATATCATCGCCACGCGTTTTACGCACGATAGTGGTGAAACCATAACTCATCAGCACTTTACAGAAGCGATCGATACGGCTGTTAGAGCTGCGGCCATACGGCGCGCCCGGGAACGGGTTCCATGGGATCAGGTTAATCTTGCACGGTGTATCTTTCAGCAACTCCGCCAACTGGTGCGCATGTTCAGTGCCATCGTTGACGTGATCCAACATCACATATTCGATGGTCACGCGGCCCTGGTTAGCGTTGGATTTTTCCAGATAACGGCGAACGGCGGCGAGGAAAGTTTCGATGTTGTACTTTTTGTTGATCGGTACAATTTCATCGCGAATTTCGTCGTTTGGCGCATGCAGAGAGATAGCCAGCGCAACGTCAATCATATCGCCCAGTTTATCCAGCGCCGGAACCACGCCGGAGGTGGAGAGCGTTACGCGACGTTTGGAGAGACCAAAGCCGAAATCATCCAGCATAATCTCCATCGCCGGAACGACGTTGGTCAGGTTGAGCAGCGGCTCGCCCATGCCCATCATCACCACGTTGGTAATGGGGCGGCTGCCGGTGACTTTCGCCGCGCCGATAATTTTCGCCGCGCGCCACACCTGGCCGATAATTTCCGAAACGCGCAGGTTACGGTTAAAGCCCTGCTGAGCCGTGGAGCAGAATTTGCACTCCAGCGCGCAACCTACCTGGGAAGAGACGCACAACGTCGCGCGATCCTCTTCCGGGATGTAGACGGTTTCAACGCGCTGATCGCCCACGGCAATCGCCCACTTGATGGTGCCGTCGGAGGAACGTTGTTCTTCCACCACTTCCGGCGCACGAATTTCGGCGACTTCTTTTAATTTGTTGCGCAGCACTTTGTTGATGTCGGTCATCTCATCAAAGTCGTCGCTGCAATAGTGGTACATCCACTTCATCACCTGATCGGCGCGGAAGGGTTTTTCGCCTAAGTTTTTGAAAAATTCACGCATCTGCTGACGGTTTAAATCCAGCAGGTTAATTTTTGCATCTTTGTTTGGCACCGTGAGAGCGTCGTTCTCAGGCATGACAATTTGTTCAGTCATAATGTATTCCGGCCTCGTTATTACACGTTGTGGCCCGTGGAGGGTTAAAAAGAAGCGCCCCAGGAAAGCATCGGCTCATCCTGGGGCGCAGCATTGTACAAATTCTGACGCACAGATACCACGTTTGCACGCGGCTTTTCACAAATTAAAGTGTAAACCTCGTTACACGTTTAACGAGTGATTAACGAGTGCGCGGGCACACTTCGCCTTCGGCGAAGAAGTAGGCGATTTCACGCGCAGCGGATTCAACGGAGTCAGAACCGTGGGTGCCGTTCTCAGTGAAGCTGTCTGCGTAATCAGCACGCAGCGTGCCTGCCAGCGCGTTAGCCGGGTTGGTTGCGCCCAGCAGGTCACGGTGACGCTGCACCGCGTTTTCACCTTCCAGTACGGAAACCACGATCGGGCCGGACGTCATGAACTCAACCAGACCGTCAAAGAACGGGCGACCTTCGTGCTCGGCATAGAAACCGCGCGCCTGCTCAACGGTCAGGTGCAGCATTTTGGTGCCGACAATTTTGAACCCTGCCGCTTCAAAGCGAGAGAAGATGCTGCCAATAACGTTTTTTGCCACCGCGTTCGGTTTAATGATGGAAAAAGTACGTTCAATAGCCATGTTTACCTCTGTAAGTTGTTCTGTTGCCCTGAATAGGTGTGGCGCGGATTATAAAGAGCAATACGGGCGTTGCCTATGGATGAAGGTAACATTTTTTTAAAATGAGACTATTTTTAGCAACACTCCCCGCCAACAGCGCCATTTCATTGGTTATTGCACCGCAAACTGTACTGTCGCTATCTGCCCTGCGTCATCCATAACCAATAACTGATACTCCCCGCTTTTATCAAGTTTCAGGCTCAATAAGTTGTTATGCGAGGCTAACGGTTCGCCATTCAAAAACCACCAGCGACTGCCTTCGCCGCCGCTGCTTTGTAGCGGCAGCAAGGCAAACGCCTGGCCGGGTATGCGTCTGATAACCGCACCTTCACGCACGCCGCTTAATAACAGTGGCGGCGGTGCGTTATCGTCGCGAGGCGGGCAGCGTTTATCCGCCGCCGGTAAACGGGCTGCGCGGCGTTCACCGGCAGGTAACCATGGCTCCAGCGGTAGCGGCCAGGCAATCCATGTTTTCTGCTGCGCCTCCGGGCAATCTGCGGCAACCCTGCGCCCCTCTTTATTCAGCCAGAGCGGGAAATTGATCCCGTGCCCGCCTTCCTGCTCCGGTAATAGCAGCGTTGGCGGCTGGCTACCGTCCAACAGCCAGGTGGTAAGTCGACGGCGACAATTGCTGTCGCTAGGCGGTAAGCTTTGCCCGCCCGGCCAGCAGATGACGCCGCTGCTGACCGTTTGCGGGCGCGGGTCGCGCGGCAGTCTCGCCTGTTCAAGCGCTGAGCGCGGCTGCAACAGATTATTGACCTGGTTAAGTAACGGCACCGCGCTGGCAAAACCGAACTGCCCGGCAACGGGCGTGCCGTCAGGTCGGCCCGTCCAGATGCCTATCACGTAGCGGGCATTAATCCCTATCGCCCAGGCGTCGCGATAGCCATAACTGGTACCAGTTTTCCACGCCAGCGGCACCACCTGCGGCAACGCTTCGTCGGGCACCGGTTGTGCTTCTCCGGCGAGAATGCGGCGAATAATCCACGCCGCGCCCGGCGACATCAATCGCCGCTCCATCAGCGGGGCGTTGGGGGTCAGGCGCAGGCTTCCCGCTTTCCCCTCACGGGCAAACGCAGTGTAAGCAGCCGCAATATCTTCCAGCCGCGCACCCGCGCCGCCAAGGATGAGCGACAGATTTGGTTCCGCCCCGGTCGGCAAAATCAGCGGCAAACCAACGTTACGCAGATTTCCGGCAAATTTTTTCGGCCCGTAGGCTTCCAGCACCTGCACCGCCGGTAAATTAAGGGAGCGTACCAGCGCTTCATTCATGCTTACCGGGCCATGGAAACCACTGTCAAAATTACCGGGCCGATAATCGCCCACCCGGCGCGGCACATCCTGTAACAGTGAGGCCGGATGAATCAGCCCTTCATCCAGCGCGAGGCCATAAATAAAAGGTTTTAACACCGAGCCCGGCGAGCGAACGGCGCTAACCATATCCACATGGCTGAAACGGCTGTCGTCATTGATATCCACGGAGCCAACCCAACCGCGCACTTTCATATCTGTGTGGTCAACGACGATTATCGCCAGCGAGCTGCGCGCCGGCAGGCGGCTTTTCACATTTAACGCCAGATCTTCAAGCTGACGTTGCAGGCTGGCATTCAGCGTGGTGGTGATTTTCAGTGCCTTGCTTTCACCAAGCATTCGCCGGGCGAATAGCGGTGCCAGTTGCGGCATCTGACGCGGCGCCAGCCAGACCGGCTCCTCGCGGGACTCCGCCACCTGCGTTGCCGACCACACCTTTTGCGACACCATGCGCTCCAGCACTTTGTCGCGCGCGGCCTGCGCACGTTGCGGCCAGCGATCCGGACGTAAACGGCTGGGTGCCTGCGGCAAAACCGCTAACAGCGCCGCTTCGGAATAGCTGAGTTTCGCAGGCGGTTTACCCAAATAAGCCCAACTCGCTGCGCCCACGCCCTGCAGCGTGCCGCCAAACGGCGCGCGGTTCAGATAAAGGGTGAGTATTTCACGTTTTGAGAGGTGCCACTCCAGTTGCAGCGCCCGCCACAGCTGGCGTACCTTGCCGCCGAAGGTGCGCGGATGCGGATCGAGCAGGCGAGCAACCTGCATGGTCAGCGTGCTGCCGCCGGAAACGACATGGCCGAAACGCAGATCCTGCCAGGCTGCGCGCGCAATCGACAGAGGATTCACCCCGGGATGCGCCCAGAACCAGCGATCCTCATACTGGATCAGCGCCTGCAGATAGTGGGGCGATACCTCTTCGATAGTGACCGGGTAGCGCCAGATACCATCGGCATCGGCAAAGCGCCACAGCGGCGTACCGTCTTCGGCCACCACCACCCGCGCCGGATCGACCTCGCTCAGCGGCAGCGGCCAGATTTTGTCGGCAGCCATAACGCCCAACACCAACAGCAGCGGAACACCCACCAGCCAGCGCCAGCGGGTGCGTATCAGACGTACGATCCTCACGTTACGGTACGATAATCAGCGGACCACTGGTCGCACCGGTTGCCCGCCACTGCGGAACATACATTGACTCCACCTGCGGAGCGGGAACCTGATAAGTGCCTGGCGTGACCGCGCGCGCCAGGTAAACCAGCGTGACCCACTCCCCTGCGTTTACCGGTACCGCTGCAACAAATCGGTCATCACGAAACTCCATATGCTGAATATCCACTTGTTGCATGCGATTAAGCAGATCCTGCACTTCACTGCCGCTATCTTGCAGACTGGCGCTGCTATCGGCGAGGTTCTGGTTTTCCAGCTCCAGCCCGGCAGGCAGTAAATCAACCACCAGTGCATCCGGTACGTTCTGGCTGGCGTTCACGTCGAGACGCACCAGCACCAGTTCACCGCTTTTCAGTGACGAAAGTGATTTACTGCGGCCATCGGTTCCGAGGAACATACGCTCAATTTTTAATACCTTCCCGGACGGCGCGGGTGCCTGCTCCGGATAACCTGTACTGTCGAGACGCAACCATAGCGGTGTGCTGCCGCTATTGGTAACCTGCAATGCCCCCAGTTGATCGGCACTGAGATTACGGCTTTGCGGGCGATCGCCACTGAGCCCCGCGGCATCCAGAGAGGTTTGTGCCTGCCACGCGCCAGTGGCGTTTTGCAGGTTACGCCCGGCCATAAATAGCGCATTGCTCTCCTGTGTCGACAACCAGCGCTGACCGTAAGCCTGCTCGGCGAGCGTCGCCAGCAGACGCGGCTGCTCCTGTGCCAGCAGGTTGTTCTCTTCCAGCAGCGCCAGGATCAATGCGTTATCACGCAGTTCGCTGCCGTAATCCGCCAGCCAGAGCCCGGACTGCAGGCGAGATGTTTTCAGCCCCAGCGCTAACGCTTGTTCGCTGCGCTGCGCATCGCCCATCAGTTTCAGCGCCACACCCAGCTGCATCAGCGGCAGCGCCGCTTTAGCCTGCTCATGACGTTGCCAGATTTCACGCAGTGCGCCTAACGGTGCTTTCTGCTGGCGCGCCAGCACCAGACCGGCATAGCTTTGTACCGCGAACTTGGTTGCCGGAACGTCATCGCTATAGCGAATGGACATAGCCGCCGGATCCTGCAAATAACGCAGCAGGCGATTATTGGCGTTGTTCAGTGCGTCCATAGGCACGCTGTACCCTTGCGCAGAGGCGCTTACCAGGAAGTCGGTGACGTAGGCCGTCAACCAGTACTCCTCCGGCCCGCTCTTATCCCACAACGCGAAACCGCCATCTTCGCGCTGCATCTGCAGCAGGCGGGAGATACCCAAATCCACCGCCGCGCGGCGCTGCTCATCGCTGTCGCCTTTGATCCCCAGCGCTTTCAACTGCGCGGCATTGGTATAAAGCGACGGGAACAACCCGCTGGTGGTCTGTTCAAGACAGCCGTACGGATAAGCACGCAGCTCTTCGATGTAGCGCGCCAGATTCAGCGGCGGCTTGCCGCTAAGCAGTAAGCGACCTTGCAAGGTCACCGGTGAAATATTGGCAAGATGCTGCCCAGGCGTATGCCAGCTCTCACCCGGATTGAGCATCACACCGCTATTGACAGTCTGTGCCGCGAACGGGGGACGCACACCGATTTTCCACTGCTTTTGCTGCGGTGCGAACGTTTCACCCGGTAAGGTCAGGCCACTGATTTGCGCACTAATCTCGCCATCGCCAAATCCCTCCAGCGCACGCACCGGAATAAACAGCGTGGTGCGCTCGCCGGCAGAGAGCTTAACCGGCTCCGGTTGACCGCTTTCCAGTCCCAGCAGGCCGCTCGCCGTCAGCGCGACAGTGAGCGTTTGCGGTTGATCGGTCAGGTTAGTCAGATCCAGCGTCAGGCGCGAGGTATCGCCACTGCCAAGGAAGCGGGGGGTATTGAGATCGGCAATCACTGGCGCGGCCACAATCACTTTGCTTTCGGTGCTACCAAAGTCTTCCGCCGTCCAGGCTTGAGCCATTACGCGCAGCTCGCCGTTGAAATCGCCAATCGGCAAGCTCACCGTCCCTTCACCATTTTCATCAAGCGTTACCGGCTGTGCCTGCTGAGCAATAATGGTGACATGGTTGACCGGCGGTTTGCCGCCACGGTTAAGCTCGTCGCCATCGCCGCCAAAGCGCAGCGCCGCCAGACGTCCCTGCCCTTCAATCACCTGACCATAAATATCGTAAATATCCGCACCGTAGCGTTTCTGGCCGAAAAAGCCCTGCCACGGATCCGGCGTCACATAATCGGTAATGTTCAGCACGCCGCTGTCCACAGCAGAAAGCAGCACGTTAACCTGTTTTGGCGTGGCGCCGTTTTTCACCGCCGCTTTGACTTTCACCGTCAGCGGTTGATTAGGACGCATTTTTTGCGGCGCACTGAGCGTCACGTCAAGGCGACGGTTCTCATCGCCCATCGGGAGATGCAGTAAACCTACAGCGCGTTTTGGCGTGGCGGATTTCGATTTATCGCCAGGGCGCACCACCAGCGTGCTGATATAGAGATCGTGGCGCTGCCACTTCTGATCGACAGGAATACTCAGATCAACGCCCTCTGCCGGCACATCGATCTCTTTCCACCACAGCGGACCTTCACTGGATTCGATCATTGCATAGCCCTTACCAGCGGCAGGCGCGGTGACGTGCAATTTGATGGTATCGCCCGGTTTGTAGGCCGGTTTATCCAGTTTCATCGTCACCCGATCCGGCCTTGCCGCACCGGCGCCATCGGTGTTGTCCTGCCAGCTGTAACCGGCCCAGAAGCGCACGCTACTGATGGTGTCATCCGGCCCTTTCACTTCCAGACGATAGGAACCCCAGTCCACCGGGAAACTGACTTTTCCGGTTTCATCTGCCTTGAGCGTCAGGCTTTGTTCGCCCTCGACCAGATCTTTCTGGTCGAATTGTGATTGCCAGCCTTCGCTTTCCGACCAGTTCCAGAAGTAGTCGCGGCGTTCACGAATCAAGCGCACCTGCAGATCGCTGACCGCTTTTTTCGCGCCACTGGCATCGCTATAAACGATGTCAAAAGCGGCATTGCTGCCCTCATCGACTATCGGCTGGTTCACGGTGGTGTCAGTGCGATAGTCATATACGGCTTTGGAGGCAAACTGTGGACGAATGCCCGGCAGCGCTTGTGCGGGCCAGATAGCCTGTTCTGCGCGGCGTGTCACCGGGCGACCGCCAGACTCCAGCAGGCTGGCTTGTAAAATCACCTGCAACGGTGAGTGCGAATCCTGCCACTGGCTCGGCGTGGTGATTTCGCCCTGCCCTTGTTTATCCAGCGTCAGATGCACTTCGTCCAGGCTGCGGCTTAGATTCTCTTCGGCAATATCGCCAAACTGGAAGCCCGGCAGTGCGGGAACGGCTTCGCGCAGCGGGCGCAGGAACAGCTGGCCTTGCAGACTGTTCCCGCTGGCCGGCGCGCCATACAGATAGTGACCATCAATGTTAAACACCACATCTGCGGCGGGCTCAACAGGCTCTGGCTGCGGCGTAATGTTCAGCGCCATGCGCTCTGGCATGAAATCTTCAACGTGGAAACCCCACTCACGGGAAAGGTTATCCCCGGTGTTCGCACGGATATGCCACATACCGGTTTGCGCGCTGGCTTCCAGCGGGTAAGTAAACTGGTACAGCCCGTTTTGCGGCTGGCTAACCACCGTGCGGATCACCTGCCCGTCCGGTTTTACCACCTCAAGTTTTACCGGCTGCTCTGCCAGTGGCTTGCCGTCGCTGTCGCGCAGCAGGCCATTAAGGATCACCGTTTCACCCGGGCGGTAGAGATCGCGCGGGCCAAACATAAAGAACTGTTTGCTGTAGCCAGGATCGCCTGCGATGGCGAACTCGGCGAGATCCAGCGCCGGTAATTTCAGATCCAGCAGCGTGGTTTCACCCGCTTTGCGCGCGAGGATCAACGCCGCTTCTTTATCGGTGCTGAGCGTGGCATGACCATCGCTATCGCTGGTGGCCTGCGCCAGGGTTTGCCCCTTCTCGTTCAGCAACATCACTTCAATGCCGGAGAGCGCAGCGCCGTTTTCCAGCCCCTGGGTGAAGATATCCAGTCGGTTGTGGTAACGGTGCGCAGAAAGGCCAATGTTACTGAGGGTGAACAGGGTCGCGGCATTGCTGTAGTTGTAATGCCCGGCCTGGTTCATCACCGCGATGTAAACGCCGGTTTGCTGTAACGGCTGAATACCGCCCAGTGGCAACAGCAGTTTTTCACGCGTGTTGCGGGTTGGGTTGAGATCAAAACGGCCGGTATAAACCAGGTCGGCCATTTTCAGTAGCGTTTCCGATTCCCAGTTCGACAACGAACTGCGGTACTCCCACTGGCTGATAAACGCGGCCAGCGATTCCGGTTTCACGCGGTAAAAATTGACGTCAACGTTGTCCACGTTCAGCGCCATCACCGGCAGCCCATCCACTACTTTGCCTGGCAGCAGCGAACCACGGCTGGCGAAACCGACGCTCGGTTGCACATCGCGGGTGGTGATTGTTTTTTCGTAATCGCTACCGAACGTAGCCTTGTTAAGCGCCAGCAACCCTTTATCGACCGATACCAGCAGCTCGCGGTTTGGTTCGAGATGGCGCAGGCGCAACTCTTTCAGGTTAGGCGCCAGCTCCCAGGCACCATCCACTTTGCCACTTTTTTTATCCACCAGATGCACGGCGGAAGCAAAGTTCTGGTCTGGATCCAGCGGCACCGAGAAGGTCAGCACCAACGTTGCTGCGCCGTCAAGCTGCACTTCAGAGGCATCCAGCAGCGTTAACGGTTTGCCTTCGCTGCGTGCGGCAAGCTCAGCAAGCTTTGCTTTATCCTGCGGGATCGCCGCCGGTGTTTTTTGCTCTGGCGCAGGCGCAGCCTTCGATTCGGGAGCAGTGGCGGCCTTAGGCTTATCGTTATCATCGCAGCCCGCGAGCGTAAAGGTGGTGACGAGCGCAAGAGTCAGCGCCGCAAGACGTAGCGGTTTCATTCGTTATCCCTGGTTAAGTAACCTGTTGAAAGAGGCTCACACATTATTATGCGCAACCGTGACAATTACAAAAGCGCCGATGAATTCTGGAAAGCGCCTCGCAAAGCGCACTTAACGTTCTTAACCCTCGCTGTTAAGCCGATCACAGCCCGTAATGTAACATGTTACCTTATGAGTCATTTGTTTTTAAAACAATAAGATAGCTGGATATTTCTTACCACTGGCTGCTAACGTTAAGCGGTCTGTGCACCTTTGTGCGCGGT
This sequence comes from Kosakonia sp. PSU_27, assembly GCF_039409795.1. Taxonomy (NCBI): domain Bacteria; kingdom Pseudomonadati; phylum Pseudomonadota; class Gammaproteobacteria; order Enterobacterales; family Enterobacteriaceae; genus Kosakonia; species Kosakonia sp. PSU_27. The sequence goes on along the minus strand of NZ_JBCIVK010000003.1, from coordinate 64,729 downwards.
TCTAATAAGAGAGAACATTATGTCCAGAGCCGTGAATGCCCTACAAAATTTTGGTAAGTCCCTCTTTGGTCCGGTGCTCATTTTGCCCATCGTCGGTTTGTTTATTGCCTTCGGAAATATCTTTGGCAACGGCAACCTGGCCGAATATTTACCCTTTCTTGGTCATCCGTTTATTCAAAACGTCGGCCAGCTCATTGCCAAATCCGCCGTCTCCGTGCTGGCTAACCTGGCACTGGTGTTTGCTGTCGGCATCCCGGTCGGGCTGGCTTCGCGGGATAAAGGCTATGCCGCGTTAATTGGTCTGGTGACGTTTATTGTTTTCATCAACGCCATGAATGTCACTTTGCAAATGCAGGGTGCGCTGGCCCCGGCTGCGCAGATGAAAGCCGCCGGGCAAAGCATGGTGCTGGGCGTACAGGTGCTGGAGATGGGCGTTTTCGCTGGCATACTCACCGGCGCGCTGTCGGGCTATCTGTACGATAAATATTCCGGCGTACAGTTTTCCGGCGCGATGGCGATTTACTCCGGCCACTGTTTTGTCGCCATTATTATGCTACCGGTATCCATCGTGCTCGGCGTGGTGATGAGTGAGTTATGGCCCTTTGCCCAGCACGGCATCAGCACGCTGGCGCTGGCGATCAAAGGTGCCGGGCCATTTGGTGTGGCGGTGTACGGTTTTCTGGAGCGCATTCTGGTGCCGACCGGGCTGCATCACCTGGTTTACACACCGTTTCTGTACACGGAGTTAGGTGGTACGGCAGATGTTTGCGGTAGCACCTACCAGGGCGCACGCAATATCTACTTCGCAGAAATGGCCTGCCCGAGCGTCACACAATTGAGCAGCACGGCAGTGTGGGATGCACGCGGCATCAGTAAAATGTTCGGCCTGCCCGCCGCCGCGCTGGCGATGTATGTCACCGCGAAACCGGAACGCAAAGCCGCAGCAAAAGCCATTTTGATCCCCGCCGCGCTCACCTCGTTGCTGGTGGGTGTGACCGAACCGATTGAGTTCTCGTTCCTGTTTGTCGCGCCGCTGCTGTTTGTGGTTCACGCCGTACTGACCGGCATTGGCATGATGCTGTTTTCCCTGTTTGGCGTTCACGCCATCGGCGCGAATGGCATTATCGATTTCATTCTCTACAACCTGCCGCTCGGCACCGTGAAATCCAACTGGCCGATGTACATCCTCGTCGGGCTCATCATGTTCGCCCTCTACTTCGTTATCTTCCGCTTCCTGATTTTGCGCTTCGATATGAAAACGCCAGGGCGTGAGGATGACAGCGAAGAGACGCGCCTTTACAGCAAGCAGGATTACCAGGCAAAAGGCAATAACGACGCAGTTGGCGAAGCGATTATCGAAGGGCTGGGCGGGCGCGCCAATATTGAAGTGGTGGATAACTGCTACACCCGCCTGCGCGTCACGGTGAAAGACACTGCGGTAATTAATGAGCCGCAGCTAAAAGCGACAGGCGCGAAAGGCGTGATTAAACAAGGTAATAACGTTCAGGTGGTCTACGGGCTGCATGTCAAAAAAATGCGAGAAGCGGTTGAGATGTTTCTCTAAAGGAGTCCAGAAATGATTAAACCCCCGTTTATTTTATCGATCGCCGGTGGCGGCAGCACCTACACCCCGGGCATTGTCAAAAGCCTGATGGTGAGACTGGAAGATTTTCCGCTGGCGGAAATCCGCCTTTACGATATCGATGAAACCCGGCAAAACACCATCGCACCGGTGGTGGAAAAAGTGATCCGTGACCACAGCCAGAGCATCAAGTTTACCGTCACCAGTGATGCGGAAACGGCGTTTCGCGGCGCACATTTTGCCTTCGCGCAGATGCGCGTCGGGCAGTACAAAATGCGCGAGCAGGATGAAAAGATCCCGCTGCGCCACGGCGTGGTGGGTCAGGAAACCTGCGGGCCTGGCGGGCTGGCTTACGGGCTGCGAACCATTTTGCCAATGGTAGAACTGATAGATCTGGTGGAACGTTACGCCGATAAAAGCGCCTGGATCGTTAACTACTCGAACCCGGCAGCGATTGTCGCCGAAGGGGTGCGCCGTCTGCGTCCCGACGCGCGCGTGCTGAATATTTGTGATATGCCGGTGGCGGCAATGCGCAATATGGGCGCGATCCTCGGCGTTGATCGCCACAAACTGGAGGTGGATTACTTCGGTCTGAATCACTTTGGCTGGTTTACCAAAGTGCGGGTCGATGGTGAAGACCGGCTGCCGGAGTTGCGCGAGCACGTCGCCCGTTTTGGCCTGTTAACTGAAGATGCCGCGCAAACCGATCCGCAACACTCGGATCCGTCGTGGGTGAAAACCTGGCGCAACATCAAGCCGATTATGGATCACTTCCCGGAATTTTTGCCGAACCCCTATTTGCAGTATTACCTAATGCCAAACGACATCGTTGCGCATCAAAACGCTGATTACACCCGAGCCAATGAAGTGATGGACGGGCGCGAGAAAAAACTGTTTGCCGCCGCGGCGGAATATCAGCGCACCGGCATTCTGCCGGATGCGTTCCATGTTGGCGTACACGGCGCGTTTATCGTCGATGTCGCTTGTTCGCTGGCTTTTGACCTGCGCCAGCGTCACCTGGTGATTGTGGAAAACAAAGGGGCGATTGCTAACCTGCCTTACGATGCGATGGTGGAAGTCCCGGCTTACATCACCAGTGAAGGGCCGGAGCCAGTGCGGATGGGCGCGGTGCCGCTGTTCCACCAGACGTTGCTAATGCAGCAACTGGCGTCGGAACAACTGCTGGTGGAAGCCACCATTGAAGGCAGTTACGAGAAAGCGCTGCAGGCATTTACCCTCAACCGCACCGTACCGACCATGCAGCACGCGAAAGCGATCCTTGATGAGATGATCGAAGCCAACCGTGACTACTGGCCAGCGCTGCAAAAAGCATGGGAAAACGGCAAACCAGCATAAAAATAACGAGGTCGCTCGCGGCGTTAGCGAAGTCGGCTTGTCGGGTCATGAAAAAACGTTAACAATTCAGGTTACTGTTGATGACACGGAGACAACCATGTCCACCTCGTTTTTTGTCGCGGCCGACTGGCTGATAGAGCACAGCGATGATCCCGAAATCCAGCTGATTGATGCGCGGATGGCGCCAGTGGGTCAGGAGCATCGCGACATGAGAGCGGAATACCGCGCCGGGCACCTTCCCGGTGCGGTCTTTTTTGATATCGAAGCCCTTTCCGATCACACCACGCCGCTGCCGCATATGCTGACGCGCCCGGAAGCGTTCGCCGTGGCGATGCGCGAACTGGGCATCAGCCAGGATAAACATCTGGTGGTGTATGACGAAGGCAATCTCTTCTCTGCCCCGCGCGCCTGGTGGATGTTACGTAATCACGGCGTGGAAAATGTCTCGATTCTGGCCGGTGGGCTGGCAGGCTGGCAGCGCGATGCCCTGCCGCTGCAAAAAGGCGACGTGCCGCTGCCGGAGTCCGACTTCAATGCCAATTTCGATCCTCACGTAGTGAAAAAACTGACCGACGTGCTGCTGGCGAGCCACGAAGGCACGGCACAAATTGTCGATGCCCGCCCTGCTCCGCGTTTTAATGGCGAAGTGGATGAACCGCGCGCGGGCCTGAAGCGCGGCCATATCCCCGGCGCGCTGAATGTACCGTGGGTCGATTTAGTCGTTGAAGGTGAACTGAAAACCACCGATGAGCTGGCGGCGATTTTCCGCCGTCAGGGTGTGGATCTGCACAAACCGATCATCGCCAGCTGCGGCTCCGGCGTGACGGCATCGGTGGTGATCCTTGCACTGGAAACACTTGGTGCAAGTAACGTGACGCTGTATGACGGCTCCTGGAGTGAATGGGGCGCGCGCGACGATTTACCCATCGAAACGGCGTAAATGGACAACCGACTGGCACCACTGCTGACGCGCGGGGAATCGCTGACCCGCGCGGAATATCGTGTTCTTGCGCATCTGACGGAACACCCGTTGCTGGTGGGGAACATCACGGTACGCGAACTGGCGCAGGCGACATTTGTCTCCACCGCCACCATTATTCGCCTGTGCCAGAAGCTCGGTTTCAGTGGCTATAGCGAGTTTATCTGGCACTGCAAACAGCGGCTGGCAGACACGCCGCACATTACCGGGCCACACAGTGAACCCGCCGAGCTACCCGCCGCTTTCGCGCAGTTTATGGCGAATTATCAGCGCACGTTTCAGTGGGTGAGCGCGGAAAAACGGCAGCATTTTGCCGCCCTGCTGCATGAGCAGGAGAGCTTTTTTCTGTATGGTGCCGGGTTTTCCTATCTGTTTGCTGAGTATCTGACCAAGAAATTACAGGTGTTGGGCAAGACGGCGTTTATTTCCGGGCCGGGCGACAGCCGGAATATCTTTCTCAGTAACGCGGCGCGCTACCAGGTGTTTATTGCCGTCTCCCGCAGCGGTGAAACGGAACAAGTGCTGGATAAAGCGCGTATTGCGCGCACGGTCGGTATGACGGTGGTGGCATTTACCCGCGCGTCGGTAAACCCGCTGGCGGAGATGGCAGATATCCATTTCGCGCTGTACGACGAAGCGGTGCATTTTGCCGCTGAAGCCGCCGGGATCACCTCGTTCGAGTCAAATCTGGTGCTACTGATGGATCTGTTGCTGCTGGAAGCGACGCAATAAGGCTTGCCGCTATGCGGCAAGCATCAACAAATGCGCGCATTACGAATGGCTCAGTTCACGCCGCGCCCAGGCCGCCTGAATGTATTCATGAAGCGCGACATACAGCTCCTCAATCGGCATTTTTTCCCGCTGTGCGCCTTTCAACACCCCGCCGGGCAGGCTTATCACCACTTTGCGCTTCTTCGGATCAACAACAAAATTGCGGAACAAACGCCCCACGGTGCAGGTAGGTGGCTGATAACCCTCCCGCCAGTAGAGATCGATAAATACCCAGTCATTAACGCTACGAATATCAATGTTTTCAATCTCCGCCAGCAACAGCGGCGCGCTGAGCTGATAGCTTTCGATGCCTTGTGCCGTCAGTGTGAACAGCGGCTGGCGCACGCGCGTATACATCGTCCAGCTTCCCAGCCCAAAGATCAGCCCGCCAACGGCCAGCCCAAAAATTATCTTCTCCATTGAGGGATTGGCGGTGGCGTTCCACTGGATGCTCAGCGTGAGGACTAAACCGGCACCGGCAACACAGAGCACCGCCAGCACCAGGAACAGCCAGAAATTTTTCTTACGCAGCGAGACAACGACGCTTTCCGTGGAGTGTGCTGCCAGATTCTCTAATTCGGCCTGATAAGCGTCATGATGTGCTTCCACATTGCTCGCCATGCCAGCGGTTAACGCGGCTGATAAAGCCGAAGCATCACGGAATAAACTGCGCATCCACTGGTAATCCGCCTCATCCGCCGGGCGCGACGCCCTGGCCAGCAGCGTTTCATCCAGCGGCACATTCAGTTGCTCGATACGCACGCGCGTCGGCGGGTGGCTGTCTGTTGGGTGCGCCAGTTCCTGCTCAAGCGAGGCGGCAACATCAAAACGCCCGCCCTCACGCAGCGAAGCAAACAAGCTGTGCACCAGATCGTGCGTCTCAAGTTTGCGATTAAAGAACAGCTCCATCGGCGCGTTAAAGCGTTCATTGAGCGCAGAGAAACGCAGGAGCGAGGCCGCCAGCGCCTGCGGCGAACTGGTACGCGCGCCCGCAGCGTCCGCCGCCAGTTCGCGTACGCGGCTCCAGCCATTGACCGTTTCATGGAACTGACGGTAAAACCAGAGGCCGAGATGAATAGTCGGGTTGAGCGCCAGCCGCTCAAGCCAGCCGCTGCTCGCCACATCGCGATAAAAGTAGTCGAGACTGTTTTCCATACCAGCATACAGCCCGGCGAAATGCAGGGTGTAGACGGTGTCATTACCGGAAAAATGTCCCAGCTCATGACCAATCACGGCAGCCACTTCGTCTTTATTCATAAACGCGGCGTAGCTGAGCGGGAAATAGAGCGTGTTGCCGGTTAACCGCGCGCCATTTTCAATTTGCACCGGGCTTGCGGTGACGTAAAACCCTTCAAATAAACCGACAACAATATTATCCGGCACAATAGCCTGCCCGCGCTGGGCTAATTCTCTGACCCAGCGCCACAGCTCCGGCGCGTCGGCTTCAGAAACAGCTGCACCATGAACCTGCATATCTTGTGGCTCAAACAGCGCAAAGCAGCGTTTTAGTAAGAACAGGCTTTTCAGCACCATAAATACCAGCGAACCAATGATCAGCAAAACAAATATCACCAGTTTGATATTAAAGGCGCTCGCCCTGCCGAGCGTGTAGATCCAGCACACCTCATATAACAGTACGCAGACCAGCGCGAAACCAATCGACGCCATTACGCCAACCATAATAAATGGCAGTAACTTGCGACAAAGGGTAAACGCGGCAATGAGCTTTTCCGCAGATATACGGGCTTTCCGTACGCTTAAAATACAGAGAATTACCGCGCTGGTACTGGCAATCAAGCCCAACAGGGAAAACAACATACCGGCTTTGGCGAGCATCTGGCGCGACATATCGGCAAATACGCTGTGACCGACAAAACCATATTGCGTGACCTGATAAACATCCACTTCGTTAATACGGATATTCTGCCAGCAGGCGTAGAAGAAAAGAATTAACGGTACGCCGAAGCAGTACAGCAGGCTTTTTTTGTCCATAAAAAGTAACCGTAAAGAAACGTAAAAACGAACCGTATCACAGGAATGGGATTAATACATAATTTATGGAATTTACAGCGAAAGCCGTACGACGTTATTAATGAAAGGCTAATAATTCAATTTTTTAAATAATAGAAGGCGGTACGTAACATACCGCCCGATAATTAAATAATGCGATTTTGCTTAAAGTCGCGCAGGAAACTTCCCCAGCGTCGTTCGTAGAAAGGGGTAATATGCGCCATCATAAAATGGCTAATTCCTTTTTCACCTTCAACGACCTGGCAAATATCCACCGGCTCATCACCGGGGAGCGTATCGGTCGCCACACTGCCCGCCGCGTGAATAATCTCTTCAATATCGCCATCGGCTTCGATTCCAATCAGCAGATTGGGCTGCTCATCAGCTTTCTCTTTGATTGAGCAGAGAAACGCGCGCTTCACGGTTTTGATGCTTTTAAACAGCGTGGTCAGCGAATCCACCATTTGCGCGGGCGGTTCAGCCACGTCGGAAAGCAGCAGCGCCGTGCCGCCCTCCAGCACTTCCTGCTGGCTTAGAGGGCTGCCCTCTTCGCCCACCAGGTGGCTGATTTCACGTGGGGTGAACTCTTTGCCGGTCGGCAACCTGGCATTGAGGAACAGCGTCTCGCCGAGCGTCATTTCAAACAGCGTACGCGCGGGCATCACCACAAACGCCTGCTCCTCTTCTACTGCCTGTTGCAGCGCGTCCAGCGAGGTAAAGAACGGGATCACGGATGTGCCGTCATCTTTTTCCCAGTGCTGTAAATCGAGCGCGCTGTCTTCAACAATGGCTTCACCTTCCGCCGCCGTGCCTGGCACCCAAACCGTGGATTCCAGCAGCGTGCGGAAAAATGCCGGACGATACGCAGGCTCAGTCGCGGCCTGTTCCAGCAGGGTTTCTAATTCGTTTTTGATTTCTGACATAGTGGTTCCAGAGAGTTTCCTCCCCCTCGCGGGAGAGGAAAAAAGATTACTTCGCGGTTAACAGATTCGCCAGGGTACGCACGCCAAGGCCGGTTGCCCCTGCGGCCCACTGCTCAACCGCCGCTTTACGATAGGTAGCTGAGCAGTCGATGTGCAGCCAGCCCTGCTGGTAGTTTTCAACAAAGTGCGACAGGAAACCGGCCGCCGTGCTCGCCCCTGCCGGGAATGAACCACCCGCGGTGTTGTTCAGTTCTGCGAAATTAGACGGCAGTTGATTGCGATGGAATTCGGCCAGCGGCAAGCGCCAGAACGGCTCGTTTTCCGCGCTGGCACTGCTGAGCAGACGCCCGGCAAGCGCATCGTCAAAGCTGAACAGCGCGTGATAATCATTGCCCAGCGCGGTTTTCGCCGCACCGGTCAGCGTTGCCGCATCAATAATCAGCTCTGGTTTCTGCGCAGAAGCGTCGATCAGGCCATCGGCCAGCACCAGACGCCCTTCCGCATCGGTATTCATGATTTCGACGGTTTTACCGTTACGATAACGGATGATATCGCCCAGTTTGAAGGCGTTGCCGCTAATCAGGTTATCGGCACAGCACAGGTACAGTTTGATGCGTTTATCCAGCCCGCGATGGATGGCAAACGCCAGCGCACCGGTCACCAGTGCCGCGCCGCCCATATCGGATTTCATGGAATCCATTGAGGAAGTCGGCTTAATGCTGTAACCCCCGGAATCGAAGGTTATGCCTTTGCCCACCAGCGCGGCATAAACCGGCGCGTCCGGGTTACCGGTCGGGTTGAAGTCCAGCGCCAGCAGTACCGGCGGGCGCTCGGAACCACGGCCAACCGTATGCAGACCGAGATAATTCTGCTCGCGCAGATCTTCCCCTTTGGTGATGCGATACGAGACGTTATCGCCACCGACTTTGTGCAGCAGATCGACCGCGCGCTGCGCCAGTTGCTCCGGCCCTAACTCTTCCGCCGGGGCGTTGATGGTGTCGCGCACCCAGTCGATCACCAGCAGGCGACTATCCAGCTCTTTTTGCTCTGCGTCGTTAAGCTGCGCCCATTCGACTTTGCGCGTGCCTTTTGGCCCTTTATAACCGGCCCAGAATGCCCAGCTGCGATCCGCGTCCCAGCCTTCACCGCTCAGGGCAACATGCTTGATGCCCATGCCGTCGATTTTACGCGCGGCGCGTTGGATCAGGCCTAAGTCATCTTTCCCGGTCAGATGCAGTGCGATGCCGTCGTTATTGATGCTGTAAGCGGCTTTTTCACCCCAGCGCGCGTCGGCGCTTTGCGTTGTCAGCGTAATTTTCATAGCTTCTGTCATTATTTTTATCCTTATGGCTGTTCATGAAAACGGGCCGCCCGAAGGCAGCCCGTTTGATGATTACGATGCTTCGTCTAACCAGACTAGCAGAATCGCTTCGAGAATTTTTTCATTCGATGCATTCGGATCATCGTCAAACTCTTCCAGCTCGCAGATCCACTGGTGCATATCGGTGAAACGCACGGTTTTCGGATCTACGTCCGGGCGGCTGTCGTACAGCGCCTCGCCGATTTCGCGGCTATCGGTCCATTTCAGCCCCATATTAGTGCTCCCGCGCGTGGTTGATGGTGTAACGCGGAATTTCAACCACCAGATCTTCATCGGTAACACGCGCCTGGCAGCCTAAGCGGCTTTCCGGCTCCAGACCCCACGCTTTATCCAGCATGTCGTCTTCCTCTTCGCTGCTTTCCGGCAACGAGTCAAAACCTTCACGTACCACACAGTGGCAAGTGGTGCAGGCGCAGGATTTTTCGCAGGCGTGCTCAATCTCAATCCCGCCACGCAGGGCGACATCAAGAATGGTTTCACCGCTCTTAGCTTCCAGAACTGCGCCATCCGGACAGAGATCCTGATGAGGCAGAAAAACAATTTTAGGCATATTAAACCTCGTCGACGGAATGGCCTTTCAGCGCGGTACGTACGGATTGATCCATACGGCGTGCGGCGAATTCCTGGGTTTGTTTATCTACATTTTTAATGGCTTGTTCTATCGCGTCGGTGTCATCGCCGTCGGCAACCGCGCGTAACTGCGCGACTGCGTCGTCGATCTCCGCACGCTCTGCGGCGCTTAACAGCGCGGCGTCAGCGGCAAGCGCACTGGCAAGACTTTCCAGCACGCGCGCGGCTTCCACTTTCTGCTCCGCCAGCATGCGCGCTTTCACGTCCTGCTCGGCGAAACTCATGGAGTCTTTGATCATGTCGGCGATTTCGCCATCGGTCAGACCGTACGACGGTTTCACCTGAATGGAGGCTTCCACGCCGGTGGATTTTTCCATCGCGGTTACGCTGAGCAGACCGTCAGCATCCACCTGGAAGGTGACGCGAATATGCGCCCCGCCCGCCGGCATCGCCGGGATACCGCGCAGTGCAAAACGCGCCAGTGAACGGCAGTCTGCCACCAGCTCACGCTCGCCCTGCATCACATGGATAGACATCGCTGTCTGGCCATCTTTGAAAGTGGTGAACTCCTGCGCGCGCGCCACCGGAATGGTGGTATTACGCGGGATCACTTTTTCTACCAAGCCGCCCATCGTTTCCAGCCCCAGCGAGAGCGGAATGACATCCAGCAGCAGCATTTCGCTGTCCGGCTTGTTGCCAACCAGAATATCGGCCTGGATTGCCGCGCCAATCGCCACCACTTTATCCGGGTCAATCGACGTCAACGGCGTGCGACCAAAGAACTCGCCAACCCGCTCGCGCACCAGCGGCACGCGCGTCGAGCCACCGACCATCACCACTTCCAGCACTTCTTGCGCTTCGACACCCGCATCTTTCAGCGCGCGACGACAAGAGAGTAAGGTGCGTTTGACCAGCGTTGAAATCAATGCTTCAAACTGGGTACGTGCAATGGTGCCCTGCCAGCCCGCCACCTCAACGGTGACACTGTCGGCCTCGCTGAGGGCGATTTTTGCGGCAATCGCCGCATCCAGCAATTCGCGCTGTTGGCGCACGTCGCTGCGATCGGCAATTCCCGCCTGTTCGCAAATGTAATCCGCCAGCAGATGGTCGAAATCGTCGCCGCCGAGCGCGGAATCACCGCCGGTCGCCAGCACTTCGAAAACGCCACGGCTCAGGCGCAAAATCGAGATATCAAAGGTGCCGCCGCCGAGGTCATAAACCGCAATCACGCCCTCTTTGCCGGAGTCCAGACCGTAGGCGATAGCCGCAGCGGTCGGTTCGTTCAGCAGACGCAATACGTGCAAGCCCGCCAGACGCGCCGCATCTTTGGTGCCCTGACGCTGTGCGTCATCAAAATAGGCAGGAACAGTGATCACAACGCCGTCCAGCTCGCCGGAAAGCGTCTCTTGCGCGCGCGCGGCAAGGGCTTTGAGGATATCCGCAGAAACGCGAATCGGGTTAACCAGGCCGCCACGCGTGGCAATCATCGGCAGACCATTTTCGCTCGGCTGGAACTGCCACGGCAGGTGCGGGTAACGCGTCTGAATGTCGGCCAGGCTGCGCCCCATCAGGCGTTTCACCGAGCTGATGGTGTTTACGGAGTCCTGCGCGGCGTTGGCGCGCGCATCGTAACCGACAACATGGCTGTCGGCCTGGTAGTTAACCACCGAAGGGAGCAGGTGACGTCCGGCGCTGTCGGCCAGCGTTTCCGCCTGTCCGCTGCGCACGGTGGCAACCAATGAATTGGTGGTGCCGAGATCGATACCCGCCGCCAGACGACGCTGGTGCGGCGCGGCGCTCAGACCGGGCTCACTAATTTGTAATAAGGCCATGATGTGCTTCCAAAAAATTAAAAACCGAGCAGTTTTTCTTCGAGTTGTTCTGTTGCGCTGCGCAGTTTATCGAGAAAACGCAGTTTACGCACGGTATCCGCCGCCGCGTCCCACGTCTGGCTATCTAATTGCTCCACCATTTGCCGATGGCGGGTGTCATACATTTCTTTCACACGCTGTTGAAATGCTTCCAGACGGGTCGCGTCTTGCGCTTTTTCAATCTCGTCCAGCTCTTCACGCAGCTCAAGTTGTTCCATTAAGAAGGCGGTATCGCGCACCGTGTGTTGCTCGGAGGCTAAATCAAAACCGTGCAGCGACAGCAAATATTCTGCGCGCGTTAGCGGGTTGCGCAGCGTTTGCCATGCCTGGTTAATGGTAGCGGATTGCTGGACGGCAGCCAGTTGTTCCGCCTGCGGGCGGTTTGCGAAGCGATCCGGGTGGAACTGACGTTGCAGATCCTGGAAACGTGTCGCCAGCGCCTGAACATCGAGCGGATAGTGGGCCGGCAACCCAAAGAGGGTGAAGTAATCCATAACAATTCCGGGTGTGCAATCGAAACAAACCCCACGCGCAGGACGCTGCGGTGGGGTCATCGGATGGTGGCGATTAAACGTTGAAGCTTTCGCCGCAACCGCACTCGTCTTTAACGTTCGGGTTGGTGAATTTAAACCCTTCGTTCAGGCCTTCTTTGACGAAGTCCAGTTGAGTGCCGTCGAGGAATTGCAGGCTTTTGCCGTCAACCACTACCTTCACGCCTTTGTCTTCAAACACCGTGTCTTCTTCGTTCGGCGCATCGACAAACTCAAGGACATAAGCCATACCAGAACAGCCGGAGGTTCTCACCCCCAGGCGCAGACCAAACCCTTTACCACGGTTGGCCAGGAAGGTATTGACTCGCGCGGCAGCACTGTCGCTCAGGCTAATGGACATGACAACAACCTCCCGCCTTATTTCGCTTCTTGTTTACTTTTGTAATCCGCAATTGCGGCTTTAATCGCGTCTTCCGCCAGGATAGAACAGTGAATTTTCACCGGCGGCAGTTCCAGCTCTTCGGCGATATCGGTGTTTTTAATCGCCTGCGCTTCGTCCAGTGACTTGCCTTTCACCCATTCGGTGACCAGCGAGCTGGAAGCGATTGCAGAGCCGCAACCGTAAGTTTTAAAACGCGCGTCTTCGATAATGCCTTTATCGTTAACTTTGATCTGCAGTTTCATCACGTCGCCGCACGCCGGTGCGCCAACCATGCCGCTACCAACCGTGTCGTCGTTGTCAAACGAGCCAACGTTGCGCGGGTTTTCGTAGTGATCGATTACTTTTTCGCTATAAGCCATTTTTTCTTCTCCTGCTTGCGCAACTATTAATGATGAGCCCATTCGATGGTGGTCAAATCCACGCCCTGTTTGAACATTTCCCACAGCGGAGAGAGTTCACGCAGACGGCCGATGGATTTACGTACCAGCGCGATGGTGTAGTCAATTTCTTCTTCGGTGGTAAAACGACCTAAAGAGAAACGGATCGAGCTGTGTGCCAGCTCATCATTCATGCCCAGTGCGCGCAGCACGTAGGACGGTTCCAGGCTTGCAGAGGTACAGGCAGAACCGGAGGATACAGCCAGATCTTTCAGCGCCATGATCAGCGACTCGCCTTCAACGTAGTTAAAGCTGACGTTGAGGATGTTCGGTGCGCCGTGCTCGAGATCGCCGTTCAGGTAAACTTCTTCAATGTCGTTGATGCCGTTCCACAGACGGTTACGCAGCGCGCGCAGGCGTTCCATTTCGCTCGCCATCTCTTCTTTTGCGATGCGGTACGCTTCGCCCATACCGACGATCTGGTGGACAGGCAGAGTACCGGAACGCATACCGCGCTCATGACCGCCGCCGTGCATCTGCGCTTCGATACGCACACGCGGTTTACGCTGAACGTAGAGCGCACCGATGCCTTTCGGCCCATAAATTTTATGGCCGGAGAAGGACATCAGATCCACTTTCAACTGGCTCAGGTCGATAGGCAGTTTGCCCACGCTCTGGGTGGCGTCAACGTGGTAGATAATGCCGCGCGCACGGCACATTTCGCCGATGGCTGCGATATCCTGTACCACGCCGATTTCGTTGTTCACGTGCATGATGGAAACAAGGATGGTGTCTTCACGCATCGCCGCTTCCAGCTCTTTCAGGTCGATAATGCCGTTGCTCTGCGGAGCAAGATAGGTCACTTCGAAGCCTTCGCGCTCCAGTTGACGGCAGGTGTCCAGCACGGCTTTGTGTTCGGTTTTGCTGGTGATAATGTGCTTGCCTTTTTTCTGATAAAAGTTGGCTGCACCTTTGATCGCCAGGTTATCGGATTCGGTTGCACCGGAAGTGAAGACGATTTCACGCGGGTCCGCACCGACCAGTTCTGCAATCTGGTTACGGGCGATATCTACCGCTTCTTCAGCTTGCCAGCCAAAACGGTGAGAACGGGAAGCAGGGTTACCAAAGGTCCCGTCCAGGGTCAGAAACTGCATCATTTTCTCGGCAACACGCGGATCCACCGGCGTGGTTGCGGAGTAATCGAGATAAATCGGTAATTTCATTGCTCTTTAAACTCCGTACATCGCTCTAATGCAAGGAATCAGGCAACCGGCTGGATGTACGACCGCGTTAACAGGGCACTGTTTTGTGCCCTGGCCCGATTCTGAATTCTGTTTTTTATTATGCGCGCAGTTTGACGTCGATAGCGTCTTGAGCGCGGGTGGTGCGATGGGATTCGTTACTGTGCTGACGATCGGAAACATCGAGGATTTCCTGGTTGTTTACCAGTTCGCCCAGCGTGATATTGTTTAAGAAACCGGTCAGACGATCGCTCAGATCGCGCCACAGCGCATGGGTCAGGCACTTATCACCACCCTGGCAGCCGCTTTTACCCTGGCAGCGGGTTGCGTCTACGGATTCGTCAACTGCGCTAATCACTTCGCCAACGGCAATGGTATTTGCGTCTTTACCCAGCAGGTAACCGCCGCCCGGGCCACGTACGCTGGCGACTAAGCCATTTTTACGCAGACGGGAGAACAGCTGCTCCAGGTAGGAGAGGGAAATTCCCTGACGCTCGGAAATATCAGCCAACGGAACCGGGCCCGCTTCGGAGTTGAGTGCAACGTCCAGCATTGCGGTCACGGCATAACGCCCTTTAGATGTCAGTCTCATGTCTTACAAGCCTCAAACTCGCCCCTGCCCGGGGTGTATTATTAATATGTTAATGTTGCATAGCAGACGCAAGTCTGACATTCCCGACTAAATTGGTCAACTATTTAGTTGACTGTTTTAGTCAGGTATTTGTCGTTTAGTGCTTTCATAGAGTTAGGCCGAAAAAAGGCCATTTCCCGGCCTCGCGTATTACTCTTTATGCTTCTGTTCGATCGACGCCAGGATGCCGCGCAGGATATTAAGCTCCTGACTTTCCGGGCGCGCGCGGGTAAACAGACGGCGCAGTTTGTTCATCACCTGGCCGGGGTGGTTTTCACGAATAAAACCGGTCGCCAGCAGCGTTTGCTCCAGATGCCCGTAAAAACGTTCCAGATCATCGACCAGCGGGTACGGCGTCTCTTCATGTTCAACCGCCGGGGCAGTGCTCTCTTGCGCTGCCAGCCAGGCCATGCGCACTTCATAAGCAATAACCTGCACCGCCATCGCCAGGTTCAGCGAGCTGTATTCCGGGTTGGCGGCAATCGCCACGTGGTAGTGGCACTTTTGCAGCTCATCATTGGTGAGGCCAACGCGTTCGCGACCAAACACCAGCGCGATGGGCGCGTGTTGCGCTTCGGCAACGCTTTTCAGCCCGCATTCACGCGGATCGAGCATCGGCCACGGCAGCGTGCGGGAACGCGCGCTGGTGCCAACAACCAGGCTGCAACCGGCGAGCGCTTCATCCAGCGTGTCGACGATTTGCGCATTGCCAATCACATCGCTGGCACCTGCGGCCAGCGCGATAGCCTGTGAATCCGGTTTTACCAGCGGGTTCACCAGCCAGAGATTCGTTAAACCCATTGTTTTCATTGCACGAGCAACAGAGCCCATGTTGCCGGTGTGGGAGGTTTCCACCAGTACGATTCGAATATTTTGCAGCATAGATTTTCAACGGCTAAAGAATATTCGCGCATATTATCATAAAGCAAAGACATAATCCGAATTCGCTGCTATGATATGCGCCGTTTTCCGTTCTTTAACATCCAGTGAGAGAGACCGATGCATCCGATGCTGAACATCGCCGTGCGTGCTGCGCGCAAGGCGGGTAATTTAATTGCCAAAAACTACGAAACTCCGGACACCGTAGAAACCAGCCAGAAAGGCAGCAATGATTTCGTGACCAACATTGATAAAGCAGCCGAAGCGCTGATTATCGAAACAATCCGCAAATCTTACCCGCAACACACCATCATCACCGAAGAGAGTGGTGAGCACGAAGGCGCTGACCAGGATGTGCAATGGGTTATCGATCCGCTGGATGGCACTACCAACTTTGTCAAACGCCTGCCGCACTTCGCGGTATCCATCGCCGTACGAATCAAAGGCCGCACTGAAGTCGCGGTGGTTTACGATCCCATGCGTAACGAACTGTTCACCGCCACTCGCGGTCAGGGCGCACAGCTGAACGGCTACCGTCTGCGAGGCAGCACGGCTCGCGATCTGGATGGCACTATTCTGGCGACCGGCTTCCCGTTCAAAGCCAAACAACACGCCACCACCTACATCAATATCGTCGGCAAACTGTTCACCGAATGCGCGGACTTCCGCCGCACGGGTTCCGCTGCGCTGGATCTGGCCTATGTTGCCGCTGGCCGCGTGGATGGTTTCTTCGAAATCGCGCTGAAACCGTGGGATTTCGCCGCCGGTGAACTGCTGGTGCGTGAAGCTGGCGGTCTGGTATGCGATTTCACCGGTGGTCACAACTATATGATGACCGGCAACATCGTGGCGGGTAACCCGCGTGTAGTTAAAGCGATGCTGGCGAATATGCGTGAAGAGCTGAGCGACGCGCTGAAACGCTAAGTCTGGCTGTGCCCGGTGGAGGTTTGCCACCACCGGGTGCTATCAAAACGGTCGTAATCCGCCGCCCGGCGGTAACACACTGACCCACATTATTACCGACGCGCTAATTAACAATACGCCACCGGCCAGAGCCAGCGTGGTCCAGCCAACCTGTCGCCACAATACCGGCGCACGATCCCCGCTTAATTTTACTGCCAGTTGGCGAAAACCATGGACCAGCAACGCCAGCGAACTGATGGTCAGCGACGTTCCGACCGCCATGGCCAGCGCGGAGGCCACACCCCAGCTAAACACGCCAATCACTTTACTGAACAGCAGCACCATGATCGCACCGGAACAGGGGCGCATCCCCATCGACAAAATAATCATTAACCGTGCGCGCCAGTCATCACCGCTCTGCAACTGCGAGGCCGTGGGTAAATGCTGATGACCGCAACCGCATCCTTCGTGATGCACATGGTGCGGCGTAAAGGCGCGGAATTTCGGCGTTTGTACAAGCGCACGCAGCTTTTTCAACGCTCGCCAGCACAAAAGCACTCCCAGCACACCTACCAGTAAATAACTGCCCTTCTCCAGCCAGTAACTGCTCAAATGCAGCTGCCGCGCGGGCAGCGCCAGAATACTCAGCACAACCACTACCAGCGCAATGGCCACCAGCCCCTGCAACAAAGAAGAGGCCAGCGTTAAGCCAATCGCCGGTTTCAGTTTTGACGGATGCGTGGCAAGCCAGGTGGTGATCACCACTTTGCCATGTCCCGGCCCAAGCGCATGCAGCACGCCATAGACAAAACTGAACAGCAGCAGCGCCCCACCGGCCTGGCGCGGGTTTTCTGCCACCGCTTTCAGTAAGCTGCTCATTTTCATATTCACATCGCGCTGCCAGATAACGCTTTTCACCATCACCTGCGGCCAGATCTGCCACAGCCACAACGCGGCGGCCAGCGCACACAGCATAAAAAGCACCAGCGGCCACCAGTGCAATAAGCGTCGTTTTCGCGCCGTAGCGCTCACCATCACGGACATGTCAGCGTCACCGTCTGGGCAAATTGTTTACCGAGTTCCATATCTTCTGCCGGCGCATCGGCTTTATCCAGCGACTGGGCATAATTCAGCACTTCCTCGCCGGGTTTGGGCGTTTGTACCGCCAGTTTGCAGCCCTGCGGTGCGGCGGCAGGCAATGTCGCGTCGCTCGCTTTTGCGTAACTCATATCGACAAAATAGGTGGGATCGAAAGTGGAAAAAGTATACCGCTGTCCGCTGAGTACCTGCGGTTCGGCGAGCGGTAAAACAAACGTCAGCACCGCCTGGTGCGCGACCTGTTCCATGCCATATTCCGTGGGTCGGTTAAGAAACTTCACTTTCTGCCCGTTGTGCCAGACTTCGGTGAAATAGTGTTGCCCCAGCACGTTTGCCATCACTTCCGCCGCCAGTTTTTTCCAGATCTCATCGCCAGGTTTTGCATTGCCCGCGTCATACAGCAGATCCGCCGAAGTGATCTCATCCATCGTCCAGCGCATTTTCAGCCCGGTGAACTGCCCGTTGTCGATCAACACTTGCGTTTTCATGCGGATAAAACTGTGCGGATGCGCCGTCGCTGAAAACGATAAAAGCGCGAGAAACAGGCCACTGGCGCATTGTTTAACTGCTTGCATGTATTCCTCACGAGAAAAATTCTGTGATGCTCCCCGGCAATCCTGAATGAAAGAGCTGCCGCTGCGCTATCGCTGAGCATACCTTTAACTACGCTTATCAAAAACCCCAACTGGAACCTGACAGATGACAACTGTAATGACACCGCCATCTGCGCTCTCCAGTCCGCAGCGCCGCTGCCAGGTGCTTTTGATGCTCGCCTTGCCGGGGCAACACGTCACCATGGAACATATCAGCGCTATGAATGGAGTGGACGACGCCATGGCTCGCCGGGATATCGCTGAAACGGAAAGTGAAATTCAGCGCTACCACCGGCTCTCTATCGTTCCCCATCCTAACGGCGGCTTTCGGATTGAGGGCGCTCCACTCGATCAACGTTTATGCCTGTTGCACTGGCTTCGCCGTGCGCTGCGGCTGTGCCCGCAATTTATCACGCAACAGTTTACCCCGGCGTTAAAAACCGCGCTTAAACAGCAAGGCATTGCCCGAACGTTATACGACGATACAAATCTGCTGGCGTTGATTAACCTCTGTTCGCGCCGCCTGCAGCGCGTCTTTGAATGCCGGGATATGCAGTTTCTGCGTCTCTATTTGCAATATTGTTTACTGCAGCATCACCACGGACATACCCCGGAATTTAACCCGGTTCAGCAAGAGTGGGCGCAAATGCGCGCCGAGTATCAGGTGGCGCAGGAGATTGTGCGCCACTGGCAGCGTCGCGTTGTCGACTATCCGCAGCAGAATGAGCACCTGTTTTTGTCGCTGCTGTTTATGCTGGTGCGCACGCCCGATCCGCTGCGTGACCAGCAACACCAGGATCGCCGTCTGCAAAAAGCCATCCGCCGGATGATTGCCCGCTTTCACGCTCTGGCGGGGCTGCGTTTCAGCGATGAACAAGGCTTAAGTGCTCAGCTCTATATTCACATTGCCCAGGCGCTGGATCGCAGCTTGTTTGGTATTGGCATTGATAACAGCCTGCCCGAAGAGATCAATCAGCTTTACCCGCGTCTGATGCGAACCACCCGCGATGCCTTGCAGGAGCTGGAAGACGAGTATGATTTGCGCTTCAGCGATGAAGAGGCGGGGCTGGTGGCGGTGATTTTCGGCGCCTGGCTGATGCAGGACAGCGATATGCATGAGAAACAGGTGGTGTTGATTACTGGCGAAGACAGTACCCGCGAACAGCAGATTGAGCAGCAACTGCGCGAATTAACGCTGCTGCCGCTCAGTATTAAATATCTGCCACTGGCGGAATTTCGTAAGGCCGGCGCACCGAAAGACGTGACATTGATTATCACGCCTTACACTACGCCGCTGCCGCTGTTCTCACCGCCGCTGATCCACACCGACGGTCCGCTGAGCGGGCAACAGCAGCGGCATATCCGCGACATGCTGGAAAGCTAGCGGGCCTGCACGGCGACGTTCGGGCGCAGGAACAGGGCCGGAATGGCCAGCACGGCCATGACAAAAAACAGCCCCTGATGCAGATGTTCAAACAGAAAACCGGCGATCATGGTCATCAGCGCAATACTGCCGCCCATCGCGACCGCTGAATAAACCGCTTGTAAGCGGATGACTTCGCTGCCCTGCCGCGCCGAGATATAGCGCATGGCGGCAAGATGGCAAACGGTAAACGTGCCGCAGTGCAGGATCTGGGCAATAATCAGCCACGGAAGCTCGGTCGTCCAGCCCATCAGGCTCCAGCGCACCAGCCCGCAAACGGCGGAAAGCAGCAGCAGATCGCGTGCGCTGAAGCGGCGAAACAGACGGTTACTGAGCGCGAAAATCACCACTTCCGCCACCACGCCCAACGACCACAGATACCCGACCGTTGAAGCAGAGTACCCCGCCGACTGCCAGTAAATGGCGCTGAAGCCGTAGTAAGCCGCATGTGCGCCCTGCAGCAGCGACACGCAGGCGAGAAAACGCCAGTTCTGTGCAATCAATACCCGCCACGCCTGCCAGCCTGCGCCCTCCTGCTGGCGATTTTCACCCTGCGGCAAAATGGAAGGACGCAGCAACATACCGAGCAACATGGATGCCGCGCCCAGCGTCAGCAACGCCAGAATCGCCTGGTAATCAAACAGGCTCACCAGCTTGCCGGTGAGCGCCGAACCAATCACAAAAGCAATCGATCCCCACAGACGCACGCGGCCATAATCCATCGGGAACTGTTTTTGCCAGGTGCCCGCCAGCGCATCGGTGAGCGGCACCAGCGGCGAAAAGAAGAGGTTAAAACCGATGATAATGACCGCCAGCCACGCCACATGCGTTCCGGCATAAAACGCCAGCGCAAACAGCAACGTTGCCAGCGCCAGCACGCGCAGGGCCGTAATCAAGCGGGAAGGATCGCTCACGCGCGGAGCGATGAAAAGGCTGCCAAGGAAGCGGGCGACAAGACCTGCGCCGAGCAACATACCGATGATTTCGGGGGTCAGCCCCACGCCTTTGAGCCAGACGCTCCAGAAAGGTAAAAAGATGCCGTAGCTAAAAAAGTAGGTGAAATAAGCGAGCGCCAGCCAGCGCGTGGACTGCAAGACCATGATTTCCTCCTGAATGGAGGCGATAGTCTGGCGATAAATAACAGGGCTGGCAAGTAACAATCAGGCAACACATGCGCTTACCCAACGTTTGCAGGCGAATATCTGCCCCAGGTTGCTCGCCGTTGCTTAGCGAATATAAGAATCCAGCACGCTCAGCACCACATCCAGATCCGCTTCACGCTTAATTTCGTCGTTCTCATGCACGATATGATCGGTCAGATGGCCTTTGATCACTTCGCGCATTAACCCGTTTACTGCGCCGCGGATCGCCGCGATTTGTTGCAAAACCTGGGCGCATTCATGAGGCTCATCGAGCATTTTTTTCAGCGCGGCAACCTGCCCTTCTATTTTGCTCGCCCGCGCTTTTAGCTTTTTCCTGTCCCGGATGGTGTGCGACATACAGACCTCAAATCGACCGTGCTTAAACGAACCTTAGCATACCATGCATCAACTGGGGGGGAGTTTATTTCTACTGGGGGGTAGTATTTACTACTGGGGGGGAGTAGATTTGAGCGCACAAATTTTTACCGAGAATTATTCTCATGAATGACTTCACCACGCTTTTTCAGCAAGGGAACGCCTGGTTTTTTATTCCGAGCGCCATCCTGCTCGGCGCGCTGCATGGCCTCGAACCGGGGCACTCAAAAACCATGATGGCGGCATTCATCATCGCCATCAAAGGCACGGTTAAACAGGCCGTGATGCTGGGTCTCGCCGCCACGCTATCCCACACGGTGGTGGTGTGGCTGATTGCGCTCGGGGGTATGTATCTCAGCAGCCAGTTCACCGCACAAGCCGTTGAACCCTGGCTGCAAATGGTATCTGCGGTGATCATTTTTGGTACGGCGGTGTGGATGTTTCTGCGCACCTGGCAAGGTGAACGTTCGTGGCACGCCGGGCATCATCATCACCATGAACATGACCACGGCCACGCGCACCGTGCTCCAAGCCTGGTGCTTCAGCCGGTACAACCGACTCGTGTCACCGCGCAGCCAACGATCTTGTCGCTGCGAAAAGTGACTAAAGAAGAGGAGTATCAGGATGCGCACGAGCGGGCACATGCACGGGATATTGAGCGGCGTTTTACCGGCGGCGAGGTGACTAACGGTCAGATCCTGCTATTCGGTTTAACCGGCGGGCTTATCCCCTGCCCTGCGGCGATCACCATTTTGCTGATCTGTATTCAGTTAAAAGCCATCACGCTGGGCGCAACATTAGTGATCTCTTTCAGTATCGGGCTTGCACTTACACTGGTTGCGGTTGGCGTTGGCGCGGCAATCAGCGTCCAGCAAGCGGCAAAACGCTGGTCCGGCTTTAACACGCTGGCGCGTAAGGCCCCCTATTTTTCCAGCGCGCTTATCGCGCTCGTCGGCGTTTATATGGGCATTCACGGCTATAGCGTGCTGCACTAAGACATAAAAAAACCCGCCGCAGCGGGTTTTTCGAAGCGGAATAAACTTAGGCGTAAACCGGGAAACGGGCGCAGATATCCAGGACTTTACCTTTGACGCGCTCGATAACTGCTTCGTCATTGATGTTGTCCAGCACGTCGCACATCCAGCCAGCCAGCTCTTTTACTTCCGCTTCTTTGAAGCCGCGGCGAGTCACGGCCGGAGAACCGATACGGATACCGGAAGTGACAAACGGGCTCTTCGGATCGTTCGGCACGCTGTTTTTGTTCACGGTGATGTTCGCACGGCCCAGCGCGGCATCCGCTTCTTTACCGGTCAGGTTTTTATCCACCAAATCCAGCAGGAACAGGTGGTTTTCAGTCCCGCCGGATACCACTTTGTAGCCACGGTTCAGGAACACTTCCACCATCGCTTTGGCGTTTTTGGCAACCTGCTGCTGGTAAACTTTAAACTCTGGCTCCATCGCTTCTTTCAGTGCCACCGCTTTTGCCGCGATAACGTGCATCAGCGGGCCGCCCTGCGCGCTTGGGAAAACAGCGGAGTTCAGTTTTTTGTACAGCTCTTCGTCACCGCCTTTCGCCAGGATCAGGCCGCCGCGCGGACCCGCCAAGGTTTTGTGGGTGGTGGTGGTCACAACGTGCGCATGCGGAACCGGGTTCGGGTAAACGCCTGCGGCAATCAGACCCGCAACGTGTGCCATATCAACGAACAGGTAAGCACCGATGCTGTCGGCGATTTCACGCATTTTCGCCCAGTCAACGATACCGGAGTAAGCAGAGAAACCACCGATAATCATCTTCGGTTTGTGCTCTTTCGCCTGCTTCGCCATGTCTTCGTAGTCAATTTTACCGGACTCATCAATACCGTAAGGGATGATGTTGTACAGTTTGCCAGAGAAGTTAACCGGGGAGCCGTGAGTCAGGTGGCCGCCCTGCGCCAGGTTCATACCCAGAACGGTATCGCCCGGTTGCAGCAGCGCGGTGTAGACCGCGAAATTCGCCTGCGAGCCGGAGTGCGGCTGCACGTTAGCGTAATCCGCGCCAAACAGTTCTTTCGCGCGATCAATCGCCAGTTGCTCAACGATATCCACATATTCGCAACCGCCGTAGTAGCGTTTGCCCGGATAACCTTCGGCGTATTTGTTCGTCAGCTGAGAACCCTGAGCCTGCATTACACGCGGGCTGGTGTAGTTTTCGGAGGCGATCAGTTCAATGTGTTCTTCCTGACGTACTTTTTCCTGCTCCATAGCCTGCCACAGTTCGGCATCATAATCGGCAATGTTCATTTCACGCTTTAACATCCGCATCTCCTGACTCAGCTAACAAAACAACTCTAAATGAGGGCCCAAATTTGGGGAACGGCCCACAGTATAACTGATTAATATTCTGATAACAGGTCTTGACAAAGGTTTTTACGCAAACGA
Organism: Kosakonia sp. PSU_27; assembly: GCF_039409795.1. Lineage (NCBI taxonomy): Bacteria > Pseudomonadati > Pseudomonadota > Gammaproteobacteria > Enterobacterales > Enterobacteriaceae > Kosakonia > Kosakonia sp. PSU_27. Next base: position 41,273 of record NZ_JBCIVK010000003.1, on the reverse strand, counting down.
TTGGCTCCCCGTCAGACAAGGGTTTGAGCGATAAGACACTTCCCTGTTAAAGCGGATTTCTTTTCAGGTTTGTGATGCAACTTATTCACGATGTAAATCCCTTTACATTGTCCGCTCTTTACAAGCCAGGTCGCCGCGCTATAAGATGCATTTAAAATACAACTTTAAATAATCTGTAAAAAAGGAAGCAATCATGCTCGACGCCCAAACCATCGCTACGGTCAAATCCACTCTTCCCCTGCTGGCGGCTACCGGCCCAAAACTCACCGCTCATTTTTACGACCGGATGTTCACTCACAATCCGGAACTGAAAGAGATTTTCAATATGAGCAACCAGCGCAATGGCGATCAGCGTGAAGCACTGTTCAACGCCATTGCCGCTTACGCCAGCAATATTGATAATCTTGCCGCGCTGCTGCCGGCGGTTGAAAAAATCGCCCAGAAGCACACCAGCTTCCAGATCCAGCCGGAACAGTACAACATTGTTGGCACACACCTGCTGGCGACGCTGGATGAGATGTTCAGCCCGGGGCAAGAAGTGTTAGACGCCTGGGGAAAAGCCTACGGCGTACTGGCGGGTGTCTTTATCAACCGTGAAGCGCAAATCTACAGCGAACACGCTGAAAAAGTCGGCGGCTGGCAAGGCACGCGCCCGTTCCGCCTGGTAGAGAAAAAACCGCAGAGCGCACTTATCACCAGCTTTGAATTCGAACCCGTCGACGGTCAGCCAGTCGCCGCTTATCAGCCGGGGCAATATCTGGGTGTCTGGCTGAAGCCTGAAGGTTTCGCCAATCAGGAGATCCGCCAGTATTCACTGACCCGCAAGCCCAACGGCAAAAGCTACCGTATCGCGGTAAAACGCGAAGCGGGTGGGCAGGTTTCTAACTGGCTGCATAACAGTGCGAAAGTGGGCGATATCGTGCATCTTGCAGCGCCTGCCGGGGATTTCTTTATTGATGTGCAGAACAACACACCGGTCACGCTGATCTCCGCGGGTGTCGGTCAAACACCGATGCTGGCGATGCTCGACAGCCTTTCAAAATCGCAGCATGCCGCGCAGGTAAACTGGTTCCATGCCGCGATGAATGGCGAGGTGCATGCCTTTGCCGATGAAGTAAGCAAACTGGGTGCGTCGCTGAACCATTTTTACCAGCATGTCTGGTATCAACAGCCTGCGGCGGCTGAGGTGAACAGCGGTCGCTATCACAGTGAAGGGTTGATGGATTTGCACGCGCTGGAAGGGAAGTTCAGCGATCCGGCGATGCAGTTTTATCTCTGCGGCCCGGTCGGTTTTATGCAGTTTGTCGCGCAACAGCTGGTCACACTTGGCGTGAACAAAGAGAGCATTCATTACGAATGCTTTGGCCCGCATAAAGTGTTGTAAAACAGGCACCCTCACCCTGCGGGGTGAGGGAAAATATCAGATTGCGGCGTCGTCTTCTTCGCCGGTACGGATACGCACCACGCGTGCGACATCAAAGACGAAGATCTTACCATCGCCGATTTTACCGGTCTGGGCAGTACGGATAATGGTGTCCACGCAGGTATCAACGATGTCGTCAGTCACGACAATTTCAATCTTCACCTTCGGCAGAAAATCCACCATATACTCCGCGCCACGGTAAAGTTCAGTGTGGCCTTTCTGGCGACCAAAACCTTTCACTTCCGTTACCGTCATCCCGGTGATGCCGACTTCAGCCAGCGCTTCACGTACATCATCCAGTTTGAAAGGTTTAATAATCGCATCAATCTTTTTCATGGTCGTTCCTTACACGCTCTTGCCAGTCTGCTGCATCGTAATCGGTTGCTCACAGTACCATAATCATTTCGCCATTACTCTTTAAAGTCGTTGGCGTCGAGCTCATGGCGGGAGAGTAATTTGTAAAACTCGGTGCGGTTGCGCCCCGCCATGCGCGCGGCATGCGTGACATTGCCCTTAGTGATTTGCAGCAGCTTGCGCAGGTAGTTCAGTTCAAACTGGTTACGCGCCTCAACAAAGGTCGGCAACGCCGTATTTTCCCCTTCCAGCGCCTGCTCCACCAGCGCATCGCTGATAACCGGCGATGAGGTGAGCGCCACACACTGTTCAATGACGTTAACCAACTGGCGCACATTGCCAGGCCAGCCGGCGGTCATCAGCCGCTTCATGGCATCGGTGGAAAACGCGCGAACAAACGGTTTATGTCTCTCTGCCGACTGTTTCAGCAAATGATTGGCCAGTAGCGGAATATCTTCCGCACGCTCAGCTAACGCCGGGATCTTCAGGCTCACCACATTCAGCCGATAGTAGAGATCTTCGCGAAACTCGCCGCGCGCCATCGCTTTCGGTAAATCACGGTGCGTGGCTGAAATGATGCGCACATTAATATCGATATCGCGGTTACTGCCAAGCGGGCGCACTTTGCGCTCCTGCAACACGCGCAGCAGTTTGACCTGCAACGGAATCGGCATATCGCCAATCTCATCAAGGAACAGCGTGCCGCCCTCCGCCGCCTGAAACAGCCCCTCCCGGCTACTGACTGCGCCGGTAAACGCACCGCGCGCGTGACCGAACAGTTCAGATTCCAGTAACTGTTCCGGCAACGCGCCGCAGTTAATGGCGATAAACGCGCTTTTGCTGCGCGGACTGGCGTTATGAATCGCCTGCGCGAGCACCTCTTTCCCGGTACCGCTCTGGCCGTTAATCAGCACGCTCACATCAGATTGCGCCACCATCCGCGCCTGCTCCAGCAGACGCAACATCACCGGGCTACGAGTGACTATGGTTTCACGCCACTGGTCATCCATCGCCGAACCGCTGTGCTCCAGCGCATCGTCAATCGCTTTATACAGCGCGTCTTTGTCCACCGGTTTGGTCAGAAAGCTGAACACGCCCTGCTGGGTCGCGGCCACCGCATCGGGAATCGAGCCGTGGGCCGTCAGGATAATCACCGGCATGCCCGGCTGTACGCGCTGGATTTCGGCAAACAGCTGCATACCGTCCATCTCATCCATGCGCAGATCGCTTATTACCAAATCGACCTTTTCCCGCGCAAGAATGCGTAACCCTTCCTGCCCGCTTTCCGCCGTAACGATGCTGTAGCCTTCGCTGGTGAGGCGCAGCCCCAGCAGTTTTAACAGCCCCGGATCGTCATCCACCAGCAACAGATGGGCAGGTTTACGGCTGGTCATGGTTTCACATCCTCCTGAGTGCCGTCGCTTTTAGACGGGTGAGAACTGTCCGGCAGGTCAGTAGCGGCGGGTTTATTGCGCGTGGAGAGACGCCGTTCGATATCGGTGAGGTTTTCCAGTTTACGGGTAGTTGTTTCCAGTTGTTCGCGCAGGAATTGTTGCTGCTGGCGCAGACTATCCAGCTCGCTGTCCGCGGATTGCTGTAACTTCGCGTAACGGGCGCGCTCTTCCGCCAGTTGTAATTGGGCTTTTTCACCATCGCGCCACAGCTCAAACAGTGGACGAACCTGCGCAGGGATCGTGGGGCTTAATGCGCCCAGCCGCTCGGTGTATTCACGACGCTCAAGCGGCGAAATTTTGGCGTTAGAGAGCAAAATGCCGCGCCTGAACGTGGCCTGCCAGTTATCGTCAGACCAGGTACGTGCTTCAGCACGCGCGGCGGCAGGCGATAAACGTTGCGCACAGTCCATACCGCGCAGCCAGTAAAGCGGGTTGGTGTCGACGTTTTGCCCGGACAGCGACCAGATATCGTCGCAATCTGTGGACAAGAAATCGGCCAGTTGATGTTCAGGGAGCCGTTCTTCCTGGAGGTCATGAATCGCGCTTTGCGGTTTTTGTGCAACACACCCCGCCAGCAGCAGACAAGGAAACACGCGAAGCCAGGCGTTTTGCTGTGTAACCGCGTTAATCACGCGGGAAAAAACATGCGACATACTCACCAGATTTAGATTCATTGAGTGGATTTTTCCGGCGCATTGAGAGGTAGCTCAATACGGAAACAGACATCAGCTTTGCTGCTCGCCACCAGATGCAGCTCGCCTTGCATACGGCGAATGCAGTCCCTGGCAATGCTTAGCCCCAACCCGCTGCCTTTCACCGCCCCTTTTCGCTGGTGGCTACCCTGGAAGAACGGTTCGAAGATCATTTCACGCTCCGTTTCAGGGATCGGCGTACCGGTATTTGCCACTTCGATACAGAGCCGCGCGTTGGCAGTATAGCTGTGCAGAGAAATGTTACCGGATTCAGCACCATAGTGCACCGCGTTGGAGTAAAGATTATCCAGCACGCTCATCAGCAACATCGGTTCGGCCTGGCAGGTCGCCACATCAAGGGCGACATCGGTATGCATCATTTTAGCTCGCGCCGGCAAACTGTGGGCAGAGATCACCATTTCTACCAGTGGCGCAAGTTCCACGGTTTCCAGCTCTACCGAACCCTCCGCCAGCTTGCGGTTGTAATCCAGCAATTGCTCAATCAGTTTTTGCAGATTGCGGCTGCTGGCATCGAGGATCTCCACCACCTCTTTCTGTTCCATCGTCAGCGGTCCGACAACCTGATCGGCCAGCAACTCGGTACCTTCGCGCATGCTGGCAAGCGGCGTTTTAAGCTCGTGGGAAAGATGGCGTAAGAATTGATGACGCTGTGATTCAAGCCAGGCGAGTCTTTCGCTCAGCCAGAGGATCCGTTCCCCAACATAACGCAGTTCGCGCGGGCCTTTAAAGACAACGCTACGGCCCAGAGTTCTCCCCTCGCCCAAGCGATTAATCATCCGCTCGATGCCCTTCACCGGACCGATGATCATGCGGGTAAACAGCAGGACCAGCGCCAGGCTCACCAGGAACAGCACCAGCGCCTGCCAGCCGAAAAACTGGCCGCGTTCGGCAATTTCCAGCTGAAGCTGTTGCCCGCGGGAAAAGACCACCGCCCGTGTCGATTGCACCATCTCGGTATTGGCGGCGGCAAACGCTTCAAGCTGCGCAGAGGCCTCGGCAGACGGGCCGCTATTTTTACATTGCAACTGGGCGAGCGCGTTTAAATCCTGGCGCAACGCCTGGTAAAGTTTATCGTCAGGGAGCACGCCCGCGTGGGCGTCAAGCATTTCGCTATAACGCTTACGCTGATTCTGATACACGCGCGCCAGGGTGGCATCATCCAGCACACAGTACTGCCGGTAGCTACGCTCCATTTCCAGTGCGGCATTGGTCATTGCTTCACTGCGACGCGCGTCAATCAATGTTGTGCGGTTAGTCTGCAACGCCTGCGCACTGAGTGCGTTCAGGCTTTGCCACGCCTGCCAGGCTAACACCAGCAGCGGCAACAGGATTAACAAAAACGCCATCATGACCAGTTGGCGAAGCGAGCGGGGGAAAACAGGCCAGCGTTTCAATGCACTTCTCTCGCAAAAAAAGGTATGGAGATGCTAACTGATTTACCAAAAGCCAGAAACAACAAAGCCGGGTATTAACCCGGCTTTGTTATGAAATTAGGCGGTGCCTAACTCGACGTTTCGCCCGATGCCTGATAAAGCAGTGCAATTATCAGCAGGTGGACGGCAGGCACCTTTAAGTGCGTCATTCGAAGTTTATGTAGCGCGTCCCGAAGGGGCTGACATAAGAAGGTGAATGAGCCACTGCGTAATATTATGCAGGTATTGTGCCAACACGCCAACAATTAATTTAATCTGTTGATTTTTAATGATTTAATATTTTAAAAATGAAAGTGTGATGTGCTTATCATTTCAACAACCTGTCGCTATTTAGCAACACACTGATAGCATCAAAAATAAATCATTTATAATCAATAAATTAAATGTCTCTTTTTGGAGACACTGCTTAATACCCTATGTCGGGAAATGCAGACACTTTTGCTCAGACGAAAAAAAGCCCTCTTACAAAGAAGAGGGCTTACTGATGATGACGAAATTAACCCAACTGTTTACGGGCGTTGCGGAAGATACGCATCCACGGGCTGTCTTCGCCCCAGTTTTCCGGATGCCAGGAGTTGGAAACGGTGCGGAACACGCGCTCCGGGTGCGGCATCATAATGGTTACGCGCCCGCTTTCACTGGTCACAGCCGTAATGCCGTTCGGTGAGCCGTTCGGGTTCGCCGGGTAAGTTTCCGTCACGGCCCCGGTATTATCCACGTAGCGCAACGCCACCAGCCCTTTGCTTTCCAGCTGCGCCAGATGCGCGCCATCACGCACTTCCACGCGACCTTCACCATGGGAAACGGCGATTGGCATCTGCGAGCCGACCATACCGCTCAGCAGCAGCGACGGGCTTTGCGTCACTTCCACCAGGCTGAAGCGCGCTTCAAAGCGGTCGGAGTGGTTACGCACAAAGCGCGGCCACAGCTCGCTGCCCGGGATCAGTTCACGCAGGTTAGACATCATCTGGCAACCGTTACACACGCCAAGCGCCAGTGTCTGCGGGCGGTGGAAGAAGGTTTCGAACTCGTCACGCACACGCTCGTTGAACAGAATCGATTTCGCCCAACCCTCACCTGCACCCAGCACATCGCCATACGAGAAGCCGCCGCAGGCAACCAGCGCCTGGAAGTGCTCAAGGCCAGTGCGCCCTGCCAGCAGATCGCTCATATGCACGTCAATGGCATCAAAACCGGCGCGATGGAATGCAGCCGCCATTTCAACGTGCGAGTTGACGCCCTGCTCACGCAGCACAGCCACTTTCGGCCGCGCACCGGTAGCAATGAACGGTGCAGCGATATCGTCGTTGATATCAAAAGAGAGTTTCACGTTGAGGCCCGGATCGTTGTCATTGGCTTTCGCCTGATGCTCCTGATCCGCACACTCCGGGTTATCACGCAGGCGCTGCATCTGCCAGGTGGTTTCCGCCCACCACATGCGCAACTGAGTACGGCTTTCGCTGAACACCGCCTGGCCATCAGCTTCAATCACAAAGCGATCGCCAGTAACGGCAGTACCGAGATAGTGAACGCTATCACCCAGACCATAAGCCGACAGCACGCTTTCTACCGCTTCGCGATCGGCCGCGCGCACCTGAATCACCGCGCCCAGCTCTTCATTAAACAACGCCGCCAGACGATCCTGGCCCAGAGACGCGATATCAACGTTGATGCCGCAGTGACCGGTAAAGGCCATCTCTGCCAGCGTGACCAGCAGGCCGCCATCGGAGCGATCGTGATAAGCCAGCAGTTTGCGGTCCGCCACCAGCGCCTGGATAGCATCAAAGAAACCTTTCAGTTGCTCAACGTTACGCACATCAGCCGGTTTGTCCCCAAGCTGGCGGTAAACCTGTGCCAGCGCGGTGGCACCCAGTGCGTTATTGCCATTACCCAGGTCAATCAGCAGCAGGGCGTTATCTTCCGTGGAAAGCTGCGGGGTAACCGTGCGGCGAACATCTTCAACACGGGCAAACGCGGTGATCACCAGTGACAGCGGCGAGGTCATTTCGCGCTGCTCGCTGCCTTCCTGCCAGCGGGTTTTCATCGACATGGAGTCTTTACCCACCGGAATGGTTAAACCGAGCGCCGGACAAAGCTCTTCACCCACCGCTTTCACTGCGGCATACAGCCCGGCGTCTTCACCCGGGTGCCCGGCGGCGGCCATCCAGTTCGCCGACAGCTTAATACGTTTGATATCGCCAATCTGCGTTGCAGCGATGTTAGTGAGCGCTTCCCCCACCGCCAGGCGGGCGGAAGCGGCGAAGTCCAGCAGCGCCACCGGCGCGCGTTCGCCCAGCGCCATCGCCTCACCGTAGTAGCTATCAAGGCTGGCGGTGGTGACTGCACAGTTCGCCACCGGAATCTGCCACGGGCCAACCATCTGATCGCGCGCGACCATACCGGTCACCGTACGGTCGCCGATGGTCACAAGGAAAGTTTTTTCCGCCACGGTCGGCAGGTGCAGCACGCGGTTAACCGCATCGGCAATGGAAATGCCCTGCACGTTCAGCGCTTCGCCAGCCGCCTGACGAGACGCGACATCGCGGGTCATCTTCGGCGTTTTACCCAGCAGCACATCCAGCGGCATATCGATCGGCTGGTTGTTAAAGTGGCTGTCGTTAAGCGTCAGATGTTGGGCTTCTGTCGCTTCACCAATCACCGCGTACGGCGCGCGCTCGCGGCGGCACAGCTCGTCAAACAGCGCCAGTTGATCGGCGGCAACCGCCAGCACGTAGCGCTCCTGCGATTCGTTACACCAGATCTCAAGCGGGCTCATTCCCGGCTCATCGCTCAGAATATCGCGCAGCTCAAAACGACCGCCGCGACCGCCGTCGCTCACCAGCTCCGGCATGGCGTTAGAAAGGCCGCCCGCGCCAACGTCGTGAATAAAGAGGATCGGGTTGGCATCACCCAGCTGCCAGCAGCGGTCGATAACTTCCTGGCAACGACGCTCCATCTCCGGGTTGTCACGCTGTACGGAGGCAAAATCAAGATCCGCGTCGGACTGACCGGATGCCATTGAAGAGGCCGCGCCGCCGCCCAGACCGATATTCATCGCCGGACCGCCCAGCACGATCAGTTTCGCGCCAACGGTGATTTCACCTTTCTGCACGTGATCGGCACGGATGTTGCCGATGCCGCCCGCCAGCATGATCGGTTTGTGGTAGCCGCGCAGCTCTTCGCCATTGTGGCTGTTCACTTTCTCTTCATAAGTACGGAAGTAACCATTCAGCGCCGGACGACCAAATTCATTATTGAACGCCGCGCCGCCCAGCGGGCCGTCGGTCATAATGTCCAGCGCAGTAACGATACGATCCGGTTTACCGAAATCCTCTTCCCACGGCTGTTCAAAGCCAGGAATACGCAGGTTAGAAACGGAAAAGCCCACCAGCCCCGCTTTTGGCTTCGCGCCACGGCCGGTTGCGCCTTCGTCGCGGATCTCGCCGCCGGAACCTGTCGCCGCCCCCGGCCACGGCGAAATCGCCGTCGGGTGGTTGTGAGTTTCCACCTTCATCAGAATATGCGCCGGTTCCTGATGGTAGTCGTAACGCCCTTCCCCGCGATCGGCGAAGAAGCGACCCACTTCGGAACCTTCCATCACCGCGGCATTATCCTTATAGGCCGACAGCACGAAATCCGGCGTTTGCTCGAAGGTGTTTTTGATCATTTTGAACAGCGACTTTGGCTGCTGCTTGCCATCAATCACCCAGTCGGCGTTAAAAATTTTGTGGCGGCAGTGCTCAGAGTTCGCCTGCGCGAACATATAAAGCTCAATGTCGTTCGGATTGCGCCCCAGGCGGGTAAACGCCTCTTGCAGGTAGTCGATTTCGTCTTCCGCCAGCGCCAGCCCCAGACGCAGGTTGGCATCAATCAGCGCCTGACGGCCTTCGCCGAGCAGATCCACGCTCTGTACTGGCGCAGGCTGATGGTGCTCAAACAGGCGTTCGGCGTCGGCTTGTGACGTGAATACGCTCTCCATCATGCGGTCATGCAGCTCTGCGGCAACGTCGTTCCACTGGGCGTCAGTCAGCCCGGCTGCGTCAACGTAATAGGCGACGCCGCGCTCAAGGCGATTGATTTTGTTGAGGCCGCAGTTGTGGGCGATATCGGTAGCTTTAGAAGACCAGGGAGAGATGGTGCCGGGACGAGGAGTGACGAGCAGTAATTTTCCGGTCGGGGTATGGCTGCTAAGGCTCGGGCCGTATTTCAGCAAGCGCTGGAGCCGCGCGTATTCATCTTCTGTCAGCCCATCATTAAGATCGGCGAAGTGAGCGTATTCGGCGTAAATGTTGCTTACCGGGAGGTTGGCGGCCTGAAAACGTGCCAGCAGTTTGTTGATACGGAAAGCGGACAATGCAGGCGAACCACGCAGAATTTCCATCATAAGTCTCTCGTCTTCGATTACGAAGCGTCGGGGACGCTTTAAGTGTGCACCAGGGGAAAACGGGCGTCATTATAGAGAATCCTGCGCGCCGACGAAACCGTTTGCGTCGAAATAAAATCGCCGTCAATTTTTAACAATAGCTGTCGCCGAATGCTCTAATTAGTTGCCAACTGGCGTTTTGTTGCGCAGAATGCCGCTCAATCACCGACAAACCTTACTGTTATCATCACGAGAATCTTCTGAGGCAAAGCACGGCGCAGAGAATTAACTCCTTGAAAAAATTTAAGATTAATTATCTGCTCATCGGCATTGTCACCCTGCTGCTGGCAGCGGCCCTGTGGCCTTCTATCCCCTGGTTCGGCAAAGCCGACAATCGCATCGCGGCGATCAAAGCTCGTGGGGAGCTGCGCGTCAGTACGGTTGCCACACCGCTCACTTACAACACCGTTGATGGCAAAACGTATGGGCTGGATTACGATCTCGCGCAGCATTTCGCCGATTACCTTGGCGTCAAACTGAAAGTCACGGTGCGCCAGAATATCAGTCAACTGTTTGATGACCTTGATAATGACGACGCCGATATGCTCGCCGCCGGGTTGGTCTACAACAGCGAACGGGTGAAGAACTATCAAACCGGGCCGGTCTACTATTCGGTTTCTCAGCAACTGGTGTACCGCGTGGGCAGCTACCGCCCCCGTACGCTGGAATCCGTTAATGCCAGCCAGTTAACCATCGCTCCCGGTCATGTCGCCCTGGACGATCTGCGTGAATTAAAAGAGAAGAAGTACCCGGAGTTAAGCTGGACGGTGGATGAAAAGCTCGGCACGACCGCGCTGCTGCAACAAGTGGTCGACGGGAAACTGAGCTACACCGTCGCTGATTCGGTCGCCATTAGCCTGTTCCAGCGCGTGCACCCCGAGCTGGCGGTGGCGCTGGATATCACCGACGAGCAACCCGTCACCTGGTTTAGCAAGCGCGATGACGATAATACGCTGTCGGCCGCGATGCTCGATTTTTTCAATTATATGAATGAAGACGGCACGCTTGCGCGGCTGGAGGAGAAATATCTCGGCCACGGCGAGGATTTTGACTATGTCGACACGCGTACCTTTTTACGCGCCGTCGATAGCGTACTGCCGGATCTGCAACCGCTGTTTGAAAAATACGCCCAGGCGATCGACTGGCGACTGTTAGCGGCCATCTCTTATCAGGAGTCACACTGGGACTCCCAGGCCACCTCACCCACCGGCGTTCGCGGCTTGATGATGCTGACGCGTAATACGGCGCAGAGCTTAGGTTTAAGCGATCGCACTGACGCCGAGCAAAGCATCAGCGGCGGCGCGCGTTACCTAGTGGACATGATGAGCAAAGTGCCGGACACCGTGCCGCAGGATGAAAAAATCTGGTTCGCGCTGGCGGCTTACAATATGGGCTATGCGCACATGCTGGATGCCCGCGCGTTAACGGCGAAAACCAAAGGCAACCCGGACAGTTGGGCAGACGTGAAACAGCGCCTGCCGTTATTAAGCCAGAAACAGTACTACAGCAAGCTGACGTACGGCTACGCTCGCGGACACGAAGCCTATGCCTATGTAGAAAATATTCGTAAGTATGAAATTAGCCTGGTCGGTTATTTACTGGAAAAAGAGAAAGAGGCCGCAAAAGCAGTGAAGCTGGCCAGGAGTTACCCGGCGGTATCAACAGAAGAATTAAATCGCCCGGCTTACGGCGTGCTGCCCTTTAGCGCATTAACCGCTAATGAAGCCTTCCCGCGTAACCCGCTGCTGGTGTCCGACGCGCTGGTGCAAAACCCGCTGAAAGTTAACCGCTAGCGCTTAACGCCACTACGCGCTAAAAAGCAGTAGGATCGCCAGCCGGTTTTTTCAGGGCTTTCTTCTCCAGCCGACGCTGGCGGAAGAAATCGCTCAGCATCGCGGCGCATTCGTCGCGTAACACGCCTTCGGTTATCTCCACCCGATGGTTCATGCCCGGATGGTGCAACACATCAATCAGCGATCCCGCCGCGCCGGTTTTCGCATCCCGCGCACCAAAAACCAGTTGACCGATACGGCTATGCACCATGGCACCCGCGCACATAACGCATGGCTCCAGCGTGACATATAAAGTGGTATCAATAAGACGGTAGTTTTGCAGCACCAGCCCACCCTGGCGCAACGCCATAATTTCCGCATGCGCGGTAGGATCGTGGCGGCCAATCGGCCGGTTCCAGCCTTCGCCGATCACCTGACCGTTATGCACCAGCACCGCGCCTACCGGCACTTCGCCCTCTTCCCAGGCGCGTTTCGCCAGCGTGAGCGCATGACGCATCCAGACGTCGTGATTCAGTTCAGGAATGGACAAAGCGAGATACTCCAGTAATTCAGGCGGAGCGCATTATACACAGCCGTTATCGGTTCGACACTACTCGAGCTGTTGCAAGTCGCCACGCGGCGTCACGCGCCAGCGGTGCTGGCAAAAATAGAGCAACGGGTTGTCTTGCTTGCTGTCGCTGTAACCGCTGTAGAGGCGCAACGGGGTACCGATTTTGCGTTCAAGCTGGGCGACTTTTTCATGACCGAGACAGCGCATAGTCAGCACCCAACCACCGTAGCGGCGGCTGATTTGGCTGGCTATCAGATTAACGCGCGGGAGCCACGGGGTATCATAATAGACCTGCTCCACCAGCGGCTGCGGCGAGCCGGTAATCAGCCAGATATCCGCATCGGACGCCGCCAGATAGTTGGTTAACCGCGTTTGCACGACCGGGAAGGCGGTAACATGCTGCCGAAACCAGCTGACAAATTTCTGCTGCAACGCATTCAGGTGCCGTTCGCTATGGCCAAACGTACAGCCCCACAGCAGCAAGCTCATTGGCCAACGCGCGGCGCGTCCTTTGAGTAATAATCCGCCCGCAATCACCGGCAACAAAGGCAGCACCAGCAACGCATTTAACGGCTGATGACGCAAAACGTAACGCAGAAACGTGCCAAACATATCCTGCTGATGCAGGGTACCATCCAGATCAAAAAAGACGACGCGGCGCTCGCTGTTAGCCAAATGGGAGTCCTCTGTTGGTTAACCTTCGACCGCCGGGCCTCTCCTTCTGGCGATCGCTCTTTCAATAGCCTAACAGATAGCCCCTCACTTTTCCGGTAACAATCGGTCACCGATACCTGTAATAATCAGCGGCTATGTTGGCAAGGCCAGGATGCTTTACACTGACCCGAACCTATACTTCACCGCGATCCTGATGACAACACAACATACGCGCGCCTTTCATTTTGCCCCGTTTCGCCATCTGTTTTTTGCCCGTCTGCTGACGGTGCTCGGTAACGGCATTGCCCCCATTGCGCTGGCTTTTGCGGTGCTGGACATTGGCGGTTCCGCCACCGAACTCGGTATTGTGGTGGCCGCTCGTTCACTGTTTAACGTGGCGTTTTTGCTGGTCGGCGGTGTGCTGGCCGATCGCTATTCACGCAGCCAGGTGCTGGTGCTGTCGTCGCTGGTCGCCGCCTGTTCGCAAGGCGTTGTCGCCTGGCTGGTGCTGGACGGTTCAGCGACGGTGCTGCTCCTCGCGATACTCGGCACCATTAACGGCGCGGCGGCGGGGATCGCGCTGCCGGCTTCGTCCGCGCTGGTGCCGCAAACAGTGCCAGCGCATAACCTGCGCGAAGCCAATGCCTTTATCCAGCTTGGTATTTATAGCGGAACGGTCGTCGGCGCGTCGCTCGGTGGCATCCTCACCAGCGCCGTCGGGCCTGGCTGGGGGCTGGCGATTGACGCACTGGGCTTTGCCGCCTCGGCTCCGCTTTATCTCGCCATTCGCATGGGCGCTATTCAGGAGACAGCGGCGCAAAGCAATATCCTGCAAGATCTGCGCGATGGCTGGAAAGAGTTCATCAGCCGCGCCTGGGTGTGGGCCATTGTCGTGCAGTTCACCATTATTAATGCCGCGTTCAGCGGCGTGGTGATGGTACTCGGCCCGATCATTGCCGATGCCTCGTTTGGCCGCACGCGCTGGGGAATGATTGTCGCCGCGCAGAGCGTGGGCTTGATTGTCGGTTCATTCCTCGCGCTGCGCTGGCGTCCGCGACGCGATCTGTTTATCGGCGTGATGCTGGTTGCCGTATGCGCGGTGCCGATCTATCTCCTCAGCCAAAATGTTTCTACAACGTGGTTGCTGGCGGCGTTTTTCCTCGCAGGCGTCAGTTTCGGCCTGTTCGGTGTGGCGTGGGCGCAGTCATTACAAACACATATTCCGCCAGAGAAGCTGGCGCGTGTTTATGCCTACGATGCAATGGGGTCATTTATCGCCATTCCGGTTGGTGAGCTGGCCGCCGGGCCACTGGCGACGCACTTTGGTAGCAGCAACGTGCTGATCGCCTCGGCAATCGCGGTGGTCATTGCCTGCGCAGGTGCCAGTTTTATTCCGGCAATTCGTCTGCTCGATAATTCACCTAAGGTTAAACAACGCAGCCTCAGCGGATCCTCTTGATCGCTGTCAAAACCCATTCAGGGATATTTTGTGCTAAAAGAATTTTTAATTCATAATCGCAATCTATTACTGGAATATTAAATTCATTCATCGGCAAAATATCGCGGATGGGTTTGCTCCCGGAGATCTTATGAATTGTCTAATCCGCATTCGCCAGCGCTACCCAGGCCTTGCGCAGAGCGATAAAAAGTTGGCGGAATTTCTGCTGGAAAATCCCGATCGCGCCCGCCATTTGAGTTCGCAACAGCTGGCCGCTGAAGCAGGCGTCAGCCAGTCCAGCGTGGTGAAATTTGCCCAGAAGATGGATTTCAAAGGCTTTCCGGCGATGAAACTGGCGATCAGCGAAGCGTTAGCCAGTAATAGCAATCCGTGGTCTGTGCCGGTACATAACCAGATCCGTGGTGATGATCCGCTGCGGGTGGTGGGCGAAAAGCTGATTAAAGAGTACCAGAGCGCCATGCATGCCTCGCTCGATGTTAACAGCGAGGAGAAACTGCTGGAGAGCGTGCGGCTGCTGCGCGAAGCGCGGCGTATTATCCTGACGGGTATCGGCGCTTCCGGGCTGGTCGCACGTAATTTTGGCTGGAAACTGATGAAAATCGGCGTTAACGCCGTGGTCGAGCAGGATATGCACGCGCTGCTGGCAACCGTGCAGGCGATGGAGCCGGGCGATCTGTTGCTGCCGGTCTCTTATAGCGGCGAACGCCGAGAAATCAACATGGCGGCCGATGAGACACTGCGCGTTGGCGGCAAGATCCTCGCCATCACCGGCTTCACGCCGAACGCATTACAGCAGCGGGCCACGCACTGCCTGTACACCATCGCGGAAGAGCAAGCGACACGCAGCGCGGCGATTTCTTCCACCAGCGCGCAAATGATGCTCACGGATTTACTGTTTATGGCGCTGGTACAGCAGGATCTTGAGCATGCGCCGGAGCGTATTCGCCATAGCGAAGAACTGGTGAAAAAACTGGTGTAGCCTCCCGTCCTGACGGACGAGGTGCCTTAGCGCGGTTACTCGCCGTCGCTGGTCAGATGTTGCACTATCTCCTCGCGTATCATTTCTGCGAGCAGAGCATGGGTTTTGGTGGTCGGGTGCATATTGTCCCAGAAAACAAACGCCCCGTTCGCCGCTTTACATGCCTGCTTCACCGCGACACCTGTGGCGTAAGAGATGCCGGAAGCGGAGATATCCAGGCAAGTTTCGCTGGTATTAACAAAGCCATATTTACCGCTTTCACTGAGCAGATCATTAAATGCGCTATCCAGTTTGACGGTGAAAAAATTCGCTTTCGGATACGCGGTGCGTAATTCGCCGAGCAGGTGGTCCAGCTGCTGGTTAAACTTCTCTGATTTGTTTTTTAGCGCCTCTTTTTCCGCCGGTGTCCATGTAGCGACACCAGGAATGACAGAGAAATCAGGCAGCCTGAATATCGCGATATGCTGCGCTCCCAGTGCCGCCAGACGCGCCAGCTGTATGCGGTAAGTAGCGATGATATCGTCCGGCGTTTTTGCGCCAGTGATAAAATCATTACCGCCAAACAGCAACGTAAACAGGGTCTGCGCGATGTCATAATTCTCTGTTTTACTCATATAAGCGCTGAAAGAATCCAGCTGCTTATCAAAACCGTTAAATAACGGTTTCTCGCCGCTTTCCGCATTGGCTGTCGCCCATACATAGCCCGGTAAATTAAGTGAACCGGCCAGATATTCGTGCCAGACTTTGCCATTAGAAAAATGACCAAGAAACCACGATGCGTGATTTGGAACCGTGCCGTATGAGCCGTTATAAACATTAATCGTATCGCTAAGGCTGTCGCCAAATATGACCATGCGATCAATTTTATTATTGCCAAACAGTATCGCCGGCTGCGCCTGCCCCTGATGCCAAATCATATAATACCAGGAGAGCGCGTAATCGGAAGCATAAGGAATAACGGTCTGCGCATTAATATTGCTGGCCTTCAACGTGCTCCGGCAGATATTTACCAGGTTTGCGTAGGATGATTCGCTATAAAACATATTTGCCAGCGGCGTGGTGCTATACCAATACCCGCGCAGCTTCAGGTAGTTACTCCCGTCACGCGCCCATGTCCAGGATGAGGCAGGATTACTTTGATCCTGATTATCGATGTTATACACACATTTGATATAGGTTGACGTCTCGTCGTTTGTCCGCAAAGCACGCTGGTTTGGCGAGGATTCATACGCAGGCGGTACCGGCGTTGTATAGGTATATTCATTCGCCGCATTCGCCATCCCGCTTGTGATACTGGCAATAAATGCGATATATAATTTCGCTCTTTTCATCATAATCCCTTATTAATTATCCCTGCCAGGCCGCGCTAAAATAGAACAACATTCATATATCAGAGACAGGGTGATCATTCTTAATCAATAAAAAGACACCGCACTCTATTCTGCCCTTGTGTTATTTATATTTTCAGCGCAGAAATATTATCCGGTCAATGACGCTTTTCTTATGTTTGATTAAGAACATTCGCCAAAACGTCTCAGGAGGGAGTAGAAAGGTTGTCCCGCGCCACTTTTGTGCGCAAAAACATCATCGTGATTGGGGCTACCCGGTTTCTGTGGTAAAGTACGCCGGTTAACATTCAGTAGTTTCCAGATAGCATCCAGATTTGACGGTAATTCTTTGAAATGGCTTTACTCATTACAAAACGCTGCATCAATTGCGACATGTGCGAACCGGAATGTCCGAACGAAGCCATTTCGATGGGCGACAGCATTTATGAAATCAACAGCGATCGGTGTACCGAGTGCGTCGGCCATTACGAAACCCCGACTTGCCAGAAAGTGTGCCCGATACCCAATACCATCCTCAAAGATCCAGCGCATGTGGAAACTGAAGAACAGCTGTGGGACAAGTTTGTCCTGATGCACCACGCAGATAAGATTTAGCTCTCGATAATCACCGTCGCGCAGGCGTAATGGCGTTCATCCGCCAGCGTCACGTGCATGGCGCGCACGCCCATCTGCTCCGCCATCCGCAGTGCTTCATCCCAAAGGCGCAGGCTCGGTTTGCCCAGCGCATCGTTAAACACTTCGAACTGATTAAACGCCAGCCCGTTACGGATCCCCGTGCCTAAGGCTTTTGCCGCCGCTTCTTTGACCGCAAAGCGTTTCGCCAGAAACCGCACCGGCTGCTGATGCGCCTGATACAGCACCCACTCGTTGTCGCTCAGCACCCGTTTAGCCAGGCGATCGCCACTGCGGGCGACCACCGCTTCGATGCGGGCTATCTCGACGATATCCGTACCTAATCCCAGAATCGCCATTACGCGCGCGCTTCCAGCATCAACCGTTTCATCTCTGCTACCGCCTCTTTCAGGCCGCTCATTACCGCGCGGCCAATAATGGCGTGACCGATGTTCAGCTCGTGCATTTCCGGCAGCGCGGCAATGGCTTTGACGTTGTGATAGGTCAGGCCGTGTCCGGCGTTAACTTTCAGGCCAAGGCTTGCTGCGTAGGTCGCTGCTTTAGCAATGCGTTCAAGCTCTTTTGCCTGATCGGCATCGCTTTTAGCATCCGCGTAGCAACCAGTGTGAATTTCGATGTACGGTGCGCCAACCTCTGCCGCCGCTTTGATCTGCTCAGCATCAGCATCGATAAACAACGACACCAGGATGCCCGCCTGCGCCAGTCGCTGGCAGGCGTCGCGCATTTTCTCGCGTTGCCCGGCCACATCCAGCCCACCTTCGGTGGTGACTTCCTGGCGTTTTTCCGGCACCAGGCAGCAAAAATGCGGTTTGGTTTCACAGGCAATCGCCAGCATCTCTTCGGTCACCGCCATTTCCAGATTCATTCGGGTGTGCAAAGTCTGGCGCAGAATGCGCACGTCGCGGTCAGTAATATGACGACGATCTTCACGCAAATGCACCGTGATGCCATCAGCGCCTGCTTGCTCGGCGATAAAAGCGGCCTGCACCGGGTCCGGATAGGCCGTCCCGCGCGCGTTACGCAGTGTGGCGATGTGATCGATGTTGACGCCCAACAATAATTCAGCCATGACAATCCTCAATGTTCTCAAAGGCACTGACGCGCGCTTCGCCGCGTCAGTCCGGTTGTTATTCTGCTATCTTTTTGGCACGAACTGCCGGAACAGCTCCCGGCTTTTCAGCGGTTTGCCTCCAAGATACGGCTTTAACGCGATACGGGTAAAGCGCTTTGCGGCGCGGAGTGTATCGGCATCCGGGAACTCCCTCTCCGCCAGTGCGCGTAAATGCCGCCCGGTAAAGGTGCTGTTATCTATCACGACACTGGCAATAAAGCCCTTTTCTTCCCGGTAACGATAAGTCATTACATCATCGACCGGCTCGCCGCTGCCGGCGCAGTGGAGAAAATCAACGCCATAACCCAGATGCCCGAGCAGCGCCAGCTCAAAACGGCGCAGCACCGGTTCCGGCGTGCTGGTGACACCTGCCAGGGCCTGGATACAGTGCAGGTAATCAAAAAACAGTTCAGAAAAGCGCGTCTCGTGTTCAAGCACGCGGGAGATAAGTTCGTTAACGTAGAGACCGCTGTAGAGCGTGATGCCGCTGAGCGGCAGTGCCAGCGATACCGCTTCCGCGCTGCGCAGCGTTTTAACTTCGCCACGCCCGCCAAAGCGCACCAGCAGAGGAGTGAAAGGCTGTAATGCGCCCTTCAGATTAGAACGTTTGGAACGTGCGCCTTTGGCGACAAGGCGCACACGACCAGACTCTTCCGTGAAGACGTCCAGCATCAGGCTGGTTTCGCTCCACGGGCGACTATGCAGAACAAAAGCGCGCTGCCAGCCTTCCATATTATTCCCGTCGTCTTTCAGGCCGCAGCAGCGCTGGCTTCATCCGCACATCCAGAGCGCTTATTCGAGCAAGCACCTGAACACTCAAAGCCTGGCAGTTTGCCTGCAACCCGGGAGCCATAGAGAGCAGGCTCTTAGAGATCGTCTACGTAACCGAGACTACGCAACGCGCGTTCGTCGTCGGCCCAGCCGGATTTCACTTTCACCCACAGTTCCAGGTGAACTTTGGCTTCGAACATCTCTTCCATATCTTTACGGGCTTCAATACCGATGGTTTTGATTTTGGCACCTTTGTTGCCAATCACCATCTTCTTCTGCCCTTCGCGCTCAACAAGGATCAACCCGTTGATGTCGTAACCACCTCGTTCGTTGGTCACGAACTGTTCGATCTCCACGGTGACCGAGTACGGCAGTTCCGCACCGAGGAAACGCATCAGTTTTTCGCGGATGATTTCCGAGGCCATAAAGCGCTGTGAGCGGTCGGTCACGTAATCTTCCGGGAAGTGATGCACCGCTTCCGGCAGATGCTTACGCACGATGCCCGCGATGGTATCAACGTTCAGACCGGTCTCGGCAGACAGCGGCACGATATCGAGGAAATTCATCTGGCTGCCCAGCCACTGCAGGTGCGGCAGCAGATCGGCTTTCTCCTGCACGTTGTCCACTTTGTTGACCGCGAGGATCACCGGCGTTTTGCCGTCACGCAGCTTGTTCAGCACCATTTCGTCATCCGGCGTCCAGCGGGTGCCTTCCACAACGAAAATGACCAGTTCAACGTCACCGATGGAGCTGCTGGCAGCTTTGTTCATCAGACGGTTGATGGCACGTTTCTCTTCCATGTGCAGGCCTGGGGTATCGACGTAAATCGCCTGATACGCGCCCTCAGTATGGATACCGACGATGCGGTGGCGCGTGGTCTGCGCCTTACGAGAGGTGATGGAAATCTTCTGCCCAAGCAGATTATTCAACAAGGTGGATTTGCCAACGTTGGGACGTCCGACGATGGCAATAAATCCGCAATAGGTTTTTTCTTCGCTCATTCCAGCTCCAGTTTTTTCAGCGCCTGTTCGGCGGCAGCCTGCTCCGCCTTGCGACGGCTGGAACCTGTGCCAACCACCGGTTCACTCAGGCCGCTGACCTGGCAGTGGATAGTAAATTCCTGATCGTGCGCTTCGCCGCGCACCTGCACCACCAAATAAGACGGCAGCGGCAGATGGCGACCCTGCAGAAACTCCTGCAGGCGCGTTTTCGGATCTTTTTGTTTATCGCCAGGACTGATTTCATCAAGGCGCGTTTGATACCAGCTCAGAATTAATTGTTCGACGGTCTGAATATCGCTATCAAGAAACACCCCGCCAATTAACGCCTCAACGGTGTCTGCCAGAATGGATTCACGGCGAAAACCGCCGCTTTTCAGTTCGCCCGGCCCTAAGCGCAGACATTCACCCAGTTCGAATTCGCGGGCAATCTCCGCCAGCGTATTTCCACGCACCAGCGTCGCGCGCATGCGGCTCATATCACCTTCGTCCACACGCGGGAAACGATGATAGAGCGCGTTAGCAATCACATAACTTAAAATAGAGTCACCGAGAAATTCGAGACGCTCGTTATGTTTGCTACTGGCGCTGCGGTGGGTTAATGCCTGCTGCAACAGATCCTGATGTTGAAAAGTGTAGCCCAGCTTCCGTTGAAGCCGATTAATTACGATGGGGTTCATGCGATACCAATAAATAAATGCGTCAACAATGCAGCACACGAAACCGACCTGAGAAAACCAACGCGGTTTCGTGTGCTGTGGCGCCCGGGGGAACCAGCCTTAAACTTCGGGGGAATATTCTATACGCAACGACCGGGGTTGTCGTTAGTCTGGTGGGAATAATATTGGAAATAATTAAGGGCGCAATCGCGTTGATTGCGCCCTGGTTAATTAATGAATTCCGCCGATACGATTCAGGCGTACGCCTGTCGGCCATTCACCTTCTTGTTTTTCGAAACTCATCCAGATTGCCGTGGCACGGCCAACCAGGTTCGCTTCTGGCACAAAGCCCCAGTAGCGGCTGTCTGCGCTGTTATCGCGGTTGTCGCCCATCATAAAGTAATGACCCGGCGGCACAATCCAGGTAGCCAGCGGCCGGCTCTGCTGACGATAGTAGATCCCCAGTTGATCCTGCGCGATAGGCACGGTCAGAATGCGGTGCGTCACATCCCCCAGCGTCTCTTTACGCTCGGTTAAACGTACGCCATCCGGCAGGGACTGGCCTTTCGGTAACTGGAAGAAACCGCTGCTTGCCTCACCACCGGAGCGACGTCCGAAGGTCTGCACAAAATCGCTCTCTTCAACGTTGCTGTAAGTGACAGGCAAAGCGCTACCGCAAGCCTGACCAGAGCTGCAGTTCGGCTGCACGGTAACTTGTTTGGTCACCGGATCGTAGGTCACTTTATCGCCCGGTACGCCAACCACACGCTTGATGTAATCCAGACGCGGATCGTCCGGGTATTTAAATACCGCAATGTCACCACGTTTCGGATGACCGGTTTCAATCAGCGTTTTCTGGTAGATCGGATCTTTAATTCCATAGGCGAACTTCTCCACCAGAATGAAATCACCGATAAGCAGCGTTGGCATCATTGAACCAGATGGGATCTGGAACGGTTCGTAAATAAACGAACGCACCACCAGCACAATAGCCAGCACCGGGAATACGGACGCACCGGTTTCCAGCCAGCCAGGCTTCGGACCGATCTTCTTCAGCGTTTTTGCATCAAGCGCATCGCCTGTCGCAACTTGCGCAGCGGCCTGACGTTCCCGGCGTTTTGGTGCAAAAATAAATTTATCCAGGCACCATAAAAAACCCGTCACCAGTGTCGCGATCACCAGGATCAGGGCAAACATGTTCGCCATGCCAACTCCTTAGGATTATTTGCTATCTTTGCCCACATGCAGAATGGCAAGGAACGCTTCCTGCGGCAGTTCGACGTTGCCGACCTGCTTCATGCGTTTCTTACCTTCTTTCTGTTTCTGCAGCAGCTTTTTCTTACGGCTCACGTCACCGCCGTAGCATTTCGCCAGCACGTTTTTACGCAGCTGTTTGACTGTCGAACGGGCAATAATGTGGTTACCGATCGCCGCCTGAATCGCGATATCAAACTGCTGACGCGGGATCAGTTCTTTCATTTTCTCGACCAGCTCACGGCCACGGTACGGGGCGTTATCGTTATGGGTGATCAGCGCCAGCGCATCCACACGCTCACCGTTGATCAGCACGTCCACACGCACCATGTTAGAGGCCTGGAAACGCTTGAAGTTGTAATCGAGTGACGCATAACCGCGCGACGTTGACTTCAGACGATCGAAGAAGTCCAGCACCACTTCCGCCATCGGAATTTCGTAAGTCAGCGCAACCTGGTTGCCGTGGTAAACCATGTTAGTCTGCACACCACGTTTCTCTACGCACAGCGTGATAACGTTGCCAAGGTACTCCTGCGGCAGCAGCATGTGACACTCGGCGATAGGCTCGCGCAGTTCGTCAATGTTGTTCAGCGGCGGCAGCTTAGACGGGCTATCGACGTAAACCACTTCTTTATTGGTGGTCTGCACTTCGTAGACCACGGTCGGTGCGGTAGTGATCAGATCCAGATCGTATTCACGCTCAAGACGCTCCTGGATGATCTCCATATGCAGCAGACCGAGGAAGCCGCAGCGGAAACCAAAGCCCAACGCGGTGGAGCTTTCCGGTTCATAGAACAACGAGGCGTCGTTGAGGCTCAGTTTGCCGAGCGCATCGCGGAAGTTTTCGTAATCGTCAGAGCTGACCGGGAACAGACCGGCATAAACCTGCGGTTTGACCTTCTTAAAGCCTGGCAGCGCTTTATCTGCCGGGTTACGGGAGGAAGTCAGGGTATCGCCCACTGGCGCGCCGAGAATGTCTTTAATCGCACAAACCAGCCAGCCTACTTCGCCACACTTCAGTTCGGTGCGATCAACCTGTTTCGGCGTGAAAATCCCCAGGCGGTCGGCGTTATAAACCTGCCCGGTACTCATCACCTTAATTTTGTCGCCTTTGCGCATGGTGCCATTTTTGATACGCACCAGAGAAACCACGCCAAGGTAGTTATCGAACCAGGAGTCGATGATCAGTGCCTGCAACGGTGCCTCCGGATCGCCTTCCGGCGGCGGGATGTCACGCACCAGGCGTTCCAGCACATCGGGCACGCCCACGCCGGTTTTCGCCGAGCAGCGCACCGCATCGGTGGCGTCGATGCCAACAATGTCTTCAATTTCTTCTGCAACACGCTCAGGATCGGCGGCTGGCAGGTCGATCTTATTCAGTACCGGTACGACTTCCAGATCCATCTCGATGGCGGTATAGCAGTTTGCCAGCGTCTGCGCTTCCACGCCCTGGCCCGCATCCACCACCAGCAGTGCGCCTTCGCAGGCGGCGAGCGAACGGGAAACCTCGTAGGAGAAGTCAACGTGACCGGGGGTATCGATAAAGTTCAGCTGGTAGGTTTCGCCATTGTTGGCTTTGTAATCCAGCGTGACGCTTTGCGCTTTAATGGTAATGCCGCGCTCACGTTCAAGATCCATGGAATCAAGAACCTGGGCTTCCATTTCGCGATCGGAAAGACCACCGCAAATCTGGATGATACGGTCAGACAGCGTCGACTTACCGTGGTCGATGTGAGCGATGATCGAAAAGTTACGAATATTCTTCATATAGTGAGTTTTTATGCCTTACGAGTAACTAAGAGGCCTGTACGCGCCTGACGTCAATGTACTGAAACGCCGCATTCTACACTACAACAACAATGCGGGGAAATGCTGATACCAGGCAGAAAAGTATCGCTATTATCGTAAGACTTAAAGAGGATATTACGGCTGGCGTTCAGCGGATGCGTTGTCGACGCGGATAAGATCCGGAGGCAGGCCGACGCTGAGAATAACCGGCTGCCATTCGCTGCGCGTGGCAAGCTTTGGCGACAAACCACGGGCCAGTAAAAAACCGCCGACGCCGCCAAGCACTGCGCCGCAAAGCGCGGCGAGATCCTGGCCGAAGAGCGCCTGGAAAATGGCGCCCATGACAAACAGGCCTACCAGCGGCGACATATAGACCAGTACCGCGGAGCCCAGCAGGCTGCTCTCGGCGATGCCTAATTCAACTTTCTGCCCGGCAACTAACGGCTCGGCACTTGGCACGGCAATGGTATGCGTGGTTTGCGGACCGAGTTTATTCAGCACGCGGCTGCCGCAACCGGCACGCGAAGCGCAACTGCTACAGGAAGCTTTGACATCACATTCGACCAGCGCGTTACCATTTTGCCAGGAAACGACGGTCGCCCACTCTTTTATCATTGTGCGGCCTTAAATTTGAGACTGTCCGCAATACGTTTTGCGGTTTGCGGCGGCAATTCACCGACAACCGTGATTTCAGCGTTATCACGAACCGTCGTGCTCACGGTGCGTCGACCGGTGCGCAGCATCTGATCGGCGCTGTTCTGATTAGCACGGTTAACGTTAACGGAGAAGCTGAACAAGCCGTCGGAATAGAGGCGGGATTCAACGGGCATATCCATGGTTGGCAGTTGGCGACGGCTGCTGGAGACTTCGCTAAACCCTTGTGGCAACCAGGCCGGTTCCCAGTTAAACACGACGTTATCGCCAGCCGGAAGTGAAAGCAGCGGCGGCAAACTGGCTTTCGCCAGTGTTTGCATACTGTTGGTCACCTGGCCGTTGACGGTAACAGCAATAACGCGGAACTGTTCAAGGGTTTCACCATCACGATCAAGCAAATCAACGCGCATCGGCAGGCGGGTTTCTTCATCCATCCACACAATATAGCTATAACGGGTGCCATCACGCGCCACAACACGGATCACTTCGCACAACCGGTCGGCGATGCGCGTGCGTCCCACGGAGATGAAATCGTAATAGGGAGAAAGACGTTTGAAGTCGGTATAAACCAGCGACGGCAGTGAATCGACGATGAAGTTGCCGTTGAGCGTGAAAGGCTCAAGGCCCGGCTCGAAGTAGCTGATCTCATTGCCACGCTGTACCACTTCGCGGCGGGGGCCGTCCATTTGCAACAACTGCGCAAGCGGCTGATCGTTAAGACGCACATGGCGGTAGCGTAACGATTCAACACCCTGCTTATTGATGCTGACAAAAGAGAGTTCATAGTTGAGCGACTGGCTCGCCACGTTCATTTGCTGCAGCAACGCCCCGGACGAAACATCAGCCGAGGCGTTGACAGAGAAGAACAAGCCAGTAGCCACAAAAGACATGGCACACCAAAGTTGCTTCATTACTGCGATTGCGTTCCTAAAGTTTGATTTCCTGGCACCTGAACAGCTGCTTGCTGTGTTTGCGCCTGCTCAAACTGAAGCTGTTCGGAGTGCAGACGGCGTTGCAGTTCATAATCCTGCAGCATCGCATTAATGCGACGACGTTGTTCCTGCACCTGCTGTTGCTGACCGGCATTTGCCGTCGCATCAGACGGAACACCCAAACTCACCGGACTGGCTTTGCCCATCATCGGCAGCGTATTAAATACTGGCGCTTCGGGCTGTTGGGTTGATTCAGCCGAGCCATTATAGTGCTGGACGCCAACAATTACAGCAAGCGATACGCATGCCGCAACGCCCATCTGGGTAAGCTGGCTGGCCCACGGACGAACTTTGTGCCAGAACGGCATTTTCTGCCATTGGTGAGGAGCGGGCTGAGCTTCAGGAATCAATGGCGCCGGCGCCTGAACAGCGTCATTCTCAATCGCGGCCATTACTCGGGCTGAGATATCGAAATGGAGGAGATCGGCGGTATCACCACGCATGGAATCGCGGATGAGATGGTAGCTCTCCCAAGTTTTCTGCATTTCCGGATCCTGAGACAACTCAACGAGCAGCTCACTATCCAGCGTTTCACCATCCATTAAAGCGGAAAGTTGTTCTTTCTGCATGCCTAATACCTTTTTCAGTATCCCGCTATCGTCAACGCCTGATAAGCGGTTGAACTTTATTATCAATAGCTTCCCGCGCACGGAAGATACGCGAACGAACGGTACCTACCGGACAATCCATTATGGCCGCAATCTCTTCATAACTCAGGCCATCCAGCTCCCGCAACGTAATTGCCATACGTAAATCTTCCGGGAGTGACTCAATGGTACGAAAAACTATTTGTCGCAGTTCTTCTGACAACATTAAGTTCTCAGGGTTCGAAATTTCTTTCAGTGCACCGCCACTTTCGAAGTTTTCTGCTTCAATTGCGTCCACATCACTGGATGGCGGCCTGCGCCCTTGGGCAACCAGGTAATTTTTCGCTGTATTAACCGCAATTCGGTACAGCCAGGTATAAAAAGCGCTATCCCCCCTGAATGAATCAAGCGCGCGATAGGCTTTTATAAATGACTCTTGTACGACATCAGGCACATCGCCCGAAGGGACATAACGGGAAACCAGACTCGCCACTTTATGCTGGTAGCGCACCACCAGTAAGTTAAACGCTTTCTGATCTCCTTTCTGGACCCTTTCGACCAGGACCTGATCCGTTAACTGCTCGCTCATCCGAGGTAAAGTCTCCCCAAAACCAATTTCCACGCGTATCCAGAACGCCACTCCAATACTGCACTATATGAGCAAGCAGCCAGTTAGAGGGGCAGTATGTGATAAAGTTCCGTTACGCCTTTGTTTTTGTGCATCGTTCCACAGACTTTTCATTCTCACTCATTATAAGTCCGCAAACTTTGAACAATGTGTTTTCTCAAAGAAAAGACCTTAAGACCGCCAGAGAGTAACGCAATACCGCTTTTTTTTCATCTCTAATACGCCCTCGCTAACAAACTGCTTATTAATAGCTTTTTTCCGGTTATCTCTTTTCCCCTTACCTACATGTTTAGCCGTTAATACAAGAGCAACAAAAAACAGTGATCAATTGCCGCTTACGGTGCTATGCTGCGCAAACAGTGTTTAGTAAATTAAACAAACCATGAAAACGACTCCTGAACTCTCCTGTGATGTACTGGTCATCGGCAGCGGCGCGGCCGGTCTTTCGGTGGCTTTACGGCTTGCAGACAAACATAAGGTCATTGTTTTAAGCAAGGGTCCCATTAGCGAAGGTTCGACATTTTATGCGCAGGGCGGTATCGCTGCGGTATTTGATGAAACCGATAGCATCGAATCGCATGTGGAAGACACGCTGATTGCCGGTGCCGGGATTGTGGAGCGCCATGCCGCCGAGTTTGTCGCCAGCAACGCGCGCCAGTGTGTCCAGTGGCTTATTGATCAAGGCGTGTTGTTTGATACCGAAGTCGCTGCCAACGGCGAAGCCAGCTACCACCTCACGCGTGAAGGCGGGCATAGTCACCGCCGCATTCTGCATAGCGCCGACGCGACCGGCAAAGAGGTCGAAAACACGCTGGTCACCCAGGCGATTAACCATCCGAACATTCGTGTGCTTGAGCGCTGCAATGCGGTGGACCTGATTATCTCCGACAAAATTGGCCTGGCCGGAACGCGCCGTGTGGTGGGCGCGTGGGTGTGGAACCGTAATAAAGAACAGGTGGAAACCTGCCAGGCAAAAGCTGTGGTACTGGCAACTGGTGGCGCCTCGAAGGTCTATCAGTACACCACCAATCCGGATATCGCCTCCGGGGACGGTATCGCCATGGCCTGGCGTGCGGGCTGTCGGGTGGCGAACCTGGAGTTTAATCAATTTCACCCAACCGCCCTGTTCCACCCGCAGGCGCGCAACTTCCTGCTCACGGAAGCGTTACGCGGTGAAGGCGCACATTTGAAACGCCCGGACGGCACCCGTTTCATGCCAGATTTTGACGCGCGGGGCGAGTTAGCGCCACGCGATGTGGTCGCCCGTGCGATCGATCATGAAATGAAACGCCTCGGCGTCGATTGCATGTATCTCGATATCAGCCATAAACCGGCTGAATTTATCCGTCACCATTTCCCGATGATTTATGAAAAGTTGCTCGGGCTTGGCATTGATTTAACCAAAGAGCCTGTTCCGATTGTACCCGCAGCACATTACACCTGCGGCGGCGTCATGATTGACGATCGCGGGCGTACCGACGTCGACGGGCTGTATGCCATTGGGGAAGTGAGCTATAGCGGTTTGCACGGAGCAAACCGCATGGCGTCGAACTCGCTACTGGAGTGTCTGGTCTACGGCTGGTCTGCAGCGGAAGATATTGCCCACCGGATACCGCATGCCCAGGCGGTCACGACGTTGCCAGCATGGGATGAAAGTCGCGTGGACGATGCCGATGAACGGGTTATTCTGCAACACAACTGGCACGAATTACGGCTGTTTATGTGGGATTACGTCGGCATTGTGCGCACCACTAAACGCCTTGAACGGGCGCAGCGCCGTATTACGTTGTTGCAGCAGGAAATCGATGAATACTACGCGAACTTCCGTGTTTCGAATAACCTGCTGGAATTGCGCAACCTGGTGCAAGTCGCGGAGTTAATTGTCCGCTGTGCGATGGCGCGCAAAGAGAGCCGCGGGTTGCATTTCACGCTGGATTACCCCGATTTACTGCCGGAATCCGGCCCGACAGTGCTCTCGCCACAAAACTACATAAACAGATAAAACGCCTGGGTCAGCGCAGTGTAGCTCTCTGAGTAACGCTGATCTGGCCCACGGATCACCAGACGATCGGCAAACATTTCGCCATCTCGCGGTGAGAAAGCCAGCAGGACCCGATGTGGCAAGCGGCTTTCTGTTTCAGTCACATCCGTACGCAAACGCAGATGCCAGCCCAGCGTTTGCGCTTTGCTGACAAAGGCTTCGCTGATTTCAATCGGCAGAACGACGCAGAAAAATCCCTCTTCCGTAATCAGCGTTGCGCCAATTTCCAGCAAGGACTGATGATCAAGCGTTGTGGTATAGCGCGCTTTATCGCGCTCTGGCGTGGCGCATTGCACCCCTTCGTCAAAATAGGGTGGATTGCTAACAATCAGATCGAAGCGCGCGGTGTTTTCCGTGCTCCACTGGCAGATATCCGCCTGATGCACGGTAATGCGCTCCGCCCACGACGAGGCCTGGACATTTTCCTGTGCCTGCCCCGCAGCTTGCTCATCCAACTCGACGGCATCAATTGTTACTTCTGGCGATGTGCGTTGCGCCAGCATCAGCGCCAGCAGCCCACTGCCGGTACCAATGTCCAGCACATGCCGCGCTTTGGAAACTGGTGCCCACGCGCCTAACATCACCCCATCGGTGCCCACTTT
Source organism: Kosakonia sp. PSU_27 (assembly GCF_039409795.1). Classification (NCBI taxonomy): domain Bacteria; kingdom Pseudomonadati; phylum Pseudomonadota; class Gammaproteobacteria; order Enterobacterales; family Enterobacteriaceae; genus Kosakonia; species Kosakonia sp. PSU_27. Next base: position 11,971 of record NZ_JBCIVK010000003.1, on the reverse strand, counting down.
CATGGCACAGCGATCGTGCGCAACAAAGAATTCTTTAAACGTGAAGCCGTCACGGCGCAACTGAGCCTTTGACTGGGACATCTTTACAACCTCGATTCGGAAACCGGTGTAGCATAGGGGAAAGCAAAGCGCCGGAAAAGCAATAAGCAGACAACAGATGAAGATTGCAGCCGTAACGTCTATAATCGGCGCCCCACACAGAGGTAGATCATGACTGTAACGACTTTTTCCGAACTCGAACTTGACGACAGCCTACTGGACGCGCTCCAGAGTAAAGGCTTTACACGCCCGACCGCCATCCAGGCCGCCGCCATTCCGCCTGCGCTTGAAGGGCGTGATGTCCTCGGTTCCGCCCCTACCGGCACCGGTAAAACGGCGGCATATCTGCTGCCTGCGTTGCAGCACCTTCTGGACTTCCCGCGTAAAAAATCCGGCCCGCCGCGTATCCTGATCCTGACGCCGACCCGCGAACTGGCGATGCAGGTTGCCGATCACGCGCGTGAACTTGCCGCGAACACGCATCTGGATATCGCCACCATTACCGGCGGTGTAGCGTATATGAACCACGCGGAAGTGTTCAGCGAAAACCAGGATATCGTAGTCGCGACCACTGGCCGCCTGCTGCAATATATTAAAGAAGAGAACTTCGACTGCCGCGCGGTAGAAACGCTGATCCTTGACGAAGCAGACCGCATGCTGGACATGGGCTTCGCACAAGATATCGAGCATATTGCCGGTGAAACCCGCTGGCGTAAGCAGACCATGCTGTTCTCCGCGACGCTGGAAGGCGAGGCCATTAAAAATTTTGCTGAGCGCCTGCTGGAAGATCCTGTCGAAGTTTCCGCCACGCCATCAACGCGTGAGCGCAAGAAAATTCACCAGTGGTACTACCGTGCCGATGACGTCGCCCATAAAACCGCGCTGCTGGTACATCTGCTCAAGCAACCTGAAGTTAGCCGCTCTATCGTGTTTGTGCGCAAACGCGAACGTGTGCATGAGCTGGCGAACTGGCTGCGTGAAGCGGGTATCAACAACTGCTATCTCGAAGGTGAGATGGTACAGGCGAAGCGTAACGAAGCGATCAAACGCCTGACAGAAGGTCGTGTGAATGTGCTGGTCGCCACCGATGTCGCCGCTCGCGGCATTGATATCGATGATGTCAGCCACGTCTTTAACTTCGATCTGCCGCGCAGCGGCGATACCTACCTGCACCGCATCGGTCGTACAGGCCGCGCGGGTCGTAAAGGCACCGCGATTTCGCTGGTCGAAGCGCACGATCATCTGCTGCTGGGTAAAATTGGCCGTTATGTTGAAGAGCCGCTGAAGCCGCGTGTAATAGATGAATTGCGTGCGAAAACGCGCGCTCCCAGTGAAAAGCTGACAGGCAAACCGTCGAAGAAAGTGCTGGCGAAGCGAGCAGAGAAGAAAAAAGAGAAAGAAAAAGAGAAACCGCGCGTGAAGCAACGCCATCGTGACACCAAAAACATTGGTAAACGACGTAAGCCAAGCGCTGCAAGTACTGCGCCGCAAAATACAGAAGAGTAAAAAAACGCCGGGAAATCCCGGCGTTTTTATGTGTGCCTGAAATTACAGGCTTTCAGTAAAGGTACGAGCAATAACGTCGCGCTGCTGTTCTGGCGTCAGAGAGTTAAAACGCACAGCATAACCGGAGACACGAATCGTCAGCTGTGGGTATTTTTCCGGGTGTTCAACGGCATCAAGCAGTGTTTCACGACGCAGCACGTTAACGTTCAGATGCTGGCCGCCTTCAACGCGCACTTCCGGTTTCACTTCCATCGGAATTTCACGGTATTCGATATCGCCGAGTTTGCTAACCGCAACCACTTCATCTTCTGCATAACCCGCTTTGGCACATACGCAACGCGCTTCACCTTTGTCGTTATCGAGCAGCCAGAACGAATTCAGCAGGTTGTCATTGGCAGCTTTAGTAATCTGTATACCAGTAATCATGAATAGCCTCCCTTAGGCACATTATTTGATTAGCCGGAATCTTTCCGGCCAATTGGTAAAACCATTGTTGTCTGATTGTTTATATACCAGTCCGACATGCGGCATTCTTTGATTTAAATCAATAAAAACCACACAGTGAAAATGGCTATTGGGGAATATACTTGTTTTATATCAAGTTACACCAGTCACACCAACTTAAAATTTTTGTAAATTTTAAAAATATTTTTAGGATTTTCGTTCACGGGCGACAGTGAATTTTGTTCCGGGGAAATAAGCAGTTAAGCTACGGGGAACGAACTTCGCAGGAGAGCGGGATGACCACTTCATTAACATGGCATGATGTGCTGGCAGAAGAAAAACAGCAGCCGTACTTTATTAATACCCTTAGCACGGTGGCGGCTGAACGTCAGTCCGGAATAACCATCTATCCGCCGCAGAAAGATGTGTTCAACGCCTTTCGTTTCACTGAGCTTGGCGATGTCAAAGTTGTGATCCTCGGCCAGGATCCCTACCACGGCCCGGGACAAGCTCACGGTTTGGCGTTTTCTGTTCTTCCGGGCATTGCACCTCCCCCTTCTCTGCTGAATATGTATAAAGAGCTGGAAGCCAGCATCCCGGGTTTTGTGCGCCCGCAACATGGTTATCTCGAAAGCTGGGCGCGTCAGGGCGTGCTGCTACTTAATACCGTACTCACCGTACGCGCCGGTCAGGCGCACTCGCACGCAAGCCTCGGCTGGGAAACCTTCACCGATAAAGTGATTAGCCTGATTAATGAGCACCGCGAAGGCGTGGTCTTTCTGCTTTGGGGTTCGCACGCACAGAAAAAAGGGGCGATTATCGACACAAAACGCCATCATGTTCTGAAAGCACCGCATCCGTCACCGCTCTCCGCGCACCGTGGATTTTTCGGCTGTAACCATTTTGTCCTGGCGAATCAATGGCTGGAAAAACAGGGCGAAACGCCAATCGACTGGATGCCGACACTCCCGGCAGAGAGTAAGTAAAAATCAGCCTCCAGAAAAGACGGCGTTAATTGCCCCCTGGAAGGACTTGAAAAAAGCCTCTGCCAGGCTTGTGAGATTGAAATCCAACAGCAATAAAGCAGAGCCCAAAAGGTGTTGATGACCATACCCACAGGGTGTGATTTTCAGCGAGTAGAATAAAAAAATGCCAGCATTACGCTGGCATCTTTTATTGCATATGGCGTTGCGCTATCAGGCTTTATTTTGACGCCACCACTCTGCCAGCAACACGCCGGTTGCGACAGACACGTTGAGGCTTTCAACGTTGCCGGTGCCTTCAATTGAGACGCTTAAGTCTGAACGAGACAGCGTCACATCAGACAAACCATCACGCTCCTGACCCAGCACCAGCACCATCTTTTTCGGCAACTCAGCTTTAAACAGCGGCGTTCCGTTGTGGCTGGAAGTCGTCACCAGCGCGTAACCCGCCTGGCGGAACTCTTCCAGCGCATCGACAAAGCTATCGCCGGTGATCGGCTGAACGTGTTCCGCGCCGCCTTCTGCGGTACGGACAGCCGCGCCAGATTCAACCACTGCCGCATCCTGCAATACCACGCCTTTCACACCGAAATGCGCGCAGCTACGCATAATTGCGCCGAGGTTGTGCGGGTTGCCCACATCTTCCAGCGCCAGCACGCAATCTTCTTCTGCGGCATTCGCCACCCATTTCTGGACGCTAAGACCATTACGCTTTTTGATCAGGAAGCATACGCCGCCGTGATGTTCTGTACCGGAGGCTTTCGCCAGTTCGTCTTCATCAACCACGTGATACGCTTTACGGTTCGCGGCCATCCAGCGCAGGGCTTCTTTAAAACGCGGGGTCACGCTCTGCACAAACCAGGCGCGGACAATCGATTCAGGACGGCTGCTGAACAGTGCCTGGCAGGCATTTTCGCCATAGACGCGCGTCTCTTCCGCGCGCTGACGGCGCAGCACTTCCGGATCGATAAAACTTTTACCGCTAATACCACCGTGATCCGGTTTTTCCGGCGTTTCGTCGCCCGGCGCACGGGAAACGGTACGCCACGGCGAATCACTCTGGCTACTGAAATTGTCTCGCTGCGGGCGGCTTCTGTCATCGCGAGCAGGGCGGCCCCGGTCATCGCGGGCAGAACGACTTCTGTCGTCACGGCCAGCACGACCTTTATCATCGCGGGAGGTGCGACGGTCATCGCCACCGCGCGAAGACGTTCCGCTACGCGCTGGCCCTTTCCCGGTGCGCGGGTTATAGCCACGTTTATCGGAATCATCATCACTGCGGACATACATCACTTTGACCTTGCCGCTTTTATTCTTTAATTCATCGTTCATGCTTTTCTCCACCAGCGCTGCGCGAAGCGCGCAGATTACCTGATGTGCTGGCGCTTAGCCATTAATTCGTTCAAAAGTTATCGGCTATTGTACTCATTGAATAAAACGCGTTGTCGTTTAAAACCTTCTTATCAATAATATGTAACATTGAAGAAACATACCGGCAAAACGCCGCTTTGTACCATCGCTTCCCTGAGGTTAGTTATGAATACCGTATGTGCAAGCTGTCAGGCGCTGAACCGCATTCCTGAAGAAAGAATGAACGACGGCGCGAAATGTGGGCGCTGTGGACATGAGCTGTTCGATGGAGATGTAATCAATGCGACTGGCGAAACCCTGGATAAGCTGCTGAAAGATGACCTGCCTGTGGTTGTCGATTTCTGGGCGCCATGGTGCGGCCCGTGCCGCAACTTCGCGCCGATTTTCGAAGATGTCGCAGAAGAACGCAGCGGTAAAGTACGCTTTGTAAAAGTTAACACCGAAGCCGAGCGCGAGCTCAGTGCGCGTTTCCGCATTCGCAGTATTCCGACCATTATGCTGTTCAAAAATGGCGAAGTGGTGGACATGCTAAGTGGCGCGATGCCAAAAGCGCCGTTCGACAGCTGGCTTAACGAATCACTGTAATCCTTTCGGGGCGCATCTTGTGCCCCGTTTTCAGCTCTGCGACAATGGCGTTTTTCTTGCGCGACCTTCATGACCAATAACGCTGTTCTCCAACTCCGTGCTGAGCGCCTTGCCCGCTCGACGCGCCCGTTTCTGGCGCGTGGCAACCGTATTCGCCGCTGCCAGCGCTGCTTGCTGCCGCTGAAAAACTGTCTGTGTGATACCTTAAAACCGGCTTGCGCCAATAGCCGTTTTTGCCTGGTCATGTTCGACACCGAGCCAATGAAACCCAGTAACACCGGGCGTTTGATTGCCGATATCCTGCCCGATACGCAGGCTTTTCAGTGGTCGCGTACCGAACCAACGCAAGCGCTTATTGATCTATGTACCAGCGACGAATACCAACCGATGGTTGTCTTCCCGGCGTCTTACGCGGGCAGCGAACGTCAGGTGTTGAGCGCTCCCGCCGCCGGCAAACCGCCACTGTTTATTATGCTGGATGGCACCTGGACCGAAGCGCGTAAAATGTTTCGCAAAAGCCCCTATCTGGATGCATTACCGGTTATCTCCGTCGATTTGTCACGCGTGTCTGCCTATCGTTTAAGGGAAGCGCATGCAGACGATCAATACTGCACGGCGGAAGTGGCCATTGCCCTGTTGGATCTCGCTGGCGACAACACCGCAGCGCAAGCGCTCAGCGATCACTTCACCCTGTTCCGCGAGCGTTACCTGGCGGGGAAACCGCATCATCCATCCGCCATCACAGCAAACGCCGTAGAAAACGTTTAATATCATCGGGTCACTCTTTTGCGGAGGCCGGTATGAGCCAACGAGGGCTGGAAGCGTTATTACGTCCCCGATCGATTGCGGTGGTGGGTGCATCCATGAAGCCGGATCGCGCGGGTTTTTTAATGATGCGCAATTTACTGGCAGGCGGTTTCGCCGGTCCTGTCTTACCGGTAACGCCCGCCTATAAAGCAGTTCAGGGTGTTCTGGCGTGGCCGGATGTCGGCAGCCTGCCTTTCACGCCCGATCTTGCGGTGTTGTGTACCCACGCTAAACGTAATTTGACGCTGCTTGAGGCGCTCGGCCAAAAGGGGTGTAAAACCTGCATTATTCTTTCCGCTCCGCCCGAGCAGCATGCCGATTTGCTGGCCTGCGCTGGCCGCTATCAGATGCGGTTGCTTGGCCCAAACAGCCTGGGCTTGCTCGCCCCCTGGCAAGGCCTTAACGCCAGTTTTTCGCCGGTGCCGATTACACGCGGCAAACTGGCGTTTATTTCCCAGTCTGCCGCCGTCTCCAATACCATCCTCGACTGGGCGCAGCAGCGGGAAATGGGGTTTTCTTATTTCATCGCACTCGGCGATAGCCTCGATATTGATGTTGATGAACTGCTCGATTTCCTGGCGCGCGACAGTAAAACCAGCGCTATCCTGCTCTATCTGGAACAGCTAAGTGACGCCCGTCGCTTTGTTTCCGCCGCACGTAGCGCATCACGTAATAAACCGATTCTGGTCATAAAAAGCGGTCGCAGCCCGGAAGCGCAGCGTCTGCTGCATTCCCATGCGGGGCTCGATCCGGCCTGGGATGCGGCAATTCAGCGCGCCGGTTTATTGCGGGTACAGGATACCCATGAACTTTTTTCCGCCGTCGAAACGCTCAGCCATATGCGCCCGTTGCGCGGCGAACGGTTGATGATCATCAGTAATGGCGCGGCCCCCGCCGCGCTGGCACTGGACGAACTGTGGTCACGCAACGGTAAGCTGGCCACACTGAGTGAAGAGACGATAACGCAGTTGCGCGACGTGCTGCCGGAGTATGTGGAACCCGCTAACCCGCTGGACTTGCGCGATGACGCCAGCAGCGAGCGTTACATCGCCGCGTTGAATATTCTGCTCGACAGCCAGGATTACGATGCGCTGATGGTGATCCACGCGCCCAGCGCCGCAGCGCCCGGCAGCGAAAGCGCGGTGGCGTTAATTGACGCGCTGAAAAAACATCCACGCGGGAAATACGTCACCGTATTGACCAACTGGTGCGGTGAGTTTTCCTCGCAGGAAGCGCGGCGTCTGTTCAGCGAAGCCGGGTTGCCAACTTACCGAACGCCTGAAGGCACCATCACGGCCTTTATGCATATGGTGGAATATCGGCGAAACCAGAAACAGCTACGTGAAACGCCAGCGCTCTCAGTGAGTCTGACAGCAGATACCGCCGCAGCACACAACCTTCTGCAACAGGCACTGGCCGATGGCGCATCAACGCTGGATACCCATGAAGTGCAGCCAATTTTACGCGCCTGGGGGCTGCAAACGCTGCCGACCTGGATTGCCAGCGACAGTGCGGAAGCCGTGCATATTGCCGAACAGATTGGCTACCCGGTCGCGCTGAAATTACGCTCTCCCGATATCCCGCATAAGTCGGAAGTCCAGGGGGTAATGCTTTATCTGCGTACCGCGAAAGAGGTGCAGCAGGCTGCTGATGCGATTATTGATCGCGTCAAAATGAACTGGCCGCAGGCGCGCATCCATGGTTTGCAAGTGCAAAGCATGGCGAACCGTGCTGGCGCACAGGAACTGCGTGTCGTGGTAGAACACGATCCAGTTTTTGGCCCGCTGATCATGTTAGGTGAAGGCGGCGTTGAGTGGCGGGCAGAGGATCAAGCCGCTGTGGCGCTTCCGCCACTGAACATGAATCTGGCGCGCTACCTGGTGATTCAGGCGATCAAAAGTAAAAAGATCCGCGGGCGCAGCGCATTACGCACGCTGGATATCGCTGGCCTGAGCCAGTTTTTAGTTCAGGTCTCAAATTTGATTGTCGATTGCCCGGAAATCGAACGGCTCGACATTCACCCTTTGCTGGCTTCCGGCAGCGAATTCACGGCGCTGGATGTCACAATGTCTATTGCGCCCAGCGCCGGGAACGGTGAGACGCGTCTTGCGATTCGCCCCTATCCGCAGCATCTGGAAGAACATGTTGAGATGAGAAATGGCGAACAGTGCTTGTTCCGTCCGATTCTTCCCGAGGACGAACCTCAGTTGCAGGCATTTATTGCCAGGGTGACAAAAGAAGATCTCTATTATCGCTACTTTAGCGAGATCAACGAATTTACCCACGATGATTTAGCGAATATGACGCAGATCGACTACGATCGGGAAATGGCCTTCGTGGCCGTGCGCAGCACCGATCAGGGCGAAGAGATTTTAGGCGTAACCCGCGCTATTTCCGATCCGGATAATATCGACGCTGAATTTGCCGTGCTGGTGCGATCCGATTTGAAAGGGCTCGGGCTCGGACGACGTTTACTTGAAAAGCTCATCAGTTATACCCGGGATCACGGACTTAAGCGCTTGAATGGTATTACTATGCCCAACAATCGCGGCATGGTGACACTGGCGCGTAAACTGGGATTCGATGTCGATATCCAACTGGAAGATGGCATAGTCGGTTTGTCGCTCCATCTGACACAGACAGAGTAATCCCGAGTAAGGTACTGGAAATGTTGACCACTTTAGCAGGCTCGGTGTTATTATTGCCCGCTTATGTCGTCTGCATGCAACAGAAGACCCTTCAATAAACAGAGAAGAAACGCACTGTGATGTTGTCAAAATTTAAGCGTAATAAACATCAACAACACCTTGCCCAATTACCCAAGATTTCTCAGTCAGCTGATGATATAGAGTTCTTCTATGCTCCTGCTGATTTCAGGGAGACGCTGCTTGCGAAGATAGCCACAGCAACGCGCCGGATCTATATCATTGCCCTGTATCTTGAGCAGGATGATGGCGGGAAAGGAATTCTGAACGCGCTGTATGAAGCAAAACGCCAGCGCCCGGAGCTGGATGTTCGCGTCCTCGTTGACTGGCATCGCGCTCAGCGCGGCCGTATTGGCGCAGCAGCGTCGAATACCAATGCGGACTGGTACTGCCGTCTGGCGCAGGAAAACCCTGGCGTTGTCGTTCCCGTTTACGGCGTGCCGGTTAATACCCGCGAAGCGCTTGGCGTGCTCCACTTCAAAGGCTTTATTATTGATGACTGCGTGCTGTATAGCGGCGCGAGCCTTAACGATGTTTACCTGCATCAGCACGATAAATACCGCTATGACCGTTATCAGTTGATCCGCAATCCGCAGATGGCAGACGTCATGCAAGGCTGGGTTGAGCAGAATCTGATTCAGGGTCGTGGCGTGAACCGCCTTGACGATCCGCTGCGTCCTAAAAGCCCGGAAATCAAAAATGATATCCGCCTGTTCCGCCAGGAATTGCGCGATGCGTCGTACCATTTCCAGGGCGATGCAGATAACGAACAGCTGGCAGTGACTCCGCTGGTTGGTCTGGGTAAATCCAGCCTGCTGAATAAGACGATTTTCCATCTGATGCCGTGCGCAGAGCACAAGCTGACGATTTGTACGCCCTATTTCAACCTGCCTGCGGTACTGGTACGCAATATTATTCAATTGCTGCGCGAGGGGAAAAAAGTCGAAATCATCGTTGGCGATAAGACGGCCAATGACTTTTTCATTCCTGAAGATGAGCCGTTTAAGATTATTGGCGCGTTGCCTTATCTGTATGAGATAAACCTGCGTCGTTTCTTAAGCCGCCTGCAATATTATGTGAATACCGACCAGCTTGTCGTTCGCCTGTGGAAAGATGACGATAACAGTTACCACCTGAAAGGAATGTGGGTCGACGATGAGTGGATCCTGCTCACCGGGAACAACCTGAACCCGCGCGCCTGGCGTCTGGATCTGGAAAACGCGGTGCTCATCCACGATCCAAAACATGAGCTGGCCGCACAGCGTGATAAAGAGCTGGAGCTTATTCGCACGCACACCACAGTGGTTAATCATTACCGCGATTTGCAGAGCATTGCGGATTACCCGGTGAAAGTACGTAAGCTGATACGCCGCCTGCGCCGTATCCGCATTGATAAGCTGATTAGCCGCATTCTTTAACCTTAAGCCCCGTCCCTGCGATGGGGCTTTTTTTCAGGTCTTCCAATGAAATACACCTTGCTGGCAACAACACTGCTGCTGACAGGCTGTAGCCATATGGCGAACGATAGCTGGAGCGGGCAGGATAAAGCACAACATTTTCTTGGTTCTGCCATGCTTTCTGCAGCCGGGAATGAATACGCGCAACGTCAGGGCATCAGCCGTGACCGAAGTGCGGTATACGGTCTGATGTTATCTGTCAGCCTTGGCGCATCGAAAGAGTTATGGGATAGCCGCCCGGCAGGGAGCGGCTGGAGCTGGAAAGATTTCGCATGGGATGTTGCCGGTGCTACAACCGGTTTTGCCGTGTGGCAACTGGCAAGATAAACACTAAAGCCGGATGCCTTTCCCTTTACGATGCAGCATCAGGGAAACCAGAAATGCCAATGCGCCCATCACCGTAACGTACCAGAAAAAGCTGCTTTCAAAACCGGCCGATTTGAGCGACAGCGCAACATACTCTGCCGAACCACCAAACAGCGCATTCGCCACGGCATAAGATAACCCGACACCTAACGCACGAACCTGCGCCGGGAACATTTCGGCTTTCAGGATCCCACTGATTGAGGTGTAGAAACTGACTATCACTAATGCCAGCATGACCAGCGCGAACGCGGCATAAGGCGAAGTGACGCTGTGCAGTGCGCTGAGAATCGGGACAGTACAGAGCGTGGCAAGGCCGCCGAACAGCAACATTGAGGAACGGCGGCCTATCTTGTCCGACAGCGCGCCGATAACGGGTTGAATCAGCATAAAGACAAATAACGCAACTGTCATAATGACGCTGGCAACGTTGGCATGCATTCCGGCGGTATTTACCAGATATTTTTGCATATAGGTGGTAAAGGTGTAGAACGCCAGTGAGCCGCCAGCCGTAAAGCCAAGCACCATAATGAAAGCCTTGCGGTTACGCCACAGCCCTGTTAGCGATCCCGCTTCTTTCAGGGCCCGTACCTCCTGCCGTGAGGTTTCATCAAGTTGTCGGCGTAGCCACAGCGCAACAATAGCCAGTGCGGCACCGAGCGCAAACGGAATACGCCATCCCCAGGCACGTAAATCTTCGTCGCTCAGAACCTGCTGCAATACAACCACAACCAACAGAGCCAGCAATTGCCCGCCGATCAACGTGACATACTGAAATGATGCGTAAAATCCTTTACGCCCTTCCACTGCCACTTCGCTCATATAAGTCGCGCTTGTGCCATATTCACCGCCCACTGATAGTCCCTGGAACAGGCGCGCCAGCAGTAATAATGCGGGTGCCCAGGTACCGATGGAGTCATAACCGGGCAGGCAGGCGATGACCAGCGATCCCAGGCACATCATACACACCGAGATGAGCATCGATGCCTTACGTCCGCGCCTGTCAGCGATACGGCCAAATAACCAGCCTCCGATCGGTCGCATCAGAAAGCCTGCAGCAAAAACGCCGGCGGTTTGTAATAACTGAGTTGTCGTGTTGCCTGCGGGGAAAAAGATGTGCGCGAAATAGAGGGAGCAAAAGGAGTAGACATAGAAATCAAACCACTCCACCAGGTTACCTGATGAAGCGCCAATGATCGCCCATACCCTGCGTCGGGTATCGCTACTGGTGAGCGAGTCTCGTGTTGTCACACTGCTTTCTGCCATTCTATTGATACTCCTGCTAAAGATTTTGGAGATATGAATCTTGTGAATATCCATATCCACTCAGCTCAAAGATCAAAATGTTACACATTTGTTATATTTCAGGAGTGATGCACATCACATTTCAACTTAGCAAGGTAAGCAATTCAGAATAGGGGCATGTGCGAACTTGAAAAAGCCCCGCGCTTTCGCATGAGGCTTTGTTCTGATCAGGCAGTCACGTCTTTTGTGCACTGGCTCCGGAGGCAGGCTGCTTTTTCCGCCACGCACCGAGGACTGCTGAAAGCCAGCGACCGACATCCAGCATCCGGCATCTGGCATCCGGCATCTGGCATCTGGCATCTGGCATCTGGCATCTGGCATCTGGCATCTGGCATCTGGCATCTGGCATCGCAGGGTGTGGGTTCACAGCGTAAAAACGCAAAAAGGCCATCCGTCAGGATGGCCT